>NZ_JAWHPL010000014.1:0-204494 GCF_032587875.1 Pseudomonas syringae group sp. 243L2
ACAAGGCTTTTTCGTTTCCGTCTGCGCCGGAAGTGGGGCGAATTATAGACAGATCACAGAGGGCGTCAACCGTTATTTTGAACTTTCTTCGATCCTGCCCCGGCAGAACCTCCAAGACGCGGGATTCGCCTTGTAATCATTGGAATCCGCAACAGCAACAGGAACGCGCCTATCCCCGCATACAGCGCCCATTCCTTAAGGTCAGCCCTGACAATCCAGAACATGTGCAGCAAGCCCAGCCCCAGAATCACATATATAAGCCGGTGTAGCTTCTTCCAGCGCGCTCCGAGTCGACGCTGACTATAGCGATTGGACGTCACAGCCAAAGCCAGCAGCCCGAGAAACGCCAACGCCCCCACGATGATATAGGGACGCTTGACCAGCTCCACGCCTAACTGTCCTAAATCCAGCCCGAGAATGAACAGCGCATACATCGTCATGTGCAGCACCACATAAGCGAAACACCACAACCCCAATTGACGACGGACGACGATCCACCCCGGCCAGCCAGTCAGACGCTGCAAAGGGGTCATGGACATTGTGATCAGCAACATCACCAGAGTCGCTAGCCCGAAATCTTCTACCAGAACCTTGCCCGGATCAGGACCCAAGGCAAAGATCCATGCCTGATAGAGCCACCAGACCGGCGCAACGCACGCGGCGAGAAATACAGCCAGACGCCAGAACGGGTATCGCATCAATAGTCCTTCCGCAAATCCATACCGGCATACAAGGCACCCACCTCCTCCTCATAACCGTTGAACATTTTCGTGTCGCGCAGATTCGGACTGAACAGGCCGCTCGGCAAGCGACGCTCTCGGGCCTGAGTCCAACGAGGGTGATCCACCGTCGGGTTAACGTTGGCATAGAAGCCGTACTCATTTGCCGCAATGCTTTGCCATGTGGTCTTCGGCTGCTCACTGACCAGACTGATACGCACAATTGACTTCACACTCTTGAAGCCATACTTCCAAGGCACCACCAAACGCAGCGGTGCGCCGTTCTGATTAGGCAACTCACGCCCATACATGCCCACCGCAAGAATCGCCAATGGATTCATCGCCTCATCCAGCCGCAGTCCTTCTACATACGGCCAGTCGATGAGGGCAAAGTCAGAGCGTTGCCCAGGCATGGACTTTGGGTCTTCAAGCGTTTCGAAGCGAATGTATTTGGCCTTCGAGGTCGGCTCTACCTGCTTAAGCAGTGCAGAGATAGGAAAGCCCATCCAGGGAATGACCATCGACCAGGCTTCGACGCAGCGCAGCCTGTAGATCCGCTCCTCCAGCTGATAAGGCTTCATGAAGTCTTCCAGCGCATAGCGGCCCGGCTTGCCGACTTCGCCATCGATCACGACGCTCCACGGTTCGGTCTGCAAGGAACCGGCATTCTTTGCCGGATCGCCCTTGTCGGTACCAAACTCGTAGAAGTTGTTGTAGTGGGTCGCGTCCTTGAACGGTGTGATCGCCTCATCCTTGACGTTGACCGCCTGCCATTTTGTAGAAGGCAGCTTGTCGGCAAACCAGCCCGGCGCTTTCCCGGGCTCTACATCCGCATAGCGCGAAGCGTCTGCAGCGCTTGCCCAGCGTGGCAGTGCCGTGACGGCCAGACCCGCAAGCGAGCCGCCGAGCAATGTACGTCGCGAGAGATAGATGGATTCAGGCGTGACGTCCGACTCTTTGGAGTCGGACGAAGAAGGAAGCTTGATTAGCATGATGACTCCGCAGGCCAGGGAACTGATGCACCAATAGACTACGGAGTATGGTGGAAATTAGATCATTGACTAGGCCTTGCGGCGACGCAATAGATACTGAATCGGTCCAGACAGGGCATAGGCGAGGAATATCAGCAGCAGAATACGTGGCGGATCGCTGAATACCACGGCAAACACCAGCACCACGGCCAGAATCGCAACAAAAGGTACACGCCCTTTCAGGTCCAGCTCCTTGAAGCTGTTGTACTTGATGTTGCTGACCATCAGCATGCCTGCCGCCGCAACCAGCAAGGCCACCAGGAACGACAGCTTCGAACCCTGAATCCCGAAATCACTGAACGCCCAGACCGTGCCGGCCACAACACCTGCCGCAGCCGGGCTAGCCAAACCGATGAAGTAACGTTTGTCAGCCTTGCCGACCTGAGTGTTGAAGCGCGCCAGACGCAATGCCGCGCCCGCCACATAGATGAAGGCGACCATCCAGCCCACCTTGCCCATGTCACCCAATGCCCAACCGAATGCCAGCAGCGCGGGTGCCACACCAAAGGCGACCATGTCGGACAGGGAATCGTATTCGGCACCAAACGCGCTCTGGGTATTGGTCATGCGCGCAACGCGACCATCCAGCCCGTCGAGAACCATGGCGACGAAGATCGCAATGGCAGCGAACGCGAAATACTTGCTCGCGCCGGCGGTATCACCCGCACTCATCGCGCTTTGTGCGCTCATGGAACTGATGATGGAGTAAAAGCCAGCGAACAGGTTCGCAGTGGTAAACAGGTTGGGCAGCAGATAGATACCGCGATGCCGGACCTGCCGGCCTTCGGCGTCATGCCCTTCTTCCACATGTTCATCGATAGGTAGCAGACTTTCAGCGTCGGAGGCCTTGTTGGGCTCCTCGGGACGTTCGCTCATGGAGATTACCTTGCAGCGGTATGAAAAGGTTCGACAGAGGTCTGCCGCGAGGGTTCGGCGGCAAACGATGCAGCTTTATACCAGAGCCTGACCCATAACGAAAAAACGCGACCGATTGGCCGCGTTTTTTTTTGCGAAGCTAAAGCTTAGTTCTTGTCTTTGTCGACAATTTTGTTCGCAGCGATCCAAGGCATCATCGAGCGCAGTTTCTCGCCGATGATTTCGATGCCGTGGGCAGCGTTGTTACGACGCTTGGCGGTCATCGATGGGTAGCCGGTAGCGCCTTCGCTGATGAACATCTTCGCGTATTCACCGTCCTGGATGCGCTTCAGAGCGTTGCGCATGGCCTGGCGGGATTCAGCGTTGATGACTTCAGGGCCGGTCACGTACTCGCCGTATTCGGCGTTGTTGGAGATCGAGTAGTTCATGTTGGCGATACCGCCTTCGTACATGAGGTCAACGATCAGCTTCAGTTCGTGCAGGCACTCGAAGTAGGCCATTTCCGGCGCGTAGCCAGCTTCAACCAGTGTTTCGAAACCAGCTTTTACCAGCTCGACAGTACCGCCGCACAGAACAGCCTGCTCGCCGAACAGGTCGGTTTCAGTCTCGTCCTTGAAGGTGGTTTCGATGATGCCGGTACGGCCGCCGCCAACGCCCGAAGCGTAGGACAGGGCAACGTTCTTGGCGTTGCCGGAAGCATCCTGATAAACCGCGATCAGGTCAGGAATACCGCCGCCCTTGACGAACTCGGTACGTACGGTGTGGCCTGGAGCTTTTGGCGCGATCATGATCACGTCGAGGTCAGCGCGCGGTACAACCTGGTTGTAGTGAATCGCGAAGCCGTGGGAGAACGCCAGTGTTGCGCCCTTTTTCAGGTTCGGCTCGACTTCGTTCTTGTACAGCTGGGACTGGAACTCGTCCGGGGTCAGGATCATGACCAGGTCGGCAGCAGCAACGGCAGAAGCAACATCAGTCACTTTCAGGCCATGAGCCTCGGCCTTGGCGACAGTAGCCGAACCTTTACGCAGGCCAACAGTGACATCAACGCCGGAGTCTTTCAGGTTGCACGCTTGAGCGTGGCCTTGCGAACCGTAACCGATGATGGCGACTTTCTTGCCCTGGATGATCGAAAGGTCACAGTCTTTGTCGTAGAAAACTTTCATGGAAATCCCCTGTTATCTTGGCCGTTCAGGCCATTTGCTTAATTGATTTAAATGCTCAGCACTTTGTCGCCACGGGCAATGCCCGTTACGCCGCTGCGTACTGTTTCCAGGATAGCGGCGGTGCCGATGGCCTGAATGAAGCTGTCCAGTTTGTCGCTCGTGCCACTCAGCTGCACGGTATAAACGCTGGCGGTCACGTCGACGATCTGCCCGCGGAAAATATCCGTGGTGCGCTTGATCTCGGCACGCTGCGCGCCAGTGGCCTTGACCTTGACCAACATCAGTTCGCGCTCGATGTGAGCGCTTTCCGACAGGTCGACCAGCTTGACCACTTCGATAAGTTTGTTGAGGTTCTTGGTGATCTGCTCGATCACCTCATCGTGGCCTACGGTGGTGAGCGTCAGACGCGACAGGGTCGGGTCTTCGGTCGGCGCAACGGTCAGGCTTTCGATGTTGTAGTTGCGCTGGGAGAACAGACCGACGACGCGAGACAATGCACCCGGTTCGTTTTCCAGCAGCAGGGAAATGATATGGCGCATGATTATGTCCGCTCCGTCTTGCTCAACCACATATCGCGCATGGAGCCGTCCTTGATCTGCATCGGGTAGACGTGCTCGGTCACATCGACCTGAATATCCATGAACACCAGACGATCAGTCATGGCAAAGGCTTCTTCCATCTTCGGCTTCAAGTCCTTCAGGTCAGTGATACGCATGCCGACGTGGCCATAGGCTTCGACCAGCTTGACGAAATCAGGCAGCGATTCCATGTAGGAATGCGAGTGACGCGAGCCATAGCTCATGTCCTGCCACTGACGGACCATGCCCAGAACACCGTTGTTGAGCAGGATGATCTTCACCGGCAAGCCGTATTGCAGGCAGGTCGACAGTTCCTGAATGTTCATCTGGATACTGCCTTCACCGGTCACACAGGCAACGTGCGCATCCGGAAAGCTCAGCTTGACGCCCATCGCAGCCGGGAAGCCAAAGCCCATCGTGCCCAGACCGCCCGAGTTGATCCAGCGGTTCGGCTTGTTGAAACGGTAGTACTGCGCAGCGAACATCTGATGCTGGCCAACGTCCGAGGTGACGTAAGCGTCGCCCTTGGTGACTTCGCACAGCGTTTCGATAACGGCTTGCGGCTTGATGACCGTGCCATCGCCACGGTTGTACGGGAACAGGTCACCCGCACCGCGCCACTCGTCAATCTGCTTCCACCACGCGGCAACGGATGCCTTGTCAGGTGTCTCGCCGATCTCTTTCAAAGTGGCGACCATTTCGGTCAGCACGCTTTCGACAGGACCGACGATAGGCACGTCGGCCTTGATGGTCTTGGAGATCGAAGCCGGGTCGATGTCGATGTGGATGATTTTTGCGTTCGGGCAGAACTTGCTCGCGCCATTGATGACACGGTCATCAAAGCGCGCGCCGACTGCCAGGATCACATCGGTGTGGTGCATCGCGAGGTTGGCGGTGTAGCTGCCGTGCATCCCGAGCATGCCGACGAACTGACGATCCGTGCCCGGATAGCAGCCAAGCCCCATCAGGGTATTGGTGACCGGAGCATTGAGCAGTTGCGCCAGTTCGGTCAGTTGCGCCGAAGCATTGCCCATGATCACGCCGCCACCGGCGTAGACGATAGGACGCTTGGCCGCCAGCAGCATCTCGACGGCTTTGCGGATCTGGCCGGAATGGCCACGGACCGCCGGGCTGTAGGAGCGTAGCTTGGCTTTTTTCGGAAAGACGTATTCGAATTTCTCGGCCGGGTTGGTCATGTCTTTCGGAATGTCGACCACTACAGGGCCCGGACGACCGGACTGCGCCAGGTAGAAAGCCTTTTTCAGGACTTCCGGGATTTCCGACGGGTGCTTGATCATGAAGCTGTGCTTCACGATCGGCCGGGAGATACCGATCATGTCGGTCTCCTGGAAGGCATCGGTACCCACCAGCGTGCTCGCTACCTGACCAGACAGAACCACCATCGGAATGGAGTCCATGTACGCCGTGGCGATACCGGTAATGGCATTGGTTGCACCTGGGCCGGACGTCACCAGCACCACGCCCGCCTTGCCGGTAGCCCGCGCATAGCCGTCGGCCATGTGCGTGGCAGCCTGCTCGTGGCGAACAAGGATATGGCTTACCGCCGGTTCTTTGAACAGGGCATCGTAGACATGCAGGAGAGCACCACCCGGATACCCATAGATATGCTCAACGCCTTCGTCACGCAAAAAGCGGACGACCATTTCAGCGCCAGATAAAAGCTCCACGTTGTTCACCTCTAAAACGCCAGAATACCGCCCACTCCGGGACGGGTCTTAATAGGTTTACTGCCAGCAGAGCATGAGCGACGGTGGTCGCCGACTACGTCAGCACTGACTGAGCAAGTATTGGGAGGTCCCTGAGTGTTGCGGAACATTCCCACCCAGCGCGAGGTAACGCGTTGCGGGTGTTACAGGTCGGCGCGGGTGTGCGCCTCATGATCTACTGAGAGGGTCTGCTTCTGGCAGTCCTTCTACAGCGAACTTTGGATTGTTGTGATTCCCCCCCTTCAAGTCAAGTGATCCGTGCGCTTTCTTGACAGAGGACCGGCGAAATCGCACCGTTTCGGACTGAAATGCACCGTTATGGTAGTTTTCTGTGTGCACAGACTCTCAAGGACACGACATGCATTGGATGATTCTCGCCGCCGCACTGGCCCTCAGCACAACCAGCCAGGCCGCCTCAATCTATAAGTGGGTCGACGCTCAGGGCGTGACGCATTTTGATGCTCAACCCCCCACCGGCCAGCAGGTGCAGGAAATTAATGTGCAGACGCCGCCGCCTGCCTCTGCGCCCAGCACTCCTGCGGACGACGGAGCTGCACAGCAACGCGCTATTGACCAGAAAGTCAAAAGTCAGGTGAAGGCTCAGGAAGCGAAACGCGCGGAGAATTGCGAAACCCTGCGCACCAATCTCGCGCAGTTGCAGAACAATCCGCGAGTGCGCGAGCAGGTCGGAGGAGAGTCGAGGCGTCTCACGGATGAAAACCGCAAGACGCGTATCGAAGAAACCGAGAAAGCCATCAGCGAATTCTGTCGCTAGAGGATTGGCTCAGCGAGCGGCCGTAATCAACTGATCGAACCGTGCCAGATGCTGCTGCAGCAGCCGGGTTTCACTCAGGCGCCCGGCATAGACCATCTCGGCCATCTCCAGAATGCCGGACGCATTGGGCAGCGGCAGGTCACGCTCGAGGATGACTTTCATGCGCGGCAGGAAGATCCATTGCAGCCACTGCGCGAACTCGAGCGTATCGACGCTGAACGGTTCCTGACTGGCAAGCGCCTGCTCGCTGGGCGGCGTCGCATCCCACCAGCCCAGCGCGCGCAACTCGCGCTCTATCAACAACAACTGCTCGGCCACCTCAGGCAAACGCACGTCCATCAGCGAGCCTTTTGGCGAGCCAGCGCAGCACCGGCCGCGTCACCCTGCTTTTCGCGAGACTGGGCGATCAGACCCCAAAGGCTGGCCTGAAGGCTGGTACGCCCGTTGGCGTAGGTCAGACCGCGACGAGCCAGTTGCTCGGCCTGGGCTGCATCGCCCTGAGCCAGACGCACCTGAGCCAGACGATAAAGCACCTGAGGCTCCCGCGGGGCAACACGCTGCGCGCGCTCCAGGCTTGAGGATGCGCCGTTGAGGTCGCCACTGCTCTGCTGTTGCTGTGCCGTGGTCAGCAACGCCAGTACCGGCCCGTCAAGCTGCTCGTCCTCTGACAGACCGCCGCCACTGGACGGAATGCCGGTCGGTGCAGAGGCAGCCGGCATGCTGTAACTGTTGTTCGCCGGAGCCGGGCTGATCGGGGCCTGATTGACCGGAGCGGCGTCGACAGGCGGCGTGTTGACACTGAACGGCGCCTGACTGGTCGGCGCAGAGAAGCTCTGCCCTGCATCGGCACCACCCGCGCCAGGCACCATCACCACGACGCCCGAATCCTGCGGCACGGCTTGCGGCTGCTGGACTGGAGCGGTGTTGGTTCGGTAAGTGCCGTTACGCGACGCTGCCGCGCGCTCGCCGTTGGACACCTTGGAGCTCGAATCCACGACCGGAATCGAGCCGCGTTCCACACTGGCGCAGCCGTTCAGCAAGGCCAGTGCCGTTAAAGCTGGAATCCACCATTTATTCACTTCAAAACCTCGATTGCCTAGTTCAACCAACCCTTGACCCAGTCCATCACCTCAGTGGCAGGTGCCGGAGCGCCGCCGCATGTCGCGCCGGGCTGGGGCTCACTGCCGCGAATATACGGCATCTGCACTGCATTCGGGCAGCTCGAATCAGAACCCTGGCCTGTCTGCGCATCGACCCACGCCTGAACGACGTTATCCGGCATCGCCATGTCCAGCGGCAGCGGATTGGCCTTGCGCATAAAGCTGGTCCAGACCTGCAGGGCACCAGTGGCACCGGTAAACGGAGTCTTGCCGTTATCATCACGGCCCATCCACACCACAGCCAGCAGATCCTGACTGAAACCGGCGAACCAGCTGTCGCGCGAGTCATTACTGGTGCCGGTCTTGCCCGCCAGATTCAGCGAGCTCGGCAACACGTTGTAAACAGATTTGCCCGTCCCTTCGCGCATGACCCGCTGCATCGCATTCTGTACCAGGTAAATGGCACCCGGATCGAAACGCTGCTCGATCTTGAACGGATAACGCTTGAGCGGTTCACCTTCGGCGGTCAGCACACTGCGAATACCACGCATCGGCGTATTGAACCCGCCGCTGGCGATGGTCTGGTACATGGTGGCGACTTCCATCGGACTCAAGCCGCCCGCACCCAGCAGCATCGACGGATAAGCAGGCCACTCACGCGTTACACCCAGTTTGGCCAGTGTCTTGAAGACAGTTGGAATACCCAGCTCAAGGCCCAGCTTGGCAGTCGACAGGTTGTAGGAATGCGCCAGCCCTTGATACAGAAAGATGTTGCCATGCGACTTGTGATCGTAGTTCTGCGGTTTCCAGATCTGGCCATCAGCGCCCTTGACCTGAAACAGTTCGTCGGCAATCCAGCTGGTCAGCGTGTACTGGCTCGGACGTTCCAGTGCGGTCAGGTAAATAGCCGGCTTGACCAGCGAGCCTATCGGACGCACTGCATCGATCGCCCGGTTGAAACCCGAGAACCCGGCCTCGCGACCGCCAATCAGCGCCTGCACTTCACCGGTCTCCGGGTTGGTGACGACCATACCCGCCTCTACTTCATCAACACCCTTGCGCCCGGCGAGCTTTTTGAACGTGTCGTCCATAGCGGCCTGGGACTTCATCTGCAGGATCGGATCAAAGCTGGTAAAGATCCGCAGCCCTTCTTCGGTCAAGTCTTCATCGCGATAGTCTTCGCGTAACTGGCGCTTGACCAGATCCAGAAAAGCCGGGAACGAGCTGTCGGCGAGCGTGCCGGTCTTGGTCACACCCAGTGGCAATTTCTTCGCGGCGGCCACCACTTCGGGGGTTGCCACACCTTGCTGCTCAAACAGGTCGAGCACCAGATTACGACGCTCCAGAGCACGCTCGGGGTTGCGGCGCGGGTTGTAGAAGGACGGCCCCTTGACCAGCCCGACCAGCATCGCCACCTGATGAATCTTCAGTTCGGAAAGCGGCTGGCTGAAGAAATACTGACTGGCCAGACCAAAACCGTGCACTGCACGTTGACCGTCCTGACCGACAAACACTTCATTGAGGTAAGCCTCGAGGATTTCCTGCTTGCTGTAATGGATCTCCAGCAAGACCGCCATCATGGCCTCGGTGAGCTTGCGGGTCAGGCTGCGCTCGTTGGTCAGGTAGAAGTTCTTGACCAACTGCTGGGTCAGCGTACTGCCGCCCTGGCGCATCTGCCCTTGCGAAGTATTCACCCAGATAGCCCGGGCAATGGACTTGGGCGACACGCCGAAGTGGTGATAGAAATCGCGGTCCTCGACCGCCACCAGCCCGTCGAGCAGATACGGCGGTGCCTGATCAAGCTTGATCAGGATCCGGTCTTCGAGGTTCTTCGGGTAAAGCCCGCCGATCAGCAAGGGCTCCAGCCGCGCCACGGCAAGCTTGGCACCATTGCCCGACGACAGGTCGGCGACGTAATCACCGGAAAAGCGCACGCGCACCTGCTGCGCCGCATCAGTGCCTTCGTAGAACTGGAAACCCCGCGTGTTGAGGTCGACGGTATTGCCATTCACCGCCGCAGCGCCAGGACCATTCGCGACGCTTTCGCGGCGATAACCCAAGGCGTCGAGTTCGATGAGAAAATCATCGCGGCTCAGCTTCTGTCCGACGAACAGCTCCAGCGGTCGTGCATAGACCTTGGCCGGAATGGTCCAGCGCTTGCCGGAGAACTTCTCCTGAACGATTGCATCGAGGTAAATGGCCAGGCCGCCCAGCAGAACCAGGCCGACAATACCGAGCTTCAACGCCCAGCCCAGCCACTTGTTCAGGCTGCGAGGAGGTTGCTTTTTAGGAGAACGAGAGGTGCGGGATCGAGTCATGGGCGCGGATTATACGCACTTTAGCAAGGATCGACAGACGCCCGAGTCAGCGGTTTGCAGCCTCGCGCCAAGCGGCCATAATGGCGGCATCGCGTACTTACATTTTGAACACATTCCTGAAGGATCGCCCGTGAGCAAGTCTTTGATCGCTGCCCTGCAGAACCCTGCTCTTTTCCCACATCCGGTGGAGAATTTCCAGCTCATCGAAACGCACATTTCGTGGGTTCTGCTGACTGGCCCGTATGCCTACAAATTCAAGAAGCCGATGAACTTCGGTTTTCTGGATTTTACTACGCTGGCTCTGCGTAAGCATTTCTGCGAAGAAGAGCTGCGCCTCAATCAGCGCCTGACCGACGACCTCTACATCGAAGTGCTGCCGATCACCGGCACAGTCGACGCGCCGCAATTGGGCGGCGACGGCGAAGTCATCGAATACGCCTTGAAGATGAAGCAGTTTTCACAGGACGGCCTGCTCAGCACCCTGCAGGCCAACGGCGAGGTGACCACTGCGCATATCGACGAACTGGCGCGCCAGATCGCAGGCTTCCACCTCAGCTCGCCGCAGGTCGGAACCGAAAGCGAACTGGGCTCGCCAGACAGCGTGATGGCCCCCGTGGTACAGAATTTTGAGCAGATTCGTCCACTGATCAGCGAAAAATCCGACCTGGCACAGCTCGATGCCCTGCAGGCGTGGGCAGAGTCTAGCTTTGCGCGGCTCAAGCCACTGCTGGCTCAGCGCAAGGCCGACGGATTCATCCGCGAATGCCACGGCGACATCCATCTGGGCAACGCGACAGTGATTGACGGCAAGGTCGTGCTGTTTGACTGCATCGAGTTCAACGAACCGTTCCGCAAGACCGACGTGTACGCCGACATCGGCTTCCTGGCAATGGACCTTGAGGACCGCGGCCTGAAATCCCTTTCCCGGCGCCTGATCAGCCAGTACCTGGAAGTCACCGGCGACTACGCAGGCCTGGAACTGCTGAATTTCTACAAGGCTTATCGGGCGATGGTTCGTGCCAAAGTGGCGCTGTTCAGCCAGCCATCCGATGCCGACGGTGTGCAGCGCGCAGCGACGCTTCGTCAATACCGCAACTACGCCAATCTGGCCGAAAGCTACAGCGCCATTCCCTCACCGTTCCTGACAATTACCCACGGTGTATCAGCCGTCGGCAAAAGCCATGTCGCAATGCGCCTGGTGGAATCGCTGGGCGCCATTCGCCTGCGTTCGGACATAGAGCGCAAGCGCCTGTTTGCCGGGCGAGATGAAGAGATGTATGGCGCGCAAGCCAACGATGCAACCTATGCACACCTGCACGAACTTGCCGGTATAACCCTTCGCGCAGGCTTCTCGGTAGTGATCGATGCCACCTACCTCAAGCATGGGCAGCGTGATGCAGCGGCAAAAGTCGCCGAAAACACCGGCGTGCCGTTTATGATCCTCGATTGCGAAGCACCACAGGCAGTGATCGCTGGCTGGCTTGCCCAGCGTCAGGCACAGAACAATGATCCTTCCGACGCCACCCTGGAGGTCATCGAGGCCCAGCAGGCCAACCGCGAACCGCTGAGCGCAGAGGAAACGCTGCGCAGCAAGAAGGTTGCCACCCACATCAGCAGTGAGCTGGACAGCCTCATCGACAACCTGCGCCAGCGCCTGCCGGGGCTGTAAAACCGGTACATGGCCGTTGAGCGGGTAACGCTTCACGGCCTCGCAATGATGGCGATATAATGGCGTCATAATTCCAACGCAACCACATGTCCGAGGCCATCATGAGCCAGCCCAAACAGATCGACTCACCGCTTTATATGCTGCTGCGCAAAGATGATGTCGAAGGTTTCAACCAGGAAAAACCGCGGACCGGCACAATTGACATGGCCGGGGGCGACTTTCGAGGGCTGGACCTGCGGGCACTGGACACCGCCGGTATCGACTTCACCGACGCCTACTTCCGGTCTGCCGACCTTCGCGGCCTGGACCTGCGGCACACGCCGATGGAAGGTGCGAGTATCGCTCACGCACAGATTTCAGGCGTGTTCTTCCCCGCCGAGCTCTCGGCTGACGAGATTCTGATGTCGGTAAATTTCGGTACACGCCTGCGCTATCGCACCCGCTAAAACCGTAAAACCTTCGCAGCCTGCATGCGCAATGCATGTCAGGCTGGCGCTGCGTCGCTTCATTTCCGAAACTCCCCCTCTAAATATCGCGGCCATGCGCAGCCAGCCGTTATGCCGTGCAAGGCATTTTTGGCCTATGGATAGCTGTCAGGTGATGAGCATGGACAGGTTCAAAAGAACTGTTGACTTAGAAATGAGAATCGTTATGATTATCACATCCGGTCGAGAGACTGGACGGTAACTGAAAGACCTTGGTTCGGACTTTCAGATTATCTCCTCATCAGGCTAATCACGGTTTTTGACCCGGCTCTTTGCCGGGTCTTTTTTTGTCCTTCAAAAAGCTGCCCACCGCTCAAAAACCGTTGCCATACGACTCATACAGGCCAAGTCTGGCCAGCAAATCGTCCAGTAAGCTTGAGCCGCCCAACCGCACGCGCCCGGCGTTCATCCATTGCCGACCAAAACGGGCACGCGCCAGCGTCATGTAAAAACGTGCCTCGTCGAACGTCCGGATCCCTCCCGCAACCTTCAACCCCACCTGCCCGCCGAAGTCCGCGATAGACTCGAGCATCACCCGCGCAGCCTGCGGTGTAACGTGGGTGGCTGATTTGCCTGTGCTGGTCTTGATAAAGTCGGCACCCGAAACAATCGCATCGCGGCAAGCATTGAGGATCATTTGGGAATCGCGCAGATCGCCGGTTTCAAGTGTCGCGGTGAGTTTGACCCGCCCTGCACACAATGAGCTGCACGCCGATATCATCTCAAGGCCGGGCTGCCTGTCCCCACCGAGCAGTGCGCGAAAGGGGTACACGACATCTATTTCGTCCGCGCCGGACAGCAGCGCAGCGCGAACTTGCGAGGTCACTGACTGAATGTTGCTGCTGCCGTGAGGGAAATTGACTATGGCGACAACCTTGATGTCATGCGCCAGCATACGGTCCAGGGTGGTGCGCGCCAGACACACGAAACGCGGCTGCACGCAGACCGCGGCAACCTGCCCCACAGGCGTCCATGCGCGCTGACAAATGCCGACGATACGCTGCTCCGTATCGTCGGCATTGAGGGCAAACAGCTCAAGCAGCCTTATGACCTGACGCGCCAGCCGCTCATCATCTGCTGTCATCTCTTTCATGGCGTATTCGCTCTGCAAAACATGGGCAGAACGATATACGGGCTTGAAGGCCAGAAGGCGCTAGGACCATGCTCAGAGAAAAAAGCCACAGGAAGACAGGAAAAAACTGACGCAGCCTGTAACAAGCCCCGCGTACGACAACGCGACAATCCAAAGAAGCTGTCAGACTACCCAGGTCAGGCGTCTACACAAAAAACAGGCCTGTGGAGGCTTCTTGAAATTCCTTTGCACCTCAAGTCACTTGCACGAAGCCCAAAGCAGGGGTTTCGAGCTAGGCGGACACGCATTGCTGGCAGTACGTCGTCAGGGTGAAGTGTTCATCTACAAAAACCGCTGCCCGCATCGCGGTATCGCCCTGGAATGGCAGCCGGATCAATTCCTCGACAGCAGCGCCAGCCTGATCCGGTGCGCAATGCATGGGGCGTTGTTTCTGATCGAGAATGGCGAATGCGTTGCCGGCCCCTGCGAAGGCCAATCATTGACGGCGATCCAGAGCCGTGAAGATGCTGAGGGGATCTGGGTGTCGCTGCCCATGGAGGATGACGAGGACTGACTCGCCACGCCCAGAACGCTTCAATCCAGCCAGTGCACCTGCAGTCGTCGGTCAATAACAATTTCGTCTGACGTCAGGTGCACACCGTAGGCAAGAATTTGCACACCAGCGTCAATGGCTTCGCGCAACGCAGCCGCGTAAGCCGGATCGATCTCCTTTGCGGGTCGCACGGCGTCGATACCGGTGAGGTTGACGCAATACAACAACACGGCCCGCACGCCCTCGCGCGCCAGCGTGGCCAGTTCACGCAAGTGCCGCGCACCACGCTGGGTAACCGCGTCGGGAAACGCAGCGACACTGGAATCATCGAAACCCAACGTGACACTTTTCACTTCCAGATACAGATAGCCATCAGGGTATTCAAGGCGAAAGTCCACACGACTCTTTTCCTGCCCGTAGGCCACCTCGCGCTTGAGCGTCGTAAACCCCTCGAGTTCGCTGATAACCCCGGCGCGCAAGGCCTCTTCAACCAGCGTATTGGCTCGCCCGGTGTTGATACAGGCCAGCCTGCCCTGCGGCGTCTCGCTGATTTCCCAAGTGCCCGGCAGCTTGCGCTTCGGGTCACTTGAACGGCTGAACCACACACGCCCACCGGGCATCATGCAGTTGAGCATCGAACCGGTGTTGGGGCAGTGAATGGTCAACAGCTCGCCGCTGTCGGTTTCGATATCAGCCAGAAAGCGTTTGTAACGGATCAGCAGGCGTCCCTGTTCAAGCTGCGGAGCAAAGCGCATCAGGCACCCCAGCTACGCAAACCGCGAGCAATTCGCTCGACTGCCTGCTGAAGGCGCGGCAGGCTCTGTGTATAGGCAAAGCGCACATGATGCCCAGCCTGATGGCGACCAAAGTCCAGGCCTGGCGTAAAAGCGACATGCTCGGTTTCCAGAAAATGCCGGCAGAACACGAAGGCATCGCCGCCAAACGCCGAGATGTCGGCGTACAAATAGAATGCCCCTTCCGGCTCGACGGCAATACCGAAACCCAGTTCGCGCAGCGCAGGCAACAGGAAGTCCCGGCGACGGCCGAACTCGGCGCGCCGCTGCTCGAATATTTCAAGTGTCTGAGGCTCAAAGCAGGCAAGCGCGGCATGTTGCGCCATGCTTGGTGCGCTGATGTAGAGGTTCTGCGCCAGTTTTTCCAGATCGACCACGGCGTCTTGCGGTGCAACCAGCCAACCGAGGCGCCAGCCCGTCATGCCGAAATACTTTGAAAAACTATTAAGAACAAACGCTTCGTCATCCACCTCCAGCACACTGCTGGCCTCCACGCCGTAGGTCAGGCCGTGGTAAATCTCATCCACCACCAGGTGGCCGTTACGAGCTTTCAGCGCTTGTGACAAGGCTGCCAGTTCGTCGCGATTCAGCAGCGTGCCGGTAGGATTGGCAGGCGATGCCACCAGTGCGCCGACACTGTTCTGGTTCCAGTGAGCCGCCACCAGTTCGGGATTCAGTTGATAGCGTTCTTGCGGACCGACCGGCACCAGTTGCGCCTCGCCCTCGATCAAACGCAGGAAGTGTCGATTGCAAGGGTAGCCAGGGTCGGCCAGCAACCAATGCTTGCCCGGATCGACCAACAGGCTGCTGGCAAGCAACAACGCGCCCGAACCGCCCGGCGTGACCAGAATGCGCTGGGGATCAATATCAACGCCGTAGCGTCGGGCATAGAATCCGGAAATGGCTTCGCGCAGTTGCGGAAGACCACGAGCGGCGGTGTAGCGAGTCTTGCCGTCTGCCAGCGCAGTCTGGCCAGCCTTGATGATGGGCTGCGCAGTCGTAAAATCGGGCTCGCCGATTTCAAGGTGAATAACGTCATGACCCGCTGCCTGCAGTTCATTGGCACGCGCCAGCAACGCCATGACATGAAAAGGTTCGATGGCGCGACTACGTGCACTGTAAGGCTGGGGCATGGATATTCCTTTATGGGTGCGGGTATTAAAAACATGATTGTCATGACGACGCGGCATGATTCTACCGAACCGACCGCACTACGGTGCTTTAACGGGCTGAAAAACCCAGTCGTCGAATGCTGAATAAAAGAAAGCTACGACGGTACGCATCGACTAGAGTTCATTTAAGTGAAGGGCAGATGTGAAATAGCCATCTCTATACGCGGACGGCGTCGTCATGCTCGACAACCGGGAGTAGCGCACTCCGATTTGATCTGGTAAGTTCGCCCGCTTGCAGCTGCAGGGCCGACGGGTGTCGGTGATGGAACAATCCTGCGCAATAGATTAGAAGAGTGAGAGGCGGTCCAGACATGCCCACCCCAGAAAAGCAACACAGCCATCTAATCGGCGGCTTTGCACCCTACCCGGAAACAAAGGGTGAGGAGTACATGAGCGAGCCCATGCGCGCGCACTTCACCAAGATCCTGAACAAGTGGAAGCAGGACTTGATGCAAGAGGTCGACCGAACGGTAGACCACATGAAGGACGAAGCAGCCAACTTTCCCGACCCGGCCGACCGTGCCAGTCAGGAAGAAGAGTTCAGCCTCGAACTTCGTGCCCGTGACCGCGAACGCAAGCTGATCAAGAAGATCGACAAGACGCTGCAACTGATCAAGGACGAAGAATACGGCTGGTGTGAATCGTGCGGCGTAGAGATCGGCATTCGCCGTCTTGAAGCGCGCCCGACTGCCGACCAGTGCGTCGATTGCAAGACACTTGCTGAAATCAAGGAAAAACAGGTCGGTAAGTGACCTGGGGCCGCCTTTGACTGAAAAAGACGCTTCGGCGTCTTTTTTTGTGCCTGTTGGAATCACGCCCCTCGTGCCAATACGCGCGTTGACTATCGTGCCGACGCTTCACTTCGGTTCGTCGTTCTGGATTTGCGTCCGATCTTGAATGTGCGATGCGGCACAAATCTGTGACGCGGAGCGTCGCCCAAGGCATTCCTACGCTGGAGCGTGAGGAACGATAATCTCAACTATCGTGCGACGCTCCGTGTCGCATGCCGTTCTGGACGCTCTGCGTCACATGGCAGTTCTGTGATGTCAGGTGGGTTGGATTCTGCTCAAGTCCCCTTTTCGCCCCTCGGCGACCTACTTTGATGGGGCCAAAGTAGGCAAATCCCCTCGCTCCTGTTTCCGGCCCGACTTCGTCGTGTTCCTTCGCCCTGTCACTGATCCGGAGGTCGCCGCAACGGGCCATCCATGGCCCGGTGCGGCTAGCCTGGCGTCCTGCCAGGCTACCCCCGGATCAGCGCCAGGACTCAGCCGTCACTAACGTCGCAATTTGCGTCGCCAGTGCTATCGCGACCGAAAAGCTTTGCGTTGGCAGCGGCTGCGTGTAGGGCGTTACAGTATTAACTATCGTGCGACGCTCCGCGTCGCATGCCGTTCTGGACGCTCTGCGTCCGGTCTTGGACGAGCAACGCGGCGCAGAGTGAACATCGTCAAAAGAGTCCGCGTGAAGACCAACCGCGTTTCGCTTGCCCACTCAAGCTAGCCACCCGTAACATCCCGCCCATGAAAAAACCGGCCTATATCGGGCGCTTTGCGCCGACTCCCAGTGGTTATCTGCATTTTGGCTCGCTGGTCGCAGCGCTGGCGTCCTATCTGGACGCTCGCGCAGTCGGCGGCCAGTGGCTGTTACGCATGGAAGACCTGGACCCGCCGCGCGAGGTGGCCGGCGCGCAAGCCGCGATTCTTGAAACCCTTGAGCGCTATGGCTTTGAATGGGATGGCGAGATGGCTCGGCAGAGCGAGCGCCATGATGCCTACGCCGAAATACTCCAGCGCTGGTTCAATCATGGCCTGGCCTATGCCTGCACCTGCTCGCGCAAACAGCTTGAAGACTTTCAGGGTGTCTATCCGGGTTTCTGCCGCAATGCAGGACATTCTCCGGAAAACGCCGCAATCCGCATCCGGGTCCCGGAGCTTGAATATCGCTTCGAAGACCGTGTGCAGGGCACATTCAAAATGCACCTGGGACGCGAAAGCGGTGACTTCGTGATCCGCAGGCGCGACGGCCTGTATGCCTATCAGCTCGCCGTGATAATCGATGACGCCTGGCAAGGCGTGACCGATATCGTGCGCGGTGCCGACCTGCTGGACTCGACGCCCCGCCAGTTGTACTTGCAGGAACTGCTGGGCTTGCCCCAGCCACGCTACCTGCATGTGCCGCTGATCATCCAGCCGGATGGCCACAAGCTCGGCAAATCCTATCGCTCGCCACCGTTGCCGGCCGAACAGGCCACCCCTCTGCTGATTCGGGCATTGCGGGCACTGGGGCAACCACTCGATACGCACATGGCCGATGGCACCGCGCAGGAAGTGCTTGCCTGGGGAATCGGCCACTGGAACGCCGACCTGATCCCCAGACTGCGCAATATTGAAGAAGCCCGGATAGACTGATCCAGAGCGGTCGCCGCAAACTGCGACGCAAGTATGCTTGCAGGTTATCCGGCATCCGTTAACATGCCGCTCCTCATCTACCAGCACAGGGAGACCAGATGTACATATACCGGTTGGTTTTGCTTCTGGTGGTAGGCATCTATCTGTTCTCTCCGGCCATCATGGACTGGTGGATCGATGCGACCGGTGCCTGGTATCGCCCCTACATGCTGTGGCTGATCCTGATCGTGGTGACTTTCATTCTGCAGAGCCAGCGAGATGCCGATGAGCTTTAGTCTGACGCAGATGCTGATGGTCAGCGCCGCCTACCTGCTGGTGCTGTTCGGTGTAGCCTGGGTCAGCGAGCACGGCCTTATTCCACGCTGGATCATCCGTCATCCGTTGACCTACACCCTGTCACTGGGCGTGTACGCCAGCGCCTGGGCGTTTTATGGCACGGTCGGCCTGGCCTATCAGTATGGCTACGGTTTTCTGTCCAGCTACTTGGGGGTTTCCGGTGCATTCCTGCTTGCGCCAGTGCTGCTCTACCCGATCCTCAGAATCACCCGCACCTACCAGCTTTCATCGCTGGCCGATTTGTTCGCCTTCCGCTTTCGCAGCACCTGGGCTGGCGCGCTGACCACCGTATTCATGCTGATCGGCGTACTGCCGTTGCTGGCCTTGCAGATTCAGGCAGTGGCCGACTCCATCGGCATTCTGACCCGCGAACCGGTGCAGGATCGGGTGGCCGTGGCGTTTTGCGCGCTGATCACCCTGTTCACTATTTTCTTTGGCTCGCGACACATCGCAACCCGTGAGAAGCACGAAGGGCTGGTATTCGCCATCGCCTTCGAATCGCTGATCAAGCTGATTGCACTGGGCGGTGTCGGACTGTACGCCTTGTATGGCGTGTTCGACGGCCCGCAACAGCTGGAACTGTGGCTGTTGCAGAACCAGACCGCCCTCGCCTCGCTGCACACGCCGTTGCAGGAAGGCCCCTGGCGCACCCTGCTGCTGGTGTTCTTCGCCTCGGCGATTGTCATGCCGCACATGTATCACATGACCTTCACTGAAAACCTCAACCCGCGCTCGCTGGTCAGCGCCAGTTGGGGGCTGCCACTGTTTCTGCTGTTGATCAGCCTCGCTGTTCCACTGATCCTCTGGGCCGGGCTCAAACTCGGGGCCACGACCAGCCCGGAATACTTCACCCTCGGGATCGGTATCGCGGCCAACAGCAAGTCGTTGGCCCTGCTCGCCTATATCGGCGGGCTGTCGGCGGCCAGCGGGCTGATCATCGTGACTACGCTGGCGCTGTCCGGCATGGCCCTCAACCATCTGGTGCTGCCGCTTTATCAGCCGCCAGCCGAGGGCAACATCTACCGCTGGCTGAAGTGGACGCGACGCGGGCTGATCGTGGCGATCATTGCCTTGGGTTACGGCTTCTACCTGCTGCTCGGTGCCCAGCAGGATCTGGCCAATCTCGGCATCGTCGCGTTCGTTGCGACGCTGCAATTCCTGCCGGGCGTACTGTCGGTGCTTTACTGGCCGACCGCCAACCGGCGAGGCTTCATCGCAGGCCTGCTGGCCGGCATTGCGGTCTGGGCAGTCAGCATGCTGCTGCCGCTGATCGGCAACCTGCAGGGCTTTTATATTCCCTGGCTGAACATGATCTACGTGCTGGACGACACCAGCTGGCACATGGCAGCTATCGCGTCCCTCGCGGCCAACGTGTTGTTGTTCACCCTGATATCCCTGTTCACCAATGCCAGCCCTGAAGAAGTCGGAGCCGCCGAGGCCTGCGCGGTCGATAACGTGCGCCGCCCGCAACGCCGTGAACTGCATGCCGTGTCGCCCCAGGAATTCGCCACCCAACTGGCCAAGCCGCTGGGCGCGAAAGCCGCACAGAAGGAAGTCGAACAGGCGCTGCGCGATCTGTACCTGCCATTCGACGAGCGCCGTCCTTATGCCCTGCGCCGCCTGCGCGACAGGATCGAGGCCAACCTGTCCGGGTTGATGGGGCCAAGTGTCGCCCAGGACATGGTGGAAACCTTCCTGCCGTACAAATCGGGCAGCGAAAAATATGTCACCGAAGACATACATTTTATTGAAAGCCGTCTTGAGGACTACCACTCGCGCCTGACCGGCCTTGCTGCCGAACTCGACGCCCTGCGCCGCTACCACCGCCAGACCCTGCAGGAACTGCCGATGGGTGTGTGCTCGCTGGCCGAAGATCAGGAGATACTGATGTGGAACAGGGCGATGGAAGAGCTGACCGGCATCGTCGCCCAGCGCGTGGTCGGTTCGCGACTGGAAACCATTGCCGAACCCTGGAAAAGCCTGCTTACCGGCTTTGCCAGCCTGCCCGATGAGCACCTGCACAAGCAGAAACTCGGTCTGGACGGCCAGACCCGCTGGCTAAACCTGCACAAGGCGGCCATCAACGAGCCTCTCGCCCCTGGCAACAGTGGCCTGGTGGTGCTGGTCGAGGACCTGACCGACACGCAGATGCTTGAAGACAAGCTGGTGCACTCAGAGCGGCTGGCCAGCATTGGTCGACTGGCAGCAGGCGTGGCGCACGAAATCGGCAACCCGATCACCGGCATTGCCTGTCTCGCGCAAAACCTGCGTGAAGAGCGTGAAGAAGACGGCGAACTGAAAGAAATCAGCAGTCAGATACTTGAACAGACCAAACGTGTGTCGCGCATTGTCCAGTCATTGATGAGCTTTGCCCACGCGGGGGCTCATCAGCACAGCGACGAGGCCGTTTGTCTGGCTGTGGTGGCTCAGGATGCTATTGGTCTGCTGGCGCTGAACCGGCGCAATTTCGAAGTACACTTCTATAACCTGTGCAACCCCGAACATTGGGCTGTCGGCGACCCGCAGCGCTTGGCACAAGTGCTGATCAACCTGCTCTCCAATGCCCGCGATGCGTCCCCGGCAGGCAGTGCGGTCAGGGTCAGAAGCGAAGTATCCGAGCACACGGTGGACCTGATCGTCGAAGACGAAGGCAGTGGGATTTCAAAGGCAATCATGGACCGATTGTTCGAGCCGTTCTTCACTACCAAGGAGCCTGGCGAAGGAACCGGACTTGGCCTCGCGCTGGTCTATTCCATCGTTGAAGAGCATTATGGACAAATCACTATCGACAGCCCGGCCGATCCCGAGCAGCAGCGTGGAACCCGTATTCGGGTGACCTTGCCACGTCATGTCGACGCGACGTCCACCGTGAACTGAGACCGTCGAGAGAACTGAATCAATGCCGCATATTTTGATCGTCGAAGACGAAACGATTATCCGCTCAGCCCTGCGTCGCCTGCTTGAACGCAATCAGTATGAAGTCAGTGAGGCCGGCTCCGTTCAGGAAGCTCAGGAGCGCTTCAGCATTCCGTCTTTTGATCTGATCGTCAGCGACCTGCGCCTGCCAGGCGCGCCGGGTACCGAACTGATCAAGCTCGGCGAAGGCAAACCGGTGCTGATCATGACCAGTTACGCCAGCCTGCGCTCAGCGGTCGATTCGATGAAGATGGGGGCTGTGGATTACATCGCCAAACCCTTCGATCACGATGAAATGCTGCAGGCAGTCTCGCGAATCCTGCGTGATCGCCAGACGGTCAAGGGGCTTCAGGACGAGCGTAACGCCCTTGCCAAGGCTAACGGCGCTGAAAAAGGCCCGGCACAGAATAATAATGGCGAGATAGGCATTATCGGTTCTTGCCCGCCCATGCTGGATCTCTACAGCAAGATCCGCAAAGTGGCACCGACCGATTCCAATGTTCTGGTTCAGGGCGAGTCGGGCACCGGTAAAGAACTGGTCGCCCGCGCCCTGCACAACCTGTCACGCCGTGCCAAGGCGCCGATGATTTCGGTCAACTGTGCGGCCATCCCTGAATCGCTGATCGAGTCTGAATTGTTCGGTCACGAGAAAGGCGCATTCACCGGTGCCAGTGCAGGTCGTGCTGGTCTGGTTGAAGCTGCTGACGGGGGCACGCTGTTTCTCGATGAAATCGGCGAGCTGCCTCTGGAAGCCCAGGCACGCCTACTGCGCGTTTTGCAGGAAGGCGAGATTCGTCGTGTCGGCTCGGTGCAATCGCAAAAGGTTGATGTACGCCTGATCGCCGCAACCCACCGCGACCTCAAGACACTGGCCAAAAATGGCGAGTTTCGTGAAGACCTGTTCTACCGCCTGCACGTCATCGCCCTGAAACTCCCCGCTCTGCGCGAGCGTGGCAGCGATATTCTGGAAATCGCCCGTGCGTTTCTGGTACGCCAGAGCGCCAAGGTCGGTCGCGACGACCTGAAGTTTTCCCCCGACGCCGAACAAGCCATTCGCCATTACAGTTGGCCAGGCAACGTACGCGAACTGGAAAATGCGGTGGAGCGCTCGGTGATCCTGTGCGAAAACCCGGAAATCACCGCAGACCTGCTGGGCATCGACATCGAGCTCGACGGTCTGGATGACGACGAGTACATGGGCATGGCACCGCTGCCGGGGTCTTCCAGCTCGACGGGCAATGAGCCGGCCGAAGACCTGTCGCTTGAGGACTATTTCCAACACTTCGTTCTGGAGCATCAGGACCATATGACTGAAACCGAGCTGGCGCGCAAACTGGGCGTCAGTCGCAAGTGTCTGTGGGAACGTCGTCAGCGTCTGGGCATTCCGCGTCGCAAGGGCGTCGCCAACGAGACGTAAAAAGCGGCAAAAGGCTCTGGCACGCGGTGCGCAGAGCGGGTAGAAACTGTTACCGCAAACACTTCACGTAACAAAAGCCGGGTCTTACGGTAACGCAGGCCCGGCTTTTTTATGCCCGCAACAACCGCCTTTCGCCCGCAAACGCCCGGTTTACGGGGCTTCGCAAAAGTTGGCACAGCTTCTGCTATATGCTTAGTACAAGAAAAACAACAAGCAGTACGACACCCATAATAAAAACAACACGAATCGACTCACGCATAACAAGAACAACACGGCGGAGGCGCAGCTAACTGATTCTTTTGGAGAGGAGTTGTATTTGGGGCTTGCCCCGCAACCAGGCCGAGAACAACAAAAACTACCCTTAGGTAGAGCCTGAACTGGTTGGATCGAATGATCATTGCAACGCAGCGACCAAAGCAATCCGTTTGCTCTTGACTCCCGATTGGGAGGTTTCACAGACGAAGGTCTCGTGAATGGGCACTCAACAAAAACAAGAAGCCCATACAGAAAACAATAATAAAGAGCACACACTTTGGGGGAGCTTCGGCTCCCCCAGTAGCTTCCCCAGCGTTAATACGCGCCATCGTTTGCCCTTCCGCGACAGCTTCCTACACCATCCCCCGACTAAATGCTAGAATCCCCGCCCATCATGCGGTCATTCCACGTTTTTGGCCGAATATTCCTTCAAACAGTGCATCCCATGCTGAAGAAGTTGTTCCAGTCATTTCGTTCCCCACTGCGCAAACCGCAGCAACATACGCGTACCACGCCTGAAGTGCTCAATAGCAGCCAGCATTCGCTGCAACGCAGCCAGTTCAGCCGTTATGCCGTTAATATCGTCGAACGCCTGCAGAACGCTGGCTACCAGGCCTATCTGGTCGGTGGCTGTGTACGCGACATGATGCTCAATATCACGCCCAAGGATTTCGACGTCGCCACCAGCGCCACGCCGGAACAAGTGCGTGCCGAATTCCGTAATGCGCGAATCATTGGCCGCCGGTTCAAGCTGGTGCATATCCATTTCGGTCGTGAAATCATCGAAGTGGCGACCTTCCGCGCCAATCATCCCCAGGATGACGAAGAAGAGGACAGCAACCAGTCCTCGCGCAATGAAAGCGGGCGCATTCTGCGTGACAACGTGTACGGCACGCTTGAAGAGGACGCCCAGCGTCGCGACTTCACGATCAACGCGCTGTATTACGATCCGGTCAGCGAGCGTGTTCTGGATTACGCCAATGGCGTACACGACATTCGTAACCGTCTGATCCGCCTGATCGGCGACCCCGAGCAACGCTACAAGGAAGACCCGGTGCGCATGCTGCGTGCGGTGCGCTTTGCTGCCAAGCTGGACTTCGGCATCGAAAAGCACAGCGCCCAACCGATTCGCTCGCTGGCACCGATGCTGCGCGATATTCCGTCGGCACGCCTGTTCGAAGAAGTGCTCAAACTGTTCCTCTCCGGGCATGCTGCTCCCACCTTTGAAATGCTGGTGGACCTTGAACTGTTCGAACCGCTGTTCCCGGCCAGTTCCAAGGCGCTGGAATACAACCCGACCTACACCCATACACTGATCAGCAATGCCCTGATCAACACCGACCTGCGCATCAAGCAGAACAAACCGGTCACGCCGGCATTCCTGTTTGCCGCGCTGCTCTGGCCTGCCCTGCCGGCCAAGGTACTGCGCGCCCAGGAGCGCGGCATGCCGCCGATTGCAGCCATGCAGGAGGCCGCTCACGAACTGATTATCGAGCAATGCCAGCGCATCGCGATTCCAAAGCGCTTCACGCTGCCGATCCGCGAGATCTGGGATATGCAGGAGCGCCTGCCGCGCCGTTCGGGCAAACGTGCAGACCTGTTGCTGGACAACTCAAGGTTCCGTGCGGGTTACGATTTCCTCCTGTTGCGTGAAGCTGCGGGCGAGCAGACCGATGGTCTGGGCCAGTGGTGGACCGATTATCAGGACTGCAACGACAGCGAACGCCGCGACATGATTCGTGACCTGAGTAACAAGCCCGAAGCGGCGGGCGCAGCGCCACGCAAGCGTCGTCGTAACAGCGGTGCCAAACGCAAGCGCACCACCGGCGAGGCGCAAAGCGGTGAATGAACCGCTGTTGACCACTGAACGCGTTTACATCGGCCTGGGCAGCAATCTTGCTGACCCGGCCGAGCAACTGCGCAGTGCCCTCAAGGCAATGGCGCAACTACCCGATTGTGAACTGACCGGCGTGTCTTCGTTCTATGTCAGCGACTCGTTGCTGCCCGGCCAGCCGCGCTTTACCAACGCCGTCGCAGCACTCGACACTACCCTGACGCCACTGACCCTGCTTGACGCGCTACAGGCCATCGAGCTGGATCAGGGCCGCGAACGCCATGAACGCTGGGGGCCTCGCACGCTGGACCTCGACATTCTGCTGTTCGGCAATCGCCTGATCGATGAACCGCGCCTCAAGGTGCCGCATTACCACATGCAGGCGCGGGCATTCGTGCTGTACCCGCTGGCAGAGCTGGCCCCAGGCCTGACGCTGGCCGACGGACGCGAACTCGATCGTCTACTCAAAGACTGCCCGTTTACGGGCCTTGAACGCCTGCCCGCCGAGGCATAAAGCCTGTCTGTCACCGCACATGTGTAACCGGTCCGACGCACAGGTAACACCTTCAATTGACTTCACGCCCCCTCCTCACGAAGATAGGCCTCCCGCCGCCGCACCACAGGCGAACGGGCGCGAAACAGGCCTTTGCAAAACACCGCGACACGACGGTGTGCCTGCTTTTCCAGGATGACTCTCACGCGCTGAACACCCGTCTTCACAGCGCCTGATGGAGGACTTTACATGCCGAACATAACCGTTACGTCGCTGCTGGCCATGAAGCAGAAGGGTGAGAAGATCACCATGCTGACCTGCTACGACGCAACCTTCGCCCACACGGCCTCCCAGGCGGGTGTCGAAGTGCTGCTGATAGGCGACTCGCTGGGCATGGTCCTGCAGGGTCACGACAGCACCCTGCCCGTCACGACCGCCGAAACCGCGTACCACGTTGCCTGTGTGAAACGCGGTAATCAGGGCGCGATGATTCTCGCTGACCTGCCGTTCATGGCCAACGCCACGCTGGAGCAAACCTTCATCAACAGCGCGACGCTGATGCAGGCAGGTGCGCACATGATCAAGGTCGAAGGCGCTGCATGGCTTGGCGAGTCGATCCGTTTGCTGGCAGAGCGCGGCATCCCGGTGTGCGCACACATGGGCCTGACGCCGCAGGCAGTCAACGTACTGGGCGGCTATAAGGTTCAGGGTCGACTGGAAGCACAGGCACGGCAGATGCGTGCCGACGCGATCGCGCTGGAACAGGCGGGCGCAGCGATGATCCTGTTGGAGTGTGTGCCGAGCGAACTCGCCGAAGAAATCACCCAGGCGGTGAAAATTCCGGTCATCGGTATTGGCGCAGGCAGCGCTACCGACGGCCAGGTACTGGTGCTGCACGACATGCTGGGCCTGTCCATCAGCGGGCGCGTACCCAAATTCGTGAAAAACTTCATGACCGGTCAGCCCGATATCCAGTCGGCTATTCAGGCCTACGTGGCCGCGGTCAAAGACGTCAGCTTTCCAGCAACTGAACACGGATTCTCGGCATGAACACAGTAAAGACCGTACAGGAACTGCGCGCCGCCGTTGCGCGGGCACGCAGCGAAGGCAAGCGGATCGCGTTGACCCCGACCATGGGCAACCTGCACAGCGGCCACGCCGCACTGGTCGCCAAGGCGGCCCAACGTGCCGACTTCGTGGTCGCCACCATTTTCGTCAATCCGCTGCAGTTCGGCCCCAACGAAGACTTGGCCACTTACCCTCGCACCCTGGCGGCCGATCAGGAAAAACTTCTGCAGGCCGGGTGCAACCTGCTGTTCACCCCAAACGTCGAGGAAATGTACCCTCACGGCATGGCCGATCAGACGCTGGTCAGCGTGCCACACCTGTCGCAAGGCCTGTGCGGTGCGAGCCGTCCCGGGCATTTCGAGGGCGTTGCTACGGTCGTCAGCAAGCTCTTCAACATGGTGCAGCCAGACCTGGCGATTTTCGGCGACAAAGACTTCCAGCAGCTGGCGGTGATTCGCGCCATGGTCCGTGACCTGAACATGCCGATCCAGATCATCGGCGAACCTACCGTGCGTGCCGACGACGGTTTGGCGCTGTCCTCGCGTAACGGTTATCTGAATGAAGCTCAGCGCGCTGCGGCACCCGCGCTGTATCAGGCCATCCGCCAGACCGCCGACGCGATCAGCGCAGGCGAGCAGGATTTCGACGCACTGCTGACGAGCAAGAAGCAGCAACTGGAGGCAGCCGGTTTTCGTATCGATTATCTGGAAATACGTGACGCCACCAGCCTGCGTCCGACCACTGCCGAAAATCGCGACGTGGTCATCCTCGCCGCCGCATTCCTGGGTAAAACCCGCCTGATCGACAATCTGCACCTGACCAGAGGCTGACGGGATGCGCCGTGGCAATGAACTAAGCCACACCGGCAATGCCATACCGGTACAGGTTGCCTGAACCACAACCGACAGCATTTGAGCGCAAGCCCCGGTTTCTTGTGTGCGAAAAAGTACCGGGGTCATGTAAGGCGAGGCGCAGACAAACGGATACGCGAAGGGTAGTCTGCTATGTATAGCCCGTGAGAAAGCTTGCGACCTCGCCCCAAGAATATCCAAAGACAGAACCAGTTAAAGGAAACCCGCAGCGATGGCGTACTACCGCAATCCTTCCGATGTGACCGCTCTGCCCGCCTGGCAAGCGTTGAGCAAACACCGCCAGTCCATGCAGAATTTCAGCATGCGCGAAGCGTTCAATTCTGATCCGCAGCGCTTCAGCCAATTCACCCTCAGCAGCGCCGGTCTGTTTCTCGACTACTCCAAAAACCTGATCACCACCGAAACCCGTGATCTGTTGGTCAGCCTGGCGGGCGAAGTGAACCTCAAGGACGCCATCAAGGCTCAATACGATGGCGAGCTGGTCAACTCATCCGAAGGTCGCCCGGCGCTGCACACCGCTCTGCGCCGGCCGGTCGGCGACAAGTTGAAAGTCAACGGTGTCGATGTGATGCCGGACGTACACCGCGTACTCAATCAGATGACCGAACTGGTCGGCCGAATTCACGACGGTCTGTGGCGCGGTTACACCGAAAAGCCGATCACCGACGTGGTGAACATCGGCATCGGCGGCTCGTTCCTCGGCCCGGAGCTGGTCTCCGAAGCGCTGGTGGCCTACGCGCACAAAGGTGTGCGTTGCCATTACCTGGCGAACATCGATGGCAGCGAGTTTCATGAACTGTCGATGAAAATTCGCGCCGAGACCACGCTGTTCATCGTCTCGTCGAAGTCCTTCAACACGCTGGAAACCCTGAAAAACGCTCAGGCTGCACGCGCCTGGTACCTGGCGCAGGGCGGCTCCGAAGTTGAACTGCATCGCCACTTCATCGCGGTTTCCAGCAATAACGCGGCAGCCGTAGCCTTCGGCATCCGTGAAGAAAACATCTTCCCGATGTGGGACTGGGTTGGCGGTCGCTATTCGCTGTGGTCGGCCATCGGCCTGCCTATCGCGCTGGCTATCGGCATGTCCAACTTCAAGGAACTGCTGTCCGGCGCCTATACGATGGACCAGCATTTCCAGAGCGCCCCTTTCGAACAGAACATGCCGGTGCTGCTGGCGCTGCTGGGTGTCTGGTACGGCAACTTCTGGAATGCGCAAAGCCACGCGATCCTGCCGTACGACCACTACCTGCGTAACATCACCAAACACCTGCAACAACTGGACATGGAGTCCAACGGCAAGAGCGTCCGTCAGGACGGTACGCCAACCGCCACCGACACCGGCCCGGTCATCTGGGGCGGCGTGGGTGCCAACGGTCAGCATGCTTATCACCAGTTGCTGCATCAAGGCACACAGATGATTCCGGCCGACTTCATTGTGCCGATCGTCAGCTTCAACCCGGTTGCCGACCATCACCAGTGGCTGTATGCGAACTGCCTGTCACAGAGCCAGGCATTGATGATGGGCAAGACCCGCGCCGAAGCCGAAGCCGAGCTGCGCGAGAAGGGCATGAGCGAGGAAGAGGTGCAGAAACTGGCACCGCACAAGGTCATCCCCGGTAACCGTCCGAGCAACACCCTGGTGGTCGAACGCATCAGCCCTCGTCGTCTTGGCGCACTGGTGGCGATGTATGAGCACAAGGTGTTCGTGCAGAGCGTGATCTGGGGCACCAATGCCTTTGACCAATGGGGCGTGGAACTGGGCAAGGAGATGGGCAAGGCCGTGTACCAGCGTCTGACCGGCGGCACCGAAGAGCCGGCTGACGATGCATCGACCCAAGGGCTGATCAACTACTTCCGCGGCCGTCACCGCGGCTGATTTGTCCCTCTCATGGTGATGACCATCGTTCCCACGCTCTGCGTGGGAATGCCGTGCCTGATGCTCTGCGTCATAAAGAGGAAGCAAAGCGTCCAGAACTGCATGCCGACGCGGAGCGTCGGCACGATAGTCAGTTGGACTTGTGCATCACAGTGAGCGCTGCGCGCTTGGCATGAGAGCTTCAGTCAGTTTTATCCACGCCCTCCCCGATGCACGAGCACGACATGGAATTCATCCGCACCCGCATCGAAACCCAGGTCATCAGCCTTACCGGCCTGGCCCTGGGCCAGCTGGATCTGGAGAACCCCAAGGGCGACCCCGGTCTGTTTGGTCCTCAGGCAGTGTGCTGGAAGGTACACGGCGACTTCACCAGCATGCTGGTCGGCGGCATCAGCGCCTTGATGTTGCAGGCTTTGCACCCGCTGGCACTGGCGGGCATCTGGGACCACTCCAACTTTCGTCAGGACATGCTCGGCCGCCTGCGGCGCACCGGGCAGTTTCTGTCCGGCACTACCTACGGCTCCACGCGAGATGCCAACTGGCTGATCGACAAGGTGCGCAACATTCATCTCAATATCGTCGGCACCGCGCCCGATGGCCGGCCGTATGCCGCCAGCGATCCGGATTTGCTGACCTGGGTGCATGTGGCCGAAGTCAGCAGCTTTCTCGCAGCCCACTTGCGCTACCTCAACCCGGATATGTCGCTCGCCGATCAGGACGCGTACTACGCTGAAACAGCGCTGGTTGCCGAACGGCTCGGGGCTCGTAATGTTCCGCGCTCACGTCAGGCCATCGCTGATTATCTGGCAGACATTCGCGGGCAACTGGTATGTGACGAACGCAGTCACGAAGTGCTGCGCCTGCTGCTCGATGCCCCTGCGCCCAACTGGCTGGCCAAGCCTTTCGGTGTGTTGATGATGCGTGCCGGTATCGACTTGCTGCCGGACTGGGCCAGCGAAATACTCGACATTACCCAGGGTCCCGTGCAGCGCCGGATGATCCGCCTGGGCGTCAACAACACCGCGCCCATTTTGCGTTGGGCCGTACGGGACGGATCAGCGCAACGTGCCAGACGCCGCATGGACGTTACCTAAAGGTTTTCGGCAAAACGTGACCGAGCGGTTCACGGTTGGAACCTGCCTGCCTATCTGTGCCACCATGAGCTCTCAATAACAATGAGGATCAGCACCATGCAGGACGTCGTTATCGTCGCCGCCACCCGTACCGCCGTCGGCAGTTTTCAGGGTTCTCTGGCTGCCATTGCTGCTGTAGATCTTGGCGCTGCAGTCATTCGTCAACTGCTGGTGCAGACCGGCGTGGACGGCGCGCAAGTCGATGAAGTCATCATGGGCCAGGTGCTGACCGCCGGCGCAGGCCAGAACCCGGCGCGACAGGCCGCCATCAAGGCGGGCCTGCCCTTCTCGGTACCGGCCATGACCCTGAACAAAGTCTGCGGCTCGGGTCTCAAGGCACTGCACCTGGCGACCCAGGCGATTCGCTGCGGTGATGCCGAGGTCATCATTGCTGGCGGCCAGGAAAACATGAGCCTGTCCAACTACGTACTGCCGGGCGCACGCACCGGTTTGCGCATGGGCCACACCAGCATGGTCGACACCATGATCACTGATGGTCTGTGGGATGCGTTCAATGACTACCACATGGGCATCACCGCCGAGAACCTGGCGCAGCAGTACGACATCAGCCGTGAAGCCCAGGATCAGTTCGCTGCCCTGTCTCAGCAAAAAGCGATTGCGGCCATTGAAGGCGGGCGCTTTGTCGATGAGATCACCCCGATCCTGATCCCTCAGCGCAAGGGCGAGCCATTATCATTCGCCCTTGACGAACAGCCCCGCGCTGGCACCACGGCCGAAACACTCGGCAAACTCAAACCTGCGTTCAAGAAGGACGGCACCGTCACCGCTGGTAACGCGTCTTCGCTCAACGACGGTGCCGCCGCCGTGATGCTGATGAGTGCCGCCAAGGCCGAGCAACTGGGCTTGCCGGTGCTGGCGCGCATTGCCGCGTATGCCAACGCCGGTGTCGACCCGGCCATCATGGGCATCGGCCCGGTCAGTGCAACCCGGCGCTGTCTGGACAAGGCTGGCTGGACGCTGGACGAGCTGGACCTGATCGAAGCCAACGAAGCCTTTGCCGCACAGTCGCTGTCGGTCGGCAAGGAACTGGGGCTGGACCCGCAAAAGCTCAACGTCAATGGTGGCGCCATCGCCCTTGGCCACCCGATTGGCGCGTCAGGCTGCCGTGTGCTGGTGACGTTGCTGCACGAGATGATCAGGCGCGATGCCAAGAAGGGCCTGGCCACGCTGTGCATCGGCGGTGGCCAGGGGGTTGCCCTCGCGCTGGCACGCTGAGGGCGCTTACTATCTTAATCAGGCGCCTGCGGGCGCCACTTCCATGTCCACCGGCTCTGGACGCTTGATCAGCGCGTAGACCACGCCGGTCAGCACGCTACCGGCGATAATCGCCAGCAGATACAACAGCGCATGGTTGATGGCGTTGGGGATCAGCATCACAAACAGGCCGCCGTGTGGCGCCATCAGTTTGCAGCCGAAGTACATTGACAATGCACCGGTCAGCGCGCCACCCACGACACTGGCCGGAATCACCCGCAACGGATCCTTGGCGGCAAACGGAATGGCGCCTTCGGAAATAAAGCACAGCCCCAGCACGAACGCCGCCTTGCCTGCCTCTCGCTCGCTCTGGGCAAACTTGCGACGGGCCAGAATCGTGGCGATGCCCATACCGATGGGCGGCACCATACCGGCAGCCATTGCAGTGGCCATCGGCGCATAGCTCTGGGACGCCAGCAGACCGACCGAGAACGCATAGGACGCCTTGTTGATGGGCCCGCCAAGGTCGACGCACATCATTGCACCCAGCACCACGCCCAGCAGAATGGCGTTGGTGGTACCCATGCTGTCGAGGAAGTGTGTCAACGCTTCCAGCATGCCCGCAACCGGCTTGCCGACCACGTAGATCATCACCAGACCGGTGAACAGGCTCGACAGCAACGGGATGATCAAAATCGGCTTGAGCGCTTCGACGCTGGCTGGCAGGCGTGCATAGCGGTTGATCGCCGCAGCGCTGTAACCGGCCAGAAAACCGGCAATGATACCGCCAATGAAGCCGGCCCCCAGCGTACTCGCCAGCAGACCACCGATCATGCCAGGCGCAAGCCCCGGGCGATCAGCAATCGAATACGCGATGTAACCGGCCAGCAGTGGCACCATGAGTTTGAACGCAGCTTCCCCGCCGATCTGCATCAAGGCTGCCGCCAGCGTGCCTTGCTCTTTGAACGCGGTAATGCCGAACACAAACGACAGGGCGATCAACAGACCGCCTGCCACCACCATCGGCAGCATGAACGAAACACCGGTCAGCAGGTGCTTGTACACACCTGCCTTTTCTTGCCTGGCAGGTGATTGGGCAGCAGCCTCGTCAGACTCTACCTGACCTTCTGCCAAGGCTTTTTTCAATGTTGCTTCGGACTGCTTGAGCGCGATCCCGGTGCCACACCGGTAGATTTTCTTGCCTGCAAAACGATCAGTATTGACTTCGATATCTGCCGCCAGCAGCACCACGTCAGCCTCGGCAATGGCCTTGGCGCTGAGCGGGTTGCGCGCGCCGACCGAGCCCTGGGTTTCGACTTGAAGGTCGTAATTCAGACGCTTGGCTGCTTGCTGGATGGCTTCGGCGGCCATGAACGTGTGCGCAACCCCGGTCGGGCAGGCGGTGATCGCAACAATGCGCGGCTGCGCACCCGAGCTATCGGCTGCTTGAGGCGTGACCGCCTCAGACGCCGCATGCACCTGCGCTTCTCGCTCGGCGCGTTGCAGAAAACCGTCGACGTCCTGCAACGCATGGGCAGGCGAATCCTGAAAAAGACGTTTGCCGACAAAGCGGCTCAAATCCACAGGACCGGTATTGACCACCAGAACGAGGTCGGCGGCTTCGATGTCCTGAGCGGACAACTGCTGGTCCGATTTGTTGGGATCGATGATTTCGACGCTGGTTTCCCAGCCCTGGCGCAATGCCGCCGCTTCGAGCAATCGTGCGCTGAGTACGCTGCTGACCTTGCCGTTCGGGCAGGCCGTAACTATGGCTAACTTCATGACGATCCTCTCTTATTGTTCTGAAAGGCTGCGTACAGTGACGCCGCCTTCAAGCCGTTTGAGTTGCGCGGCATCGGTGATACCGAAACCGATCTGGGTCACTGCCATGGCGGCAATCGCTGTGGCAGTGCGCAAGGTCTTCTGCGGCTCTTGGCCGGTGATCAAGCCGTGCACCATGCCTGCCAGCAGCGAGTCACCCGCACCGACCGTGCTGGCCACCGTGACCTTGGGCGGCAGCGAGTGCAGCGCCACACTTGGACTGAACCAGTGCACGCCTTCAGAGCCCTGAGAGATCACTACATGCTCGATGCCCTGCGTGTGCAGGCGAGCAGCCACTTCGGCTTGCGCGGCGATGGAAATGATCGGTGCGTCGAGCGCATCGGCCAGTTCTTCGGTGTTGGGCTTGATCAGCCACGGCCCGGCGGTAAGACCGGCGCGCAGGGCCAGGCCGCTGCTGTCCAGCGCTACTTTCAGACCGAGGTCCTTGAGCATCACCAGCAGTTTGTGCAGCCACTCCGGCGTGACACCACGCGGCAGGCTGCCAGCAACGACCACAACATCGAAACCTGATGCGATCTGTTGCACACGGGCGAACAGCGCTTGCTGTGCCTCTTCACTGACCTGCGGGCCAGGGCCGTTGAGGTCGGTGATGCGGCCACTGCCTTCGGCCAGCTTGATATTGCTGCGGGTTTCTCCAGGCACACGGACGAACTCGTCAACAAAGTTGCGACGTTCGAACAACGCCTCGAACGCTTGCTGGTTGTCGACACCAAGAAAACCGGCAACGGTCAGGTCGTGACCCAGGTCAGCCAGCACCTGCGCCACATTCAGGCCTTTGCCCGCTGCGTGAGTGAGCATTGCATTGCTGCGGTTGACCTGGCCCAGCTCCAACTGGCCCAACTGCACAGTCAGGTCCAGCGCGGGGTTCATGGTCAGGGTAAGAATCTTAGCCATTACACAGCCTCCACAAGCGCGCGGACTTCGGCAGCGCTGCCCGCCGTCAGCGCATTTTGCGCCAGTTGTTGCGCGCTGCTCAGGGTCAGCTCACGCACGCACGCCTTGACCTCGCCAATGCTGCGCGCCGAGACACTCAATTCATCCACGCCCAGCCCGACCAGAATCGGCACCGCCAGCGGGTCGGCGGCCAGTTCGCCGCACACACCCACCCATTTGCCGTTGGCATGCGCAGCGCGCACGGTCATGTCGATCAGTTGCAGCACCGATGGGTGCAGGCCGTCAGCCTGAGCCGAAAGAGTCGGATGGCCGCGGTCGATGGCCATGGTGTATTGCGTCAGGTCATTGGTGCCGATGCTGAAGAAGTCCACTTCCTTCGCCAGCACCGGGGCGATCAGCGCAGCCGATGGCACTTCGATCATGATCCCCAGTTGCAGGTCGCTGACCGGAATCTCCTCGCGCAACCGCTCGGTCATTTCCCGCGCCTGACGCCACTCTTCAAGCGTGCCGATCATTGGGAACATGATGCGCAGCGGGCCGCTGTCTGCGGCGCGTAACAGGGCGCGCAACTGGCTTTCCATGACATCCGGGCGTTGCAGGGTCAGGCGGATACCGCGTACGCCAAGAAACGGGTTTTCTTCTTTGGCGATCGGCCAGTAAGGCAGTGGTTTGTCGCCACCCACGTCCAGCGTACGCACCACCAGCGGACGGCCACCCAGATCAGTCAGCACGCGACGGTATTCAGCTTCCTGCGTGGCTTCATCGGGGGCCTGAGAATGCGCCATGAACAGCAGCTCGGTGCGTAGCAGGCCAACGCCTTCCGCGCCCTGCTCCACAGCCGCTGGCGTCCCGGTGCTGTCGCCGATATTGGCGAAGACTTCGACGGCATGCCCATCACGCGTCACAGCAGGCTCCATACGCGCTGCCGCTGCGGCCTTGAGGCGCTCTTCGCGGGCATCACGGTCCTGAGCGGCGCGCTGCAAGGTTGCTTCGTCAGGTGCGACGGTCAGCCGCCCGCGCTGGCTGTCGAGCAGCAGCACGGTGCCTGGCTTGAGCAGCAACACCTCGTCACCGGCACCGACCAGTGCGGGAATGCCCAACGCACGCGCCACGATGGCACTGTGCGCGGTCGCGCCGCCACGGGCGGTGAGGATGCCAGCGACCTGCGCCGGGTCCAGACGGGCTACGTCGGATGGGCCGACTTCGTCCATCACCAGAATGTAAGGTTCGTCCGGGGCCGCAACGGTTTCGACGCCGCAGATCTGCGCCAGCACGCGACGCCCCACATCACGCAGGTCGGCGGCACGCTCGGCCAGCAGTGCGTCCTGCAGTTGTTCCTGCTGAACGGCAGCGGTCTCGATGACCGTGGCCCAGGCCGCGGCCGCACTTTCGTCGTTGTTGAGGCGCGCCTCGACTTCGTTGGTCAGTTCCGGGTCTTCGAGCATCTCCTGGTGGGTGATGAAGATTTCCCGGATGGCCTTGGACTTGCTGCGCTGAATGAGGTTTTCGATGTCGCTGCGGACTTCACCGATCGCCTTGTGCAGACGCTCGCGTTCGGCAGCCACAGACTCACCCTGCTGCGGATAATCAAAGCTTTGCAGCACCTGAACGTGGGCCGGGCCGATAGCAATGCCCGGCGAAGCAGGCACGGCCTGCAACACGCTGCCGGCAGCCGGGGCGTTGAGCGGCTTGGCTACAGCAGCAGGCGCTGGCGCAGCTTGAGCCTCTGAAGCAACGGGCAACGGTTCGACTTCTTCACCCAGGCCCTGCTCTACCGCGGCGATCAGGGCAGGCAACGCGTCGTTGGCAATCGTCGGTTCGGCAATGAACTCCAGCGTCTGACCACGGCGTGCGCCGAGGCTGAGCAGCTTGCTCAGGCTCTTGGCCGACACCGCAGATTCACCGCTTTCCAGCACGCGCATACGGATCTCGCCGTCAAACTCCTTGGCCAGTTGCGCCAGTATCTTCGCCGGACGGGCGTGCAGGCCGTGGGCGTTGGCCAGCTGGACGCGCTGGGTCGGCCACTCGGCAGGCACTTCGCCGCCCAGAGCTTCCAGCACAACGCGACTGTTGGTGGCGTGGCCCAACTCATGACCACGGCCTTCGATCAGCAACAGGCACAGACGCTCCAGCAGCGCCTGATGCGCCTCACCCAGACTGGCGAGACAGAACAGACCGGTCAGCGGCTGGCCCAAATAGCGGATAGGTTTGTCCGGCGTGACGAACGCCAGACCAGGACGTTTGACCGTTTGCTCGCTGTGCAGCCACCACAGGCCATCACCCAGCGACAACGCTTCAACCTGCTGCAGCACGGCAGCGAACCCGTTGCTCACGCAGTCGGCTTTGCGCAGCAGGCGTGCGCCGCGCCAGACCAGTTCTTCAAAATCGTCGGCCGATACGCCGAGGCTGATCATCTGTGCGTCGAGCGCCAGTTCCTGAGGTGCGCCCTGCAACAATTTGAGCAGGTCTTCCGGCGTCCTGGCTTCGCGCAGCGCCTGGCCCAGATCCTCTTCACCCAATGCGCGGGTCAGCAGTTGCAGCAGACGCAAGTGCTCATCGGACTTGGCCGCAATACCAATCGCCAGATAGACCATTTGCCCGTCGCCCCAGTCCACCCCTTCGGGGAACTGCATCAGACGCACACCGGTGGTAACCACCAGATCGCGGGTTTCGGGAGTGCCGTGCGGGATGGCGATGCCCTGACCGAGAAAGGTCGAGCCCTGCTGCTCACGGCTCATCAGCCCGGTGAGGTAGCCCTCGGCAACCAGTCCATCAGCGACCAGGTGGTCGGCAATCAGCTTAAGTGCGGCAGTTTTATCCACAGCCGACCGGGCCATGGATATTTGCTCCAGAGTGAGTTCGAGCATTGCCTTGACTCCTGTGCAGCGCCAAGGCGCCACCTGATTCTTGTTTTAATGACGATCACGTGATCGACAGCTTGGGGGATGCAAGTGATGCTTGTCCGGACATCGTATCGGACATCACTTTCATCTCGATTGCAGCAGACAACAGGCGTGCTGAATCGTTTAATCTACAATTGCCCGGCACGTTACTCGATTCTGGGGATTCATTGAAGCCCAGTCGGTCTGATCACTGTGGGACACTTCCCAAAATACTTGAAGCACATGGGAATTTCCTACGGTCTGGTGTAAAGATCATCGTCATAGCAAAAATAATTCGACTGTCCAGAGCCACTTACCTGACTAAAGGAAATTTCGGGGTGAAACTGAGCGATATCGCACGTCTGGCAGGTGTTTCTGTCACTACGGCCAGTTACGTGATCAATGGCAAGGCCGAACAACAACGCATCAGCCCGGCAACGGTCGAACGCGTCAAGGCAGTGGTCGAGCAGCACGACTTCCGACCCAACCCACAAGCGGCGGGCCTGCGCAGCCGTCATAGCAAAACGCTGGGCTTCATCCTGCCGGACCTGGAAAACCCCAGCTATGCGCGCATCGCCAAACTGCTTGAACAAGGCGCACGCAGTCTCGGCTATCAACTGCTGATTGCCAGCTCCGATGACGACCCTGTCAGCGAACTGCAGCTCTTGCAGCTTTTCCGTGCGCGACGTTGCGATGCACTGCTGGTCGCCAGTTGCTTGCCACCTGATGACGACAGCTACCGCGACTTGCAGCTCAAGGGCATGCCGATCATAGCCATCGACCGGGAAATGAATCCCGAATTTTTCTGCTCGGTAGTCAGCGACGACCATGACGCAAGCCTGCAACTGACCCGCAGCCTCTTGCAAACCCGACCGCGACACATCGCCCTGATCGGAGCACGCCCTGAGCTGAGCATCAGTCGCGCACGTGCCGCAGGCTTCGAACATGCACTCGACGGCTTTACCGGGGCCACCATCATCGAGCACGGCGAAGCGTTCAGCCGTCAGTGTGGCCAGCGTTTGATGACCGAGATGCTACAGCGTGAGGGGCATTTTCCCGATGCGCTGATCACCACGTCCTATGTGCTGCTGCAAGGCGTGTTCGATGTGCTGCAAAGTCAGGCACTGCAATCGACTCAATTGCATCTGGGCACCTTTGGCGATACACAACTGCTGGACTTCCTGCCGTTGCCCGTTAATGCCATGGCCCAGCAGCATCAGTTGATCGCCGACACGGCGCTGCGACTAGCCCTGGCCGCTATCGAGAAGGATACTTATCAGCCTGGTGTGCATGCCATTGCACGCGCCTTCAAGCAACGTATTCACGAGGTGTGAATGTGACGCTGATCGATACCCACACCCACCTGGACTTTGCGGATTTCGATGCCGACCGCGCCCAGGTCCTGGATAGCTGCCTGTCACTCGGCGTGCAGCGCATCGTGGTGCTTGGGGTGTATCAGCGCAACTGGCAGCGGCTGTGGGAGCTGACCGAAGCAAACCCTGCCCTGCACGCAGCTTTCGGGCTGCATCCGGTGTATATCGATGAGCACCGGACCGAACATCTGAACGAGCTGGCGGACTGGCTGACGCGTCTACAAGGACATCCGCAGCTGTGTGCAGTGGGCGAGATCGGTCTGGATTATTACGTCGAGCATCCGGATAAGCCACGTCAGCAGGAGCTCTTTGAAGCACAACTGCAATTGGCATCAGACTTCAAGCTGCCCGCCCTGCTGCATGTGCGCCGCAGTCACGCTGACGTAATTGCCGCCCTCAAACGCCACAAACTCAAACGCAGCGGCATCGTTCACGCCTTTGCAGGCAGTCGTGAAGAGGCGCGTGAATACATAAAGCTGGGTTTCAAGCTGGGCCTCGGCGGCGCAGCGACATGGCCCCAGGCGCTGCGCATGCATCGTGTCATCGCCGAGCTGCCGCTGGACAGCGTCGTGCTGGAAACCGACTCACCGGACATGGCACCTGCCATGTACCCCTACACGCGCAACAGCCCGCAGCACTTGCCTGACATTTGCCAAGCGCTCGCCGACCTGATGAAGATTCCCTCTGAGCGCCTGGCCCAGGCGAGCACCGAGAATGCCTACGAGCTGTTCGGCTGGCCTCGTACGGCCAGCGCATAAGTCAAAATCGTTGGGTCAAAACTGCCGAGCCGAATCAGCGCAACAGAGTCCACAACGCAAATCCTGCGTACCAGACAATTGCAGCACGAACCAGCAGCTCCCAGAGCATATCGAGACCGGTGACACCTTGCGGACCGATCACCGGCGGCGGCACCTCGCTGGCAGCGCAACCCACACGCGTAATCAGCTGTGCGGCGCTGATGTTCCAGTTGAGCAGTTCGTGCAACATCACGCGACTCACGGCTACAAAGTTGCCGACCAGCGCAAAGCTTGCGGCGAGCAGCCTGACCGGCACCCATTCAAAGGCGTGGCGCAGTTGCCCTGCCCGCTCTACCAGTGCAGGTGTCGTGCCCTGTTCAGCGGCAAGCGCCAACAGCCTGTAGGCCAATGCCGCTACCGGGCCGAGCACGAAATACCAGAAAATCACGGCGAAGAAACTCTGAAACGCCTGCCAGAGCATGTAGCCCTGCACGCCGTGCAGCAATTGCTCGCCGTTATCTGCCTGCACACCCATGTCGCGCCCGGCCACGTGCACCGCGGCCTGCGTATCACCACGCCTGCAGGCATCACGAAACGGCCCGAGTACAGCGATCAGGTCAACCCGACCCAGGCTGTAGATCAGCACCAGCAGGTGGATAGGCAGGACCAGCCAGCCGTAAGCCACCGAGCCAATGATGGTCAGCGCCAGTTGCAGCAGCAGGACAGGCACTAGAACCAGCAGCGCCAGCATGACCCAGGGACGTGTCGCCGTCCGCGGGCTGGCTTCGAGCCTGGCCAGTTCCTTCAGCCAGGGCCCGTCACGCTGAACGCGCTGACGCAGAGCCGAAAACTTCTCGACAAGAACGGCCAGCAGTAGCACCAGAAAACTCATTGTTCGTCCCTCACATCAATCCAGCAAAGCCGCTTGGAACCTGGCCCAGTCAAAAAAGGGGCCAGGGTCAGTCTTGCGTCCCGGCGCTATGTCACTGTGACCGCAGATGCGCTCGGGGGTGATTGCCACGAAAGCCCGACGCAATTGACGCGTCAGCTCGATCAGAGCGTCGTACTGCGCCTCGGTGAACGGCTGCTCGTCAGTTCCTTCCAGCTCAATGCCGACAGAGAAGTCATTACAGCCCTCACGCCCTTGAAAACTGGAAACCCCTGCGTGCCACGCGCGATCAAGACAGGAGACGAACTGAATGACCTCGCCATCACGTTCAATCAGAAAATGCGCTGAAACGCGCAGATCGGCAATCCCCACAAAGTAGGGATGCTCGGTGCTGTCGAGCTGGTTCTGAAAGAAAGCCTGCACTTTGCCGGTCTTGAATTGCGCAGGCGGCAGACTGATGTTGTGGATGACCAGCAGCGAGATTTCGCCCTCGGGTCGCGCATTGAAGTTGGGTGAAGGGCAATGCTGTACGCCATCGCACCAGCCGCTTGCGGAGTCCAGTTGCATGAGCGCTCCTTGAACGGGCGGATAAGTGGCGCTGATTATGCCCGCGACAGGAATGGATGTGGAGGTTTAGCCGTTGACCCGCGGTGTAGGAAACACGCTCTACACACCAGAGACGTGTGACGCAGATCGTCGAACTGCATGCCAACGCGGAGCGTCGGCAAGACGGTCAATTAGATAACGATCAGGCGCCCTTGAGCTTGCGCAGGTTGCTGATGACCGATTCCAGTGCCCGGTCGAACAGCAGCGCATCATCGAGAATCCGCACGGCACCGCGCCGAAACTCGATGGCAAGACCGGTACGGGTCTTTTCCAGGACCTTCATGCCGGTTCGGTTGACGAACACATAGCGCCCGGTCGGCTCGACAATCGCGGTCAGTTTGCAGCGCAGCTTGTGCTCTTCATCTTCCTGAATCTCGACCCAGCAACCGACGCGCAACTTGTCGACCATCTGCAGGCCGGCATCGTCGGCAGGCAGCTGCACAGTTGGCTCATTGAGCATCCGCTCTTCGGGTGTGACCAGAACGATTTCTTCAACAACGGCCATCATCGGCGGGCTTTCAACGAGCTGTGCGCCTGTCAACGACGTTTCACCACCTTGGGCATCACCGCCTTCCTGCAAGCGCGAGAAGTGCTGGAACGCCTGAACATGCAGCGATTCCAGCTGGCTGAAGAATTCACTGGTGGCAAACGGGTCGAACGCAGCGCTGGTCAGGCCATCGCGCAGGGACTTGAGCAGCCCGGGCACCAGATCAAGCAAGCGCTGCAGCGCCTGGGGGTCGTCATGTTGTTCGACGCTCCAGATCAGCTCATCCATGGTTGCCAGTCCGGCCTGCCATTCGCTGGACTCTTCGCCATGCTTGAGGCAGGTTAGCAGAAGCACCTTGCTCCAGGCCTCCTGCAACAGACGCACAACCACTTCCGGCAAGGTTCTGCCCAGCAGGCGCTGATTCAACTCATGCTGTACCTGCTGCCGTGCCAGTTCAGCACGCGCGCGCCCCTCTTCGGCATCACGGGTGCGCTGCTCAAGCAGCTCACTGCGACGACGTTCGTCACTGGTGAACGCCAGAAAATCCGCCAGCAATTCAGAGAAGATTGCCGGATCATCGACAAAGTCATTGAGCAGGCGCTGCACGATCTGCTCGACGCGTTGATAAAGCGAGTCGCGCTGATAGTCATCACGGCTGCCCCAACCCAGCGCGGCAGTGGCAATTTCGTTGAGCAGGCGGCGGGCCGGATGGCTGCCGCGGCTGAAAAAGCTTTTATCGAGCACAGCTACTTTAAGCATCGGAATCTGCAAGCGCCCGATCAGCGCACGCAACGAAGGCGTCAGGTTGCGATCATCAAGGATGAACTCGAAGAGCATGGCAATCAGGTTGATCACATCCTCGTCGCCGCCGCCGACAATCCTGGATTTGCCGGTTTTGACGTTGACTCGGGTCAGCAACTGTTCCAGCTGATTGCGCAGGTCAAAATCGTCTGCGGTGTCTTGAGAGGGGACGTACTGCTGCAGGTGAGAAAGCAGGCGCAGCAGGTCCCTGCTGGATATCGGCCGAACCTCGGCATTGGGCTCATGACGCGGAGCAAGGTTGCCGCGAACCTGCAGCAACAACTCCTGCAGGGCAGAGAAAACCTCCTGCACCCCCTTGTCGAGCTTGTCGGCGGCTTCATTCAGCGCAGGATCGGACATCTCGGAGACGCGATTCCTGGGAGCCGCCCGATCAGACGATCGACGGGCCGGCAGTGCTTTCATGTCCGGCAACACACCCGTGGCAATCAGCAGTTGATTGGCTTCACTGTAAAGGTGGTCAGTATTGGCCAGGACGTATTTCTCGAACAGCTTGAGAATGATCAGCTTGACCTTGATCTCGACGCCAAGGCTACGTCCTGCATCGAGGAAAAACCGGCACAGCATTGCCGGACCCAACGGGTTGGCATCCTCGGCGATGGTTTGCGGAATCAGAACATTCAGGCGTGCAGTGAGCTGGCCCAGCGCGAGGCTGTCACGGCTCATGACCTTGCTGACCATGGCATCCACCGCCACAGTCTTCTCGAGATCATCGTTATGCACCAGCGCCAGCTTATCGAACGACACGGCGGCGGGCAGCACGGGCTCATGAATCTGGTACTGGCCCAAAGCCAGAAAAGACTCATAAAACTTGTCGAGGAAGCCACGCTCGATACTTTTGCGCTTGAGGCGCAGGTCGCGCATGGCTTCAAAGAAGATGTTCTGATCAGTATTGCTGCGGGCGCGGTCAGCCATTTCGAACAGCGTATCGTCGGCGTTGTCGAACAGCGCCTGCAACGCATCCTTGAGCTGCTGGGCCGCCTTGTCGCGGACCTGCAACAACACAACAGGTAATCGGGCCAAAGGAGTACCGGCCCCCTGCGCGGGGAGCAGTTTGCTCAACGGCACTACTTTTTCGTCGTTCGGCATTACACCCCCTGACAGGAAACAACCTGAACCCCATCACAAACGTGGCTTGCTACCCTCGCACTGTGAAGCGACCCGCTTGGCCTTGCAAAACGTCAAAGTCATGACGTCAATTACAAGTCGGATTATCTTTCAAAACTTGTCATCAACGCCAGTGACACTTCTATGGTTGTCGTAGGAACTGTGACAAGGCACTCATATGCTGCGATAGACCGCGATATTCGCTTTCCATCGCAAACGAATTTGCCAAACCGACCAACTGCATGTTCTCAAGGCTGCACCTGAGCATCGCCGCAGGTGGGTTAGCGGTGTGCGGTGCCTTATACTCGGACGACTTTGCTACTGGAGCCCGCTATGCCGAATTTACGAATTGCCGACCTGACCGCCGAGATCGAAGCCAATGTGCGCCGCGCATTGCTTGAGGATGTCGGCAGCGGCGATATCACCGCCCAACTGATTCCGGCGGAACGGCTGGCCAAGGCCACCATCATTTCCCGCGATGCAGCGGTGATCGCCGGCACCGCATGGGTCGATACGGTCTTCCGCCAACTGGACCCTCGCGTGGCGGTGCACTGGCAGGTGACCGATGGCGACCGGGTCAGCCCGAATCAGGCGCTGTTTCACCTGGAAGGTCCGGCTCGCTCGCTGCTAACCGGCGAACGCAGCGCGCTCAATTTTCTGCAGATGCTTTCGGGTGTGGCCACGCGTGCACAGTACTTCGCAGACATGGTCTCGGGCACCCAGGTCAAATTGCTGGACACCCGCAAGACACTGCCGGGCCTGCGCCTGGCGCAGAAATACGCCGTCACCTGCGGTGGCTGTCATAACCATCGCATCGGTCTATACGACGCGTTTCTGATCAAGGAAAACCATATCGCAGCCTGTGGCGGCATTGCCCAGGCAGTAGAAGCAGCCCACCGGATTGCGCCGGGCAAGCCTGTGGAAGTCGAGGTGGAAAGCCTGAGTGAACTCAAGCAGGCGCTGGACGCAGGCGCCGATATCATCATGCTCGATGAACTCAGCCTCGATGACATGCGCGAAGCCGTGCGTCTCACCGCAGGCCGCGCCCGTCTGGAAGCCAGCGGCGGCATCAATGACGACACCCTGCGGGTAATTGCCGAGACCGGTGTGGATTACATTTCCATTGGTGCGATGACCAAGGACGTGAAGGCCGTGGACCTGTCCATGCGCCTGAGCCTCTGATAGCGCGCACAAACGACTGTCACGATTCGCTCGGGAGTAGACGCTTTGGAACAATGGTTTGTGATGAATGCGGGCCGACAGCTTGGCCCGATGGATGCGGACGCTGCACGGCTGATTGCCCGTGAGTCGCCCGGCGCATGGTGCTGGAAACAGGGCATGCCGGACTGGCAACCGATCTATCAGGTGGCGCAGGTGCGCGCCATGAAGAAGGACGGCGTGACACCTTTCCCGGACCCGACGCCAGACATGATCCAGCCGAAGCCGTCCGGGCTGCCCGCACAGGCGGCATCCACACCTGCGGCCCCTGCACCTCCTGCCAAGCGTCCCTCATTCACGCCAGACCCGAACGCCTCGGGCGGCTATGGCCTGGCGCAGACCACCGATGGCGTGGACTTCAAGCTGTACGGTGCGGAAACGCAATTCGTCGAGCTGGAGCTTGATCCCGGCGAAAGCGCCGTCGCCGAAGCCGGGGCGATGATGTACAAGACCTGCGACGTGCAGATGGAAACCATCTTCGGCGACGGCAGCAACCAGTCTGCAGGGCTGCTGGGCTCGCTGTTCGGTGCAGGCAAACGCATGCTGACCGGCGAAAGCCTGTTCACCACGGTGTTTTCGCAACAGGGTTCGGGCAAGGGGCGCGTAGCGTTTGCAGCGCCCTACCCCGGCACCATCCTGCCACTGAACCTGCGTGATTTCGGCGGCAAACTGATCTGCCAGAAGGACAGCTTTCTGGCCGGTGCCAAAGGTGTATCCATTGGTATCCAGTTTCAGAAAAAAATCCTCACTGGTCTGTTTGGTGGCGAAGGTTTCATTCTGCAAAAGCTGGAAGGCGACGGCTGGGTATTCGTGCACATGGGCGGCACAGTGCGCAAGATCGAGCTGGCGGCAGGCGAATCGCTGGATGTCGATACCGGCTGTCTGGCGGCCATGACGCAGACAGTCGATTACGATATCCGCATGGTTGGTGGCGGCATCAAGTCGATGCTGTTCGGCGGCGAAGGCGTGTTTTTCGCCAGGCTGACCGGGCCTGGCACTGTGTGGCTGCAAAGCCTGCCCTTCTCACGACTGGCCGGGCGCATGCTGGCAGCAGGGCCTGCCGGGGTGGGCAGAAGCGAACGTTAACGTCAGCACTTCGTCATTCGACCGAGGGCCATGCTGCGCCCTCACTGCCAAGGAAGAGACATGCAGATTACTCAAGGTCAACGCGTTCCCCTATCCAGCTTGGTTCAGGGCTCTGATCTCACCCTGTCGATTGCCATCAAGTCCGCACAGGTCATTGATTACGTCTGCTTCGGCGTCGATGCCAACGGCAAGCTGTCGGACGACCGCTACATGGTTTTCTTCAATCAGCCGAGCAGCCCCTGCAACAGCGTCAAACAAGTCAATGGCGGGGATTTTCAGCTATCGCTCGCGGGCTTGCCTGCCTCGATAGAGCGCTTGGTATTTACTGCGTCCATTGATGGCGCGGGCACCATGAGCGAGATTCAGGCGAGCCATTTCAGTATCCACAGTCAGGGCCGCGAAGTGGCTCGCGGCGAGTTCTCCGGCGCAACCTTCACCGCCGAAAAAGCCATCATGGTTGCCGACATCTATCGCAAGAACGGCGAGTGGCGCATCGCCTCCAATCTGCAGGGCTATAACGCCGGGCTGGACGCGCTGGTGGTGCATTTCGGCGGCGAGGTGGCTGATGCTCCAGCACCCGCGCCAGCAGCACCCCCGCGTATTTCGCTGGAAAAGAAAATCGCTGACGCCGCGCCGCAATTGATAAGCCTGGCCAAGAAGGCTCAGGTCAGCCTGGAAAAAGCCAGACTGACCGATACCAAGGCCAGGGTTGGTCTGGTACTGGATGCGTCCGGTTCGATGAATCCGCAGTACACCCGCGGTCATGTTCAGGAAGTGGTAGATCGCCTGATTCCGCTTGCTGTGCATTTCGACGACGACGGCGCACTGGACTGCTGGGCTTTCGGGGCGAAGCCACAGCAGTTGAATGCGGTGACGCTGAGCAACTTCCAGAACTTCATCAGAACCGACCATGGCGGCTGGAAAGACTGGGAACTGGGCGCACGCATCAACGATGAGCCCAAGGCAATGCGCATGGTCATCGACTACTACAAGAAGTCCGGTGACAAGACTCCGGTCTACATCCTGTTCATCAGCGACGGCGGCGTGCATCAGGATCGCGAAATTACCAGGTTGATGACCGAAGCGGCGAAGCTGCCGATCTTCTGGCAGTTCGTCGGCCTTGGCGGACGCGGTTACGGCATTCTGGAAAAACTCGATGACATGGGCGGTCGCGTTGTCGACAACTGCAACTTCTTCGCCCTCGACCGCCTGGACGAGATCCCGGAAGAAAAGCTTTATGACCTGCTGATGGAAGAGTTTCCCGACTGGCTGAAAGCGGCAAAGGGTGCAGGGATTTTGTAGCGCATCGAGCTCTCAACTATCGTAAAACGCAGAGCGCCGAGAACTGCTTTCCCAGCCGGAGCCTGCGGAACGAGTATCTCAACTATCTCAACTATCTCAACTATCTCAACTATCGTGCGACGCTCCGCGTCGCATGCCGTTCTGGACGCTCTGCGTCCTCTTTGCGACGCAGAGCGTCGAGAACTGCATTCCCACGCTGGAGCGTGCGGAACGATCATCAACTATCGCCCCTCTGCGTCCTCTTTGCGACGCAGAGCGTCGAGAACTGCATTCCCACGCTGGAGCGTGCGCAACGATAGCCTTGTAATCAGCCCCAATAAAAAACCCCCGCCATCGCTGGCGGGGTTTTTTGTCGTGCGCTGCTCGGGGTTTAGCCGATTGCCACGCCGTGCGCTTCTGCCAACGGCTTCAGACCGCCTGCAAAGCCTTGGCCAATGGCCTTGAACTTGAACTCGTCGCCATTGCGGTACAACTCGCCGAAGATCATCGCGGTTTCGGTCGACGCGTCTTCCGACAGGTCGTAACGAGCGATTTCCTTGCCATCAGCCTTGTTCACAACGCGGATGTAAGCGTTGGATACCTGACCAAAGCTCTGCTTGCGCTCTTCAGCCGAATGGATAGTGACCGCAAAAACCAGCTTCTTGACCGCAGCGGCCAGACCGGTGAGCTTGACGTTTACCGACTCGTCATCACCATCGCCAGCGCCGGAACGGTTGTCGCCAAGGTGCTCGACCGAACCATCAGCCGATTTCTTGTTGTTGTAGAAAATGAAGCTGTTGTCATCCAACACCTTGCCACTTTCACCAACGATGAAGACCGATGCGTCCAGGTCGAACTCGGTGCCATCGGTAACACGTGGATCCCAGCCCAGGCCCACGGTGATTTCTGTCAGGCCCGGAGCCTCTTTCGACAGCGAAACGTTACCGCCTTTACTCAGACTTACTGCCATGTTCGTAATCCTTTCTGGAAAAATGGTTAGGCGCGAATCAGAAATTCATGCCGAAAGAGTTGGCCACAGCTTTCAGGCCACCGGCGAAGCCGCTACCCACTGCGCGGAACTTCCACTCGCCATTGTTGCGATACAGCTCGGCGAAGATCATCGCGGTTTCAGTCGAGGCGTCTTCCGCCAGGTCGTAGCGAACGATTTCCGAGCTGGTTTTTTCATTCAGCACACGGATAAACGAGCCGCCCACCTGACCGAAGTTCTGCTTGCGGCTGTCAGCGTCGTGAATGGTCACAACGAAGACGATCTTGTCCACGTCAGCAGGAACGCTGGTCAGATTGACCTTGAGCACTTCGTCATCGCCATCACCAGCACCGGTACGGTTGTCACCGGTGTGCTCGACGGAACCATCGGCGCTCTTGAGCTGGTTGTAGAAAATGAAGTCAGCTTCACTGCGGACCTTGCCATTGGCGCCCAGCAGAAATGCGCTGGCGTCCAGGTCAAATTCCTGGCCGTCAGTGGCACGCGGATCCCAGCCCAGACCAATCAGTACATTGGTCAGGGTAGGGTCGGTTTTCGACAGCGAAAGGTTGCCACCTTTTTGCAGAGTCAAAGCCATGATTCGGTTATCTCCTTTATCCAGTGTTTACGCTTTTTCTTCAGCGGATTCTTCTTTACCCGGGAAGAGCAGGCTTGCAACGATACCGATGATCAACACGACGACCACAACCAGCAAGCTGGTATTGGCGCTGATCTCGTAACCGTGGTGGAACAGGTGGTTGGTTGCGTTCAGGCCCAGTTTGATGGCGATGAAGAACAGCAAGGCGATAACCGCTTTCTCCAGATGCACCAGATAGCGCTTGAGGGCTTCAAGAACGAAGTACAGGGTACGCAGACCAAGAATCGCGAACAGCATGGCCGAGAACACGATCAGCGGCTCGCGGCTGACTGCAATGATTGCCGGCACGGAGTCGAACGCGAACAGCACGTCGGAGATTTCAGCCACAACCAGACACAGGAACAACGGGGTCGCGAACAGAGCGCCCTTGGCGGCCAGGGTGATACCGGCGTTTTCCGGTTTTTTGACTTCTTCTTCCAGTACCGAGCGACGGACGAAGAAGTTGCTGCCGTGCAGCTTCGGCCATACCGGGAACAGCTTCTTGGCGAAGCGATACGCCATGTGTTGCGAGTAGTCGACTTCTTCATCGTCGTCATCACCCGCTCTGAGCATCATGATGGCGGTCCAGGCAACGATGACCGCAAACACCACTTCGACCCACGGCCCCAGAGCCAGCAGGCCTGTACCGATGGCGACGAAGATGCCGCGGAAGACGATGGCACCGATGATGCCCCAGTACAGAACGCGGTGGCGCAGGCCATCCGGGATCTTGAACCAGGAGAACAAGGCCATGAACACGAACAGGTTGTCGACGCTCAGCACTTTTTCCAGCGCGTAACCGGTAACGAACAGCGTGGCGACTTCGGAGCCGTGCTGCACATACAGGAAACCGGCAAAAGCCAGCGAAATGGCGACCCAGAAAATCGACCACGCCGAGGCTTGCGCGAGGGTGATCGGCTTGTTTCCCCGGTGGGAGAACATGTCGATAGCCATGGCCGTAATGGCCAGACCGACGAAAACCGCCATCGTGAGTGGAGGGAAGCCTAGAGAGGTGCTTTCCATTTAACTGCGTTCCTTAGGGTAAAAAATTACAGGTCGAAATCGGACGGGTTCAGGCCAAGCTCTCGGCAGATCGTGCGGCAGACTTCCCGCTCTTTCTCGTCGAAGCTGCCATCAGCGCCACCGATAGCACAGCAGACGCGCACCAGCAAACGGGCGGCATCTTCTTTCTTTTTGATCTTGCCGATGGTTTTCAACGCTTCGGCACGACCAATTTCAAAATCGAACTCGAACTTGGAGCACGCTTCCTGAAAACCCTGGATGACTTCCTTCATGTCAAAAACTTTCAGTTCCTGAGAGTTCTGGATGAAGCCAGCCATTTTCTGCTTTTCACTGGAGCTGATATCGCCGTCAGCGGCCGATACCAGCGCACAGCCGGAAACCACAGCTTCCATGAATTCGCGGTTCTTGAACTTCGAAACTTCCGAAGCCAGCTTGTCGCGAGCAGCCGTTGCGTTTGTTTTCAACCAGTCCAGCATGTCTATCTCCCATGAGGCGGCACAGCCAGCCCAGAAATACCACGGTATTGTTTACTTGGAACCGGCAGCCCAGCGCATGCCCCAGCCATAGGCCTTGTCCATGTTGCTGTGACCATTGTGGAAATCCACCCGACGGGTCACCTTGACTGCGCCATTGTCATTTTCCAGCAAGGCAATTGCACACATGCCCTGACGACCACCTTCTTCGTTGAGGCGAACCTCGATGGGCGGCTGGCCCGGCGCATGAATGGTGACAACACCGTCGGTTTCTTTCCAGTTCGGCGCACCTTCATAGATGAACGCATAAACCAGAATGCGACGGATCTTGCTCCAGTGCGCGCCATTGATATGCAGCCACTCACCGTCACTGATCGAGCCAGTACGGTCATCGCCCATCAGTTTGATGAAAGGCTCGGTGTTGAGCGAACCAAACGAATTGCCCAGCGCCTGCACAGCGCCTTTGAGACCGTCCTGCATTTCGAAGAGGCAGCCTACATCAAGGTCGATGGCATTGCTCTTCTTCATCGAGAAGAAGCCGCCGCCCTTGCTGTCGTTACGACGGTTCCAGTTCAGGTTGACCCGAAGCTCACCGAAACCGGCGCTGGATTTCTCCAGACTGATCGAAGCACGGGTCTTGTCGAGCGTGATCTTGCTCAAACTGACGGTCGACTTGGGTGCAGGCGCGGGAACAGGTGCAGGTGCAGGTGCAGGTGCAGGTGCAGGTGCAGGTGCAGGTGCAGGTGCAGGTGCAGGTTGATCCTGGGGCGCTGCGACCTCTACGCCAAAGTTTTTTGCCAGCGGTTCAAGCCCGCCGGCAAAACCCTGGGCGACGCAGCGGAATTTCCACGCGCCCTGACGCAGATAAAACTCGCCCAGAATCAATGCGGTTTCTTTCATGCCGCTGGTAGGGATATCGGCTTCGATACCGCCAGTGATGCTCAGCGCCAACCGTGACACGCTGCCAAAACTGGCCTTGTTCTCGTAGATGGTTGCCGTCAGGGCGACCTTCTCGATGACTGAATCCAGACGGCTCGGGTCAAGGCTGAACACAGCGCGCCCGGCCGACGCTTCCGTCTGCTGGACCGAACCGCCGTTGACGCTTTTCTGGCCGTAGAAACACATGTCCTGATCGCCACGCACCTTGCCGGAGCCGGTCAGCAGGAATGCAGACACGTCGATATCCGCATCCGCCAGCGGGGAGTAGCTGACCTCGACCGTCAACGGACCGGCAGCGACTGGCGCGTTGGCGCCTGGGACAAGTTGGGTCATGCGCGTACAGCTCCGATGGCCAGTTCGACCAGATCATCTGCAGTACGGCCGTTGGTAACCTGACCAACTGCGGTGAAATCCCAGCCTGCGGGGGTGCGCACCAGGTAGGACATCACAACGCCGGTGTGCTGGCCTTTCTCGGACAGATCAAAGCGGCCCAGTTCGTTGCGGCTGCCCAGATCGACAATACGGCAGTAGGCGTTGGCGACTTTTTCGAAATTCTGACCGGTGAACGAGTTGACGGTGAACACCAGGTATTTGACCGTGGCTGGCAGTTTTTCCAGATCAACGCTGATGGTTTCATCGTCGCCCGCGCCTTCGCCGGTGCGGTTGTCACCCGAGTGCTGAATGGCACCGTCGCGCGACTGCAACTGGCGGAACCAGACCAGATCGAGGGGCTTCTTGTCGGCGTCGAGCATGATGCAGGAGGCATCCAGGTCGATATCGCCGCCGCCACCGCCGAGCAACTTGCCGAAGAAACCGCTGGCTTTTTCAGGGTCCCATCCAAGGCCCATACTGACTTTCTTGAGGCCGGTACCAGCGGTTTTCTCCAGTGAGATCGTCTGGTTCTTTGCCAAAGTGAGTGCCATTTTTCGCTCCATGTGAACGTCGGAATTCGGATAAAAGTGTTACAGCCTTACCGTGTTGGCCCATCTTTGCCATCAGGATTGTGTAACTTGGCGTTAACGGGGCCTTTATAACGGCCTCGACGCCACGTCGGATGGAACAGACGCCAGTGCGCATCCTGAGCAGCGGCGAGCAATTCGTGATCACCACGCGTGTCGCCCCAGGCACGAACCCGGAACTGCGTGAGCGGCCCATAAACACTTTCAAGGCGTGCGACTTTCGAATCGCAACGGCAGTTGCTGCCTTCGATCAATCCAGTCAGTTTGCCGTCGATGACTTCCAGATTGGTGCCGATCAGCTCTACTTTCAAGCGATCAGCGAAGGGTTGCAGAACCATAGCAGGCGATGCTGAACATAGCGTGACAATGGCGCCCTTCTCGATTTCGGCGGCGATGGACTCCAGCGCAGCCGGGCGCATCAGGCGGTTCCAGTGCGACTGGCAGAACGCCTCGGCCTTTTGCTGCAGCCATTGCACTTCAACGCCGCTGAGAAACGCCTTGATCAAGCGCCCCTTCAGTTCGTCGCGGGTCACACGCTTGGCGAGATAGCCGATGCTCGGCAGCACCAGGCGGGCCATGCGCACGGAAAAGGCACGTTGCCCAAAGGCGAACTTGAGAAAAGGCACAAAGCTGTCGTGCCGGGTGATGGTTCCGTCGAAATCGAAAACCGCCAGCAGGCGTTGTTCCACTTCGATTTCAAGATCAGGTCCTACAGGTTCAAGATCAGGTTCTACGGTTTCAAGGTCAGGTTCTATCATCTAGCTAACTGCCTCAGCGAGTCGAATGCTGGCATCCATGATCGAAGCGGGTGCGGATAACACTCCATGCCATTTGGCGCGCTCCATGATGTGGGTTGCCCATTTGTAATGGGTAGCCGGTTCACACATCGCATCGTTGTACTTGAACACTGCGGGGGCCACAGAGTTCAAAATCATCCGGGCGGAGTTCATGTCCTCCAGACTGACGCGTAGTGCATTCTGAATGATATTGACCTGCGAGGGGTGAATTGCCGTTTTACCGACCAACCCATTGGTAATATCCAGCGCCAGTTCATGTTCCAGAATGTCAGGTGTGGCCAGTTGCTCAAACACTGGCGCAGTGAGCGCAAAACCCTGCGAACCCATCACTCCCGCCAGCATCGGGATCACATAGCCCATGGGCGTCGAATACAGGGTCATGGCCGGATTGCGGCGCAGCCCCAGACAGCCCATCAGGTCATTGCCACCGATACGTAACGCAATGATCCGCTCGTACAGACTGGCTTTCAGCGCTTGCCCAAGTTCGACCATTGCCGTCGGATCGAACACTTCCGGGGTTTCCAGTGTAGGCATCAACGCCAGTGCCGGGTTGGTAACGGACTGCTCCCAACTCGTCAGACTTTTCAGCGAAAGCTTGGGGACAACGAACCCGTCAACGTGCGCCATCAGCGGCCAGTCATTGAGAATCCGCGCCATTGAGGCATCTCTCGGACGAACGAACAACAGCGGACCGTTGGCCGGGCGGCCGCCACGGTCCTGAATGCGGGTCAGCACCTGGCGAAGGTTGACCAGCGCTGTATCGACATCAATCAGCGCTACCGCATCTTCCAGGCACACGACCAGCGAACGCAGTTCGGGAATCTTTTCACCGAACACCACATCGACGATGTCATCGCGGGTGGCGGGCATGTACAGCGTTGCCCCCAACGCATAAGGCGAAAATAAGGCCATTAGCTCAGACTCCGAATGATGGTCACTGCCCGATAAGGCCCCAGCACATCGCCGACTTCTTCAACGGGAATCCCCGCTTTTTCGGTCAGGTGCAGCAGCAATTGCACATCGCTGTCCGCCCGATTGCGTACCAGCACATGGTCTGGAACACGGCGCATGACTGCGCGAGTGGCTTCGGCAATGCCCGGTTTGATGCGATTGAAGTTAGTGATATCAAAGCGTTCGGCCAAGCGGTCGACCACCTGCGATGCGGCGTACTTGAGTCCGGCTCGCTGAGTCAGCGTCCAGGGTGTCAGCGTGAGCGTAGAACTGTTTTGACGACGCTGGCTGTCGATGTGTTCAATAAAAGACTGCGTGACGTCGTGGCCCTGCAACTGCTCGTAAACCACACAACCATGCAGCCCGCCGTCCGTCGGCCAGATAGAGCGCGACACCAGCCCGGACACGGTCGCGCCAAGAATACCGGACGGAATCACCCAGTCTTCTGCCGACGCCGCCAGCCAGGCGCTGCCGCAGGGATCGGCCAGCACCACCAGTCGTGGTTCTTTAGGGAAGCGCGTGTCGCCTGCCAGACTGCGACGTATTTCACCCGAAATTGCGCCCTTGCCGGTCCAGCCGTCGACAAATACGATGTTCTGCGCGCCGTGGGCCAGAATGATGGCCTCCAGCGCGACTTTATCGATGCCGCGATCACGAACAATACTAATGCCGTAGTGATGCGCTTCGCGGTGCAGATCGATCAGCGCCCGACGCAACAACACACCCAGCGGCAGACCGGCACGCACGAACGACACCAGAACGATTTCAGCGCCGGTGCATTCGCGGTCAAGCGCCTGCGCCAGGGCTTGCACGTCATCTGCCATGCGCAAACCGTTCTGGCTGAGTGCACGCTCATACAACGCCTTGTGAGCGGCGCTGGGGGCGGACTCCTCGCTGATCATTTCCGAGTAGTGCTTCTGGCGTGTCTGGATCAGGCGCTCCTTCTCCACCACGCTGGTGGTCTGCATCGCAACGCTGCGCAGCAGAAAATGCACGTCGTCGTACAGATAACTGCCACTGCCTACCGTATCGAGCCCGTGAACGGGATCACTCATGCTCTGCTCCGACAAACATTTTCGCCAACTGACTGCGGGCGGGTGTCGCCCACCAGTGGCACTCGTCCATGAAACCCAGGTCGGTAATGCTGTCGCCAAAACCGAGCACCGGGCGTTCGCCATTGATGGCCTTGTCGCGCCGCAGCCACTCCTGAACCGCGTAACGCTTGGCCAGCCCCTCGGGCAGAAAGGCCAGGTTGTTGCCATTGCCGTGGATGTGCATGCCATCGAGCAAGCCGCGGGCCTGCACTTCGGCCAGCACTTTGCTGAGGACGTTGTCATCACTCTCGTTATGCTTTGTCACCACGTAATGAAACAGCTGCGCCTCTTCAACCACCCAGCCGCGCAGTGAAAAGCCCAGCTCCTCACCAATCGCCAGTGTGGCGGCAGACAATTCATGCAACCGCGATTGATAGCTGGCCAGGGTATTTTTCATCTGCTCGTTCCAGTCCTGGTCCAGCCGCCCCATGACATCGAGCATCACACCGCCGTGCGAACAGATTGCGCCTGCAGTGAACGGCAGTTTGACCCGGCTGTAGGCCTCGACACTGCGCGCCGTCACCGGCACCACATCGGAATGCGCCAGCAGCCAGTGCGCGAAGGACTTCTGCACGTTGGTCATGTAGCCATTGGCGTTACCGCTGATATCCAGCGTTGCGACATGTTTTTCAATGTTCGCGGGCGTTTTGCGGGCGGTCTGGAAGAGTGTGTCGTCCAGATCGACGAAGATCAGCGGGCGGTCGTTACTCATCGCAGATAACCTCGGCGTTCAGCGCTTCGATAAGCTCGGCGGGTACGGCCTGCCTTGGGGTTTCGGTGCAAATCAGCACCCGGTCAAACTGACCCGGCCGCACGTTGTACAGGAAGTTGGGAATGCCCAGGCCATAGTTGTCGGAGAACGACAGCGCATGGTCGATGGCATGCCCCAGTGCAATCGGTGAACGGCTGGTAGAGCTGAAATGCACATCGGCACCGGCTTTTTCCAGACGCTCGGCCAGCAGAAACGGCCGCCAGACAAACTCGCTGGTGCCCACCACCAGAACGCGTTCACCCTTTTGCACGGTAAGCCCTGGCGCCAGCGTATCGGCAACCGACAACACGCCCATCCGCCCCCAGTCATTGGCGGTCACCAGCGGCCAGTCGCCCATTGCCACGGTGCCAACCTCAGGCATGTCCGGCAATGGCGCGCTCACGTCTTCATCGAAAGAGTACGAGCCCTGCAACAACGAGACCTGCTCGGCCACTGCGCCCATCGACGTGCTGACTGCACCTGCCGACCAGTCGGTAAGCACGCAGGTCACCACCCGCTCGATGTTGCTCAGCCCGGCCTCGACCAGCGCCTGATGGAGGTTGATGAAGGTCTTGCCCGTCGACGCCTCGTCATCGACCAGCACCAGCGAACGTGCGCCGAGCATCATCTCGCGTAGCGCCGGATCGACAGGCAGATGGATAAGGTGAGCGCTGGCGTGGCTGTGCTCTTCTTCAAAGCGGGCGAACAGCTCGCTGCCGGTAGGATGGCGCGTGCTGACCAGATACAAGGCATCAGATCGCGTTGCGCTGTAGGCACGGTGCACGCCGGCACCGAGACCGACTGCGGTTTCGGCCATGCCGATGACGAGCACCGGGCCGGGCAGGTCTGCCGGAATCTTGTGCGCCAGGTCCTGAAAACTTTTCAGCATCACGCCCGGACGCGCGGGAATATGACGCCCAAGCACCCGGGACACGAACAGAAATGCGCGCTTGGGGTTGCGCCGTTCAGCGAAGCCGAACAGAGAATCCGGGGCAATAGTGGACGAATCGACGCTGACGTCGAGACGACCACGAAGCAGGTCAGCACGAAGCTTTGTAGAGTTGGAAAAAGCTGCGCTGCTGTCCATTGTTAAATTCCTGAGTAACGGGGCCGCAGCCCCAGACGCCTGCCACTTGAGCAGGCAACACCGACGTCATTGGCGAGAAGCTTCAACGAGCCATAACGATGACTGTGCGGCGCGTGAGATTTCTGTGGTGGTGTACGACCTTTCCGGGCGGGCATGCGGCGCATCGATACGGCATGCCTGCAGAAAGGACAGCAGCAGTGCGGACTTCACTGCGAAGTTCATGTTTTGCCCGTCCGGCACGGTGGATGTCACCATGCCGATCACCGCGCCACCGTTGTCAAACAGCGGGCTGCCACTGGACCCTGGCTGAATCGGTGCCGTGAACTGGAACAGGCTGGCGTCATTGTGCAGACCGAACAGACCGGAGATCCCGCCCTGCGTCACCTGCAGCCCGCCACCGGAAATGGACGCCAACGGGTAACCCAGGACCGCTACGGTATCACCCGGCTCACAGCCCTGCCCGTCCCGGAATGTAACCGGAGACAACGGCGGCGCGCCCTGCACTCGCAACAGCGCGATGTCATTGCGACGGTCGATCACCACCGGCTCGGCCTTGTAACGGCCCTCCAGTGAAGTGATGTAGAACACGCCCATGTCTTCGATGACATGCGCACAGGTCATGACGTGCGCCGGGCCGACCACAAATGCCGTGCCGGTCGCCGACTCATGCCGAGGCCCGCCACCGGAGCCACCAGACGGGTGGCGCGGGTGACGGTCATCAACGTCCAGGCCGATCTTGCGCCCGAACGCCGACAGCCCGTACGCCGAGCCTTCGCTCAGCGCGCGGAATTTCCACTGTTCATTACGCTTGTAGAACTCGCCGATGATGATCGCCGCTTCGCCGTTATCGCGCAGATCCAGCCGATGCTCGATGTCGGCATCCACTTTGAGATGCAGGCTGGAAACGTCACGGACCGGCCCCATGGCTGCATATACATAGACCATCAACAACACGCGATCACTGCCCGCCGGAAGCCTGTCCAGCCTGAGCGTACAGCCAACATCCTGAGGGCCGCCGCTCCACTCCATCCAGCTCTGTTCCTGGTGCAGCAGCGCCGGGTCGCCCATGGGCTGGCGCTTGTCGTTGACCGCCAGCAAAGCGACTGCTGCGTACTCACCAAAAACCGAAGATTTGCCGCTCTCCAGATTCCAGGTGCAGTGGGCGTTTGCTAAAGCAGTGTTTGCACCTGGCGCAAGAAGCTTCATGCCCGATCCTCCCTGATAAGAGCGATTAGTGATAGCAAAAATCTATTATCCCGATCAAACCGTGGCCCGTACAGCGACCGTGATGGCCTTCACGCGGATATCCTCAAGCCAATGTGTTTCCGGTTCTTTCAAGCCGAGACGGCGTGTCACAAAAATACCCGGCAGGTTGACGCCGGTTTCACGCGTATAACCGATCCCGCCGGAGTAACGCGGGTTGATTTCCAGCAAACGCGGCTTGCCGTCAGCGTCGTCACGGGTCTGCACATTGATCAGCCCGTCGCAGGCAAAATGCTCCGCTGCGCGCACCGCCAGTTGCACCGCTTCGCTGTCGCGCTCGAAGGTCTGATTCAGCCCCACCTTGCGCCGCCCGACGAAAGCAACCGCCTTGCCGTGCTCGCAGACCATGTCCACCGAGCATTCACTGCCGGGCATATACGGCATCAGCAGCATCGCCGGTACGTCTTCGGCCTGACGATAAGCATTAAGGTACGCCTGAAAAGTCGTTTCACGCGCATCCGGATTGGCGAAACAGCGAAAATCGTCGACATCGGCCTTGAACCGCCAGAAGCCCCGCCCGTAAATCCCGACCACCGGCTTGATACACACCTCGCCAGATACCGACAACGAATCGTAAGCCGCCTGCAACTCCTCGGCGCTGCTCGCGGCAATTCCGGGAATGCAAGCCAGACCCGCCGCCTCGGCCGCCGCCGTGAAGCGGCTCTTGTCATCGACATTCATGAAGGTCTGCTGGGACGTTCCGCCCGTGACGAGGTCCAAACCCTCGGCAACAAAACGTGCACGCTGAGCTTCGTAAAAGCTGCCTATACGCCCGGCGACAATAGTCCGGACGCCCAGCGAACGAGCGGTCTCCAGCACCCAGTCGATACGCTCTTCATTATCGACAGGCTCTTGCAGTGCCAGATGGGCCTGCCCGGTAATTTCGGAGCGCTGCTGGCGATGCGAGGCGATAATCTGCACCGACGCAGGCAGCGCATCACGCGCGCCCATGATCACTTCACGCTGGCTGGACTGCCCTTCAAGGAACCAAATCATGTAAATCTCCGGAAGACAACGCCATCTGCAACGGCCTTGTCGAATTTTGTAATAACTGTTTTGCTTCGAAATGTTCGGATTAGGGCAAAGTCACGCAATTTTAAACAGAGGACGCTGGTATGAAGTGGCTGAGAAGGTCGATTTGGCTTGTGGTATTCGTGGCACTCGGGATCGGCGCATTAAGCCTTTATTACGTCTTGCCGCGCCATGATGTCGTGATGATCACCGGCGTGGAAGTCAAAAGAATGGACGCCGACGGCGTCATCAACGCCGAAAACCCGGCAGACGGCCCGACCCGCGACGTGTACTTCATCAACACCGAAGACCCGGACACCAAGAAAGTCGTGGTCTACCGCAACGAAGACACCGGCTGGAGCTTCCCGTGGTACTTCAAATTCGACTCCGCCGACATCCAGGCCAAAGCCCAGGGCTACTCGCGTGATGCCCAGCAACTGGCGCTGATTCGTTATTACGGCTGGAGGATAACGATCCTGTCGATGTTTCCCAACGTGACAGAGGTTGAGGCGGTGACGAGCCGTGATCAGCCGTTTCCGATTTTTAATACGATCTTTTTTGTGGTGGTGGGGTTGCTGGTGGTGATGGTTGTGGTTGGGGTGAGGAGGCGGTTTAAAGGGCGGGCTCGGGTTGATGGGGTTGTGCGTTAGCACTTAGCTCTGACTTACGGCCCTCGGCGGATAGTTTAAGGCGAGGGCCTTATTGAGCAGACGTGTCGTGCTTTACTGCGAGCATACCGCCCAGTAACAACCAAAGAGTGAGTAGAGCTTCGGAAGCCACGGTGGCCCATGCGGCGCCAAGGGCTCCATGAACAGGTACCAACCAAGCGTTGAAACACAGATTGACCAGCAGTGAAAACGCGGCACTGATCATGAAAAAGCGCTCACGATGAGTTGCGATTGCGCACTGAACGAGAACCAGATTCGGTAACTCGAAGATCAGAGAAATCGATAACCACCCCATGACAGGTCGAGTCTCGTCGGCATACGCGCTGCCAAACATCAGACCAACGCCCCATTCGCCCGAAGTCCAGCCTATACCCGCCAACGCGATACCGATTGCGAGGGCTACGAAGACAGCGTTACGGCTGAAGCCGACGCTGCCTTCCGGCGTCGCAGCCAGCCGCCGCATGCGTCGAAACATGACCAAGGCAATCGGTGTGGCTAGCAACATGACGCCATCGATCAGACGGCAGGCAACGGCGTAATAGCCGACCTCCCGCACGTAGCCCAGAACGCTGTGGAGAATGACTATGTCTACGCGATGGTAGATCGTGGTCAGCAGGTTCATCAGCAAAAAGACAAACGCACTGCGGTAAGCCCACACAGGCAATGCCAGCCGGATTCTGGGCAGCGCAGGCAGATCCCGGCGAAACCAGACGAAGGTCAACAGTAGACCAACCCCCCAGGCAGAAAAGATCACTACTGGCGTCAGGCCGAAAATAGCAATGCTGCTCAGGATCATCAGCGCGCTCAGGCTTCGCGCGCAAACCTGGAAAAACGCGTCCCTGGCAAAATCCCCGGCCCCCTTTAGCCACGAAGAGAGCCACATGACCAGTGTCATTGCGCCAAAACAAAATACGGCAGCGGCCAGTGACGTGCCATCCAGCCAGCGCGACGCCAGATAAGCACCCAGCATCAGCACCGCACTACTGATCACCAGATGCAGCAACGCTTGGCTTGGCAGGACCTGATTCAAAGTCTCTAGCGCAGCTGTGGGGGATGTCCTCTCACGCAGCAGCAGGGTTTTGAGACCCGCATCCTGGATCAACGCCAAAAACATCGCCAGAACATAAATGTAGGTGTAAGCGCCAAACGCGTCAGGCCCCATGCTACGTGCCAGGAAAATTGAAATGCCAAGCGACATCGCAGCGCCGTAAATCGTTGACATCCACTGAGCGATCAGAGGACTGCTTTTCCTCAGTAAAGAAAATAGCGAGAAGCCCGACGTGATTTCCGCACCCTGTAAAGGCATCTTTGGAGACATTGAATACTTCCGAAAGAAAGGGCTCTATTTACACGGTAAAAGGAACCCAGCTATCAAATATCACCGGGCTGAGCGAGTGGATATATGGAAAATGCTAGCACAAGCCAGGGGCTTACCTCCCAGATGGATGCGCAATAACCCCCTGCATCCAGAAACGTGGAAGATACCGACCACCGAAGTCTTCACCAAATTGCTGCATGCGTGTGTCCATGTCGGGTAGGTCGCGAACAATGGTGTAGAGAATCATGCCTGTCGCAAGCGTCAGGCAAAGCAGCCAAGCACGACTGAGCGCAACACTGGCCGGACGAGGGGCTGTTTGCCATTCATGCAACGCCAGTAGCCAGCCTACAATGATCGCCAGCCAGAGTTGTGAATAGGGCATGACGATCACGCCGTCGACCATCGACTGGGTCAGGGCACCAACGAGACTGGCGAACAGGCACAGGCGCATTAGGTCTACAGGCTCAAGAGACAGCGCGCGCTTGTGCAATAGTACCGCGGTGGTGCTCAACCCGTATAACGCAAGGCCTGCCACGCATAACGTCGAGGGAATCCCCCACTCACAGGCCCATTGCAAAATGGCCTGATGTGGGTGCGCTGCCACGGCATTCCATATATCAGCGAAATGCATGGGACCAAAACCAAGGAGCGGGCGCTCTTTGATCATTTCCCATGCTTGCTGCCAGAGAATTTCACGTGCGGACAGTGAGGTCGTCAGGCGGTCGCCTGCGAAATTGCTGACTTCGATACCCAGCAGGCCTGGCAGCACGTTGAACAGCAGGGTAAACAGCAGAAGCCCCGTCGAGGCCGCGCCCATCTGCCAACCAGCCCAACGGCGTCCGGCACGGCCGAGGCAGAACACAACTGCAACTGCGGCGGCCATGCCCAGCCATGTGCCCCGAGTCCCCCCACTGATCGCGATCATCCACCAGAGGCTGGTCAGGCAGAACAAACCGACCTTGATTGAGCGTCGCGTGGAGGGCAGTAGTAGTGGCAGCACTAGTAAGGGCAGAGTGAAGGTCTGAAATTGGCCATAAAAGCGCTTGTTGGAAAAGCCGTCGAGTAGCAGGTCAGTGTCCAGGGTTGGGGCGGAGCTGAGGAATGCTGCGGTGGAGGCGGATAGAAACTGGATTGTTTTAACAGTGCAGATAAGGATGACAAAGCCTATAAAGGCGCGATCCAGTTGGGCACCGTGATGTTGTCTTTGCAGTGTGAATGCAGTGGCAATTGCGCAGGAGAGTAGTAGAGTTGATAGTTCTGTCAGTGCCCAAGTTGGTTGATGAGCCATAAGACTGGACATAAGCCCTACCAATAGCAGACCTTGAAAAGCAACCTTGACCCAAAAAATAAAAACGCCACTGCTGGTAGCTTTCATTACGCGATGAAAAAAAAGAAAGGCAAGGGACATCACCCCAATGACACATTGACCCAACCTTTGAACATCGTGCGAAGCAAAACCATCAGTGTATATACTGACAAAAAGAACGGTGTAACATATTAGAAAAAAAGCATGAGTTCTCAGCACTGCTAGCAAAAATAAAACTCAACTAAGATATAGACTAAAAGCCCTCACAAGCCTGCTTTTTCTTGCAAGCGCACTGCGCATCTGCGAGGTGGTTATTTAAATTGATACGCCAAGTCAAAAACTTTTCAAAACAGTCTAAAACCACACATTAACAAATTGCAGTGATTTATAGTGACCGGACATATAACTTTATTGAAAAATAAGCACATTAGGGGCTCACCACCCTATCAGAGTGATGAGCCAGCCTGAACGTCAAGCTAGTTAGCTACCGGCGGCGCATGTGCTGGAAGCAGACTTGGCATTACTTACCGAGCAAGCCCAAGTCACCCCACTTGTAGTAAAGGTAGGAGCCAAAGTAGCGGTAGTTGCAGAAGTACCATTCCCAACCGACGCGCTAACCAACTTGCCCGTTGTACCATCACATGTAGCACTTGTAGGCAGGGTCACGTTAGTGCAGAGAGCAGTGAGCCCTTCTTGCGAATTGACTCCTACTTGAGTTTTCGCGGCATCAAGCGTGGCGACAGCGCTGGCGCCATTCGCGCGCGCGACATAGTTCTGGTATTGCGGAATTGCTACCGCCGCCAAAATACCGACGATCGCAACAACGATCATCAGCTCGATCAGTGTAAAGCCTTTTTGTGCGTTCATTTCTACTTCTCCGAGGCGTCAATTAGGTAGTGCCTTGGGAGCGTTGAAGCACAGGTCGTGCCAAAACCTATTCTCGGTTGCTGACATCACCAGCGCCATCTATGAGCGACAACGGACGTTCTGAAATCAGTAGAAACTGACAATTTTCGTCACATGCCTCTCTGCCATTTGGCAGCACAGCCCGACTGCGCTATAACCCACCCATTGTCTGTGTCTGGTGGTTTTATGACTGATGCTGTCCTCACTGGTTTGGCCAAACAGTTGGTCCACGCCGAGCTACTTACCGAATCTGTTGCGCAGCAAGCGTATCAGCAGGCGCGCCGTGACAAGATTTCGTTGGTGAGCTATCTGGTCCAGAGCAAATTGGTCAAAAGCCTGACGCTGGCAGAAATGGCTTCCGACCAGTTTGGCGTGCCATTCATGGACCTTGCCAGCCTGGACAAAGAAAGCCAGCCTAAAGGCCTGGTGAGTGAAAAGCTGGTTCGACAACATCACGCACTGCCGCTGTGGCGGCGCGGCAATAAACTGTTTATCGGGATTTCGGACCCGACCAATCATCAGGCGGTGACTGATATTCAGTTCAGCACGGGCCTGAACACCGAAGCTATTCTGGTCGAAGATGACAAGCTGACTATTGCTATAGATCGCTTTTTTGACAGTGATAGCGGTCTGGGCAATCTGGAAGATGTAGATCTGGGTCTGGACATCGAACCGGCTGACGGCAAGGAAACCTCCCTTGCTACTCAGAGTGACGCTGACGACGCCCCGGTAGTACGCTTCGTCAACAAGATGCTGATGGATGCTATCCGATTAGGGTCATCCGACTTGCACTTCGAACCCTACGAAAAGATCTTCCGCGTGCGGTTGCGTACTGACGGCATCTTGCATGAAGTCGCCAGACCGCCGATTCATCTGGCAAACCGTATTGCCGCGCGCTTGAAAGTCATGGCTAGCCTAGATATCTCGGAACGGCGTAAACCACAGGACGGACGTGTCAAGTTACGTGTGTCCAAAACCAAAGCCATCGATTTTCGTATGAATACCTTACCCACGCTATGGGGAGAGAAGATCGTGATGCGGATCCTCGATCCGACCAGTGCGCAGATGGGCATTGACGCTCTGGGCTACGAGCCAGAACAAAAAGCGCTTTATCTTGAAGCGCTGAAGCAACCACAAGGCATGATTCTTGTGACCGGCCCCACTGGCTCGGGTAAAACCGTTTCCCTATACACTGGCCTGAACATTCTCAACACTGTGGACATCAACATTTCCACAGCTGAAGACCCGGTAGAGATCAACCTGGAAGGCATCAATCAGGTCAACGTCAACCCGCGTCAGGGACTGGACTTTTCTCAGGCATTGCGCGCATTCCTGCGTCAAGATCCCGACGTAATCATGGTCGGCGAGATACGAGACCTGGAAACTGCCGAAATCGCCATTAAAGCATCACAGACCGGCCACATGGTGTTATCTACTCTGCATACTAACAGTGCCGCAGAAACCCTCACTCGCTTGCATCATATGGGCGTCGCAGCGTTCAACATCGCTACGGCGATTAACCTCATCATTGCCCAGCGGCTGGCGCGCAAGCTATGCAGCCATTGCAAGAAAGAGCTCGACATACCCCGGGAAACGCTCATCCAGGAGGGGTTTCCAGAGGAGAAGATCGGTACGTTTAAAATCTATGGCCCAGTAGGTTGTGAGCATTGCAACGGCGGCTACAGGGGCAGGGTCGGCATTTACGAAGTAGTCAAGAAAACACCAGAACTGGAACGCATCATCATGGAAGAAGGCAATTCGCTGGAGATTTCCAGGCAGATGCGCAAGGACGGCTTCAATGATTTGAGGACCTCCGGACTGTCGAAGGCCATGCAAGGTATTACCAGCCTTGAAGAAGTCAACCGCGTGACCAAGGATTAAGCATGGCCAGCAAGGCAGTTAAAGTCAGTGTTTACACATGGGAAGGTGTGGACAAGAAAGGCGGCAAACTCAGTGGCGAAGTGAGCGGGCACAATCTTGCGCTCGTAAAGGCTCAGTTGCGCAAGCAAGGTATCAACTTCACCAAGGTACGTAAAAAGCCCGTTTCGATCTTTGGCAAGGGCAAGAAGATCAAGCCGCTGGACATCGCATTCTTTTCTCGGCAGATGGCGACCATGATGAAGGCAGGTGTGCCGCTTCTGCAGTCATTTGACATCATTGCCGAGGGTGCGGAAAACCCGAACATGCGTGCACTGGTTGGCTCACTGAAGCAGGAGGTGTCGGCAGGGAACAGCTTTGCGACGGCTCTGCGACAGAAACCGGAATACTTCGATGACCTGTTTTGTAATTTGGTCGATGCGGGCGAGCAAGCAGGTGCACTCGAGAGTCTCTTGGACCGCGTCGCTAGCTACAAGGAAAAGACTGAAAAGCTCAAAGCAAAAATCAAAAAAGCCATGACATACCCTATTGCTGTGTTGATCGTCGCAATTATCGTGTCAGGTATTTTGCTCATCAAAGTGGTGCCGCAGTTTCAGTCAGTTTTTGCAGGCTTTGGCGCAGAGCTACCCGCATTTACTCTCATGGTAATCGGCTTATCAGATATCGTACAGAAATGGTGGTTAGCAATAGTGGGTCTTTTTTTCGTAGGCGCTTTTTTGTTCAAACGAGCTTATAAGCAGTCTGAAAAATTTCGCGATAATATTGATCGGTTTCTGCTGAAAGTACCGATCATTGGACCGCTTATTTTCAAGTCTTCCGTAGCTCGCTACGCGCGGACGCTTGCAACAACATTCGCAGCAGGCGTTCCTCTAGTGGAGGCACTTGACTCAGTTGCAGGTGCTACCGGCAATGTTGTTTTCAGAGACGCTGTAAACAAGGTCAAACAAGACGTTTCCACAGGCATGCAGTTGAATTTTTCGATGCGATCGACCGGTGTTTTTCCAAGCTTGGCAATCCAGATGACGGCCATAGGCGAGGAATCAGGCGCGTTGGACAATATGCTGGACAAGGTAGCGACCTACTACGAGGATGAGGTCGACAATATGGTCGACAACTTAACCAGCCTGATGGAGCCCATGATCATGGCTGTGCTGGGTGTCATAGTCGGCGGCCTTGTTATCGCCATGTACCTCCCCATTTTCAAACTCGGAAACGTCGTCTGACATGCCCCTCCTCGACCTCCTGGCCAGCTCACCGCTGGCCTTCGTCATTACCTGCTGCATCCTCGGCATGATCATCGGAAGCTTCCTCAACGTAGTCGTCTACCGCCTCCCCAAAATGATGGAGCGCGACTGGAAAGCCCAATCCCGTGAAATGCTCGGCCTGCCCGCCGAACCTGATCAGCCTGCCTTCAACCTGAACCGCCCCCGCTCCAGTTGCCCGCACTGCGCGCACAAGATCCGCCCGAGGGAAAACCTGCCGCTGATCAGCTATCTGCTGCTGCGCGGTAAATGCTCACAATGCAAAGCCCCCATCAGCATGCGCTACCCAATGGTCGAGCTGACCTGCGCAGTGTTGTCGGCCTACGTCGCCTGGCATTTCGGCTTCGGCTGGCAGGCAGCGGCGATGCTGGTGTTGAGCTGGGGCCTGCTGGCGATGAGTCTGATCGACGCCGACCACCAGCTGTTACCTGACTCTCTGGTGCTGCCACTGCTGTGGCTGGGCCTCATCGTCAACGCTTTCGGGCTGTTCACCTCGCTGAACGATGCGCTGTGGGGCGCGGTGGCCGGCTATCTGGCGCTGTGGTCGGTGTTCTGGCTATTTAAACTGGTGACCGGCAAGGAAGGCATGGGTTATGGCGACTTCAAGTTGCTGGCCATGCTTGGCGCATGGGGCGGCTGGCAGATTCTGCCGTTGACCATCCTGCTGTCATCGCTGGTGGGTGCGGTGCTTGGGGTGATCATGATGCGCGTGCGCAGGGTTGAAAGCGGTACGCCGATCCCCTTTGGTCCTTATCTGGCCATTGCGGGGTGGATCGCTTTGCTCTGGGGTGGTCAAATAACCGACTCTTACATGCAGTTTGCCGGTTTCAGATGACTCACCCTGATCAAAAACCCTGGATTCTTGGCCTGACTGGCGGCATTGGTAGCGGTAAAAGCGCAGCGGCGCAGTGCTTTACCAACCTTGGCATCGATACTGTGGATGCCGACCACGCCGCCCGCTGGGTAGTCGAGCCAGGGCGTCCAGCGCTGGAGCAGATAGCCGCGCACTTCGGTAAAGGCGTTTTGCAGGCCAGCGGCGAGCTGGATCGTGGCGCGCTGCGCAAGGTGATCTTTGAAAACCCGGAGCAGCGACGCTGGCTGGAAGCGCTGCTGCACCCGCTGATCAATCAGGAAATCGTCAGCCATCTGTCCAAGGCCAAATCGCCGTATGCCATTCTGGTTTCGCCGCTGCTGATCGAATCCGGACAATCCCGGATGGTGCAGCGCCTGCTGGTTATTGATACTCCGGCACACCTGCAAATAGAGCGCACGATGCTGCGCGACAGTTCCAGCCAGGAGCAGGTCGAAACCATTCTCAAGGTGCAGATCCAGCGTGAAGACCGTTTGCGCCATGCCAACGATGTGCTGGTCAATGACCGCGATCACGCCTGGCTGAACAGCGAAGTCGAGCGGCTGCACCACTTTTACCTTACTTTGCGTGGAGGCCAATCATGAGCCAACCAATGACCGTCCAATGCCCAACCTGCGATGCCCCGGTGGAATGGAGCGCCGCCAGCCCGAGCCGCCCGTTTTGCTCCGAGCGCTGCAAACTGATCGACCTGGGAGCCTGGGCTTCTGAAGAGCATTCGATTCCGGTGAGCCCGGATGCTGAGGATGAATTGTTCTCGGGTGATCTGGAGGCTCCGCACCGGGGGCATTGATACATTCCGGGATGCATGCACACGCTCTGCGCTCATCGTTCTACTCAACTACAGCTGACTCTCGTGCCAATGCTCCGCGTTGGCATGCATTCCGTGACGCTCCGCGTCACAAATCTGCGCCGCACCGCACATTCCAGGTTGGACGCAGAGCGTCCAGAAATGCATTCCCACGCGGAGCGCGGGAACGATAATGATCGTATTTACGGCCAAGGCTTCTCCAACGCAGTCCTCAACGCATCAGCATTGCCAAACTGCTGCTGACTGACCAACTGCCCGTCGCGCAACTGTAACCACAGCCCTTTATCGTCATCGCCTGCGTACTGCGGCACGATGCGCACCTCTCGATCAAGCATGACGCGATAGCTGTAATCGCGCATTTTGGGAATGGCGAACGTCTTGGCGATGGATGGCATTTTCTGGATGTCAGCGACGAACACCGTGTGGCGTGATCTCAGAACGCCTTTTGGCTTGTCCTGAAGAGCCTCGATAAAAGCAGCGCCTGCGGGCATTTTTCGCAAGCGATCAAAAAATGAATTGCCAGCCTACACACCTGCATTCACTCTTCCAGTCATGGCAACTTGAACGCTAAGCTTGGCCCTATGGATGACTCAGACTACCTACGCCTGTTGACGATCCAGGCCGAACAAGCCAACGCCTTTCTTTCCAATGCGCGGAAGTGGGAGCGTGAGCGTTGGGTTTGTCAGCGCCTGTTGCAGGGGCTGAACATTGCGCATCGCAACGAGGACTTCACGCCTGCCACTCAGGAGCCGCCGGATGTGCTGTTTCGTGACGGGCGTTTCGAGGTGTTTTTTGTGCTCGATGAGGGCCGTCGTCTCAATGATGAGTGGCGTGAGGAGCTGGCGCGACGACGTAGCGCTTTTTCGTTGAGCCAACTGGTACGTCGAGAGGCCAAGCCCAAACGGATTCCCGCCTCTGAACTGCTGCACCGACTCGCCCCTACCCTGCGCAAGAAATCCACCAATTATCGCGAACGCGGCATTGACCTGGGCGGGCTGGATATCATCGCCTTCGCCAGCCTCAAGCGCGAGGTGCTGGACCTCAACAGTCATTTTCCGCCACCGACCGAGTACCTGCGTCAGGGCTGGCGTTCGTTGTCGCTGGTGGGGCCGACCTTTGCTCGGGTATTGTTCGCGCATCCGGGCGCTCCGGACTTTTTGCGTACCAACCTGGGGCGCAGTGTCGTTTTCGATGTTGGAATCAGTTTATGAGCCCCTTGCAGGAACTGCTGGCCGATGTGCCTCAACAAGGCCGTGTGCGCTGGATTGGTGTGCGCCCGGAGTCGCGGGCCGAGATGATCGAACTGGACGCGGTGGAAGCGAGGCGCGAAGCGGGGCTGACCGGCGATCATTCGCGACCTGGCCCGCGCAATGCACGGCAGGTGACGTTGATCCAGTGGGAGCATCTGGCTGTGGTCGGTTCGTTGCTGAACCGCTCTGCGGATAACCCCATCGTGCCGCAGGATTTGCGGCGCAATCTGGTGATCAGCGGCATTAACCTGTTCAGCCTGAAAAACCGACGCTTTCGCATCGGCCAGGCGATTTTTGAAACCACTGGCTGGTGCCAGCCTTGTGCGCGTCTGGAGCAGCGCCTTGGTCGCGGAACCTTTCAGGCGGTGCGTGGGCATGGCGGAATCACTGCGCGAGTGTTACAAAGCGGCATCATCCGCCTGGACGATGTGTTGCAGGTAGAGCCGCTGGAAATCACTGATCCCTGGCCCCCTGCCCGTCAGCACGCTTGAGACAACGCATAAATTGAGCCGCCACCTGAACCCGGAACCGCAAAGGTGTGTCGAAGAGTACCTTCAGGCAAACCGGCATCCAGTCGAGCGCAGGCCGCTCCTGATCCCGGTGTTGCCGTGATGAACCCGTTTATTGAGCCTTCTGACGCTATGAGCTGCCTTGCGCTCGCGAAGATCAGGCTCCCCGCGAATTCCTTAAACCTTCCGAGTAATCCTTATGACGCATCGTATTGTTATCGTTGGCGGCGGCGCTGGCGGTCTGGAGCTGGCGACCAGCCTGGGTAAAACCCTGGGCAAGAAAGGTACGGCCAGTGTCACCCTGGTCGACGCCAACCTGACGCATATCTGGAAACCGCTGTTGCACGAGGTCGCGGCCGGCTCGCTCAACTCGTATGAAGACGAGCTGAACTACGTGGCTCAGGCCAAGTGGAACAACTTTCAGTTTCAGCTCGGGCGCATGATCGGGCTGGATCGCGCCAGTCGCCAGATTCACCTGGCCGAGACGCTGGATGAAAACGGTACCGAACTGGTTCCGGCACGCAGCCTGGGTTACGACTCGCTGGTCATCGCCGTGGGCAGCACCACCAATGATTTCGGCACCACGGGCGCGGCGGAACATTGCCTGTTTCTCGACAGCCGCAAACAGGCCGAGCGCTTCCATCAGCAACTGCTCAACCACTATCTGCGTGCTCACGCAGGTCAGGCTGACAGTGCTCAGGAAATCACCGTGGCCATCGTTGGCGCAGGTGCGACGGGTGTTGAACTGGCGGCAGAACTGCACAACGCGGCGCACGAGCTGGCGGCTTACGGGCTGGGCCAGATCAAGCCGGAAAACCTGCGCATTACCGTGATCGAAGCCGGGCCTCGGGTGCTGCCTGCATTGCCAGAGCGTATCGGCGCGCCGGTGCACAAGACACTGGAAAAACTTGGCGTGACGGTGCTGACCAATGCCGCGGTGAGCGAAGTGACCGCCGACGGCTTGATCACGGCCAGCGGGCAGGTCATTCCGGCCAGTTTGAAAGTCTGGGCGGCAGGTATTCGTGCCCCGGCGTTTCTGCATGAGCTGGATGGGCTGGAGAGCAACCGGATCAATCAGTTGCAAGTGCTGCCGACGCTGCAAACCACCCGTGACGAGAATATTTTCGCCTTCGGTGACTGCGCCGCCTGCCCGCAAAAAGGCACCGACCGCAACGTCCCGCCACGCGCTCAGGCTGCTCATCAGCAGGCGTCGTTGCTGGCAAAATCGCTGCGCCTGCGGATCGAAGGCAAGACCTTGCCGGAGTACACCTACAAGGACTACGGATCGCTGATCTCGCTGTCGAGCTTCTCGGCAGTCGGCAATCTGATGGGCAACCTGATGGGCAGCGTAATGCTTGAAGGCTGGCTGGCGCGGATGTTCTATGTGTCGCTGTATCGCATGCACCAGATGGCGCTGTACGGCACCTTCCGCACCCTGATGCTGATGCTGGGCAGCAAGATCGGCAAAGGCACCGAGCCACGGATGAAGCTGCACTAAGGCCCGCCAGCCGAGAGGCGTGCGGGAACACACCATCGTGCCCATGCTTCGCGTGGGCATGCCCTTCTGCGCGCCCTGCGTCCTCTCTTGAAGTGACCTGTGCAGCGCAGTCCGCAAGAACACCATCGTGCCCATGCTCCGCGTGGGCATGCCGTTCTGGACGCTCTGCGTCCTCCTTGAATTGACCTGTGCAGCGCAGACTGCAAGAACACCATCGTGCCCATGCTTCGCGTGGGCATGCCCTTCTGCGCGCCCTGCGTCCTCCTTGAATTGACCTGTACAGCGCAGAACTTGCGACGCAGAGCGTCGTGAAATTCATTCCCACGCTGGAGCGTGAGGAACGAGAGGCGTGCGGGGAGAACACTATCGTCATGCCGCTCTGGACGCTCTTGAGTGCATCTCGCTCTGCGCTGACTTGCAGTGCCCTGAATACCCGCTATTTTTAATCTGACCGGGCTCTGCGCGATGCGATCGGACGGAAGGCGCTCGTACAGGTATCAAGTTCGTCTGCACCGCGCAGATAACCATTGAGTCGTGTACAACGCTGCACTGTTCAAGGATCGAACCCATGATGTCGAATCATTCCAGCAGTACTCCTGCGCAAAGTCGTCCGCATTTCATCTGGTTTTCTCTGATTCCCGTCATACCTGCCGTTGCCTGGATCCTCACGCAATCCGGTACAAGTACGACCAATCTGCTTGCTTGTGCGGCACTGCTCGCTATAGGTCTCGGTGCCTGTGCACTGGCTGCCCGCACCCAGCAGAACGACGTGCGTCGCGCTGTTGCCCAAGCGCTGGACCATCACCAGGCACATAACGCTCAAACCAGTGCCATGTCCTCCCATGCACAGCTCAATGAAGTCTTTCTCGGTGCCATGCCGATCTGGGCCAAACAGGTCGAAAGTTCGCGCCAGCAGACCGAAACCGCCATTGTCGAGCTGAGCAGCCGCTTTATGGGAATTTCCGAACGCTTGCAGGAAACCGTGCAGGCCTCGCAGCACGCTGCCGGTGAGCTGGACGGTCAGAATGCCGATGGCGCTCTGAAAGTCCTGTCCCAGAGCGACAGCGAGCTGAGCCAGGTGATTGACTCCCTTAAAGCCACCCAGGCCAGCCGCGACCAGACGCTCTCCCAGGTTCGCAGCCTGACCGCCTACACAGGCGAGTTGCGCACCATGGCCGCGGACGTCGCAGCGATTGCTGCACAGACCAACCTGCTGGCCCTTAACGCCGCGATTGAAGCGGCGCGCGCAGGTGAAGCCGGCCGTGGTTTTGCCGTGGTCGCCGACGCAGTGCGCAGCCTGTCGAGCAAGTCCAGCGAAACCGGTCAGCAGATGTCGGCCAAGGTCGACATCATCAACAATGCCATCACGCAACTGGTGCAGGCCGCCTCCAGCGGTGCTGATCAGGACAGCCATTCGGTGGCAGCTTCCGAGCAAAGCATCCAGAACGTCCTGGAGCGTTTCCAGAGCATTACCGGTCGCCTGGCCGAATCCGCCGACCTGCTCAAGCAGGAGAGCTTCGGTATTCGCGACGAAATGACCGAAGTCCTTGTAAACCTGCAGTTTCAGGACCGGGTCAGCCAGATTCTCGCTCACGTACGCGACAACATCGACTCTTTGCACGCGCATCTGTTGCAAGCCAGCCAGTCTCCCGATGAGGCCGTCGCCATCGACGCCCGGCAATGGCTGGCGCGCATGGAGTCCACCTACGCGACCGACGAGCAACGCCGCACTCACCGCGGCGAATCGGCAGCACAGCAGAGTTCGCAGGAAATCACGTTTTTCTAGGAGTAGATCATGGCTAAGAGTGTATTGGTGGTCGACGATTCAAGCAGTGTCCGGCAGGTTGTCGGCATCGCGCTGAAAAGTGCCGGATACGACGTTATCGAGGCCTGCGATGGCAAAGATGCACTGGGCAAGCTGACCGGGCAGAAAGTGCACCTGATCATCAGCGACGTGAACATGCCGAACATGGATGGCATCACGTTCGTCAAGGAAGTGAAGAAGCTGGCCAGTTACAAGTTCACGCCGATCATCATGCTGACCACCGAGTCTCAGGAATCGAAAAAGGCAGAAGGTCAGGCGGCAGGTGCCAAGGCGTGGGTCGTCAAACCGTTCCAGCCAGCGCAGATGCTCGCAGCGGTTTCCAAGCTGATCCTGCCCTGAGACAACGGGCCATGGAGGCCAGCATGCCAACCCCAGACGACAATCAGCCTGACGCCACCCGCGTGCAGATCGACGGCGAGCTGACGATCTACACCGTGACCGCACTCGCCGCCCGTTTGCTGCCACAGATCACTGGTGCGGCGCGAGTGGAAGTCGACTTGTCGCAAGTTACCGAGATGGACGGTGCCGGCCTGCAATTGCTGGCAGTCATCCAGCGCGAAGCCGGCAAGACCGGGACCTCGCTGCGCATGACCGGGCAAAGCAAGGCAGTCACCGAAACCTTCGAATTATGTAATCCCGGTGTCGTGCTGTAGCGCGTCCATTTGCATTATTGCCGAGTGATGGATCAAGGAAGTCATCGTGAGTATTAATCTCGATCAGGCACAGCAGACGTTCATCGTTGAAGCGCGTGAGCTTTTGCAGGCCATGGAGGAATCTCTCCTGCAACTCGAAAGCGAACCGGGCGATCAGGACGCGATTGGCGCAGTGTTCCGCGCAGCGCACACCATCAAGGGTTCGGCCGGGCTATTCGGGCTGACGCCTATCGTCAGCTTCACCCACATCGTTGAAGACGTGCTCGACCGCCTGCGTGAAGGCAGCGTGTCGGTGGACGCCGGGCTGATCGCAGTGCTGCTCAAGTCCGGCGATCACATGCTTGAGTTGATCGACGTAGTGGCCAGTCGTGGCCAGACATTGCAGCCACCAGCACTGGAACGCGAAGCGGCGCTGCGTCAGGCGTTACAGGTCTATCAGGCGCCGGGCAATGCCCAGCCTGCTGACGAGGCGCAAGCGCCGAGTGTGATCGATGAACAGGCTGCCGAAGTGCTATGGCATATCTCGCTGCGTTTTGGCGTGGATGTGTTTCGCAACGGCATGGACCCGCTGTCGTTCCTGCGTTACCTCAATACGCTGGGGCAAATGGTTCAGGTCACTACCGTCACCGACAGCATCCCGGCGTTGGAAGCGTGGGACCCGGAATCCTGCCACCTGGGCTTCGAGATCGATTTTCGCTCGTCTGCCGGGCATGCCGCGATCAACGAAGTGTTCGACTTCGTGCGGGAAGACTGCGCCGTAGAAATCACCTTGATGAGCGAGACAGCAAACCACGTCGACCCCACTGGCACAGACCTGGTCTCGCAGACCGGACAAAGTCCTGCGGTTGCCAGCGGCGAACTGCTGGGTGACCAGCGTGCCGTGCCGCGTGCGCCTGCTGCGGCAACAGCTTTAGAGCGCCCTTCTTCGGCCAGCGAGCAGAAAAACAAGGACGGTCGTTATGTGCGCGTCAATGCCGACAAGCTTGATGAGCTGATCAATCTGGTCGGCGAACTGGTCATCGCTAGCGCCGGGGCCAGCCTGCTGGCCCGTTCGTGCGACAACGACCCGCTTCAGGAAGCCAGCTCGACCGTGTCGGGGCTGGTCGAGCAAATTCTGGATGGCGCGCTGCACCTGCGCATGATCCCCATCGGCGACACCTTCAATCGTTTTCGCCGCGTAGTACGTGATGTCAGTCAGGAACTGGGCAAGGACATCGACCTGATTATCAACGGTGCGGAAACCGAACTGGACAAAACCGTTGTCGAGAAGATCGGCGACCCGCTCATGCACCTACTGCGCAATTCCATGGACCACGGCATCGAAAGCGCCGAAGCACGTCGCGCGGCAGGCAAGCCGGCAAAAGGTCATTTGAGCCTTAATGCGTACCACGACTCCGGCAGCATCGTCATTGAAATTGCCGACGACGGTGCGGGGCTCAACCGCGAGCGGATCCTCGACAAGGCCCAGCAGCGCGGGCTGGTGGCAGCTGGCGCAAGCCTCACCGATCAGGAGATCTACAACCTGATCTTCGAGCCGGGTTTTTCTACCGCCGAGGCCGTCACCAACCTGTCAGGGCGTGGTGTCGGCATGGATGTGGTGAAACGCAATATCACCTTGCTGCGCGGCACTGTGGACCTGGACAGCCAGCCCGGTCAGGGCACCATCGTGCGCATTCGCCTGCCGCTGACGCTGGCGATCATCAATGGTTTTCTGGTCGGTATCGATCAGTCGACTTACGTGATCCCGCTGGACATGGTTCAGGAATGCATCGAGCTGGACGAACAGAATCGTCACCTGACCCGCGACAGCGGCTACCTCGACCTGCGTGGCGAAGTGTTGCCGCTGGTCTACCTGCGTGATCACTTCAACCATGAAGGCCCCGCTGCACGACGCCAGAACGTGGTGGTGGTGCGCTACGCCGAACACAAGGCCGGGTTGGTGGTAGATGACCTGCTCGGCGAGTTCCAGACCGTTATCAAACCTCTGGGCAAGCTGTTCGGCGCACTGCGCGGCATCAGCGGCTCGACGATTCTGGGCAGCGGTGCGGTGGCGTTGATTCTCGACATACCGGCCTTGCTCAACCAGATCGTACAAATGGAAGCCCGCTCGACCCAGGCGCCTCAATCCCTATTGCCCACTTCTCGCTGACGGATTTGCAATTCCCAAGGAGTTACTTCAATGAAATGGTTTTACGATCTGAAGATTTCCACCAAGCTGATTACCTCGTTTCTGGTGGTTCTGGCGTTGACCGCGGCCATGGGAGTCTTTGCCATTATCCAGCTGGGCCAGGTCAACCAGGCCGCCCAGGACATCAAGGAAAACTGGATGCCGTCCATGCGCGCGGCGTCGGGCATGCGCTTTTACGCAGCCAACTTTCGGCTGAAGGAAAACCGCCACATTGCTGCCGACTCTGCCCAGGAAAAGACGCAGATGGAGCTTGAGGCAGCAGAAGCGCGCAAACAGTTTGAAACGCGGCTGGCCACTTACGACAAGTTGATCGTCAGCGATCAGGACCGGCAGATGTTCAGTGCCGTGAGTGCCTCCTGGTCCGCCTACCTGAAAGTCAGCGACAATCTGTTCGCTCTCTCCCGGCAGGGCCAGGAGACCGAAGCGCGTGCCTTGCTGCGCGGCGAGTCCAAACTGCACTTCGACGAAGTCACCAACCAGTTGCAAAAGATGGTCGAGCTCAACGACGCTGGCGCGACTGCCGCTGGCGACAAAGGCACGAGCCTGTACGAAAGCGCGCGCATCTCGATCATTGCCGTTCTGGTTGCAGCCTTGCTGGTCGGCCTGGGTCTGGCGCTGTTCATTGCACGGATCATTTCCCGCCCACTGAAAGAGGCAGCGACTGCCGCCGAGCAACTGGCCGAAGGCAACCTGAACGCCCATATCGGGCACGGTTCCAAGGATGAAACCGGCATGGTGCTGAACGCCATGCGCAACATGGTCGGCAAGCTGTCACACATTATCGGCGAAGTGCGTAACGCCGCCGACAACCTGGCCAGCGCTTCGGAAGAAGTCAGCGCCACCGCGCAGTCAATGAGCCAGGCTACCAGCGAACAGGCGGCCAGCGTCGAAGAGACCAGCGCGTCGGTCGAGCAGATGAGCGCCAGCATCAACCAGAACACCGAGAACGCCAAAGTCACCGATGGCATGGCCAGCAAGGCTGCCAAGGAAGCGACTGACGGCGGCGAATCGGTGCAGCAGACCGTCGTGGCGATGAAGAAAATCGCCCAACGCATCAGCATCATCGACGACATCGCTTACCAGACCAATCTGCTCGCCCTCAACGCGGCCATCGAAGCAGCCCGTGCGGGCGAACATGGCAAGGGCTTCGCGGTAGTGGCCGCCGAGGTGCGCAAGCTGGCTGAACGCAGCCAGGTCGCGGCTCAGGAAATTGGCGAGCTGTCGTCCAGCAGTGTGGAAATGGCCGAGAAAGCCGGCAAGCTGCTGGACGAAATGGTGCCGTCGATCAACAAGACGTCAGACCTTGTGCAGGAAATCAGCGCGGCGTCAGAGGAACAGGCTGCCGGTGTGGCGCAAATCAACACCGCCATGACCCAGCTCAATCAGGTCACCCAGCAGAACGCTTCAAGCAGCGAAGAACTGGCCGCCACCGCTGAAGAGATGAGCAGTCAGGCCGAACAGCTGCAACAGGCCATGAGCTTCTTCACCCTCGATGCATCGCCAAGGGCCGTCGCACAAGGCAGCCCTGTCGACGGCCGCAGCAGCCCGAACCGCCAGCCCCCGCGCCCACCGCAACAGGCTCCGCGCAAGGCGTTTGCGCAAAGCATGGCGGGCGCCCCGGACGAATCGGAATTCACTCGTTTCTGATGACTGGCTGCTGATTGCCGGCCTCGATAGCGATTCACAGGGAGAACGACATGGGCTCATTGGTCACGACTCGACAGACCGCCACGGCGGTCGAGGAAGAGGCGCAGTACCTGACTTTCATGCTCGGTGGCGAGATGTTCGCCATCGGCATTCTGGGCATCAAGGAAATCATCGAATACGGCAGCCTGACGGTGGTGCCGATGATGCCCGCCTTCGTGCGCGGAGTGATCAACCTGCGCGGTGCTGTAGTGCCCGTGGTTGATCTGTCGGCGCGCTTCGGGCGACAGAACTCGGACATCACCCGGCGCTCGTGCGTCATCATCATCGAGGCCAGCAGCGAGGACGGCCAACCGCAGGACATCGGCCTGCTGGTCGATAACGTCTCGGCGGTGCTGGAAATACCGGCCTCGCAGATCGAACCGCCACCGAACTTCGGTGCGCGCATTCGTGCCGACTTCATCAGCGGCATGGCCAAGGTCGACGGCAAGTTCGTCATTGTCCTTGAGGTCGATCGGGTGTTGTCTATCGATGAAATGTCCAGCCTCGCCGAAGCAAGTCAGTCGCTGCCTTCCGACGCCGACGCGACGTGAGGCCTGCACATGCCTGATACAGCGTCGCTCACCGATCGCGAATTCGGCCAGTTCCAGAACTGGCTGTACAACGCTGCGGGCATCAAACTGACGCTGGCCAAGAAAGCGCTGGTCGCCGGCCGTCTGTTCAAGCGTCTCAAGCATTACGAGCTGGACAACTATGGCGAGTATTTCAAGCTGATCATGAACGATCAGCGCAACGGCGAGCTGCAAGTGGCGCTGGACCTGCTGACTACCAACGAAACGTACTTCTTTCGCGAACCCAAGCATTTTGATTTTCTGCGTCAGCAGGTGCTGCCCAAGGTGGCGCCGGGCAAGGTATTCAGGGTCTGGAGCGCCGCCAGTTCATCTGGCGAAGAGCCCTACAGCCTGGCAATGACGCTGGCGGAACAACTGGGCACCACGCCCTGGGAAGTGATCGGCTCGGACATCAGCACCCGCGTGCTGAGCAAGGCGCGCAGTGGGCATTACCCCATGGAACGCACCGAAACCCTGCCCCAACCGTTGTTGTTCAAATATTGCCTGAAGGGCATTGGCCGTCAGGAAGGCACGTTTTTGATCGACAAATCGCTGCGCAGCCGGGTCAGCTTCGTGCAGGTCAACCTCAACGAGACCCTGCCCGATCTGGGTGAGTTCGACGTGATCTTTCTGCGCAACGTGATGATCTATTTCGATCAGGAAACCAAGAGCAAAGTCGTGGCGCGTTTATTACCGCGCCTCAAGTCCGGGGGGTATTTCATCATCAGTCATTCGGAAAGCCTCAACGGCATAAACGACACGCTGAAACTCGTCTCCCCTTCGATATACCGCAAGCCATGATCAAGCCCGTCGGCGTGGCCGAAATAGTCCTGGCTCCCGGCGAAGTGGTCTTCGAGACCCGGCCTGCGCGCTTGCGCACATTGTTGGGCTCGTGCGTAGCAATCACGTTCTGGCACCCGTGGCGGCGTATCGGTGGTATGTGCCACTTCATGCTGCCAGGACGTATTCGCAAGGGTCAGCCACTTGACGGCAAATACGCTGATGAAGCGATGGAGATGCTTATTAGCCATGCGCTGGCCAGCGGGACGCTTCCGGAGGAATATCAGGTCAAGCTGTTTGGCGGCGGCGAGATGTTTCCGGCGCAGCGCCACGACCAGCAGATGCAGAACGTCGCAGATCGCAACATCAATGCGGCGCTGACGCTGGCCGACCGGCATCGCCTGAAGCTGATGGCTCAGGACCTGGGCAGCACCGGCCATCGCAACATCATCTTCGACCTGTGGAACGGAAACGTATGGGTCAGGCACCAACCAATGGAAGCAATCGAAAAAGATGCCAAACAAAAAAATCAGCGTATTGCTGGTCGATGATTCGGCCGTCGTTCGCCAGGTACTCGTGGCCATTCTCAACGACACCCCCGATATTCATGTCATGGGCGCGGCGTCGGACCCGATATTTGCCATGGCCAAGCTGGCTCAGGAATGGCCGGACGTCATCGTGCTGGACGTGGAAATGCCCCGCATGGACGGCATCACCTTTCTCAAGAAGATCATGAGCGAACGGCCGACACCAGTGGTGATCTGCTCGTCGCTGACCCAGAAAGGCGCAGAAACTTCGTTGCAGGCGCTGTCTGCCGGGGCGGTGGAAATCATCACCAAACCTACCACCGGCCTGAAGAACTTCCTCATTGATTCAGCCGCCGAGCTGGTCGCGGCAGTCCGCGCAGCGGCGAACTCCAACGTCAAAAACCTCGGTAAGCGCACGGCTCCGCCCGTTCTGGCCCCGGCAAGCAAACTCACCGCAGACGCCATTTTGCCCGCAGCCAGCGGTCACGCCATGGCGCAGACCACCGAGCGCATTGTGGCCATCGGCACCTCGACCGGCGGCACTCAGGCACTGGAAGCGGTGCTGACTGCCCTGCCCAGAGTCTGTCCGGGCATGGTCATCGTTCAGCACATGCCGGAAAAATTCACGGCCTCGTTCGCCGAACGTCTCAACGGCTTGTCGCAGATCGAGGTACGCGAAGCCAGAAACAACGACCGCATCCTGCCCGGCCTGGCCCTGATTGCGCCCGGCGGCAAACACATGATGGTCACTCGCAGCGGTGCCTATTACCACGTTCAGGTCATCGACGGCCCACTGGTCAACCGCCACCGCCCTTCGGTGGACGTGCTGTTTCGTTCGGTGGCCAAATTCGCCGGCAAGAATGCTACGGGCATCATCATGACCGGCATGGGCGACGACGGCGCACGCGGTTTAAAGGAGATGCTTGATGCCGGAAGCTCGACAGTGGCTCAGGATGAAGCCAGTTGCGTCGTGTTCGGCATGCCCAAGGAAGCCATCAAACTGAATGCTGCGCAGAGGATCATGCCACTGCAGGAAATTCATCAGGCGATATTGCACCGGTGAGATTGGAGGAGCGCCCTGGCTTGGGAACATATCAAGGTCAGGTTCGCCCGCATCATCGTGAAGACAGGCCCGGGAGAGCCGAGCATGGCCCACAAGGTGGATGAGTATTGTGAGGTCAGCAAACTTCAACAGTGCGTCGAGCTGTATGACGGTTTGATCGAAGACTGGGCAAACATTCAATCCACCGCTGCAGCACAACACACTAACGCATCACAATAATAGCCTTTTAATATTAAGCCACTGTCTTAGCACACCTGTACTATTTCTTTAGCCTGCGCACTGGTTAAGTATTGTAACGGCCACTTACACTTATCAGGCAATGACTGAAATGCCTGTAATGCGCTAATGGCTTACTGACCAGAAGCTTTGAAATAACACGACAAACAGGTGATTTCAAATGAATAAGGAATTAATGATGCGCGAACTCGACAATGAAGAACTGGCACAGATCGGTGGCGGTATGACAGTAACAGAAGGCTTGACAGCCATCGGTGTAGTAGCCGCTGCTGTGGCGGTGGCTCCGGTGACTGCGGTCGGTGCTGGTGTCATATTGGCCGGCGTGGCAGGTGCCAGCGCGATTGACGCCTTTCAGACCTACCAGATGGCGCAATAACACGCCTTGCCATTTCGGGTGGGCAGCGCAGTGCAGGCACCTACCGGGAAAACAGGAGAACATTATGATGCCCGATCGTCATAAGCTCTTTGGGAAAACCGTCAATTCGTCGAGACTGTTCTGGCTGGCAGCGCTCGCGTTTCTTATTGCCGCCAGTATTGATTTTCAATGGCATTACATTGGCCTTGCCGGCATGTTTACAGCGCTGGCCGCCACCGCTCGGCGTCGGCAGGAAACCTGACAAGCCCAGACTCATGATGAATGACTTGATCATCTAACCTCTTGCAACGGTTGGTCCGGCTGCAAAACTCACAGACCGCCAGCGCCTGGATACAACCGATTGCACACGAGGATCAAGCCGCCCGACCGCCCACTTGGTTTATAGTATTTTTCAATAACGACCACGAGGTTTGACATGATTATCCGCAATCAGAAAACCACTGGAACCACCGTCGACAATTATTCGGTTCATGCTCATGTACTGACCGACGCCGAGATGTACAGCGTCTCCGGTGGTGCCGATTTCACCATCATGCCGGTGCCTGGCATTGGTGTGATCAAACCGGACCCGATCTGCGTGTATCCATTCCCTGACGTGCCCCCGCCGTCGGATATTCGCGGGCCATTCATTACTGCCTGATGCCCCGTTATTCCCTGGCCCGTATGCACGCAGGTCAGGGAGTACTCATCCGCCGCTCGCGAATCGAGAGCAGGTTCAGACGCAGTTCCGAAGGCCGCAACGGCTTGGACAACACTGACACTTCCGCGCCCTGCATTGACTCAAGCACGACTTCCACTTCCCTCCCGGTAACAATCAGCGCAGGCACATCCCAGCCACGGGCAGCTCGTATACTCTCGATGCAGTCCAGACCATTGGCCACTGTGCCCAGATCGTAATCGGCGACGATAATGTCGCAATGAGTGGTGAGCCCCTCCGCCGATCGGGCGGTCTGCACTTCGCATCCCCACCTTTCAAGCAGCGCTGCGGTGGCCATCAGAACGTTCTGGTCGTCCTCCACCAGACACACCCTGACCCCTTTGAGCAGGCTCTCGCCCAATGCCTTCTTGGGTACCACCCGAACAGGCGCGCTCACCTCTTCAAGCCCATGAATGGTGACCGTAGTCCCGCGGTCTATTCGCGAGGCAATCGCGATTTGCACATTGAGAATCTGGCTGAGCCTTTTGACGATTGACAACCCCAACCCGACGCCCTCCACGTCTTTGTCGCGCACATGGCGGATGCGGTAGAACTCGTCACAGACCCTGGGCAGATGTTCGGCAGCAATACCCCGGCCCCGGTCATACACGCTGATCGACAGACGCCCCGCATGGCTGCGCACACCGATCAGCACCGGGTGATCAGGGGCATATTTGAGCGCATTGGAAATGATGTTCTGCACCATCGTGGCGAGCAACGTGGCATCGACCCTGACCCAGCGTCGACAAGGTCGCACCCGAAGCTCTACACCGGCCCAGCGGGCAGCCGCAGTGTTCTGATGAGCGACTTCATTGAGCATGTCACCCAGATTGACCACATCCGACTTGGCTGAAACCTTGCCGCTGTCCAGCGTGTAAATATCCAGAATCGAGCGAAACAGCTGCGACACGTTGTGCAGGGAGCGATCGATATTATCGACCAGTTGACGCTCATAATCGCCCAGCGGGCTGGACCGCAGGCAAGCGGTAAACATGCCGATGGAGTGGATGGGCTGGCGCAGGTCATGGCTGGCCTGAGCCAGAAACCGCTCTTTCTCGCGATTGGCCACGGTCGCCTGCTCTGACGCCTCGCGAGCCCTCACCAACAGAATGTGCGCATAGCCAGGCACCAGAATAGTGACGGCGACAAGCATCAGGACCATAAATGGCTGCGCCTGCCAGTACGGCGTCAATTGATAGATGACCAGTATCGCCAACAAGGCCAGGGACGCCGCAATTGCAAGATATCGCGAACCAAAGCGCATGCCGTTGCCTAGAGTGACCCAGACCATCACGCTGAAAACCGGCAGTGTTGCCTCCCCGCCAACGATCAGTCCGACGGAAATGGCAGTGTAGTCATGCACCATCCCGAATACACGGCGCAACGCAAATACACCTGGATAGCTGATGATGTGCTGGCGCAAGATCAGAGAAACCACCAGAAAGCCCGCATAATAGAAAATGATGGGCTGATAGGTGGCAACCTTGAGCCCCGGCAGAAGGCCAATCAACGATACATAGCTGATCGCGAACGTCGCCACGATCAACCGCAATGTGGCCTGATCCAGTTCAGCGTTTTTCTTTCGGTCTTTCATGGACGCACCTCGTTGTGCAGGGAGCGCAGTACATTCTTGCGTCCATGCAGTCGATCACCCGGGCCTGTGACGGCATCAGTCGCCGATGTTCAGGCTGCCAAGGTCAGATGCCAATTGCAGCTTGGCGTTATGCCAGTTGACCAGAGACTCCACGCGTTTCTGGGTCGCCGCGCTCAGATCGTTTTGCGAGCGCAGAAGCTCAAGAATACTGCCAACGCCTGCTTTGTAACGACCCTGGGCAATTTCGTAAGACTTGCTGGCACTCTCGACAAAAAGACGACTGATTGCCAGCGCCCTTGTTCTGGACTCCAGGGTCTGTCGACTCTTCCAGACACTGAGCGCAATACTGTTTTCAACCTCGTGCAGGGCCTGTTCGCGGGCGGCGCTTTCGTAACGGGCGGCCCGCGCTCTACGCCGATTGAGAAAGCCATCGAAAATCGGCACGGTGATTTGCACACCGATAGTCCAGGTGTTCACCTCCTGACGGGTTGAAACCTGCTCGATGGGTGTGTCCTGACGGCTGTAATTGCTGAACAGCGACACCGTCGGCAGCCCCTGGGCTTTTGCCGCATCGGCCTTGGCCTGGCTTGCCGCCCAGTCGGCGCGGGCCTTTTCGATAGCCGGATGGGACGCTCTGGCCTGCTCCATCAAACTATTGACGTTGCCCAGAAACACCCCTTCATCAGCCCCGGGTTCATCCAGTTCAACCAGCTTGAGCGGTGCTGATGGCGACAGCCCCAGTTGGCTGGCCAACTCGCCTTGTACCGCCGCCAGATCGCCCTCCGCCATGACCCTGTTCAATTGTGCTTCGGCATAACTGGATTGAGCCTGGAGACGATCCGTCTGCTCGCCGGCACCCTCGCGATACTTTGCGTCAGCGGCTTTCAGACTGTTGGCCGCCAGACGCTCGGCGCTGATTCTGGCGTTTAACAACGCCATGTTCGCCTGTACTTGATAGAAAACCCGGGCGGTGGCAAGCATCGACTTCTGCACCTCTTCGATCCGGCTGCTACTGGCGACATCCAATAACTGCCGGGCGCTTTCTACTTTGGCGGCGCGCAGGCCAAAGTCGAACAATACCCAGCTCAGGTTGAGGCCGTAGACGCTGGTGTTGGAGTTCAACCTGGAGTCGGCTTCGGGAAAACCCGGGTAGCGCGTGGTCTTGCCAGCCCGCCCCTTTTGAAACTGCCCCTGCACGGTCGGATAGTAAGCCGAATGCTCGGCATCCAGGTCAGCCTGCCGTGCCAGCTCGGTCAGCCAAACCTCACGCAATTTCGGGTCGGCACACAGCGCGACAGACACGGCCGTTGCCAAACTCAATGCGTCTGGCAGACGACTGGAGCCGGGGCATGCGTCCACACGGGCATCGGCCATGCACAACGACGTCATTAACAGGCAGAACGCGCTCAACATACACCGCCAGCCAGCGCAACGAATCATGCCCCGCCGCCTCACGCTGAAGGAGCCTCATTGAGCACCGGGCCGTCGTAGGCAACCCGGCCTTGCGCAAGTGCCACGACCCGATCCGCCGTGCGGATGGTTTCCGGACGGTGGGCAACTATGATGCGGGTGATGTTCAACGTTTGCAGCGCCTGATTGACTGCGGCTTCCCTGTTGATGTCCAGGTGGCTGGTCGCTTCATCGAGAAACAGGAGTTGCGGGCGCTTGTAGAGGGCGCGGGCCATTAGCACCCTTTGCTTCTGCCCACCGGACAGTACCGTGCCCATGTCGCCCACCAGCGTGTTATAGCCCATCGGCATCTGCGCTATATCATCGTGGACTGCAGCGAGATGCGCGCATTGCTCGATCCATTTCTGATCGGCACCGGTCTCGAAAAAACAGATGTTGTCGCCGATGGAGCCGGCGAACAGCACATCGTCCTGAAGCACCGTGCCGGTGATACGGCGCAGCCTGCCGATGTTTTCCGGCCCGACCGGCAAGCCATCCAGCAGAACACTGCCCGCGCAGGGTGCCAGAATGCCCAGCATGACATTGAGCAAGGTACTTTTACCGCCACCCGAGGGACCGACGATGGCTACCGATTCGCCTGCGCGGATATGAATCGACACGTCGTCCAGCACATACGGTTCATGCTCGGAATAGCGAAAGCGCAATTGCCGTACTTCAAGGCTGGGCACCCTGTCGTTGCACGCGTCATCGAACGTATCCGGACCGGCAATCGGCTCGGCATCGTGCAGCACGATGTCGGCGAGCCGCTCACCGTGCAGGCGCAACATGATCACGTCGACAATCTTGTCGATCAGACCAGCCACCCGACCGTTGAACTGCTCCTTGTACGAGTTGAACGCAATCAGCATACCGGCGCTGAATTGCCCTTCCAGAACCAGTCTGGCACCCATCCAGATAACAATGATCGTGACCAGCCCGAACAGCACGCCGTTGAAGGCCCGATAGGCCAGTTGCAGTTTTTGCGGGTGCAGACCGGCATTGATTTCCTCGACCAGTAAAGCGCTCCAGGCACTGCAACGCTGCTCATGCCGATTGAACAGCTTGATGGTGCGCACGCCGCGCGCGCTTTCCAGAAAGTGCGACTGCTGACGAGCAGCATGGACTAGCTGGTTCTCGCTGGCACGCCGCAACGGCCCGAACCAGATCCAGCGCGCCAGGCCGTAGATAATCATCGCCACCACTGCAACAAGCGCCAGCTTCGGGCTATAGGCAATCATCAGCCCCAGCGTGACGACCGTCATCAGCCCATCCAGCAGGGCCTCAATGAACGATGTGGTAACGGTCTGCTGGATGGCCTTCAGAGAACCGAAGCGCGAGACGATATCGCCCAGATGACGACGCTCGAAAAATGCCACCGGCAGGCGCAGCAGATGGGTAAAGACATTGATCTGCCACTGTGACCCGAGCATCGTGCCCAGGTACATCAGCGCCCACGCACGGGCCAGCGCAACGGTGTGCTGAATGATCAGCAATAGGCCAAAGCCGATCGCCAGCACCGTCAGCAGGTCCAGGTCTGCGCTGACCAGCACCTTGTCGATAACCGTCTGCATGAAAAACGGACTGAGGATGGTACACAGCTCCAGCGCCAGGGCCAGAAGCAGCACCTGCGTCAGCACCCGGCCAAAGCCCTGTACTCGCCCCAGCAGTTTGCGCAGCGGGATCGGCGGCTGTGCAGCGGCGGGCTGAAAATCACTTTCCGGCCACAACTCCAGTGCCACGCCGGTGAATGCTGCCGACACCTCGTCAAGCGTCAGCTTGCACAGGCCACGCCCCGGATCATGCACCACAACACCGCGTGCATTGACCTCCTTGAGCACTACGAAATGGTTGAAGTTCCAGTGCAGCACGCAGGGCAACTGCAACTGACCGAGCGCATTCAGCTCGACCCGCAACGCACGGCTGCCCAACCCGAGCCGCGCAGCCATGTGGGTCAGTTGCTTGAGGTTGACCCCTTTCATTGAGGGCGAGAGACGTTGCCGCAACGACAAGAGGTCACTGTGCTGGCCGTGATAGCTGGCGATCATGGCCATGCACGCCAGGCCACATTCAGTGGCTTCGGCCTGGAGCACAACCGGCAGCTTTCTCCCCACACCAAAAGCGAAGGTATTTCTCAGGTTCAAAGCCGCTTTCCTATTCCGCGCAAAGGCTCCAGCATCCACTCATAGAGCGGCAGCCTTTCCTGCATGATGTCGGCGTCCAGTTGCATGCCGGAACGCAAGCGCTCGTGCATGCCCTGGCCGTCGATGGTTTGAGACGCCAGGGCAACCGTGACCCGGTAGAAAGGCCCCTGTTCACGCATCGGCTCAGAGACGTTGCCCAGGGTCATGACTTCATCGGCCGGCAAGGCGGTACGCGAGATCGATGACACCCTGCCCGGTTGCAGTCCAAAGCGTTGATAGGGATAGGCCTGGTAACGCAACATCACCGTGTCACCAGTGCGCACGAACCCCACGGAGCGGCTGGGCAGATACAGTTCGGCGTGCAGTTTTGCGTCGGCAGGCACAATGCTCAGTAACGGTCGCGTACTGTCGACTCGTGATCCATTGGAGACCGCGATCGCCGTGGCCTCACCCAGCGTCGGTGCGGTGATGAAAATCTCTCGTTTGGTTTCACTTTCGATCAAGCGGTCCTGATTCTCGGCCAGCCTGCGTCGCAGATCGGCAAGCTGCTTGCTCTGGTTGAACGGCAGCTCGACCAGTTCCGCCCGCAGCCTGGTGCTTTCGGCACGAACCGTCAGCAGCGAGCGATTCAGCTCTTCGCCCCGCAAGCGCATGTCCAGAACTGCATCCTGCTTTTCCTGAAGCTGGTCACGGGACACGTAGTCCTGGCGTTGCAAGTTGGCGTAGCGCTCGGCAAGGCCCTTGGTCAAAGCCAGCCGCTGACGCGTCAGGTCGATTTGCGCGAGTATTTTCTGCTGCTCGGTTTCAAGCGCCGCGACCTGACGTTTCTTGCCCTCCAGCTCCTGAAGATGCAGAGCGAGCGTCTCGTCGATTTCCTGAGCGAGGCTTTCCTGACGACGTTTGATCGACAGGCTGATCGCCCGTTGCGCGCCACCCGCCTCACCGCTTTGCGTGTCGCTGGACAAGGCCATCAGCACGGCGCCGTCTGTAACGTGTTGCCCCTCGACGATGTCGAGCCGGGTGATCACGCCAGCTTGTGGTGAGTAGATCCTGATCAGGCCGGTTTCAGGCAGCAGTACGCCGCTTGCGGCTGTACGTTTGGTGTAGGTGGCGAAGGTCAGGAACAGGCCCATGCTGATGCAGAACAGCAACGCCACCGCAGCGGCCAGCCTCATCGACAATGGACTGACCAGCAAAACCGTCCCCAACGTACTGCGCTTTTGCGCATCAAGCGCCTCAGATCGAAAGAGCATGAATGACCATCGCTTCAATCATCAGGAATGCTCCATAAAACAGGCACCATAAACGGGCGACGCATTACAGCCCTGACGACAAGTAACCTCAATAGCACACATGAACTAATGGCCAAAAGACACACTAAAAAGTAGCTCATTTGTGCTATTGAGGTGTTTGTAAGCGGTGACTTTAATGATGCTGTCTTCCGTCGTTCAACGGTACGGAAGCCCTGATTTATCAATGACACTTTCAGAGGAAACAACGCCATGACTCAAGCAGTGAACCCACAACAGGCACATAATGCGCTTCCTGCCGGACCAGCACTTCGAGTGCTGAACGAGACCGAGTTGAGCCAGGTCGGCGGTGGTATTGAATTCAGCGCATTTGGTTACACCTTCGCAGGCGGAGAGTCATTTGCGCCAGGTTTCAATTATGCATCCATCACCAACTCGCGGGGTATTCCGGTTTATTACACAACCTGGCAGAACTGACAGCGTTATCAATGCGCGGCTTACAGAACCCGGACATTGTCCGGGTTTTATGCTGACGGCTTCTATTTCTGAAGTGTGAATTCGGCTTTGTCAAAAGACAGCCAGCAAGCATCATTGTCGGTCCACTTTGATTCACTGGTGCCCAACACACCTTTCACAAGAACCCTGTCGCCCTTCTTGAAGCTGCTTATTTTTTTCTTGTTGACCAACAGGTCATCGCGGGTCAAGCCCTGGCCCGTGCATTTGGGATTGGACGGATCGCTGAAGATGACCGCAATCTGATTCTGACCGACCGCCGTCCCGGTTTTAGTAATGCGCTGTACGACGCCAGGAATGATCAGTGTTTGAGCGTCCCATTTTTCTTTCGCGGTAACCTCATTGGTCTGCCAATCGCGCCATATTTCTGTCAAGGTTGTTTCTCTGGCTTCGGCCAGCCCTCTGAAATCCCCGCTCAGTACATCACCCGTTTGATCAAGAACGCCATTGGTCATTGACATGGCCTGATCAAGACCCGCACACCCCGACAATGCCAGAATCAACGGAAACAAGGCTACACTTTTCATTCATACACTCCACTGACTGGCACACCAGACACCTAACGCTGCCACCCATTATTTAAATAATTAACGTCGAATAATTTCGCACGCAACCGTAGTCACGGCATAACAGAATATCAATAGTACAGATGCACTACGCCATCCCTGACTAGCTGATCAACCCAGGCATTAATATGTGCCACTAGTACATACGCGTACGTGCCACTAGTACATACGCGTACGTGCCACTAGTACATGCGTGCTATTTCCATTCAACCTTCGCCTCTCAATACTCCCGTTGTTGGCACCCCGCCGAACGGAAACGCCTAAGCCCTCAGGGCTGGCAGCCACCCCTTGTGGTTTTTATGGAGTATCTGGAGTCGCTATGAACCCCTTATTCAAACTATCCCCGCTTGCTTTTGCGGTTACTCTTGCACTGCTTCCAGATGCTCAGGCAGCGGATTACGTTCTTACCAATGGTCAGGAAACCTTTAACAGCGACCGTTTGATCGATGGCGCGATCGACGTCAATGCAACTGACGGCAACACTTCTACCCTGACAATCAACAGCGGCGCAACCGTGACCAGCGAAGGTGGCAGCATCGTTGGCCAAGGCAGCAGAACCGGCGTCAATATGGCTCAGGCCAATGTTGTGGTTGAAGGGGCAGGTTCGCGCTGGGTAGTACCGCGTACCTCATTTGTACTGGGTAACACGATCGTTGTCGGTGGGGTCGGTCAAGGCGACCTGAACGTGCGCAACGGGGGTCAGGTGTCGGTGCGGGATCTGGATCTGGGTGAAGTCAACGGCTCCCGCTCCAACGCATTTTCAAACGCGCAGTTGCTGGTGAGTGGCCAGAACTCCCTGGTCGACGCGGTCAATATCGAAGCCGGTGGGGTGTTTGTCTACAGGTCGAGCATAACGGCCAATGATGGCGGCAAGATCAACAGCCAGCAGGTAGACATCGACTCCGTCGTCAATCTTTCCGGTGCCGGAACCCGCTGGGACAACAGTGGCGCGTTCAGAAACAGAAACAACCTTACTCTCGATAACGGCGCAGTACTGACCACCGACTCGCTCTTACTGGGTTCGGCCATCATCGGCCGCAGCAATCAGGTGAGTATTTCCGGACAAGGCACCCGCCTGGCAGCGCAAAGCATGACGCTCGGCACCAGTGACTCTCGCACTTACCTGACGCTGTCCGACGGTGCCGAGCTGAGTTCTACCAACGGTATTCTCATCAGCACCATCAGCAGCATCAACAATCCGACACGCGGCACGCTTGCTGTGGGCGGTCCGGTCGTGACCGACCCCAACCGTACCGATATCGATTCGACGACTGCCGGAACAGCTCAGGCGGCCGGCCGACTGGACCCGCAAACCGCCATTAATTTCGGCACCGGCAACGGGGGGCATTTGGCGTTCAACCATACCGATACTGATCTGCAGGTTGCCAACACGCTGAACGGAACGGGCCGAGTGTATGCGTTCAACGGCAACACCACATTGAGCGGCGACCTTACCGGGCTGGCCGGCAGCGTCGTTGTGCGCGGCGGGCGACTGGTGCTGTCGGGGAACGTCGACCAGGTCAATCAGCGCGGCAATACAGCCACCACCCAAAGCCTTTCGCGGTTTAACGTAGGCAATGGCACCCTGGTGGTCAATGGTATTGCCGGGCGCACCGAATTCGGGACTTATACCAACAGTGCCCAGGTACTGGACGGCGGTGTTCTGGCCGGCGTCGGTCAGGTGGGTACTACGCAGGTAGCTTCCGGCGGTACCCTGTCGCCCGGCGAAAGCGCCATAGGTGCGCTGGCCATACAAGGCGACCTCGACATGGCCGCAGGCTCACGTTACGCCGCGGACATCGCAGGCGACGGTAGAGCCGACAAGATCAACGTAAGCGGCACAGCCACACTGCGCGGTACGCAGGTCAACGTCACTGCGCTGGATCCTGCGCAGAGCTATCAGAGCGGCAGGACTTACACCCTGCTCTCTGCTCAGGGCGGTGTGGTCGACGGTGCCGCCGCAGGCACCGCCTATGCCCAGGCGCTGACCAACTCGGCGTTCCTGAATGTCGGACTGCAGCGCACCGCCAATGATCTGAACCTCACCATCGAGCAAAAAAGCGTAGAGCCTACACCTACGCCAACTCCAACTCCAACTCCTGAGCCAACTCCAACTCCAACTCCAACTCCAACTCCAACTCCAACACCGACACCGGAGCCAACTCCTACTCCTGAGCCGACACCGACACCAACACCGACACCAGAGCCTACACCTACGCCCACTCCAGAACCCGCACCTGCTCCGGGCATCTTTCAGACGGTCATGCTGACTCAAAACCAGTTCAATACCGCTGGCGCGCTGAGCGTACTCGAGCAAAGCGGTGAGCCGCTGCGCCTCTACAACAACCTGCTGGTTCTGGATGCCGAAAGCGCTCGCAACGCAGCCGATCAACTGTCTGGCGACTACCTCGGCAGTACCTCGACGGCCCTGATCGCCAATAGTCAGGTGGTATCGGGAGTGCTGGGCACTCGTATGCGTAATCTTCTGGATACGGGAACATTGCGCATGCCAGCCATGGCACTCAATCTGATGCCAAGCACACCGACCACGCAAAACGGCGCCTGGGTGCAGCCATTCGGCAACTGGACCAAGACAAGCGGCAATAACGGTGCCGGTGGTCTGCACCAAAGCACTGGCGGCCTGCTGTTCGGGGCAGACGGTAGCTTCACACCGGATTGGCGCGGTGGCGTCTACGCCGGGTACAGCCGTTCGAAGTTCGACGCCGATGACCGCGATGCCGACGGCCACAGCGACAACTATCATCTGGGCCTCTACACCGGTGGTCAGATCGATGCCCTGCGCCTCAGTGCTGACGTCGGTTACACCTGGCACAAGCTGGAAAGTGAGCGGAACGTGGCGTTTGCCGGATTCAGTGATCACTTGACCGGCAAACGCAATGCCCAGTCGCTGCAGGCAAGTGGTGAAGCGGCCTACCGCATACCGGTCGGCAGCATGGCTCTGGAGCCTTTCGCCGGTCTTTCCTACGTGCGCTACGACGCCAAAGGCCTGCACGAAAAAGGCGGACCAGCCGCACTGGACGTGTCCAGCGATAAACAGGACACCTTCTTCTCGACACTGGGTCTGCGCGCGTCGTCGAGCATCAATGTGGCGAACGTCAATACGCAGGTTTACGGCTCAGTAGGATGGCGACGTGCCTACGGTGACCTGGACCCGCGCAACGTCCAGTCTTTCGCTGGCGGGCCAAACTTCGAAGTGCAGGGCGTCGCTCAAACGCGCGACACCGCCTTGACTGAAGTGGGCGCGAAACTGCGCTTGAACAGGCAGACCGATCTGGACCTGTCCTACCAGGGGCAGTTCGGCACCGACACGCGTTTCCATTCGGTTAATGCAGGCGTGACGGTTCGCTTCTGACCGTAGTTGTAGCGCTCGGCGTTATACACAAGTCTGCTCTCGATTCTGGCCAAAGGCCGTGGGAGCAAGCTTGCTCGCGAAGGGTCCAGTACAGCACCGAAAACGGGGCGTCTGGACCCTTTTTTGTTGAGCAGGCTCATCACGGACTTCAGGGTCGAACTCACTCTCGAATGAAGACAGATCGCACTTCTCGCTCCGCTGCCTGAAGAACCTCGAACGCAGCGTAGCGCCTGCGATGCTGGTCTGCGAGCGCTCCCTGTACCGGTGTAAATACGCGGTTCAGGCTCGCCATGCGTTCCATGACATCAAGCAGACGCAGACCCGCTTCAGCAGCAACGGAAATTCGGGCACCACGTGCAGACCGTCGGCCAGGCTCAGCGCCGCGCCGTGCTGCCGAGGGAGCCGCCCCCGTCCGCATGGGCGTCGATCAGGGCGGTGCTCAACGGCTCCTGGCGAAAACGACGGATCAAGGAGGCGACGGCGTAGCTCATCCAGTCTCTCGCTGACGAACACGGCTACAGCACCAATCTGCAGGCCCGTGGCCTGCGACAGTCTCGTTCCGGCCTGGTCGGGCTGATGCTGCCGCGATCCGCAGTTGGAGCTTAGTACCGTGGAGTCGCTGCTGGCCTACTCCATCGACGAGCTATTCATCGTCGACGCTACCGATCCGGACAGCATCCACAGCGCCTGCGCGCGTGCCGGCGTGCGGCATCTCAATCTCGACCTGCCGGGTACCCTCGCGCCATCGATCACCAGTGACAACTACCCCGGCGCCTTCGAGCTGACGCAGGCAATCCTCAGCGAACTGGCGCCCATCAGCGACCTGTCATCGACGGACCTCTGCCTGTTCGGCGGCTACTACGACTATGCCAGCCGGGAACGGATCGGCGGATTTCTGGCCGCCAAGCGAGCGCATTTCGGCGAAGCTACCAGCGATGACGTCTTCAGCGAGGTGCCCTATGTTCAAAGCGGTCTCGGCTGAAAATTTATCCTTGAACAAAAAAAGCGTCCCTGGGGACGCCTTTTCTGTTGAGCTCAATCTTCAAGTCGGGCTGATACCTGGCTCAAGCTTGCTCGTCTTGTTTGTCATCGTCGTCGTGCTTGAGTGCTGGCTTCATGCCTGGCTGAGGCGCGTGTTCAGCGTTGGGCGCGATTTCTTCGCCGTGGTTCTTTTTCTCTTGCTGAACTTTTTTGTCGTGGGCGACGTTACGTGGGTCGGTCATGGGAATTCCTTGATTGGGCAGAGGATTCAAGCACCCATCGACGTGATACGTTGGCTTTGAGCGCCGGGGCAAGATTTGGAGTCAGACTGGGCGGAGGCGTTCAGTGTATTTCTACCGGCGAGCACGCGACCACTCACGCTCATCTCTGATGAATGGAGGCAAGGACGACCGACCCCGGCAACTAACGCTTTTGGCCGTTTGTTCAATACCGGAGTACTAGCGCGAGGGCCAGTTGACCCGGTGTGCTGCCGGCAGAACACAAAACGTTCGCATTTATCCATCCTGCCAAGGTCAGATCCAGAGGATCCGTGCAAGCCTCTTCCCAATCCGTTCGGGTTCCATGCCTAAAGGACAATGTCATGGCGTCAATCGATAGCAAGGCCACCATCAACTACATCGTGCGAACAGGCCCGGGGACAGTGCAGGTCGACCCCTCCACGGGTAGCGATTCAAACTGGAGCATCATCCTTCAGCCTGACGGCAAAATCCTTGTCGGTGGCGAAAGCTTCCAGACTGCCATTGGCTATCCTGGCTCGCCGGGCGATGAAAGCTATGGTACGCGCGGCAGCTACACGGCGGTGCGCCTCAACGCTGACGGCAGCCTGGACAACAGCTTCGGCCAAGAGGGAATTGCCCTCGTGCCCGGCAACCTGGACCCGGAAGATTATGCTTACTACGTAATGGCGGTGCAGGCCGACGGTAAAGTGCTATCAGCACAGCCAGGGCTTGGCGGTTTGAAGGTAGAACGTTTCAACGTGGATGGCACTCTGGATACCACATTCGGCAATGGCGGTGCCGCGGGCCTTGATGTACCGATCGGCGCTGATGGAATGGCTATTTACGCCACAGCAGATGGCTCGGTGTACGTCAGCCTTCGCGGCACGTCCCAAGCGATCGTATTCAAGCTGGACAGCACCGGGGCGCCGGTCGAGGATTTCGGTGCCAACGGCGCACTTCTCCTCAACCCGACCGGGCAATACGGCACCGGCAATATCGCCACGGTCGTGCAGCCCGACGGCAGCGTATTGCTCGGCAGTTGGCTGTACGTGGGTGCCGACGGCCCCCACGACCCGGGCGATCCGGTTTATGCCGTTCAGCGACTTGCAGCCGACGGCAACCTGGATACCGCGTTTGGCGTGGACGGCGTGGTGTATTTCGATACCGCGCTGGGGCTGGACTACCGCGCTGCGATAACCGTGCAAGCCGATGGCAAGATCATTGTGGCCGGCGAGAGTAACGACAATAACGCCTTCAACGTACTGCGGCTGAATGCGGATGGCTCGTTCGACACCTCCTTTAGTAACGATGGCAAGCTGACGATCCAGGTACCCCAAGGCGCGTCGAACTATGCCCACTCGGCAATCGTTCAGCCCGATGGCAAAATCCTTATCGCCGGCGACGTGATCACCCGTCTGAACGCCGATGGCAGCCTGGACACCACCTTCGGCAGCCAGGATGGCCAATACCATGTGGACGGATCCAGCCAGGCCAATCACCTGATTGGCAACGACACGGCCGAGATTATCCGTGGCCTGGGCGGAGACGATGTGCTGCAAGGCGCGGGTGGCCGTGACGTGCTGGCAGGCGGGATGGGCGCAGATATTTTCCGCTTCACCCAGATCAGCGACAGCTACCGTACCGCTACCGAAACAGGCAGCGACCGGATTCTGGACTTCGACGCCTCTCAGGACCGTGTCGATCTGACTGCGTTGAGCTTTACCGGCATTGGCGATGGCCACAATGGCACGCTCGCCGTCCAGGCCAACGCCGAGGGTACTCGCACATACCTGAAAAGCTTCGATGCCGACGCCAACGGACAGCGCTTCGAACTGGCGTTCGAAGGCAACCTGACGGGGCAGTTGAACAGCACCAACCTGGTGTTCACGGCCCCCACCGTCGAAGGAACGGCTGGCAAGGACGTAATCACGGGGAGCGCAATGTCGGAAGTCATTTATGGCCTGGCTGGCAACGACCGTATCGACGGCGGCAGAGGCTCGGATGTGATCATCGGAGGCGCGGGCGCCGACTTGCTGATCGGCGGCGACGACCCGAACCTTTCGGTCTATGGCCGTAATGGCATCAATGACGCTGACGTGTTCCGCTACACGGCAGCCACTGACAGCTACCGCACGGACAGCCAGAGCTTCGTGGACCTGATTGCCCGATTCGCAGACAACAATGACAAGATCGATGTGTCGGCGCTGGGTTACACAGGGTTCGGCGACGGTACCGGCACTACGCTGAAGATGGCCTATAACGCGGATCTGGACCGCACCTATCTCAAGGATGTGGAACCTGACGCTGAGGGCCATCGGTTTGAGATTGCCCTCACCGGCGACTGGACCCAGGATCTGGGCAACAACGATATGATCTTTGCGCCAACCGCGCAGGTGTCTCTGGTGGGTGTGGCTAGCGCGGCCACCCAATCAATAGACATGGTGTAAACCAGGCATAACGCCTGCGGGGGTTGTAGGAAGCCGGGGGTCGCCTTGAGACGGTTGTGCGTAGCCAGACAGCGTGCAAGCAGTCTTACAGGCAACCCTCTAACGGCCAGACCGTAAACAGGTGGGGTCAGGCGTACGAAGTATTAATCGCTTCATGAGTGTTGTAGCTATAAATCTCCAACAAAAAAGGCGTCCCGAAGGACGCCTTTTCTGTTGAGCTCAAAACAATTGTTTTTGAGCTCTGATCTTCAACCCTGATACAGCTGGGCGAAAATGGTCGGGGTAAGGGGATTCGAACTCCTGACATCCTGCTCCCAAAGCAGGCGCGCTACCGGACTGCGCTATACCCCGATGATGCTAAAAAACACCTCCGAGGAGGCGTTTTCTATTTGGGTGACGCTTGTGGCGTCACTCCCTAAGATCCAGCCAGATACAAACTGACCAAAAATGGTGGGTCGTGTGGGATTCGAACCTACGACCAATTGGTTAAAAGCCAATTGGTTTCACACCCTCAGTTTAGGCAGAACCTCCTGATGAAGGCTCTGGATCCAATCCGCAGTCTCTAATGTCCCCATTAGAGGCTTCAAATCATGTACATAACCTCGCTTTTGTCCACCAAAGGTGGTGTCGGTAAAACCACTTTGGCTGCCAACATCGGCGGCTTCTGCGCCGACGCCGGCTTGAGGGTCCTCCTCCTCGACATGGACCCTGTACAGCCTTCACTGTCCTCCTATTACCCAATGGCACAGGAAGTCAGCGGCGGCATATTCGACCTCATCGCACATAACCTGACTGATCCAGAGCGAATCATATCGAGGACAAGCATCCCGAACCTGTCCTTGATCTTGTCGAACGACCCCAACAACCAGTTGATTAGCCTCCTGCTTCAGGCTGCGGATGGTCGTCTGCGATTGGCTTCTCTGCTGAAAGCTTTCGAGGGTCAGTTCGACCTGATTCTCATTGATACCCAGGGCGCACGAAGCGTCATGTTGGAGATGGTGGTTTTAGCGTCAGATCTTGCTGTATCCCCGTTGCCACCGAACATGCTCAGCGCCCGCGAGTTTAACCGTGGGACGTTGCAAATGCTTGAAGGACTGCGTCCTTACTCGAGGCTTGGACTGCACGTCCCTCCAATCAAGGTTGTAGTCAACTGCCTCGACCAGACCGTTGACGCTCGCGGGATTCATGACGCCATCAGAAAGACCTTCGCGGACAACATGGAAGTCGATGTCCTCAACAGCACAGTTCCTGCTTCAGTAATTTTCCGCGAGGGATCTACAGCAGGCATGTCGGCACATCGGCTCGAATACAAAAAACCTTCCAATCGACGCGCGCCTAGCGCGCTACAGGTCATTCGAGAGCTTGTGGTTGAGCTTTTTCCGCAGTGGACCGACCGTTTCGAGGCGATGACTGAATCCGCCGTAGAGGCCCTGGTAAAAGGGGGTCAATGAGATGGCAAAGACAAATCTCACGGAAGCTTCCGGCATTACTCCTCAGTTGATGCAGAAGCTCAACGAGCAGTACGACTCATCACAACTGCGCGCCGCTCAGACCAAGCTTACGAACACGTCACGTGAGCTCCGCAATTTAAGCTCCGGCCATAAGATGGGCCGCGGCTTGATTAGTCGACTGGGTGATTACTTGAGCGTGGAACAGCGTGAACTGCTCTCACAGGCCGCGCAGCTCCTTGAATCAGTGAACTCTCATGTCGAGCATGCCAAGGAAAAACGTGTACGCGACGAGAAAGCGGTTAAACGTCGGCAGGAGGCTCGGAACGCAAGAGCGAAACTACTGATTGCGGCCACATATCCCCTGCCCACTGAGAGCCTGGACCAGAAACTTGAGCTCCTGAAAACGGCGCTGTTATTCAACCGCATCGGCGCATATGACAGTTTCTACTCCGCAGTCGAGCTTAATAGCGAGATCCGAAGCACCTTACTGACGCCGTTCAGCAGACTGATAGGTTGGGGAAGCCTGACCGCTTACCGACTCAGTTGCCTAGACTCGCTTCGTATCCGGCTCGTTGAGGCACTGACTAATGACATCTCTTACGACGATGGATCTGAGGTCGAGGATCGGCTAGCCGCTCTGCAGTCAAAAGTCCGTGATGCGAATGCTAAAGCCGCGCTCACAGCTGAAGAACATGAAACCCTCAGACTCTGGAAAGAGGCTCTGGCAGTTGAGGCAGTACCGGAGGTACGGCCATGAGCATTGACCGCCAACGGATAATCGACAAAGTCATCAAATGCTTCGCACTGGCACGTTCTGCGGGTGCCTCTCCTAATGAGGCTGAGACAGCCCTGCGGCAAGGCCGCAAGCTTATGGAGCAGTACCAGCTCGAAGAGCTTGAGGTGGACGCCCACCTCGCACGTGAGGCGTCAGTATCTGCCGGCACAAAGCGAGCGCCAGCGAGTTGGCTGCACAGCCTGGCAGGCACGTGCGCGAGCGCTTTCGACTGCGATTGTTTTGCTTTCCCCTCACGGCCTGGAGACTGGCATTTCAAGTTCGTCGGGTTAGGTGTATCGCCCGATCTGGCGTGCTATGCCTATTCCGCTCTTCATCTGCAGCTTGTTTCGGCGCGTCGTCAGCACGTTTCGCAGCTCAAACGCTGCAATCCAACCACCAAAAGACGACGTGGACGGATTTTTGCCGAAGCATGGATCAATGCGGTGGCCACCAACGTTTACAAATTCGCCGGTCGACAAAATGCTGAAGCTCAGCAAGCGATAAGCGCTTACCTCAGCCTGCACCACCCCACCGTAGTCGAAAAAGAGCTTGTGCCCACCTCTGTTAAGGGCCACGACCTGAAATCTCAACATCAGGGCTGGACGCAAGGTTCTAGAGCAGCGTTGCACAGAGGCGTCGATCAGCACTCCCAGTCCCCGGCAAGAATCGGGAGGGCTTGATGGACATTTCTCATATGTCACCTCCCCACTCCGTTGAAGCCGAACAAGCTGTGCTTGGCGGACTGATGCTTGATAACGATTCCTGGGACCTGATCGCAGACCGTATTAAAGCCGATGATTTCTACCGGGCCGAGCACCGTCTGATATTCCAGAGCATTGCTGGGCTGGCTGAATCGAACAGGCCATTTGACGTGGTCACGGTTTCCGACTCCATTACAGCAATAGATGCTGCTGGGGGCTTGGCTTATCTCAGTGAGCTCGCCAAAAACACGCCTTCTGTGGCCAACATCAAGGCTTATGCAGAAACAGTGAGTAACCGAGCTCATCTACGCCGGATTATTTCACACGGCTATGCATGTACCCGGGAGGCTTCAGATCCTCAAGCGAATGCGTCTGAGGTTCAGGACGTCATCGAGCAGCAACTTTTTGCTTTGGGGCAAGGACGGCAGACTTCCGACTTTGTGGACGTCAACCAGATGCTTATGCAGGTGGTCGACAAGATCGATCTTCGCTTCAACGCTGGGGAGTCGGTCGTTGGATTGCCCACAGGGCTTTCCGATCTTGATGAATTGACGGGCGGACTACAACCAGCCGATCTGATCATCATTGCGGCCAGACCCTCCATGGGCAAAACCAGCCTGGCGCTCAACTTGGTAGACGCTGCGCTTCAAAAAGATACTCAGGCCACTGTTCAGGTCTACAGCCTCGAGATGCCGGCAGAGGCGATCATTTACAGGCTCATCTCGATCCTGGGGCACCTGAACCTGGAGAAGTTGATACGCGGGCAGTTGGAGGATGAGGACTGGCCGAAGCTCGCGATGGCAGTGCAAAAGATCAACTCGTATGGCGATCGCCTTGTAATTGATGATCAAGCTGACCTCACTCCCTCGGCAATTCGTGCGCGGGCTCGCAGAGGCGCACGGCGTTTCGGAAAGCCAGTCCTGATATTGATCGATTATCTGCAAATGATGAAATGTCCAGGTAAAGAAAATCGGACCAATGAAATCAGTGAGATATCTCGGTCACTCAAGGCTTTGGCCAAAGAGTTCGACTGTCCTGTCGTGGCGCTCTCTCAGCTCAACAGAGAACTTGAGCGGCGTCCGAACAAGCGACCTATCAATGCAGACCTCCGTGAGTCGGGCGCGCTTGAGCAAGACGCTGACCTGATTCTGTTCGTATATCGGGACGAGGTTTACAACCCCGACAGCGAGCAAAAAGGGGTCGCCGAACTCATTCTCAGCAAGCATCGAAACGGCGCGCTCGGCACCGTCCGAACGGCCTTCATCCCCCAAAACACCCGTTTCGAAAACCTCTCGGCCGCCGCATGGCAAGGAGCTCGATCATGAGCGCGCGCAATAAACCTCTTTGCATAACTCATGAGTGCCGCACGTGCGGCCACCACCACCCTTTCACCGCGGTCATGCCAGCAGGAAAACGTGCGCCCGAGTGCCCTTCGTGCCATAGCGGTGAAGTCGTAGAACTGGAGCTGGTGCACCCACAGTGGAGCGTTGTGGCCTCCAGTAAAGCACCAGACAGCAAGGAGTACACCGTCGTGTTCCGCATGAGCCCAGGTACTTCCAGAAAAGCCTTCATGAAAAAACTCACTGACACCTTTGTCGACCACGAGGTTGAAATCCTAGAGATCCAGTCGGGTGACAAGCTCGGCGGATTGGGAGGCCAGTGACATGCAGCTATATCACACTACTGAAGAAGATCTGCCGGTCCAGTCGGACCGGGAAAAAGAGCGCCTCCGGAGCGATATCGAGAAGGCGATGGCTGATTACTTAAGTCGTGGGGGCGCTATCAACCAGGTTGAAGCGAGCCAGCGCTCGAATGACAGCTCATTCATTATCAACCCTGAAAAAACCGCACAGTTGAAGGCGGATACCAGCGCTCGTGGGCGGAAAAAAACAAACGATCTGACCGACACAGAGCTGGCGCGACTGCTGAAAGCTCACTGCACAGCAGGGGCATCACTGGCGTCCGCCGCTGCGACGCTCAATCAAACGCGGAAGCGTTGTGAAGCCATAGCTCGTCGCTATCAGATCCCCTTCCGCTCTGCTGCTTTTACAAAAGCGAGGGCGCGGTCATGAGCAATACATCTACGTCTCTTCGAGGCAGGAAAAAGTCCCTGCAGGACTTGGCTGACTTCGCCATCTCACAGGGATGGGCAGTGCATCGCACTCATGGTGGGCATATCAAGTTCACCAAAGGTGGGTGTTCACCCATCTTCACTTCTTTCACACCCAGCGACCACAGGGCCGGCCTCAATGCTCGCGCTCAATTGCGCCGCGCACAAAACCAAAGCCAGATTGGAGATCGCCATGCTGAATAACGAAGCTGTGAATATTCGTGAGGACGACAAAGACGAGAAGTTCGTCATCCGCCTACCTACTGGAATGAGGGGCCGGGTCCGTGGGGCTGCAAAAGCAAACCATCGCTCAATGAACTCAGAAATCATAAGCCGTATTGAAGCGACGCTTCGTCACGAGCAGGAGATTGCGAGGCTTACGGCTGTGATCGATGTGCTGCTCAAAGGCGGAACACCGACCAGCAACGTCATCCAACTTCCTGAGGCGGGCCAATAATCATGGCTGGCAAACTGACTGCAGATGAAATCTCGGGCAAGTTGTTACAAGGCTCATTCAGTCGTTCTGGCCCGACGGTTGATCAACTGCCGGACCCGATTGTAGATACGCCCATGGTTCTTACCCTGGACGAGATGAAAGCCTTCGAGCAAAACCCTCGCACCGTAACCAATGCGAAGTACAAGGAGATCAAAGACTCCATCAGGCAGCGCGGCTTGGATCACCGCCCTACAGTAACGCGTCGACCTGGCGAAATTAAATACACCATCAACAACGGCGGCAATACACGTCTGCAGATTCTTCGGGAGCTGTACAGCGAAACCGGCGAAGACCGTTTCTATCGGCACAATGTTCTGTTTCGGCCCTGGGACTCAGCACGTGGGGAGATTATCGCTCTCACAGGTCACCTTTCGGAAAACGATCTTCGCGGTTCTCTGATGTTCATCGAAAGGGCGGTGGGCATAGAAAATGCTCGTGCCATCTATGAGAAAGAAGCCGGTGAGTCCATATCTCAAAGGGAACTGGTTCGGAGGCTCAGTGCCGACGGCTATCCGGTTTCCCAGTCACATATCAGCAAGATGCAGGATACGGTTCGCAGCCTTCTTCCAGTGATACCCAGTGCGCTTTACTCAGGGTTAGGAAAACACCAGGTGGAGCGTCTCCTTTCCCTACGCAAGGCCGCTGGCCAGACCTGGATCACGCATACAGAGGGGAAAGAACACATCCCTGACTTCGAAGGTTTGTTCCAGGACGTACTATCTCTGTTCGATGGCGATGCGAGCGAGTTTGTCTACGAGCGGGTTCAGGATGAGTTGATCAGTCACATGCAGTCGGGAACGGGGCTGTCTTACGAGCAGCTCCTACTCACATTGAGTGAAAATCAGAACCAAGCACGACGTTCATCTGTGATCGATACCCCAGTGAGTTTGACGCCAGCTCAACAGCCTGGACCTGCTGGCCTTCCGCCTGAAGCTGACGACGGTCCGGGTAGCCATCAGCAACAGGAACCAGCCATTCAGGCTCGCCCTTCTGAGGCTGGCAAAAACAAGGGCAAACAGGACGTATCGCCAAGGTCTTCGAAAACCGAAACTATCGATAACAAGCCCCCTCAGGCTCCTGAGCTCACCGAGCAGGAGCGCGCAGAAAGGCTTGCTGGGCATATCGTTAGCCCGATATCCACCACCGAACGTGTGCAGGATGTGAAGCGGCAGTTGGCAGCCCTCGATGGGGAAAATCTGCCCGACTTCAAGACAAATGCGCTGATTTCGATACCGGTCCAAGCGGGTGGGTTACATCCTATCTCTGACGTCTGGTACATCGAACGTATCCTCGACCAGCCGGATGAATTGCGGCCGGTAATCGCTCAGCTCGCCCGAGAGATCGCCCACCTGTCAGGCATCAATCCAGACAGCGTGATTGATGTCCCGGGTGGTTTGGGCTTCCTCTGCCAAGACCCTCCTGAAAATTTAGACCTCAGCGATCTGGCCAATAACGTACTGACCCTTCTCCAGTCGATTAGTGGGGTGTATGCAATTGCCTTGATCAAAGAGTCCCCCGAGCAACCACTGGATGTGTCCGAGTTTCAGTTCACCGCCGCGCTGGCCCAGTTGCTGTTAGGTAGCCCGAGATACGAAGACCGTGAAGCAATACTCCAGGGGCGCTTGGACGATACCTGCATCGTTAAGCTTTTCCGACTCATTCGCCTCGGCCGACGGTTGGTGGAGCTGGAAGTTGGAAGCGTCAGCGTGGTTCAGACCCCATGAGGTTTTTTTCCGGCGTTGTGAGACAGGAGTTTGGTCATGTCGAAAAAACATAACCCCCTCAACGAAGCCATGGTCGCGCAAATTCTGCATCACTTGCGCAACGGTGAAGTGAGGCGTTGCCTTGATATGGGACTGGACCCAGAAATTCTGGCAATGCTCCAGCATCCCTCATCACAAAGTGTGTTGCTGAACTCTGCAGTTATCTGGTGCCGCGTGGCGGTTGATCCGGACATGGTGAAGCGTCTGCTGGCGAACAAGGAGCGCACTGATCAGGAAAACCGAATCGTGCAGCGCGCGCTTCGTTTGGGGGCGACGACCCCAATGCTGCAGGAGTTCTTCGGCATGTCCCCCCAAGAAGTTTCCTTGCAACGGGTACTGGTAGGTGTTCCTGGACGCCCTGGGCGATTCAGAGACATTCCCGATGACGCACCTCTGTGGCATAGGTTTGTGCAACTGATGGAAGAGTACAACGTGGATCATACGGATGGTGTCGCATTACTTGATATCGCGATGATGCTGACGGAGGAGGTAAACATCCCTCCTGAAGAGCCCCACATCGTGCCTCCGGATCAGATCACCCTGGGCCTCGTCTGGAACAAGATTCAAGGATGGCTGGCTCAGGACCTATACCCGACTGGCAAGAAGCGTAAATCGGCAAGCCTCGTAATGCTGGGGGAGTCGCGGCAACAGTCTAAAGCAAACGCTAATCGGAGCCGGCCGGGTCAAAGCCAGGCGAACAAGCCCGTGGGCAAGGTAGAAGGCGACCGGATGTGATAAGGATGAACCGGCGCCCTTCTCTGGGGGGAGCCATTAATGCCGCTGCCGGGGCTCTACAAAATCATCTGCTGCTCCAGCAATTAAAGCTGGCCCAACAGCAGAGCTCTGGCTCAGATAATAGAAAGTCGGTTGCTGGCTCAGATACTGAGGACACACTCGACGGTATCGTTTTCAGTGGAAATCCACATGAGACGGTGCCGCGAAGCCTCCTGCTTGATGATCGACTTTCACCGCTTGAGCGCAATGCTTGGCAAGTCTTCAGACTGCTTATTAACGCAGATGGCATCACAGCCTTTCCGACTTATGAACAACTTCGTCCCTACCTTGGCTCAGTCCCAGGAAAATTCGCATCCAGAGAGACTGTAGCGAAGGCTCTGACAGTGCTTCGCTTGACGCGCTGGCTTAGTCTTGGACGGCGAGTAAGAGACTCTCTGAGCGGTCGAATGCAGGGAAACGTCTACATCCTGCATGACGAACCGGTCGGGTGTGTTGAGGCTATGGAGCTTGATCGCGACTACCTGTTGCTTGTAGGCCATTCCCTCGAGCATGCAAATAAAGCTGTCAGGACCGTGGCAGATTTGGCATTCAAAGAATTCGCAGCCGACCCTAATCAATCGACAGGTATGCTGCCCACGCGGCTTGATGTCATTGAGGGTAGATGGCGTAGTCAGGGTTGGCATGATGCACCGAATGCCGTGGATCGCGAAGAAAACCAGCCTGAGTTCGGAATCCGAACTCAGCAAGAAATCGGGCCCTCAGCACTGAGTTCGGATTCCGAACTCAGTAAAATCAGCGAGAAAGCGAATCTCGAAAGACCGAGTTCGGAATCCGAACTCAGTCTAAAATCAGCATCATTCGGCACAGTTCGGATTCCGAACTCATATAGTACGTATACGAATACAAATACATCTGTATGTAAAAGCTCTGTACCGCGCGAGGCTGTGAGCGCTCCAGTCGATCTACCTCCAGGGTTTGAAAGGTTTACTGAGGATCAACGCTTCAGGGCGATGACCGCATTGCAGAGCGTCGAGCCGACACTGCGAGAACCGTTGCTTGATCAATGGCGCCATCGTTGCAATAGCGGTTCCGTGAAGAACCCATTCGGTTATCTGTTGAGCTGCATGCAGAAAGCCCTGAGTGGGGAATTCAACGCCCAGTGGCAGGCTCCTAGAGCGTCAGCTCAAAATCCACAGGCGCACTCCCCCCAGCCGAAACATGTCAGCAACGCGCCTGATCAACCAAAGCCAACTCCCCCGCCTCCCGTCAAAAAAGTCTCGCCGCAAGATCGTGACGAGTCTTCACTGGCTGCCGGGCGCAGCTCAATGATGGACATCAAGCGGATAATTCGACCGAGATCACAGGGTTGAACAGATCAGCTGAATGCTGCAATCAAGGCAAGCACTGTGACTCCACTGGCATCAGTTCAAGCATCGACCGAGGTGATTCCCCGGGAATCACTATCGGCACCGGTCTGGGTGATGCCACTGACATCACTTTCAGCATCGACCGAGGTGATTCCCCTGGAATCACCTCCGGCACCGGTCTGGGTGATGCCACTGGTATCACTTTCAGCGCCGATCAGGGTGATTCCCCGGGAATCACTACCAGCTCCAGTCTGGGTGATGCCACTGGCATCACTTTGAGCGCCGAACAGGGTGATTCCCCGGGAATCACTTCCAGCACCGCTCTGAGTCATTCCACACGCAAGCCCACGAAAATAAGGGTCTCCGCCAAAAAACCATTCCGATCAAGAAACGGTTTGTTACTGACCCTGAGTTATACGCGCAGGCAGTCTTGCCTCGCCCTATCAATCATTTCTTATAAAGGAAGCGCTCAGCATGGCTGACAACTTTCAGCTCAACCTCGGTTCATTGCGAAGCAGCGTCAACCTGACCCTGCACACCCACCATGCCTCGCGCCTCTGGTTTGGGCGTCAACGCACCGAAGGCAAGCCTGGCATGATCGGCCTGAGCGGCTTTGCCAACATCCTCAATCGCATCAAGCGTGGCTGTGAACAGGACGATCCTTATTCAGACTGGTTTCTGATCCTTATAGAAGAAAAGATCGAAGCCTCTGAACAGGAAATGAAAGATATCGACGCCAGGCTGGACGAAGTTATGGCCTCACTGCCGCCGATGCTTTCAATAGGTCAAAACCTATCCGTGCAGCCGGTGACACTGCCGCTGTTCCTGTCCACGCCGCTGGCGTTCAAAGCGGTCTTTTTGCTCACTGCCTACGACGAGCTGGTGCGGCGCATTCTTCTGGCCAGCCACGTCGGCCTTATAGACAACAACGCCAAAGGCCAGTGGCTCGATGAGGGGGCTGCAATCCTGCGTCGTCTTTTCGGTTTGAGTCAGCGCTGGAAGTTCTCGGGAGCAAGCCGAGATGATTTTGCGGCCAAGAACGCACGTTCCGAGCAGGCTCGTGAGATGTACGCATCGTTTGGTGAAATCCCCCAAGATATTTTGGAAGGAACTCGCAAATCAAGCTTCGCGCCGTCCCCCTCTTCGGCATCAAATGCCGCGGTCAGTGAAGACGGTGATGACGACGGCTTCGAGGAGACCATCACGCTGGGCCAGCCGCACCCTGACAAGTCTGAACCTGAGTCCGCAGAGTGATTAACGTGACGGCCAACCCCGCGCACCAGAATCAAGAGCGCCAGAGCCTGCAACAGGGTGCCTTCCAACCCCTGCAACAGGATGCCTTCGTAGCACTGCAACATGCGCCCTTCCTAAAAGGCCTTTTAAAACCTTTTAAAGGTAAGGGGGGGATGCTCCAGTTGGCAGAGTTATGCCGGTCCCTTGAAGCCGATCTGAATGCGCTGGCTGAAGATCAAGTGCTGGCCCAGGCGAACAGGCATCCCTACACCCTTCTACCTGTGCGGATGGTTCGGCAACGCACAAGCGCTGGCACAGTTTTTCTCCGCTGGCAGGAAATGGGAACGCGGCAGATGGGCGTCACTGTTTGGTCCAGCTTGCTGGCCGATCCCAGAACACCCGAATCACTGCTCCAGGATCTGCACTCCATGGAACAGCAACGCGTCGCTTTGAATATGCAAATAAGTCTGGTCCATACCATCGGCCGGCAGGCCGCCGAATGTGCCGAAAAGATGGCCCAGGCAGATGCCGTTTACTCAGGACGGCTGCAACAGATCTCACAATCCAGCGGCATTTCACCGCACACGCAGAAGGAGTCCTAACATGGGCACATCAGTAGACTGGGAAGGTAACCTTGGCTCTGCTCCAGAATTTAAGGAGTTCGCCAACGGCAACAAAGATCCGCGCCGCTTGCTACGGCTGAACGTTTACTTTGACAATTCAATTCCGAAAGCCGATGGATCAGGCTTTGAGGACAGAGGCGGTTTCTGGGCCAACGTAGAATATTGGCACCGCGATGCGGAACACTATGCCAACCTGTTCCAAAAGGGCATGCGGGTCATGATCCAAGGGCGAGCGATCATTGATAACTGGACCAAGGACGGTAAGGAGTTTTCTGCGTTGAAAGTGCAGGCATCGCGGGTCGCAATCCTTCCCCACCGGGTTGAAGCGGTGCAATTGGCCCCTTCCCAGTCATACAACCAGCCGCAAAGCGAGCAACAGCATACCGACCGGAATTCAACTCAAAATGATGCAGCTCCGCATTTCGACGACGATATTCCTGTGTAGGAAACCTGTGCGAAAAATCGCGCCCTCTGCGTGAAGCTGCTGGTGGAAACGACACTGATCAACGTTGTTCTCCATCAGCAGGCAGGTACTTCTGCATTGTTCACCCGCTGGCGAAAAACGCCCTCCTCGTGGATCTGCTGGTTAAATGAATCTGCGAATCGGGAAGCCCACTTGACGACTATTCTCTTACAGGTCGAATCCAATGAGTGACATCAACAACTTCGTTACCTATGTCATCCGCATGCCAAACGACACCGTATCAAGGACCGCCCTGACTACTGAATTGAATGAGGCGGTTATCAGTAATGGAGGAGTCATCACCGGGACATCAGTGGAGGATGAAATGACACTGAATGAGCTGTTTGAAGCCCGTATGAACGACCTGGATGTCCAAGAAGCCCGGCGGGCAGCTAAGGAGCTGGCGACAACTGAATACCTTGAAGAGTGAAAAATTCGCCTCGTTCGTGAAGTCTTAGATGTATGCGATCTACTCCACGGGAACCCTCAGTTGTGAGAACAGCCCCCTACAGCGACGCACGAGACTTCGGATCGGCGTCGATTCAACAATCCTCACCATGCCGTGATGCTCGCGGGTGCTGAAGCGGCACTTAAAGGCATCCCTCTCCACGAATGCCTCTACCGGCATCCAGCCATGCGCGCATCGTGGCTAAAGGGGTTTGCCCAGGAGCAACAGCAAAGCTTCAAGTTCTGACTCAGCGCGATTAACCCACTCTCCCACGTTAACGGTTACGCATGGCGAGCGAAGATCAGGTCTAGGACAGTGCTGCCTCAAGTCACTTTGAGCTCATTGATTCATGACCGCCGAGCCTATTTGCGAAACAACTCTCGTCCAAACTCTTCTCGATATTGCGAAATTCCCAGAACGTCATCGAGCTGTCGCCAACACTTGGGCTGATCATTTCAACGTACCGGCGGAAGCACGTGACGAGTTCATACTGCACTACCTGACTCACACCTCCTCAACTCGATGCTGGTGCGTTGCTCTGCATAACGATGGCTCGGTTGCACGTCCAACTGTGGCGCGGATCGGAAGGCAGCTGCAATACTTCGATGGCCAGCTGATTTCAGCTGTGCGATTTGATGAGAAGAGAAAAGTCCCCGGGCACGCACCAAGTCCGAGCCAAGCTTTGAAGCTGGCTCATAAGTTGATTACTCATGACAGCGCGGATGCACTTCTGACCTCATTCTGCAAACCAGCACGGGACCTGGCGCGGGGTGAAGCGGAACTTAGTATAAGACCGCTGGTGAAATACAATATGGGCGCGCTTAGTTCAGAGGGCCGGAACAAACGTTTCTACGCGCCACGCGGCCGCTTTTACATCACCTGTATCGGCGCGGCACTGAAGAGGTTTTGTCAGAACCTCGACCAGGAGCTGTTGCATGCAGTGCGTTCTGTGCAGTGCCCTTCTGCCAAACTTTACAACTGGCTCGCTCAAGGCGATCGCACACGTCGACTACAGGCCTTGAAAGCACAACCGGTGTTGGTGCCGGTGTTGATCGTTGGGGTTGGAATGCCGTGGCCCATGATCGCAGGTGGACTGCTGGTGGAATGCCCATGGTTCGAACTTCAGGGGTTTTGCTGCTCCTGGGAGGGTGAAACCATCATGGACGGGGCCGGGTTCGTGGGAAAGGCAGTCGACACTGGCTTGCCGCTTAACAGGGTTCTGGCATGGCTGTTCTCGGTACCGACGTCCTCGATCCGTTTCCTTGGCCAGCAGCGGGTCTACGACACCGGCAGCGCGCTCAGTCGTTTGAATTCTGAGGGCCTTGAGGCAGGCTGGGAGCATTTGATCGCGGGCTCTCTGCTAGGCAATCGTCGCCCGAGAACCAAAGCAGAATGGCGTTTTTTCTATTCGTTCAGATCAGCGATTCCATGGGAATTACTCCGACCATTGCGTGATATGAACAATCTTTTGGCGGGCTGCCCTACTGACTGGGCGGACCCCGCCTGGTCAGGCATAGCGACCAAACTTGTTGATTTCAGAGAGCTGTTCGACAATCTAGACCGCGCTGGAAGTTGCGAGGCTCGTAACACCAAGCGCCGGCTGTACGCGTTCTTAAGCGGTTTAAACTTCCGCCAAATATCCAATGTAGTCGATGCGTTCCATGGCGCACTCGCAGACATCAGAGCGAGGCTGGAGCGGGATCACCCGCCTGAGCCATCTGACTGTTTCACAAGGTGGCCGGGGCTGCTGCTGGGCAGTGATCCAATCACCTGCAGTACGACCGGTTTGCAGATCGTCGAATTACGCTGCCCAGCAGACTTAGACCAGGAGCATCGCTCTCTGGGTCACTGCATCGACACATACGACTTCCGTGCATATTCGGGCAACTGCCGACTCTTATCCATCCGATCTGAAGGGCTGCCGCTGGCATCGGTCGAGCTCACACTGAGAACAGGCCGCAATGAGCGAGTGACTGGCGATTTTACACCTCAGCATCTGCATATCGCTCAGATTAGAGACCACGAAAACAAAACCCCAGATGCTCACTCGGTAGTGATGAACGCTTTTGAGTTATTCATGGCCGCAGTCAGAAGCGGTCGTATGCCCGTGCTCCTGGAATGGCCAAATATGGCGATGAAGATGGCGCGTTACGCTGATGAAAAATCGGTGTTCAACATCCGCTTTGGGGAAGAGATCGTGGGCTGGGCTAACAGTTTGTTGGACAAGGGGCTCTGAAGATGGCATCGGCCCAATTGATGAACAAGCGTCCGGTATTGCTTCGCAAAGCCATTTTCGATGGCTACGACTTCGGGCTGTCCCTCAGTTACCTACAAGGTGCAAACAAGCTTTTGCTTCGCCGGAGGGGCTTTTTCATACGCAGGTCTGATCACCCACTGAACCAGTTTTGGCGTGTGCCCAAAGACAAGCTACTCGATGACCTCGATGTGCTCTATCGGGAGCTGGCAGAGCTCGCAGATGGCAAACACATCGAAAGCTGGCAAGCATTCAGAGACAGGATTACCTCTGCCCAGTCCGACGTGCACCGTGACGCATTCACCTGGGGGATGAAGTTCAGGCTCGCGCCGCTGGCGGAAGGCGGTGTGATCCTGTCGGGAGATTTTCATCCTGGTGCTGTAGCAATCGCCAAGCGCATGCGTGGGGTGTTCCTCTCGGCGGGCAAAGCCTGGCGAGTGCAGGGCACACCAGAATTGGTTCGCAGTAATCTGATTCTGGAACTGGGATTGGACGAAGATCAGTTCGAAATTCTGGACACGCTGCAGGAGTTGCTCGCTGACGGGTCGGTCAAGGCGGTGAATGAGGTCACCAGTATCAGTCTGGGTGGCCACTCTCCGGAGTCGACCAAAAGCGAAGAGGAAGTTTCAGATTCAGGTATCTACCTGGCATCTGTCCCATCCATCAAAAACACCGAGCTGACCAGTGCCGATATCGATAAGGCGCTGGAAGGATTCTCGCTGATGGATCATCAGCCAGCAGGAATCAAGCACCTGCTGCAGCGCACGAGCGCGCTACTGGCCGACGACATGGGACTGGGCAAAACTCGCCAGGCTGTGATCGCCGCTGGCATACGCGCACAAGGTAAACCGGTTCTGGTTATTGTGCTCAACAGCCTGATCATCAACTGGCAGCGCGAGATCCTGATGGTGTTTCCCCAAGCTCAGATCGCCATGCAAACCTTTGATGCCAGTGCTGGCTGGATCATCGTGAACTACGAGAGGCTGGGTGATTTTGTCATGCACGCGAGCCGTTTCGCGGTGATGGTCATTGACGAGGCTCACCGACTCAAGGAACCCACTGCAGCGTGGACACGCCACGGCTTCGACATTGCTGCCCAGGTACAAAACCGCTACCTGTTGACGGGCACGCCAGTGCTCAATCGCGAAGCGGAGCTGCACACACTGCTGAGGCTTTCAGGCCATCCAATCGGACAACTGCCCCTCAATGAGTTCTGCGAGCGATTCGCCGGCAGTCCTGAGTTTCGCAAGACGCTTAGAGATGAGATATCCGACTGGATGCTTCGTCGCCGTAAGGATGTGCTGCCCAACCTGAAGGGGAAGCAGCGGCAGACTGTACCGGTGATACTGAGCCAGATAGAACGTGACGAGTACAACCAGATCATGCGGAGCGACCAGCACCGATTCGCAAGGCTGGGCGCACTGCGTCAACTGCTCGAACGCGTGAAGGTACGGATCCTGGCGGATCTGATGGCCGAGCTGGACGTCGACGACAAGGTTATCCTCTTCTGCGAGTATCAGGAATCCGTGGCCACGTTGCGTGAGCACTGCATCAAGATGGGCGTCGGGTGCGTGACGTTGGTAGGCAGTGACTCGCCCAAGAAACGACAGAAGGCGATTGATGCTTTCCAGCAGGATCCGGACTGCAGGGTGTTCATCGGGACCAGGTCGGCCGCCGGAACAGGTTACAACCTGACTGCTGCGAACTATGTCTTTTTTTTGGGGCTTCCATGGACACCGGGGCTGCAGGACCAAGCTGAGGATCGAGCTTATCGCAACGGGCAGTTGCGCATGGTTGTCGTCAAAATCCCTCTAGCTGAGGACACCATCGACCAGCAGCTGTGGCAGATGCTCATGGATAAGCGCGCCCTGGCCAGCGATCTGATCGATCCGGAAGCGGAGGAGTCGAGCAAAAAAGCCCTTGCCGAGATTCTTTAATCGGCTGTGGCAGGAGGCCATGACTTCGAGCTATGTTGCTTAGCCAAGCCGCGTGGAGTCGTTACATGCCATGCCCCTTCAAAGCGCGCCAAAGAAAAAGGACGATCTGAGTGCTGAAACCAATTCTGAAAGAACCCAGTGTCAACGAGAGTGAGAGGGTCCTGTCTGCCATCGTGTCAAACACGTTCTTCAGTCTCTGGTGTTATCCGAGCCTGTTCCGCTCAACAGGCAAGGGTAAAGAGTTCGCCGACCTGACGATTTATTTCAACAACACTCTCGTCATTTTCTCGGACAAAGGCCATGTCAACTTTCAGGAGCACAATGATATCCAGTTGGCCTGGAGCCGCTGGTACCGGGCTGCAGTCAAGGAGTCTGCCAAGCAGCTGCATGGGGCTGAGAGTTTGGTCAGAAACCATCCCGACAAGCTCTTTCTCAACAGTAAGCTGGAGGATCCGTTCCCGTTCGATTTGACTAAACCAGGGTTGAAGATCCATCTGGTAGCGGTCACTGGCGGGATTGGTCAGCACGCCCAACGTTTCTTCGATTCGGTAGGACCTGGTAGTAATGGAACGCTGGTGTACCACTACGAGGTTCCTGAAGATCTTTTGTTGGAGGAGCCGTTCCTCGTAGGCGATGTCGATCCACGAAAAACATTCGTCCATGTACTTGATGAAAGCGGTCTGAAGCTGCTTTTCGAGGAGCTGTGCACACCGGAAGATTTTATCCACTACCTGGAGACGAAGGAGCGGGTTATTCGTAATGGAACCTTCTTATCCAGCGCTGGAGAGGAGGAGACGCTCGCAACATATCTGCAGGAAGATGGTGGGTACGGTTTCGGCGATCTGAGAGCACCGAAGGGCTATGAAGGCCACGCCTTCAGGATCCCGGAAGGGGAATGGAAGCATTATCGTCAGACAGTGGCTTACGCGCTCCGGTATGGCCATAAGAAAAAGGCGAAGCTCTGGAACGAGATCATCGCTCGATTCGCTGATGCCATTACCGAGGCATGTGTAGGTGAGGCCAAGGATCTTCCTTTGATTGGCCATTCAAATGCTCTTCAGATTTTGGCGTCTGAGAACCTGTATTCAAGCAGCTTTCTGGCATCGGCAATGCTCGATAAGTTCGACTTGGTGCCCAAGGGCATCCGCTCTGCGCGCACGTTACCGTCCACCGCCAAGCCAGACCGATTGTATGTATTCGTGTTCTTCCCTTGGGATGATGGCTTTGCGTCATATCAGGATTACCGAGAGGCACGGACGGATTGCATGCAGCTTTACGCATACGTCGCGATGTACAAATACCAGAAAGCGAAGGAGATATTAATTTTCGGAGCTGACACAAAAGGCGGCCAAGGTGGATCTGAGACGATCTTCGCGGTTGATGCGACCGTTCCTCTTTCAAGCGAGGAACGAGAGATGGCTCAGCATACGATGAAGACCTTAAGGATCCTGGATCACGTTGTAGAAAGAGTGATCCAAACATCCAATTCTGGCGCGGATGTCGGACGTAATGAGCCGTGCCCGTGTGGATCGAAGAAAAAATACAAAAAGTGCTGCATGGGTACCGGCATGCATTGAGCTGTGGAGTTGTCGCGTAATTGAGGACCGCTTCCGTCCACATGCATCTCTTCCATAGATAACCTGAAGCGATCCGTTAAGGGTTTAGCAGTGCTTTGCAACCTAAGCGCTGGCACCTTGGCCACCATCAAGAAATGGGGTCAAGGCACACATGATCAGGCAGCTTTCTACACTTTCCATACTCGCGTTGTTCGCCGGATGCACGTCTGTAGCGGACAAACCGGTTGGACCAGCTTTCGATAGCAGCCAGAATCCTGAGCTGCTCTCGCCAGACCTGTACTCAAGTGGCGCCAAGTCCGGTCAGGAGCCGATGGTTCGCTATGGTCGATACGCTCTGGTGAATACCGCTCCAGAGGCCGAACAGCGTGACCTGATGGCCCAGATCATCGATGTCAGCATTCCGGCCAATATGCATCCGTCCGTCCAGGATGCGATGCAGTATGTGGTCAGCCGCTCAGGCTACACCTTGTGCCCACCGAGCACCGGTCACGTAAACATCTTGTTCACACGCCCTCTTCCTGCTGCCCAGTACAAGCTAGGGCCAATGAGCCTGCGCAACACGCTGCAGGTACTGGCCGGTCCGGCATGGCAGGTCAAGGTCAACGAAGTAACGCGCGGTGTGTGTTTTGTACTGCGGCCAGGTTACCAACTGCCGGAGACGTCTAAGCCCGTGGCACTGGCTCAACCTGCGCAACCGGCCAGCACTGGATCAACCTCGGTAGCCAGCACCTCCCCTGCCGTTACCGTTGTAACTGCCCCGGCAACCGGAACCCCATTCAGCAAGGACACATCGCCTGCAGGGCAACCGCAAACCACGGTCGTCACGCAGGCAAAAGCGCAACCAGCTGCATCCATCAGCACCCCAGCCAAGGAAGGCACCCCTACCCAGCAAAAGCCGACTCCTGTGAGCGCGGCTCCGGCGAAGGCCACATCTCAGACCACCGTCACCAAGAGCATCGCTTCGACCAGCCAGGCTCCGATGAAACCTGAACCAGCAGCGAAACCCGTAGCAACCGTTGCGCCACAGCAAACGTGGAATGCACCTGTGGGCAGTACCTTGCGTCAATCGGTCGAAGACTGGGCCAAGCGGGCCGGCTGGCAGGTTATCTGGGTACCGGAGGACCTGGACTACCCCATCGAAGCACCGCTGAGTTTTACAGGCTCCTTCAGTTCGGCGGTCAGGCAGATATTCCCGCTGTACGACAACGCCAAACGGTCCTTTGTGGTGGACGGTAATGAGGGCAATGGTCAGCAGGTTCTGCACGTATCGGAGAGGAAAAAATGAGCATGCCCTTCATGCGTCAGACCGCTCTGAGTCTCGCTGTTCTAACGGCATCAGCATGCTCAGTGCAACGGGTGGATGAAGCCGCTGCACGGGCAGAGGCTACCGCCGATTCTGCCGGCCGTTACGCGGCTATCCAGCGTAACAAGCAGCAACAGGAACGTCGGGACACAGTGATATTCAGCGACAAACCCTGGGTTTCAACGCAGCCAGTTGTTGCGAGACGAGGCATCCCCACCAAGTATGACTGTGAGGTCGCATATAGGCCTGCTGGCAGTGTCGGAATTGCTGAAATTGCCCAGTACATTTCCAGACAGTGCGGGATCCCTGTCCTGGTCTCGCCGGATGCGCTCAATCCTGGCCTGCTGAACGCTAATGCACCTGCACAGGGCAACAATGCGCCTCCAATCAGCACGGCCCCCAACCCTGATAGCCTGGCCGGGTTGCTGCCTGCAGGTATTACGGGCGGCTCCAACCTGGCGCAGGCCTCTCAGGGGAGAAGTTCTGACTTCGCATCCATGCTGACACCGAACCTCGTCAGTGGGTTGCGCTTCACAGGGAAAGCCTCGGGTCTGCTGGATGAGGTCACCGCGCGGCTGGGACTCACCTATCGATTCAATCCCACCTCACGGTCAGTGCAGGTCAGCTATTTCGACACCAAGGTGTTTGACGTCTACGCATTTGGAGACGTGCAGGAAATCAAAAGCACCGTCAGATCCGGTATGACCACCTCCTCAGGTTCGGGAAGTGGTTCGTCGAGCGGATCATCGTCAGGTAGCAGTTCCTCAGGCGTTTCGGGTGACTCGGGCAGCAACCAGAGCACTACAGTCACTCTCAACACATCGATCCTGACTGACATCCAGAGCAACGTGAGGGCAATGCTGAGTACCTCGCCGCCTGGTCGCATGTATCTGTCACCGTCGACCGGGACGTTGACCGTGACTGACCGGCCCGACGTGCTTTCGAACGTTGAGACCTATCTGGCCAAGACCAACCACGCGATCACCCAACAAGTGCTGTTCAATGTGAAGGTGTTTGAGGCGACGCTGACCGACACCGATCAGCTGGCTTTGAACTGGGCGGCCGTCTACAACTCGCTGAGCACAAAGTGGGGCCTGTCTCTCTCGAATACTGTGCCAGGCATCAGCTCCAGCGCAATCTCGGGCTCTGTTGGCATTGTCGATACGGCCAACTCTGCCTGGGCAGGTTCGAACGCGATCATCCAGGCAATCGCAGAGCAGGCCCGGATCTCGAATGTTCGATCGCCGTCTGTGACCACATTGAATCTGCAGCCTGCTCCGCTGCAGATCGGCAACGTCCAAGGCTACATCCCATCGGTTCAGACCAACACCACGGCGTCAGTGGGCTCCAGCACGGCAATTACTCCGGGCACTATCACCTCCGGCTTCAACATGACACTGCAGCCTCGCTTGATGGACGATGACGAGATGTTGCTCATGGTATCGATCAATATGAGCTCCAAACCTACCTTCGAGCCATTCACGAGCAACGGCTCCAGCGTCCAGATCCCCAACTACGATGCGAAAAGTTTGTCACCGAAGGTGAAGCTGCGCAGCGGTCAGACATTGATCCTGTCGGGCTTTGAGGAGCTCAGCGACAACACGGACAAGATCGGCACAGGTTCCCCCGGATTCTTCGGGCTTGGAGGTGGGCGTAAGCGCACCTCGTCAAAAAGCGTTCTGGTAGTGCTGATCACCCCGATTGTGACCAACTGACATGGCGAACCTGTTCTCTCTGATACGAAAGCGCGCTACTCGCCCCCCAACGCCCAGCGATGGCAAAGTTCAGATTCTGACTTATCACGGACGATCTTTCGTTACAGGCCTGCTGTGGCACCCGTTGGGTAGCCTTACCGGCTACATGAAGGAAGCACGCCAGTTTGGTCGCACCCAGCAAATGGACATCGTGGCCATCAGGCATACCGAGTCGGTGATTCAGGCTGGATTTGTTTCGCAGAATGACGGTGCAGTCAAAGGTATGTATTCCCTTGCAGCTGCACTCGCCGGGCAGCTGGGCGCATCGTGGCTGGCTGCCTGGAAGATCGAGGACGCCGAGGATAGATACGCCTTGGTCGCAGTGTACCGAGGTGCGGTCATACCCGGTGCAGACCTGGTAGGCAGCAGTGAGGAAATAAAAAAGAAGGTGGCTCAGCAACTGAGCCGCTCGATGAGCTTCGACAAGATTTTTCTCCCCCCGGAGTTTGGTCGCGGTGGCGAACAATTCGACCCTGAAGCATTGTTGCAGCCATCAAATCTCAAGCGCGAATACAAACTGACACCGCTGGCATTCGGCCTGTCCAGACAGGAACTGCTGAAAGCCGGGGTGATTGGTGCCTTGGTCGTGGCCGGCCTGATTGGGTGGCACCAGTGGAATGAACATAAGCTGCAACTTGCTCGTCAGGCGCAGCAAGCGGCAGAAGCTGCAAGGCAAGCCGAATTGGATGCCCTGAACCAGCGAACAAACTCCCCAGTTGTGATCGAGGCGCTTGTACATCCGTGGGTAAAACAGCCTTCTGTCCCAGTATTTCTTAGAGGCTGTAACGGCGCAATTGACCAGTTACCACCGGCAATCGAAGGATGGCTATTCGTCTCAGCTAAATGCGACGGAACGCTGATGTCAGCCAACTACAACCGGACCGGCAACAGCACCACGCTCGCTTTCAGCGCCGCTACGGCGGGCTACTTTGCAGATACGCCCGCGTTCTACGACGAAGGCAACATGGCCGCGGTGAAGCTCACCTTCGAGCTGCCGCTGGCGGGTGATGACGTTCTGAACCCGGCAACGCAGGCCTTGGACAGCATCACTTCATGGCTGCAAGCCCAGAACGTCCAGCCCAAGATCACGGAAGTACCTGTGACGGTTGTCCAGCCACCAGCTTTGCCTGGCCAGCCAGCCCCTCCACCACCACCGCCTCCGGATTATCGACACTTCGAGATCCGCTACACGAGCCTGTTACCGCCAGCGACTGTTCTTCAAGGCGTGGAAAGCACGGGCATGCGCCTGCGTGAAATCAAAACCGACTTTCAAGACGGCAAATTAACCTGGAACGTCATAGGTGACCTCTATGTGTATTAACCCTCGCGCCTCCATTCTGATGACGTTTCTATTGTCCTGCGTGGCTGCCGGCAACATGGCCGTCGCTGCCGACCCATCTCCCACCGACCTGAGCCGGATCAACATTGGTGAGTTGTCCCAGGTGCAGAGTGAAACCCTGCTCTTCACAGCACAGGCGGCGCGGGCTCGTGCCAAGGAAGACATCGTAAACGGAGCCAAAACAACCACGTCTGTGCCGGTTCAGACTACGCAGAACGCTTACACGACGCCCGCCCCGGCCAGCAACAGCACACCGCAGTTGCCGGTGGTCAAGACCGTGTTCAGGATGAATAACGCTCTGTATGCAACGTTACTGTACGGAAGTGGTTTCGAGGTCGATGCATCTGTTGGTAATGCTGAGCTGCCAGGAGGATTCAAGGTAATCAGCGTGTCACTCGACAGCGTGGTACTGGGCCATGACGGACGCCGGTATCCATTAGGTTTCTCGACCCGGGCACCAAGTGGCTCGGTTGACGCGCCCCAAATGTCACTGCAGACACTCAAGCCTGTAGCTCCGGGGCAGCCCTCGGCTATGAGTCCGCTGTCCAGCATGTCGCAGGAGTTTCAGCGATGAGCGGCGCGGTACGAATTGAGCCAGACATTGAGGCTGATCCGTTGGCACGCCAGGTCGCCCGGCCGACCGCAGTCGTGCAACCGATCACCATTGCCATGCAATCTGACGTGGTCGGAACCGTCCTGACTGCGGAGGGAAATCGGTGGGGGGACATCACCAGCGAGTTGCGTCAGCTCGTTGCCTTGTTAGCACCTGCCCCAGAGGCTGAAGAAGCAGAATTGCTCGTGTCGTCTCAGCACATGCACGACCCTTATGTGATGGCATTTATGGACCGCCTGGACCGAGCCGGCGTGCCGTTTCAGACCATCAGCAGCACGCTCAGCGACATCAAGTCTCTGTATCAGAATGCGGGTAAAGCTTTCGCCGGATCTATAGACAGTACCCAGCGTCAACAAGAGGTGATTCGTATCATCGGCGCGGCCCATGCACGACGTGCTTCCGACGTTCACTTCATCGTTGGCCACGAAATCACCTACATCAAGTTTCGTGAGGACGGTCTCTTGCGGGAGTACGGGCAGATCCAGAGCGCCGTAGGAAACGAGCTCTGTTCTTCACTTTTCAACTCAATGTGTGACGTCAAATCTGAGGGCTACTATCAACCGGAACTGAAACAAGATGCGCGCATGGCTCGCACCTTCCTCGATCAATTGGGACTGTCAGGGGCCCGTGTAGCAACCCGCCCTCTCGTCGAAGGGCCTTTGATGGTGCTGCGACTGATTTATGACGATCAGGAGAAACAGTCCGTCGGCGATCTGGGGTTTCTGCCAGAACAGAATTTGCTGTTCAAGCGGCTGAGAAGTCTTCCTTACGGCGTGATCATATTGACCGGTCCGACTGGATCAGGGAAATCGAAGTCGCTCCAGGTGCAGATCAACCTTCTGGCTGAAGAGTGCAAAGGCACAAAACATATCCTGACCGTTGAGGACCCGCCCGAATATCCGATGCGTGCAAATCAGTCCCCTCTTGGCAGCAATGAGTCATGGGGAGAATCCATTACAAACTCCGTGCGACTCGACCCCGACATACTGATGTATGGGGAGATTCGAGACCTTGAATCAGCTCAGGGGGCACTGCGAGGGGGGATGACCGGCCACCTGGTTTTATCGACTCTGCACACCAACAACGCTGTAGCAGCAATTCCTCGCCTGATCGACATGGGGGCTGATACAAGCCTGGTCACCGACCCAACACTCATTGTCGGCCTTATCAACCAGTCACTGCTGCCAACGCTGTGCAAGAAGTGTCGCGTGCCTGCGCGCAGCCAGATCAGTACCTTGGATCCGCAGCTGGTCGAGCGGCTCGAAAAGATGACCGTGCTGGATCAGGTCTATCTGGCTGGGCCGGGTTGCTCTCTATGCCGTGACGGGGTGAACGGCAGGGCCGCTGTCGCCGAGATTCTTCTCCCGACCCACCGGTTCATGGAGGAGATCCGAAAAAATGGCCCAAGCGCTGCGCGCCAGTATTGGGTCAAGCACATGGGTGGTATCACGAAGGTTGCCCACACGCTCATCAAGATAAATACAGGGCTGATTGACCCGCGCATGGCAGAGGCCGTAGTCGGTCCATTGGATTTTGACAGCTACATGCTGGATGCCGAAGCGCCTGAGGCAGAAGTCCATGCTCAGTAAGGTGATGGATGCCTGGTCTGGGCTTGTAGATGGCTTTTACAGGAACCAGTTTGGAGGCAATGAGCGGATCCGGCTTTACGAGAGCATGACCGCTCTGCTCGAGAACGGGGTGCCGCTCGACCTGGCTCTTGATCGTATTGGATCGATCTACAGTGATGGAGGCCGACGTGCTCGACATCCGATCGCGCTTGCCAGCTATGGCATAGGCAAAGCTGTGGACGGCGGCAAGACGCTGGCCCAGGCCTGCCTTAACTGGGTGCCTTATCAGGAGCACGCCGTTATCAGCGCCGGCGAGAAGTCAGGGAACTTGATCCAGGCATTCAGCGACTGCGTGCGGATCATCGAAGCTCGGCAAAAAGTGATGAAGCTGGTGGTCTCAACGGCCTCGTACCCGGTTTTTGTCTGGAGCCTGATGGCCTACTTGCTGAACGTAATCGCCACCCGGGTGGTGCCGGCCATGAGCCGCTCATCCAACCCAGAAGCCTGGTCCGGCGCACCCATGGTTCTGCACATGATCGCCACCTTTGTGACTAACTGGGGACTTCTGACTTTGTGCCTTGTGGTAGTCCTGGTTGTCACCAGTGTCGTCACTCTGCCTTACTTCCGTGGCCCTTGGCGGACAAGGCTGGAGATCTTGCCTCCCTGGTCAATCTACAAAGCGCTCCACGGCTCAACGTTCCTCCTCAATATCGCGGTCATGCTGCGAGCAAACATCGATCCGCTCGGAGCGTTGGACACGTTAAAGCGTGGGGCAAATCCGTGGCTGCGTGAACGCCTGGAAGCCGCCCACTACGGGGTTCGGATGGGTAAAAACTTTGGGGAGGCTTTAGATCTTTCCGGGCATGAATTCCCAGACCACGAAGCGATTCAATTTCTGATTGTTCTCTCCACTACGCAGAGCTTCTCGGCTGCAGTGCACCGCTACAGCCTTCGCTGGTTGGAGATATCACTGAAACAGGTCGAGCGTTACGCAAAGACACTGTCCCTCGTATCCATGGTTCTGATCGGCCTGTTGATGATTCTGGTCATGGTCGGGGCCTACAGCATGACCGGCAATGCCACACAAGGCATGACGCACTGAGCACTACACCCGTTACCCACATACCCAGGACCACACACATGCAAAACACCAGTCACTCCGCTCGGGCGAACCAGATCGGTTATATCTCGATTGAATTGCTCTTCGTTCTCATCGTTATCCTGATCGGGATGGGCTACGCCCTTTACAACGGTTGGGGCGCGATGGGCAGTTCGGACGTCAACAACGAACAGGGTAACGTCGGTCAATTGATCGCGAACACTCGCAAGCTCAAAGGCAGTACCGGTTACGGAGCGTCAGGGACCGATCTGATCGCCCAGCTCAGCTCGATACGTGGCCTGCCCAATATGTCGTTCTCCAGCGGCAAGCTCTACAACGCCTGGAGTGGCCAGGTCACTGTGGTTGCCAACGGGATGACATTCACCGTGACCGAGGCCGGTTTGCCCCAAGATGCCTGTGTGACACTGGCCACGAAGATTGGACGCGGGCAGAAGGTCACCACCTCTATCAATGGCGGCACAGTTGTGAACGGCGAGGTGAGTTCAGCTGCTGCCACCAGTGGCTGCTCTACTGATAGCAACACGTTGGCTTGGACGGCCTACTGAGCATGAACCCAATTATCGACACGCCTTTTAGTGACCTCTACTTGGGGCCGGATTTTACGGACGTAAAAGGCCTGGATGGCCAGAGCGGACGTGTCGAGGCTCCGGAAAACTGGAAAGAAAGCGCCCTGCTATTACGGGAGGAATGCGCAAAGCATTTTGAAGTGCATCAGGATCCTGAGTTCTCGTTGATCAAAGAAGGAACGGTGCTTCGCGTCACTCAGATACCCGATGCCTTTGGCCAGGCCGTGTTCGTACTGCGCAGATCAAATGCGCAGGTCCGGCAGTTCGACCAATTGGGTTTTCCTGAAGACCTTGTCGAATCGCTACTTACGAAGCAGGTGCGCGGCCTGGTGATTTTTTGCGGCGAGATTTGCACCGGTAAGACGTCAAGCGCAGCTTCGCTGATCATCGCCAGGCTAAATGCGTGCGGTGGGATCGCGTTGGCTGCAGAGGATCCAGCTGAGACAGATTTGAACGGTCGTCACGGACCTGGTCGTTGCATCCAGATGCAGGTTTCGAGACGCAATGGCGGGTATGAGGAGGCTTTGATGAGAGGCCTCCGCTCTGGCGCGGACATGATGCTTATCGGTGAGATCAGAGACACCCCCACGGCAGTTCAGGCAGTGCGAGCGGCAATCAATGGCCTGTTCATCATCACCACAGTTCACGCGGGAACAGTACCGCAGGCGATCGAGCGAGTAGCGACTCTTGCGGAGCCGGCCATCAGCAACGTCCGATCAATTCTGTCACAGGGTTTGGTAGCTGTAGCTGCGCTTGCCCTCGAAGGTGAAGGCGAAATGCGACATCTGAAGATCCAGAGCCTTTCACTGACTGGACCTGACGGCCCTGGTATTCGCGAGAAGATCCGTTCGAATCAGATCGCGATGCTTAGCCAGGATGTGGATCAACAATCGAACAGGAGCCTCTGGGGATGAATGTTCTCAAGCATGGCCAGACCAGAAAGAATGGTTTTGTGGTGATCGAGCTGCTCTTCGGCCTGATCATTTTCGCCATTGCGTCGGCCATAGGCGTCTCGCTGATGGCCGACAGGATGGATGCGCAGAACTATCAAATCGCAGCTCAGCAGCAGCAGCAGATCGCAGAGGCCGCTTCTAAATACTTGAAGGACAATTTCGCAACGGTCTATGGATCGGCGGGCACAACCACGCCTGCGACGATTACCCCTCAGATGCTACGCAACACCAACTATCTGCCAGCCAGCTTCAGTGACACAAATGCATTCGGTCAAAGCTTCGTGGTGCTTGCTCGAAGGGTCAACGTCAACCAGCTCGAATCCATCGTGATCACTACCGGTGGCCAGGCTATCGATGAGATCGGTACCCGGACGATTGCGGAAAATATGGGTGCGCCGGGTGGCTTCATCCCGTTCAACAACACCGGCGTTATCCAAGGAGTACGAGGCGGCTGGCAACTTGCGCTGAGCAACTATGGGATCAACCCAGGCGTTGGCCACACTGCGAGTGCCTTGTTTCTCCAGGATGGCACGCTCTCCAACGACTACCTGTACCGCAACGCCATCCCAGGAAAGCCTGAACTCAATCGCATGAACACGGCGCTCAGTATGGGAGGAAACAATGTCAACGATGTGGCTGCATTGAACGCCTCTGGAACAGTGACGGTTGGAGGTAATGTCGACACTGCTGGGTCAGTGAACGCCGTTGGCAATGTGAGTGCCTCGGGATCTGTCACAGCCCAGGGGAATGTGAGTGCGTCGGGGAGCGTCACAGCCCAGAGCAACGTCATCGCTGCAGGTGATGTATACGCGCAGTCGGTGAATGCCTCGGCCAACCTCACGGGGGCGGCTGCCCGCATATCAGGCGAGACTGTCACAGGCGGTTGGTTTCGCACTCAGGGCGACACCGGCTGGTACAGCGAAAAATGGGGTGGTGGCTGGTACATGAGTGACTCGGACTGGGTTCGGGTCTACGGCGACAAGAACCTCTACACAGCCGGGAACATCCGGGGTGGGACAGTGACTTCGGAAGGTCGCGCGACCGTCGGTGAATACCTGCAGCTGAATGGCGTTGCAACTGCCGGCACTGCCTGTGCTGCAAACGGTATGGTTGGTCGAACCAGTACGGGTCGATCCCTTTCTTGTGATAACCAGGTCTGGGTGGTGAACGGTTCCAGTGCCCCTACCTGCACGGCAAAAACCATCCCCGGCTACGACGCAAACGACGTCACTACCTACGCTTGCCCAGTCGGCTACACAAAAGTTGGTTGGGACACGGCCGGCTCAGGCCAACGATTCAGCAGTACCCCAGGAATCGTGGTCGGCCAGAACGATTACGCCACCATTTTCTGTTGTCAGTTCTGACCAGGCTCATAACTGTCATCGAGGACGTAGAGTGAACATTTACTGGCTTGCAATGGTGGTGATTACAGCAGTGCTCGGAATGGTTTATGAGAAGTCACACCAGGCAGAACAGAGCTCCCAGACCGTAGAAATCTCCTTGATTGCTCATAACGTCCTCGTCTACAGAAATGCCTTGGCCGAGTATGCCTACGCTCACAAAGCTGCATCAGGAACGGTGGCCGATAACCAGTTGGCACTGCCCACCTGGTACGCGCGTTACCCTGGGGTGGAGGGAGTGATCGATGCTGGACGAAGTTACGCGTTCGTCGGATCCCCTCCTCCCGGTCTTGTTTCAGAGATGATCAATTTGACTGGGGGGTCGCTGGCCATCGGAACGGCGTCGTCTGGCAGCCTTGTCACCCCGTCATCTGGTAACGTGGGGGTCGCACTGCCGGCGACAGTACCCAACGGCGCAGCCGTGGCGTACCAATGAGTCAATTGACGGATCGTCACAGATGCGAACAGAAAGGCAGCAGGGGCGCATGCCCCTGCTGGTGTTGCTTAGACTTGTTGAATTAGTCGAATCAGACGAATAGACCAGTAAACGGTCTGCAGCGCTCTAATCAACTCTTCAGGTATGAATCGCAGCATGGCGATGTCCTCGCAGAGTGAATGGGATCAGGATTAGGCTCCTGACATATCCACACGACAGCGAGTAAACCCCCTAGAGGAGTTGACGCAGAGGGTTACCAGCAATACTCTGAGATTTCCTAGGTCCCGTTGTATGCGTCATGTGTTGCACCGATGTTAAACGCAAGAAAATTGCATTGCCACCTGATAAAGACAGTGATGCACTCTGCCCCCGCCTCGCGCGGGGGTTTTTATGACTACGCGATTTTCGTAGAAATGGTGTTTTGAGGTATCTGGAAGCATCCGGGAGACCTCTACGAGCCTTTCCGTCAAATTTCGAGATTTGGAGTGAGCAGTAATTACCAACCTTAATTCTCCGACGAGTGGTAGTGGTTGAAGGGTGGCCCACAATCCGCGGTTCTCAGTATTTGACTTTAAACGTCGGAGAGTCTTCCGGTCGCTGGCCGCGCCGATCATACAAACGCGTCGTGCTGATGTTTGCGTGCCCCAGCCAGATCTGCACCTTGGCAATGTCCGCGTCATGCTCAAGCGCGTTTGTCGCCGCCGTGGCCCGCAAACCATGGACGCCCAGACCATCAACCTTGATGCCGGCAGACATCGCCCAATGACACACGATCTTATAAATGCCATCGGCGCTCAGCCCGGTACCAGAGGCGCGACCTCGTAGTGACCTAAACAGCGACCCATTCCCTGCTCCTCGCTCAAGATCCTTTTCCATATATGCGTAGATACGTTCGGCGGCCACGGGGTGCAGCGGTAGCCAGCGCAGCTTGCCGCCTTTGCCGTTCACCCGCAGGTGCTTAATGCCCCGTCGCTCCTGCAAGTCGCTGGTTTTCAACTGCGCGCCCTCCTCCCGGCGCAGGCAGTGGTACAGCAGCACGGCCAGCACAGCACGATCTCGTAGTCCCTTGAGGCTGTCAGCCGGCGGCGCATCGAGAAGCGCCTTGGCCTGGTGGTCCGCGAGCGCGGGCGTCTTCCCTTCGTTGCTTTCGATCCGGGGCCGCTTGACGCCGTGGACCGGATTGCCCCCTGCCACTGCATTGTTCTCGAGCAGATGATCAAACAGGCTGGCAAGCGCGGCGAGTTTACGCCGGATCGTTGCTCCGGCCAGACCACGCTGCTCCAACCGAGCGCGCCAGGCCAGGACATGTGCGCGCGTCACGGCCCGAAACTCTTCGGCCCCGGCCAAGCCGACGAAACTGCAGAAGTCTTGTAGGTCGATCTGATACGCCCGGCGGGTACGTGGATTATCGATATTGGCAAACCACTCCACGGCTGAGGGTACAGCCGTCAGTTGCTGGAACTCCGCCGCCGTAAGCCGACGTCCGCCATCCTCAATTGAGATCAATTCTCCCGGCATGGACCGTACTCCGCGTCCCATTTAGCCTTAATAGCAGGCCACTCATCCGATGCCATGAGCTCACGCTGCAAGCGCTCATGGATCGGCTCAGGCACTAGGTGCTGCCAGCGATCCATTTCGGCGATCATTTCCATGCTACGAATCTCATCTCCGATTACGGCTCCCACCGCCGCAAAACGTATCCGCGCCTTGTGCCAGAATCCATCTGATGTGCCAAATTGATACAGGGGCACTATGGGCAGGTGGTGCTTTTGCCAGAGTTGCCAGAGCGCGCTTAAGGCGAACCCGCGTCGTCGATAATCTGCGTCGATTTCGATCTTGTCGATGTAGAGCCGGTCCTGCAGCGGGTTGATGCAGTAATCAATGTGGCCCACTCGCTTGCCCTCGACCTCCAGCCTGGCCAAATAGTCCATCCCAGGGAAAACGAAGTTGCCTCGTGGCGCTGCTTGCTCCTGAACCAACAAACTCAACTTGTGCGCCACCTGAATCATCATTTCAGCTTCGCGTCTATGAAAATAATGCCGAACTGGCTCAATGATAGACATACGGTCAGCCCTCCTGAATTAGCGTGATAACGTATTTCTTACATTGGTAAGTAACGGCCATAACCGACAATGGTACGCATGCGCCGCCGGGGGACGTGGTGTCAACGAGCTGACGAACAGCCATAATCCTTCACGATTTCTAGCCGATAGCTTCAAGACCAGGCCTCTGGCCATCTTGCAGTGGGAAGTCCTATGCGGCTCAGAAATATAAACCTCGCTCCACGCGCCACCTTGTTTTTTTCGGCCATCATTTTGCTGGTCGTGGTCTTGGGCGTCATCGCCATACTGCAGATGGGCAAGCTTCGCGATACGGAAAAGGATGTCGAACTGAATTGGCTACCCAGTATTCGGCAAACCGCGATGATGAACTCCACCGTCCTTCGCGTCCGGTTGGAGACCCAGCGGGCCGTTGCCGATCCTCAAACCGTTCAGCAGACCATCGTCAAATTTCCTGCCTACCGGAAAGCCATGAAGGATGCGGTCTATAACTATGAGACCCTCATTGCGAGTGACCAGGAGCGACAGTTGTTCTTGGCCGTGAAAAAGTCCTACGACGATTACGCAAGCCAACTGGATCTGCTGGAACCTTTGTTGAAGGCAGGCGACACCGCTTCGATTGTCAAACTCGTCGCTACCGGTATACGTCCCCTCACGAACCAAATGGAAACTCAGGTCGAGGAATTAACACAATTCAATAACAAAGGCGCTGCGCTTGCCGGTGTTCAAGCGACGCAAGTTTATGATTCAGGTCTTTACATCGTCATCGGCCTGATTATCTTCGTCGCGCTCCTGACTCTTTGTTTGGCAACTCTTCTAACCAAAACGATTACGTCGCCCATCGGGAGCGCCCTTAGCGTCGCCGAACGCATTGCCTCAAGCGACCTGACGAAGGAGGTTGAGGTAAGCGGTACCGACGAGGCAGGCAGGCTTTTGAGCGCGTTGGCCACGATGCAGCAGAACCTTCGAAGCACGATCACGCAGATCGCTGACTCCTCATCCCAACTGGCTGCCGCCTCGGAAGAAATGACCGCGGTGACTGAGCAATCCAGCCTTGGCCTGGTGTCGCAGAATGATGAAGTAAATCAGGCTGCAACTGCTGTCACCGAGATGAGCGCTGCAGTGGACGAGGTAGCACGCAATGCCGAATCAGCTTCCGAAGAGTCCAGGAAAGGTCAGGGCTATACGGAGGTTGGTTTGGAGCGTGTATCGCAGACGCTTAAGTCCATCGAAAAGCTGTCGAGCAACGTGCGCGACACCAGCGAGCAGATCACTGGCTTGTCCAATCGTGCACAGAACATTTCCAAAGTGGTTGAGGTGATCAGAGCCATTGCTGAGCAGACCAATCTGCTTGCGCTCAATGCCGCGATCGAGGCCGCTAGGGCGGGTGAACAAGGCCGAGGCTTCGCAGTCGTTGCCGACGAAGTTCGAGCCCTCGCTCACCGCACGCAAGTGTCTACGCAAGAAATTGAGCAGATGATTCAGGCCATTCAGAACGATTCTGACCAGGCCGTGAAGGCGATGGCCACCAGCAGAGAACTGGCTGCAGAATCCCTAAGCGTCGCAGGCGATGCCAGCAGTTCGCTTGACCAGATCGCGACAGCTATTACGGGCATCAACGAGCGTAACATTCTCATCGCCACCGCTTCGGAAGAACAGGCGCACGTCGCCCGGGAAGTCGATCGCAATCTGGTTAGCATTCGCGAGCTGGCCTCCCAAAGTTCTGCAGGTGCAAGCCAGACTGCAAGCGCTTGCAACGAGATGTCGAAGCTTGCGGTTAATCTGAATCAGCTGGTCAATCGTTTCAAGGTTTAAGGTATTCACGTACGTCAGCGGACTCGTCCGATGTCCTTGGATATCGGACCTAGACTGTCTGGCGATATACCGTCCTCCCTGAGCCTGAGCCTGCAGGGATTGCACAGTCTATTGGCTATTGGGTTGATCGGCTGTTTGTGTTTTGTGGGGTGGGTGACGTTGCGGGCCCGTGAAGATGTCCCGTAGGATCATTGATCTGAATTGTCTTCCCATGCTGCCATCCATCCGCACCTGGATCTGCTTTGGGGATCTGAATATCGGCTCGTTGAGCTTTGATTGCCGACTTGACGATTCCCAAGCGTTGGTTGCGTTGTTGCTGCATTGCGGGATCAGCCTGGCCGTCAGCTGTGATCCCCATCATCAGTTGTGGAACACCTAGGGGAAGTGTTTTGTCTTGATCGGTGTGCCAGGTGTGCCACGTCTTGCCATAGGTATGAGCCAGTCGCTCCACCCGGTCAGCAATACACGTCGTGGGCTCGCTGGTAATGACGGCTGCCGGGCTTCTGTCCTATCAAATAATCAGCACGCGCTGAGAAGAGGAATATGAAAGGTTTTCTGGTGACTTTCTTTACTCAACAAAATCGTCGCTATCAGGGAAAGATGCTCGGCGACTGGGTCGTTGATTTGGCGAAAGAAATGGGACTGCGGGGTGCGACCCTGTCCACAGGTATCGAAGGCTTTGGGCATACCGGCCGGCTGCATTCCTCGCATTTTTTTGAACTAGCGGATCAGCCTACCGAAATTCGTATGGCCATTACCGAGGACGAATCTGAACAGTTATTCAAGCGATTGGAGCTTGAAGATATCTCGTTGTTTTACATAAAAACCCCAGTTGAGCTGGGCTTCGTCGGAACAGAGGTCACCTAGTTTGGCCCTCTTTCATAAGCGGTGACTCGAAGACGCCTTCGCTTGCCTCGTACTCCGAAACACGATTTTACATTTTGGACAGACCTAGCTAAGATCGGCGCATTGGAGATGGCATTCCTCCATTAACCAAACGCTGCGCCCGTAGCAGCTGATGATGCCTACAGAAACCTGATCGATCAGGTCTGTAGGCGTTCGCGCTCAGATTCCCTTTTTGGTCAGGCCCACTTACTTTTTTGTGGCTGGCCAAATGTCTAAATTTCGACGACCTGAACAACTCGACTTACTTCCCTATATAGCGAAATGGCTTGCGCTTGCAGGTCTTGTAGCTCTTTTGGCAGGCTCTGCTTCTGCGTTATTCCTCCTTTCCTTGGATCATGCCACCCAGTGGCGAGAAACCCATCCTTTGGTGATCTGGCTCCTGCCAGTGGCTGGCTTTGCTGTGGGACTTGCATATCACTTGATAGGCAAACCCGTTGATGCCGGAAACAACCTGATCATCGATGAGATCCATGATCCTAAGAAGATCGTGCCTTTGCGCATGGTGCCGATGGTGCTGATTGGAACCGTGATTTCCCACCTTTTTGGTGCATCTGTGGGACGTGAGGGGACGGCGGTGCAAATGGGCGGTGCCCTTGCCGATCAACTGACGCATGTCTTCCGTCTGCGCCGCGAAGACCGTCGGGTGATTCTCATGGCCGGTATCAGTGCTGGCTTTGCGTCCGTCTTCGGCACCCCTCTTGCCGGGGCTTTATTCGGACTTGAAGTATTGGCCATTGGACGTATGCGTTACGACGCGCTTTTCCCTTGCGTGGTTGCGGCAATCGTTGCTGACCAGGTGGGGCAAGCCTGGGGCGTGGTTCACACGCATTACGTCATTGGCGAAGTGGTTCCGGTGCAGCTGTGGAGCGTCATGGCTGTGGTGGCAGCTGGGATTGTCTTTGGCCTTACCGGCCTGCTATTCGCGACTGCGACCCACAAGCTCGGAGCCTCCGTTAAGCGGCTTATCACCTATTCACCATTAAGACCCTTCGCCGGCGGCCTGCTGATCGCAGTCGCAGTGTGGGCGCTCGGTAGTAACCATTACATCGACGTTGATAAGTACATCGGGCTAGGCATTCCGAGCATCGTCCAATCCTTTCAAATGCCAATGGCCCCTTGGGACTGGCTTGGAAAGATGGTGTTCACCGTTGTCTCCCTGGGGACTGGATTCAAGGGCGGCGAAGTCACACCGCTGTTTTACATCGGTGCCACCTTGGGGAATGCGCTGGCTCCCCTCTTGCACCTTCCCTTCGGCATGCTGGCTGGTATCGGCTTTGTCGCCGTCTTTGCCGGTGCAGCTAATACGCCACTGGCAACCATCGTTATGGCCATGGAGCTCTTCGGGCCCGAAATTGCTCCGCTTGCAGCCATTGCCTGTATCGCAAGTTACCTCGTATCCGGACACACCGGGATCTATCACGCCCAGCGCGTCGCCCACAGCAAGCATCACCGTCCTCTTCCGGAGGAAATCCGGCTCTCTGATATCAAGCAATTTCATGCTCAAAGTGAATCCGCCAGCGAGCGGAAAGTGACTCTTGCGGGGGAAGAGAAATGATTGAACATCACCAAGATCGCCTGAGAGCTTTGCAACTCTATTTTCCTGGCGCTAGCCGGGCTCGCGTGACCAGCTTCTGGCACCACCTAAGCGCACCTGCACTAGCCCAGCACCTCCTTAAAGTTGCTCAAAAAGCAAAAATTGAGCAGGTCATGCTCAAGACGATTTCTGCAGGTTATTTGCCAGGCTATCGCATCTCCCATCATCACCCGGAGCTTGGCGATATGCGTCATCCCCAGTGTCTGGAATTGCTGGATACAGAGGACAAGCTGCGCGCATTCCTGCGCGACCACGCTGACGAGTTACGCAAAGTGCGAGCAGTTCTTCTCTTATGTGAGTTACCGCTCACTGACGCGTCGTAATTCAGTTTGAAAACAGCTCGGAAATGAAGAGGTAAGGCCGACCGAAGCGTCGGTCACTCGCGACATTAGAGGATGTAGCTATGAACGGCTTTCAACTGACGTTTTTCACCGAACAGAGTACCAACTACCAGCACCTTCCACTGGGAGAGTGGTTGGTCGAGTTCGCAAAGCGAGAGGGCGCGCTGGGTGCGACGTTGGTAAGCGGTACAGAGGGGCTAGATCATTTGGGGCGTTTGCATACCGCACATTTCCTCAGCGGTGCCGATCATCCCGTCACGGTGACGATATCCACTGATGAAATTGGGTGCGACAGGTTGCTGGAGGCCTTGGCCAAGGAGTCGTTTTCACTGAGCTATATCAAATTGCCCATCGAATACGGTCGAGTGGGCCAGGCGAAAAACTAAAAAACGCACCTTGTTGGACAACCAATAAAAAGGATAAGCGCCATGTACCGAGTTTATAACCTACGTCCACAGCCAGCACCTGCTAACTGGGCTCGTGACAACAAGCCGCTTCTCGTAGGACTGGTTTTCTGGTCACTTTTTCTGGCCGGCATCGCAGGCAGTCAAAAGGTCTCGAGCGAGGGGTGGTACATAGTCACCTCGCTCGAAGGCGCATTGGTCACGCTGCGTATGCCCAGTGAGAAGTCCTGCAAGGCCGACGTAGCCCAGACCTGCGTACCGGGCTACGAGCTGAGAGCACAGCAACATTGAGCGCGATGGCGGTTGGCAATCCAAAGATGAGATCGCGAAATGGAGCTCACCGACGTCGGCTCATCAAAATCATTTTAGAGAATTGGGAGACCACATGAGCGCAGTGACGCTGAGCATCGTATTCGGGCTTGTGATGGGCAGGTTTTTCACAGGATCCGTCTATGAGTTCGCCGCGCTTTTCATCGTAAGCGTTGGAGTGTCCTTGCTGACCTTTCATCTGCTAAATCAAAGGCGCGTCAGGCTACAAGCCCAGACGGCGTATTGCTGCTCTGTAATGGTTGCTTCAAACCAAATGATGGAGCTTTTCCAGATGGCAAAAAGAGGGCAGTTCATGCCCTTGGTGGGAGAGATTCCTGAACTAATTATTGGAGGCTTCTTGGTTACCGCAATTGCGGTGTCGGCAGTGCAGCTGTTCAGGATACTCATGGAGAGCTGACGTCCGACATAGAGGCCTATCAACGGTTTCACATCGTTAATGACGTTCCCGAATCGTTACTTGGAGAAGATCTATGAAAACGCAAATCCAGGCCATTCATGCACGTGAAATTCTCGATTCACGCGGCAACCCTACCGTTGAAGTCGACGTCACCTTGGAGTGCGGCGCCATGGGCCGGGCTTCAGTACCGTCCGGTGCCTCTACAGGCGCTCACGAAGCAGTTGAGTTGCGTGACAAAGATACACAGCGGTACTCCGGCAAGGGAGTGTTAAAGGCCGTTAGCAATGTGAATACCGAAATACTTGAGTCTCTGAGGGGCATGAATGCGATTGACCAGGAACAAATTGATCATTTTATGATTAAGCTGGATGGAACCTCTGATAAATCCAGGCTTGGAGGAAACGCGATCTTGGGCGTGAGCCTCGCCGTTGCCAGAGCGGCGGCTTCTGCGCTGAACTTGCCCTTGTTCCAATATCTGGGCGGCGAGCAAGCAGCAAGAATGCCCGTCCCGATGTTCAATATTCTCAATGGCGGTGTTCACGCCAACTGGCAAGGCCCTGACTTTCAGGAATTCATGATTGCACCTACAGGGGCTGGCAGTTTCAAGGAAGCCTTTCGTTGGGGCGCTGAGGTGTACCACGAGCTGAAAGTGGTGCTTAAGGACGCCGGCTACTCAACTGCGGTCGGAGATGAAGGCGGCTTTGCTCCGACGCTCAAGAAAAACTCAGATGCCATTGAGCTGATCCTCAAGGCAATTGAAAGGGCCGGTTACGCCCCTGGATCTCAGATCGAGATCGCTATCGATCCAGCATCCAGCGGTTTCTATGAAAACGGTCTTTACCATCTGCGTTCGGAAGGTCGTAAGGTCGATGCCCAAGAGCTGATTAGCCTCTATTCCTCCTGGGTCGACAAGTACCCGATTGCGGTACTGGAAGATGGCCTCGCGGAAGACGATTGGGCGGGCTGGAAGCTATTGAATACTGCGCTGGGTGACCGGATCGAGTTGGTTGGAGATGACCTGTTTGTCACCAACGTCGAACGGATCCAGCGAGGCATCACAGAAAACGTCGCCAATGCCGTACTGATCAAACCCAATCAAATCGGAACCCTGACTGAGACCAAGGCCGCCATCGTAATGGCCTATGGGGCAAATTGGGGGGCGATGGTTTCTCATCGTAGCGGGGAGACGGTGGACAGCTCCATCGCTGATCTGACTGTCGCGATGGGGACTGGCCATCTCAAGACAGGAGCTCCATGCCGGGGGGAGCGGGTCGAGAAATACAATCAGTTTCTGCGAATAGAAGAGCATCTTGGCAGCCGTGCGTTTTATGCAGGACATGATGCATTCGTGCGCTGACGGCCTATCGCCGGTAAACCTGTTGGACTGGTTACCGTAAAAAAACGAACCACGTATAGCTGTTGGCAAAAACGTCAGTGGCATTGGCCTTTCCTAGACGCTTGGAGATATGAGCATGAGCTACACGGATATTCCAGCTGGTAACGCGATCCCCGATGACTTCTTCACCGTTATCGAGATTCCTGCAAACCACTCGCCGATCAAGTACGAGGTGGACAAGCCAAGTGGACAGATCTTCGTTGATCGCTTCCTCAGCACGCCGATGTTCTACCCGGCTAACTACGGGTTCATTCCAAATACCTTGAGCGATGACGGCGATCCTTTGGACGTCCTCGTGATTTGCCCTTACCCGGTATCACCTGGCGTTGTCATCCGCAGTCGCCCAGTAGGTGTGATGTACATGACGGACGAAGCTGGTGCGGATGCCAAGGTAATCGCAGTGCCTCATGAAAAACTCAGCTCTATGTACAGCAATGTAAAGGAATGCTCTGACCTCCCTGCGTTACTCCTCGCACAGATTCAGCACTTCTTCGAAAACTACAAAGCGTTAGAGCCGGGTAAGTGGGTGAAAATGGGCCGCTGGGGGAGCGCAGACGAAGCGCGGGAAGATATTCGTAAATCGGTAGCGGCCTATAACCTGAAGAAGGAGGCTTGCAAGTAGTGTTACTCAATCAGAAGAGCGCAGAGCAGGAAATTTCTCTGAAGGTAAGAGAAGACTTTTTGCTGCTGCCGAAAACTGCTGAATTGACGCGCTGGGTAATGGCCCAGTCCACGGGCGGAAGAACTTTACCGTATTTCGATCCACTGGATGGCGGCGTCTTCGCAAGGGTATTGATCTTGTTGGAATCGCCCGCTCGAACGGTCAGTCTTCCACGGTATGTCTCAAGAGACAATCCGGGGCCTGCACAACGCAACCTGAAAGGTTTCATTGAGCAGGTTGGACTGGCACGTCACAAAACCGTCCTTTGGAATTTGTACCCTTGGTTACCAGATCTCGATAAGCCCAAGGGTCCGCTCCGCAGAGCGCAAATTGAGGAAGGTATCGAGATGCTGATCACGCTACTGACGCTTTTCCCTGATCTCGTCACTATCGTGTTTGCCGGACGTGTTGCCCAGAAAGCCATACCGCGTGTTCGGCTCGCCTTCCCTAATTTTTCATTGCTGGAAATGCCACACCCAAGTCCCCTTTCTGTTTGCACTCACCCGAATGTTAGGCAGCGCATTTTGTCCACACTGCGTCACGCCAAACAGTCGATCAAGTAGCCAAAGGCTCAGGTTTTGCTCGCCTTGTTCAGCGAGTGGATACACGGCGAGACGAACAAGTTGCCGCGATAGGCACCAGCCAGGGTTTTAGCCGCGACGATCATCCACATGACAGTCAGCATCAACACCAGCACCACGCCAAAGAAGCTAAAGAACGTGAGGTGCAGCATAGAGCCCAATTTGAGGGTTGTTACGGCGTACACTCCCAGCGGAAAGGTGAAGCCCCACCAGCCGAGGTTGAAGGGAATGCCCTCCCTGAAGTAGCGCCCGGTAATTAGCAGCGCCAATACCATCCACCACAATCCCAGCCCCCAGAACAGCACACCACCGATCAAGCCAATGCCCTCGGCTACGCCGCCGATGCTTGCCATTCCATGAGCAGCAAAGATTGCTGGAGCATCGTTGCCCAGCAGCAACATCCCCAAAGCCCCGGTACCGATCGGCCCTAAAGACAGCCAGCTCGATGCTGCCATGCTTTCATGAGGTAGTTTGTGCAGCGCCATGCGCAGTAACAGGATCACCAGTATGCTCAAGGCGACGGGCACCGAGTAGGCCCACAGCACGTAGCTGGTGATGAGCATGGTGAACTGTGCGCTCGCATCAGCGAGGTGCGGAGCCAATAGACCGCCACTGGCGGCAGCCACCTCAGCCGCAACTACTGGCAGCAGCCATACCGCTGTCATCTGATCAATGCTGTGCTGCTGGCGAGTAAACATCATATACGGGATCAGCACCCCGCAGGCCAATGCCATGGTGACATCGATCCACCACAACACTTCCGCTAAAGCGACTACCCCACCCCCCCAGCGTGGCAAACCATAAAGGAGAAAACCGTTGATGATGGTCGCCAATCCCATGGGGATAGTTCCAAAAAACATCGATACAGTGGAGTGGCCGAAGATCTGTTTGGCCTCGTCGAAGAACAATACCCAACGGCTCGCGTACATCAGCGTAAACAGGCAAAACAGCACGATATTAAAAAACCACAAGGCTTCCCCTAACGCTTTGGGCCACTGCGCAACAAAGGGCAGTTGGCCCAGAGCCAGCGCCAGAATCCCGGTGCCCATCGTGGCGGCGAACCAGTTGGGTGTGAACTGCCGGATCGCTTCTCGTGGATTGGACAAAGCCGCCAGTGGATGGCTGCCGCCCATTATAGCTGCGAGTCGTGTCTCACTCATTTTCGCGCTCCCGCTTCAGTGTGCCTTCAATATGACATGGTTGAAGTATAGCTTGATGGGAATAGCGGTAAAAACGGATAGTATAGGTTTATATGACCTATAAAGAAGGTAGATTACATGAAGCTAAGCCTACGCCAGCTACAAATTTTCTGCGCCGTCGCGCAGCACGGTAGCACCACCAGCGCCGCCATTTCGGTGTCACTGTCCCAATCTGCAACCAGCGCCGCACTGAACGAGTTGGAAAGCGCCTTGGATACCAGGCTGTTCGACCGTGTAGGCAAGCGTTTAGTGCTGAACGATAACGGCCATGCCTTACTGCCTCAAGCCAGAAGGATGCTTGAGAATGCACAACAGATAGAGGCCAGTTTCTTACCCGGCCATGCCGGGCTGAAGACACGCTTGCGGGTAGGATGCAGTACCACGATAGGCAATTATGTTCTGCCATTGATTCTCGGTGAGCTACGTCAATCAACACCACATTTGAGGGTCGATGTCGACATGGCCAACAGCATGGCTATCGCAAGAAGAGTCGCTGATTTCGAGATTGATATGGGCCTGATCGAGGGGCCTTGCCACCTGCCCGAACTCAGTGCCGAGCCTTGGCTAATTGATGAGTTGCTTATTGCCGCAGGCCAACGGCACCCCTTGGCACTAAAGCAGCAGGTCACACTTGATGATCTTCGTACCGCTGAATGGCTACTGCGCGAGCCAGGTTCTGGTACCCGTGAAGAAGTCGAACAATTGCTGCTGCGTCATTTGCACGATCTCGCCGAAACGCGCCAGATCGGCAGTTCAGAGGCCATCAAGCATACCCTCGCACAAGGCATCGGCATCAGTTGCCTGTCCCGCTGGGTCGTTCGGGATCTACTGGCCTCTGAAGTCTTGGTTGAACTGCCGCACGCGTTGCCTGCACTGACCCGACGTTTTTTTCTGATCCGTCACCGGGACAAATACATCTCGCCTGGGCTTGAGCGATTCTGGGAAAAATGCAGTCAATTCGTGAGCCAGGAGTAGCTAGACCTATTTATAAAACAGGTAAGAGCTACCAAAACAAGTTGTTTGCGGAATTTATCAACGACGCATAAAGTCAACTCATTGCCCTGCAGCGATGAACGAGTTGTATATGCCAAGGCGCGACTGGGTGCCTTGCTTACCCTATGAGGAAATTCTGATGAATGTGATAAAGAAAACCGTCACAGCCCTGACGTTGGGTGTTGCGTTGGCCGCATCGATGAGCGCGTGGGCCGCGCAAGATCGCTGGACGTTTGACGGCGATATTCACAACAACTCGCTGGCCGTCAGCCCTGATGAAACGACGGCGGTGGTCTCTTACAGTCAGCGTCCAGATGTAGTGGTTTATGATTTGAAAACCGGTAAGGTTCGCCAGGTTCTCACCGGCTACGTCACGCCGCGAAATATTGTGTTTTCGCCAACTGGCGATGTGTTCTACCTCTCCGACAGCAGTTTGGGGGTCGTGCGCAAGATTGACACCAAGACTTTAAAAGTGATCGCAGATATTCCGTTGGGCGCAGGTGCTTTTGGTACCACACTCAGCAAGGACGGAAGCCTGCTCTACGTCAACAATGAAGCGGCCAGCACGCTGTCGGTCATTGACCTTGATCACCAGCGGCCAGTAGCTGTGGTACCTGGCTTCTCCCAACCGCGCCAGGGCATCCGAGTAAGTCCTGACGGCAAAACCGTCTATGTCACCAACTTTCTTGGGGACAAAATTACCTTGGTCGACAGCAAGACCAATACGATTGAAGGTGAGATCACTGGCTTCAACAAGTTGCGCGCCATCTCCATATCGGCGGACGGCAATACGCTGTACGCGGCTAACAGCGGCAGTAACAGCATCGCAGTTGTCGACACTCAAAAACGCGCCATCACAACCACCGTCATTGTTGGCAAAGACCCCTACGGCGCAGCCCTCACTCCAGACGGGCTGCACGTCTACTCGGGTAACCTCGGTGACAACAGCCTTTCAGTGATCGACACCAAAACGCTGAAAGTGACCACCACTGTGACCGGTTTGAAGGCACCCCGCCAGGCCATTGTCTTCACCAAAGACAAGTCGAAGGCGTATGTCCTCAATGAGGACTTGAGTATCTCCACAGTCGATCTCGCCAGCAACAAGGTGGTGTCGACGCTCAAGGCCGACTGATTGAACAGCGCAGGCCTTCATGGGGGCCTGCTGATACTCCACGACCAAGTGAATAATAATGAGTGAAAATGATGAGTCCTGGATGATGGATCGCCGTCGCTCATTGAGATGAGCCAATGATGCTTGACCGTGAGCGTCGCTTTGCTCAATTGAGGAAGGCACAGGGTCCGGGGGGGGGGAGAGCCCAGCATTCCAGCAAAAAATGATATCGGGACGTTTTTTCTATGGAGTCGAATTAACCTGTTTGTGGCTCGTCTATTGTCTGATCGCTTGCCGTTTCAGAGGCAGGTGGGTCTTCTAAAAATTAAAAATGACCAAAGGAAATACATATGTTCAAAAAGATGATTCTCACCGTCGCTGTTGCCGCCAGCTGCATGTCGGGTTTGGCGCTCGCCGATGCGCCAGTCAAGCTTGCTGAAACGGACAAGGGAAAAGTACTCGTAGACGCAAAAGGTATGACTCTTTATACCTTCGGTAAGGACACCTCGGGCAAGTCGGTCTGCAATGGGCCATGCGCTTCAAACTGGCCACCTCTACCGGTATCCGCAGACGCGAAAGCGGGTCATGATTACTCTGTCATCACTCGAGACGATGGCACAAAACAATGGGCATACAAAGGCATGCCACTTTACAGCTGGGTCAAAGATACCAAGCCAGGGGATACAACCGGTGACGGCGTCAACCAAGTCTGGCACGTTGCCAAGCCGTAACGTCAAATAATTAATAGGCTGGCTTACGCCACTGGCTTTGTCAGTGGCGCAAACCAGAAGAATACACACCTGATATTTTCGCCAACATACAGCCGCCGCGCCTCATAAATCTTTGATGGATCATTTCAACGAAAAATGGGGCCGAGGTACGGTACACCTTGGACGTATTCCCGTAACGCCAGCCTGAGGATTTCGTTTGGCCGGGAGTCTGTGACGATGCGCATGGTGGTTCCATCCAGCCGCTAGTGGACCGATATTCTGAGGCAACGCCAATTAGAACGGTAGGGCATCGTAAATATGCGGGCGAAGGTCTGCTTATGGCCGAAAGCTGCCGTTAATAAGCCGACCAACAGGCGTCGCTTTATTGGTTGGTGCGCATGGCTTACAACTCAAACAAGGGTATGGTTTTGGGCGTATCAAACCGGCCCGCACAGCGCTACCTTCAGCATCTAACAAACGTACGCTGAGGAGTCGAAACAGTGGAGACTGAACGAGGTGTTGAGGAATGGAACGGTCGATGGTCGATCGTTGCCGGACGTGCTGTATGCACTGGCTGCATGGAAAGCCAAGCGCTGGAAGACAGCGAAAGCCCCTTTCTACATGCCGACACCTGTCCAGCCAGCGATGTGGAAGGTCATCATCCATGGGCAGCGTTGCACCACATCCTCGGCAGTGCGCGTGGGTGAGCTGCCGCTTAGGCCTCGATCACTTCAATTAATACTTCACTTTATAGGTGGGTGAATCCTCCGGCCGGTTCTCCCGCCGATCGTAGATCTTGGTCGTGCTGATGTTGGCATGACCCAGCCAGGCCTGGACCTTGGCGATATCGGCTTCATGCTCCAAGGCGTTGGTGGCTGCCGTTGCTCGGAGTCCATGAACCCCAAGGCCGTCGACCTCAATCCCGGCCTTTTTCGCGTAGGCCGTGACGACGGCATAGATGCCGTTTGCCGTGATACCGGCGCCGGTCAATTTACCTCGCAGCGGCATGAACAGTGGCACCTTCCGTTCGGCCAGATGATGCTCTGAGTTTTCCAGGTACTGATGAATACGCCCGGCTGCGATCGGGTGCAACGGGAGGTATCGCACCTTGCCGCCCTTGCCGTGAACCTTCAGATGCTGAATACCGCGGCGCTCCTGAATGTCGCTCACCTGCAGCAGCGCCGCTTCTTCGCGGCGTAGCCCGTGATAAAGAAGAACAGCCAATAGCGCCCGGTCGCGTTGCCCTTTGAGCGTCGTTTCATCCGGGGCTTCGAGCAGCGCTTTGGCCTGGTGATCGCCCAATGCCGGAGTCTTGCCTTCGTTGCTTTCAATCTTCGGCCGTTTTACTCCGTGCACGGGATTGCCGCCGGCGATTGCATTGCTTTCCAGGAGATGATCAAAAAGGCTGGCCAGCGCGGCCAATTTGCGCCGGATCGTCGCTCCCGCTAAGCCGCGATGTTCTAGCTGGGCACGCCAGGCCAGAACGTGCGATCGGGTCACCACACGAAACTCATCGGCCGAAGCCAAACCGACAAATCCGCAGAAGTCTTCTAAGTCATTTTGGTAGGCGCGTCGTGTGCGAGGGTTGTCGAGGTTGGCAAACCACTCGACTGCGGCCGGCACCCGGGCCAGTGTCTGAAATTCGACTGACGTCAGCCTGCGCTGATCGTTCTGGGCGGTTTTCGTCAGTTCATGCATATCTATCTCTCTGTTGGCACAGCTACGATCACTGATGGTCATCCCAGTCACCAAAGCAACGCGCTAAGCTATCGGCGTACGCAGATCGGATAAACGGCAATAATTGGTGATAACGTATTTTATCACCCTAAATTAGCTTTCGCTTGGATCGGAGGTTCTCTCGAAGCGCACCTCCTACCGATCATCAAAAGTGCAGAGTCATCAGGCTTGCTATCAGGAATCTCACTGCTATTATCAAATCGCCACTATCAAAAGGAATTGCGTCAATGACTGGACCAAGAGTTTACGTTATCCAATATGATGAAAAGAACGAGTACCCCTATGGATTTGTTTCAGTTCCAGATTGGGAGATGAAGCTTCCAGAAAAGATTCAGGACGAGGATGCACTTCGCATTCAATATGTAGTTGAATATAATAAAGATGGGGACGCAGAACTTTACAAAGTTACAGGATGGGACCGGAGGATAGTAAACCGATCGCAAGGAAAGATGATTGACTGGACTCTGAGAATAGGGGGGACAGTTGGATTATCCAAGGAGCAGGTAAATTACTTGTTGGATACTTACCGTCCAGGTACGGAACTGACATCTTCTCAAGTGACAGACTTTGACGCCTTTCTAAATAGATCTCGTAAACCTCCAGAGGTCTTCGACCTAGACGGAGTTTTAAGGAAGGCAATGTCGTTGGAGGATGCAAAGCTTGCGGTTTCGAAATTCTACCATGTTAGACCTGAGCAGGTTCAAATCAACATCATAGGATAAATGACGGCATTCGGTGGACGCGTGAGGCGCTTCAGATAACCCTGTTGGACCAGTATAGGGTTTTCTAAGGCGCATAACTTCTCAAGCAGGCAATGTTTCTCCTTTGAGTAAAACGACCTCATCGGAGTCCTTATGCGTTTGTATCTGTGCGAGAAGCCCAGCCAGGGTAAAGACATCGCCGCCGTACTCGGGGCCAAGACACGAGGTGACGGCTGCATCAAGGGCAATGGTGTGGCCGTGACCTGGGGAATTGGGCACTTGCTGGAAACGGCTCCACCGGATGCCTATGGCGATCACCTGAAAAACTGGAGCCTGGATACACTTCCAATCCTGCCTGTTGAATGGAAAGTGCTCGTAAAGCCGAAAACCTCCAGTCAGTTCAAGATCGTCAAGCAGCTTCTCAAGCAGGCTACCGAGCTCGTCATTGCGACAGACGCTGACCGCGAGGGGGAGATGATCGCGCGCGAACTGATCGAGTATTGTGGGTACCGAGGACCGATTCAGAGGCTATGGCTGTCTGCGCTCAATGAAGCATCCATCCGCCAAGCGCTCAACACCGTCAAGCAAGGCTCAGAAACCTACCCGTTGTACCTCTCGGCGCTCGCTCGCTCCAGAGCGGACTGGCTCATCGGTATGAATTTTTCGCGGCTATTCACCCTGCTCGGCCGACAGGCCGGGTACACCGGTGTGCTCTCCGTGGGCCGTGTCCAAACACCGACCCTTCGCCTGGTGGTCGACCGCGACCGGGATATCTCGAACTTCATACCCAAACCGTTCTGGAGTGTCGAGGTTCAACTCTGGACGGCAGGACAATCGTTCTTGGCGAAATGGGTCGCCGATGAGTACGTGGTAGATGAGGAAGGCCGTTGCCTTGATCAAGCTGCTGCAGCTGCTGCACTGGCCGCGCTGAAAAGTAGTCAGGCTGCCTCAACAGTTTCTGTTGATACAAAGCGTGGCAAGGATCCAGCTCCGCTCCCGTTCGATCTGAGCACCCTGCAGGAGGTGTGCTCTGCAAAGTTTGGGATGGGTGTGCAAGAGACGCTGGACGTAGCACAGTCACTTTACGAAACTCACAAGGCGACGACCTACCCAAGGACCGATTGCGGGTACCTGCCGGAGAGCATGTTTGACGAAGTGCCGATGGTCCTCGATGCTCTGAATCGAACGGATCCATCCATCGGCAAAACGCTGCAACTGATCGACCCGGAGCAACGTTCCCGGGCATGGAATGACAAAAAAATCACTGGTCCCCACCACGGGATAATCCCCACGCTTGAACCTGCAAACCTTTCAGCAATGTCTGAGAAGGAACGCAAGGTCTATGAATTGATCCGCGCCCACTTCCTTGCGCAGTTCCTGCCTACCCATGAGTACGACCGGACCGTGGCCACCTTCGAATGCAATGCCGTTCTACTGCAAGCAGTGGGCAAGCGAATCGTGGTCCCAGGCTGGAAGGTTCTTTTTTCTGCATCGTCCGAAGAAGAGGCTGATGACAGTGGCGGCCGCTCTCAGATCCTGCCAGTGCTGCAAATTGGCACTCGGTGTGACGTTCAGGACCTGCATCTCAAATCGCTGAAAACTGAGCCGCCCAAGGCTTACACCGAAGGTACATTGATCAAAGCGATGAAAACCATTGCCAAGCTGGTGAAGGATCCACGACTGGCTCAAAAGCTCAAGGAAACCACCGGTATTGGTACTGAAGCAACTCGCGCAGGCACGATTCAGGGCTTGATAGACCGAGGGTCACTCATCAAGAAAGGTAGCGCGCTGCGAGCAACTGAAGCAGCATTCTCGCTAATTGATGCGGTCCCTCCTGCTGTGGCCGATCCCGGCACAACTGCGATATGGGAGCAAGCGCTTACGATGATCGAGCAAGGCACCTTGACGCTCGATGATTTTATCGCCAGACAATCGAGCTGGATCACCAGGCTCGTCGAACAATACAAAGGCACCACCTTGTCGATCAAAGTGCCCGAAGGTCCCAAGTGCCCTTTGTGCAGTGCGAAAACCTCGCAGCGTAAAGGATCCTCAGGCGTTTTCTGGGCGTGTTCCCGCTACCCCGAATGCAAAGGTACGGTGAACATTGGTACAGGGAAGAAAAAATCACCTGGCAAGTCAGCCAAGCCCCGAGCCGCTACTGTCAAGAGCAGCTGAGAGGCTGGTGATAGCGGGGTTACAAATGATGTGCCACAATGGGGCTACTACCAGTTCCACCCCGCTGGTCACTGACGGTCATCAGTGACACCCTGGAGAAGTCGGCCTTGCCTTCATTCTCCTCCCCCAAAGTACGCAAAGCATCGGGAGGGGCGTACAGATCTTGTTGTGAATTCTCCCTGTGTCTCCCTGTTCAGTAGCAGACACGCAGCCGTCTAACTCGTGAAAGCGGGTTCATAGGCACACAGAGTTCACAGAAGGTTCGATGCATAGTCGTCTCAGGGCCGCACTGGTGTTGCGGTCCACTTTTTTTTAAAAACGCTTCCGACTCTCTCGGCAGGTAACCTGGTCATCTCGCAACGCTGGATGACCAGGTTACCTTCCGAGGTAGCCACTTTTCGCTGCCGGCGCCCACCGGTGAAAAAACGGGTTCCCTTTGTGCGCGAATGCGTGCCTTTTGATAACTGGCCCAAGCCACGACAACGGGCCGGGTGATGTCGATGTAGCAATGCGTGCGATCAATGCCCAGGGATCCTCGCTGAGCTAGCGCTCACAGGTGGCAAACTTTACAAGTTGTTGCAAAGTACACATCGGCTGAGAGCTAGCGTCTTCAATGAGATAGCTCTCAGCACGATTCCCATTGAGTCAGCGTTAGAACAACATTGTTTCTCCAGCCAGATAAAGCGTCTGTTCGCGTGAAATTCCTTTAACAGGTTGTTCTTTCGCGTGAATAAAACAAGCTCTAATTACGCCTCGCTTTTGCGGGGCTGAGTCAGTAAGGAACGCTGTATTTTGCGTTCATCAATATTAGGAATTAACATGAGTGTGCTGAAGGGAGTGCTTGACTGGATGATCACTAAACTTGCGTCTAAGCAATCTCCAGTAAGACCAGAAACAGTTGAGAACCAAGCGGCTCAGGCAGCCTTAGAACTCGCTGCGATTCTGAGAGTAGGGGGAGCCTTGGAGCATGATGAGATCCCAATGATCACACGTCGACTGCAGTCCGTGATTGATGCGACAAATGCCGTGGTTGCTGCCTGCGAACCAAGTCAAGCAGAAGGAAGATACTGTCGTAGAGAGCTCTGACACAAGCATCTCACGCTGGTCGTGGCCAAACCCGACAGCTCGTGCTTGACAAGCCTTCAAAGAATTCACATTCTCAAGACATGTACCGCTGACGTTGTCAGCAACATGCCCGGGTAGTCAGGATCTCACGACTACGATGCGTCCCACGCATTGATCCCGCCCAAAGTTCGCAAAGCTTCCGGAGGCGCGAACGATCGGTATTGGTTACCGATGGATGCATATTTCACATCGCCCGCAACGCTGCACTCGGCTTGGCTGAGTCATGTCATACAACTCACCTGCCCTCGGGGAATACTTTCCCTTAGGGACAAGTTTCTCCGTTTTCTACTATTTGAACGGAGACTGACCATGTCGAATCACACGGCTATGCACTCAGCATCTCAGAATGTTGAAATCACGAAACGCGTTGATATGCTTTATGGCGAGGCATGCCGTCAATTTCCGACATACGAAACGATGGTCTTTGAGCATTTCTGCTCTCAGATGATTGAGACTTTCGGCGATGACGAACTGGCGCTTGAAGCAGCAGATGCGTTTACCTATGCACGCTTGGACTATGATTATCTTTCCCCGTCAGAAATCAAGGCGGCAAGGGAAATTAATCGAAGCCATGGAATCTGCAGTCACGGTCTTACTGAAGACACCTGCCCATGCGGTTGTTTTGAGTTCACTGGGCCAGAGGTTTATGAGCACTATGGACCTGAAGATTGTGACCTTACTGATGCTGAAGTCTTTGAAATAAGTGATCCAGCCCTCGCGATGAGTGATGAGGAATGGGAGCTTATGAATGAACAATGGCGTCAACAAGAAATGTTATACGCAAGCAAACCTATCCGTAACCTCCTCAAAACTTTGTGGATTAAGGCGTTGGAGTTATCAACTATTCGTCGAAGGTAGTCTGGATCTCACGACTACGATGCGTTCTACGCATTGATCCAACCTAAAGTTCGCAAAGCTTCCGGAGGCGCGAACGATCGGTGTTTCAAACGCCGATGGATGCACATTAAACGCGTCACTCACCCAGCGGGGAATCACTCCCCTCTCGGGCGGTGTTCTCCGCAATTTTCCCTGGAGAAACATCATGAGTACAGCAAGCTTTCGTTTTGGCGTTATGGTTGGTACAGCATTGCGTGAATGCATCCGTGCAGTCACTCATAAGCCTAATCCTGAACCAGTGCAAGTCGCACCACAGCAAGTCAGGACAATGCCTGAACCTGTGATGTCCAACGAACAGTGGGAACAATACCGCCTGCCGGCATTGGCTCGATGCAAACACGTCGATCTTGCTGGCTGGTATGATCACCACATGCAAGAAATTCAAGCCAAACCCGTAAAGAAACCCCGGAAATCTCGCGCATCGAAGGCGCTTGAAACATCCCAAAAGCAGGATGCTGAACCACCAGTCAAGGCCCCTGTGATGGGTCCTTTGGACCAGCTCATTGCCTAATACTCCCCACCCTTGGCAAGCCCCTCATGTATTGAGGGGCTTTTTTCATTTGGAGGGTTGACAAACGAATCGCCCTTAAAGGATTCTAAAGCCATGTACCGCTGACGTTGTCAGCAACATGCCCGAGGTAGTCTGGATTTCATGACTACGATGCGTTTTTCGCATTAATCCAACCCCCAGTTCGCAAAGCATTCGGAAGCGCGAACGGTTGATCAGTTTATCTGGTTGATGGATGCACAATGATTCTCTCACCCCATCGGGACCTTTCCCGTAGGGTTGGTCTCGTGCCCAGCAGGAGACCTTCATGAAAAGCAGTATTGCGCTGTACCAAGCATTGATTTCAATCGATGTTCCGGAAGACCGCGCCGCTGCAGTCGTCGATGCTCTGGAGTCGGATATGCAAACGCAACTCGCGACAAAAGCCGACATCGACACTCTCGAGTCTAGACTCGAACTGAAACTCACCATTCGTATGGCCGTCATGCTGACTGCTGCTGTAGGCGTTATGCTTACTGCGTTCAGATTCATGCATTGATTGTCGTAAAATTTCGCTTTACCACCCATGCGGGGAATACCTTCCCCTTGGGCGAAGTGTATCTCCGCTTTGAACACTCAAAACTGGAGATACATCATGAGCAATTCTACCAACGAAACCAAATACTTCGACCTGCACACCGTCGGCATTGGCTATCTCAACCGCATTCGTGAAGTGAAGCCTCGTAAGGGCGCTCCTTTCATGGCTGTGACAGTAGCTGCCCTCAAAGGCACATCTGAGAAACCTGAGTACGCCTACATTGACTGCAACGTGGTTGGTGCTGAAGCTGACAAGCTGATTCGCCGTTGCCAGGAAGCTGTTGCTGCCGAGAAGAAGGTTCTTGTCTCTTTCCGGATCGGCGATATCTGGGCTGATGTTTTTACTTACAGCAGTGGTGCTAAGCAGGGCCAAGCAGGTGTCAGCCTCAAAGGCCGTCTCTTGTACCTTGCCTGGATCAAAGTTGAAGGTGAATACGTCTATCAGGCTCCGCAGAAAGAAGAAGCACCTGCCTCTTCTGAAAGTTCAGAGTCCGAAGCTACCCCAGTCGTTCAATCCGAGGCGTCTGCCTCCAGCGAACCAACTGATGTGGCTACTCCAGCTGCTACTCCCCCTAAGCCAACACGAGCAAAACCAGCTCGCGCAGGACGAGGAGAGAAACAAGCCGCTTGATAGATTTTTTACAACCTCAAGGCGCCCTGCAGGCGCCTTTTCTTTTCTCCACATAGTAGGTAACGACTTCATGAAATTCGCTATCGCTACACTCGTGCTTACAGTGCTAAGCATATTTTTTCTGGAATTTGGACAACAGCTCTCCGCTCAACTACTGACACAGATCGGCGCAGGAGGACTGGTCGCCACTTTTCTTGCAATGACAGGTATGGTGATCACTTCTTGACACTAAACCTTCTACTTTACCCTTAAGGCCCCCACCCTTAAGGGTCCGGGGCCCTTATATTGGAGCTCCTATGGACAGTAATACTAATAGACTTACCTTGCGACTTGAGCTCGCTTTTCTGATCTCAAAAGCACACACTCAAGATAGTATCTATCAACAGGTTTTGAACAAAGATACGCCTCCAGATCGCTTTTCCAGTTTGTATTGGGAGGATGTCCTGGACAAGCTCGAAGACTTGGCCCTATTGGACCACGTTGAGAATTTCACACCGGACCACAGCTCGTATATTGAAGATGCTGCAATCCTCAGGTCTTACTGGACTCTTCGGGAATGGTGCGGGATAGATATATATCCTGATAGCCCATCCGCTGTAACAGAAAGACTCTAACCAAACGTTCTCAAGAACGAAAACCAACCTGACCGGGTAATTCACCACCCGGTCGGGCCAGGTGGTTACCCGCACCTGGAGAACTACTATGTCCACCGCCATAAACCACTTGCCATCCACTTTGCTGAAATTGCCAGTTGTGCTGACGCCTTCCGCATGGAATGAATCTGTTCACCTGGAAGCCCCATCACATATTGCAGAAGTCGGCACTCGCCTAGGCGAAGTCGTACTCGAAGCGTATCGTGAACTCCACCTGCAACCCGATGAAACCCAGATAGACTTCGGTATCTATCGTTTCCCACCTAACGGTGACCGCTCAGGGCGTGAATGGCTGGAGCTAAAACTCCATCGCATTGATGCAGTACACGGTAATTCGTACCTGTGTATTTCGCTGAGGGATGAAAAGCCGCTCTATCTTTGCTGACCCAGTTAGCAACCTGCAACCACGAACAAGCCCGAATATTCGGGCTTTTTTTCGGGCTCCCATATTAGTGGCCTGCCCGATAATCCGGAGTAGTCATGATCAACCTGCCCGGCTATTTGGCCATACGCACCATCAGCGGTCGCAACGGCGCTTTCAACGTTGGGCGACTTTCGACGTCCATCGGTGAGTTCGTTATCAAGGACGCGCTGCTGGACCAGTACCACGAGGGCAAATATCGAGGTGATTTTGTTATCACCGAAATTCGTCCCTCCTACTACACAAACGGCGGCAGATTAGTGGTAGAAGTCCGCGCCAGGCTGGACAGCATGTCTTTGGACGATGTGGCCAACCTGAGCGCAGACGAGGCTGAGAGGCTGTCCAACAACGAAACTGACCCACTCGACGAAGAAGCCTCGGGAGGCTCGTCGTCAACCAAACCTCGCCCGACTATTCAAACAACTCCGAGAAGATCAGTTTCTGCTGGCAGTGACGCACCGTTCGGGATGTCGAGATCCGAGCCTGAGAAACAGGTCACCGCACATGAGGCTGATGCAGAGCTGTTCGGCACGATCTGGCCGATTGGACGTTCAGTCAAGCTGGACACAACTGTAGACCGTAAGCGTCTGCGGCAACAATGTGTTCGCCTTGGCGAGCTCGGGTATGAGCTTGACTTCAAGCTGCAGATTTGGAATCTCAGCACTTATTGACCTTGCTCAGAACTGAGCGTTTTCTACTTTTACATCCCCTGAGGGCTCCCTCATGGGTGCTCCTCATTACTAACTGAAGGAGCATCACATGCATCCGCTTTTCATAAATATCAAGAAAGCGATCCTGGATATCATTGAGGATCAACTCACCAACAACGAAGAAGCGCCTGACTCTGAAATCTGGAACATTCTGGTCGACGAACTTGACTTGACCGTAGAACAGGCAGACGCGGCCATAGCAATGCGACCGCGCTTCCGATGCGAGATATTCATTGCTGGGCAAAGCCCGTTGTATCAAACAAACACCGTAACCTTCGATCCGCTTGAGAAAAAACTCGTGGCTGCTGAGCCTTTGAGTTTCGATCAGATCCTAGAGATATACACGATGCTGCTGAAGAGTCGACCGGGTTACCGACTCAAACTGGGGGCTCACTGGGCAGCCGGTTTGAATTCAGAGGGTGAGCTGTATTGCACCCATCTAAACCCATGCGACAAAAACGTCATGTTTGAAGTTTACGACTTCGACCGCGATGCGTTCGTTGATGGTCGCTGGCAGTACGAGACAGAAGAACAAACTCGGGCGGCAATCGATAAACCCGAATTTATCCGCTAAACACATTGAATCCCGAGGGGCATCACCGCCCCTCAGGGCGGTTCCCCTCGTGTTTTGGAGGACCTAATGCCGAACCGCACTCAACTCTTTCACATCGAAGAATGCCCGGATCTGTACGTCGACGCGTGCGTCTGTGACGAGCAGCGAAACCTGATATTTCTATCAGCCTGGGGCCGCGACACGGCCATGCAGGAGTTTCTGGCCAGACTCACACTCGGTACCACCGAGAACGGCCTGGACCAGTTCCACATCGTCATGAATGACCAACGCATCCCGGTGTTCCCTAATACGGATCTGTTGGAAAAACGCACCACTCGCCAGCTTCGCGGAACGCTCTTCGGCAGCCTGCTGCACTTATGGCTGTTCGATCAGCGTTGCTCGCAGCCGGATAGAGCAAACCATTCTGCTTACGCGCTCATCAATCAAGCCCAAGACCCGTTCGATAGGTTGTGGCCGCTGATCGTAGACACTTGCCCTCTTCCGTTCCTTCCACATTGGCGTGAGCCGGTGATGGAGGTCCTTACTGCGCACAACATGTTGCACCCGCTACCGGGAGCTATTGGCTCGGTGACAGCCTGGCGTTTGTCGCTGCAGCTGGACGTGCTCGAAAAAGCTCTCGGCGAACTCATTCGCGCAGGGAAGCTCACCACTGAAGTTACGGCGTAGTTCACGCCCACCAGTCCAAGGAGCCAACCATGGCTTTGATGTTCTCACGGCTTGCCCGTAATTTTGCACGCAACGGCTATTACCCGACTGACGAACTGACTCTGGAGCGCACTCTGCAGGCATTGTTGCCGGCGACCTCGGGACGGATGCGGATTCTTGATCCGTGCTCGGGAGAAGGAGTGGCTTTGGCTGAGGTCGCACACCGGCTGGAGCGAGACCGAACAGAGACGTATGCGGTTGAGTACGACAAAGAGCGCGCTGATCACTCGAAAACGTTGCTGGACCGAGTGCTGCAGGGTGACTTGATGGACACCATGATCTCTCGACAGTCCTTCGGACTGCTCTGGCTCAACCCTCCTTACGGGGATCTGGTCGCTGATCACTCTGGCGCTTCACAGTACCAGGGTAGCGGCCGCAAAAGGCTGGAGAAGGCATTTTACCAACGGTCACTGCCGTTGCTTCAGTACGGAGGGGTGATGGTATTCATCGTTCCTCACTACGTGCTGGACGACGAGCTGTGTGGCTGGCTCACCAATCACTTTACCGGGCTGCGGATCTGCGCCGCGGTAGACCGGACGTTCAAACAGGTCGTGATATTCGGAATCAGGGTACGGCGTCAGGATCTGGCAAGATCCCGGGAACTGGCGGCGATGCGTGAGTATCTGCGGGCAATCGGATCCGGGGAAGAAGCTGCTGATCTGCTACCGGCCACTTGGCCATGGGAGCAATACGCTGTCCTACCGATCGCTAATGACCTGGAACACTTCTACCGAATCACTCTTGAACGCGAGCAATTCAGTGAAGAGGTTCTTCGTCTGAGAGGCCTATGGCCTGATTTTACGCTGCACTTTGGCCAGACTGGCGCTCAACCGCGGGCCCCGGTGAAGGCACTTTCACGGTGGCACTTGGCACTGGCACTCGCTGCTGGAGCCATAACTGGTGTAGTGACCTCTCGTTCCGGGCGTGTCCTGGTGCTCAAGGGCGACACTTACAAGGATAAGGTTCCCAAGACCGAATTCACTGAGGACGAGGACGGCAACGTGTTTGAGACACGGATCTTGACTGATCGTTTTGTGCCCAGGATTCGGGCATGGGATATGACGCCAGGCTCATCCTATCTAGGGTACGCACTGACCATCAGCTCGGATGCGACAACACCAGCTACACACGAAACCACCTCAAACACTGCTGCAAGTAGTCAGAACGCTTCAATTGAACTGGGCCGTGTGATGGTCACGCACAGCGTTCAAAGTCTGCTTCAAAATAGCTCTCTCGACGTGAGGCAGTACCTGCGGCGTCACGCGACGGGCGATTGGGGCGAGATTTCGAACGACGACTGGGACAGCAACCAGCAAGCACTGAGTGCTGATGGCCGATTGTTTTCCGGGTATGACATCGACGCAGAGGATGAGACCAGACTCTGGATCATTACCGAGTCTGATCGCTCAGCAACAACAGTCATGTTGCCATCTGACTACTAAGAAACTTTACCAACACCTTTCAATCATCTAACCGCACCTCAGGGTATGAACAATACCCTTGGTGGTGTCGTGCATGCCCTGTTTAACCCAATAGTGGAGAAACATCATGAACGACCTGCCTTTGGCTGCGCCTGCAGGCCACCCTTGTGTGCCAACTTTGAACATCGGGCTCACTGAGTTTATCGAAGAGTTTGGCGACGAACTCCTGGAGTCACTCAACCGCTCCAACCCACCGGTTTACGCCGGCATCGACAATCCGGCTCGGCAGTGGGTGCTGGACGGCCTCAAACGACAGCCCTTCCCTGCCCAGGCTCAAGTGGTCCAGGCAATTGCCGCGCTTTTGCTCGATCAGAATGAGCAGGCTGGCATCATCAATGCCGAGATGGGGACAGGCAAAACAATGATGGCCATCGCTCTCGCTGCAGTCATGCATGGAGCTGGTTATCGCAGGACGATGGTCATCGCGCCTCCGCACCTGGTCTACAAGTGGCGGCGCGAAATCCTCGAAACCATCCCAGACGCTCGCGTCTGGGTGCTCAACGGACCGGATACCCTGGTCAAGCTGCTGAAGCTGCGCGATCAACTGGGTGATACCTACGACGGACGTCAGGAGTTCTTTATTCTCGGCCGTGTGCGGATGCGGATGGGGTTCCACTGGCGTCTGGCCTTTTGGCAGCGACGTGCCGGCGGTGGAAGGAGCCTGGCAGCGTGTCCAGATTGTGGGCGTCTGCTCCAGGACCAGGAAGGCAATCTGATCACCGCTGAGGAATTTCAGCGTGAAGAGCGACGTCGACGCTGCGAACACTGTGATGCCGCTTTATGGACGCTGATGCGCCCGGGCAAATCGGATGGCGGCAGCCGCCGTAACACGATCCTAAAGTCGATGTGCCGCATCCCTACAATCGGACCTGTTCGTGCAGAACGGCTTCTATCTGACTTCGGCGAAGACTTTCTCGCCTCGATGCTCCTGGACAATGTCTCTGAGTTCATCAACCTGATGGACGCCAAAGGCAACTTCATCTTCAGCGACCGCCAGGCCAAGCGCATGGAGCGTGCGATGGCGAACATCGAGTTCGGGTTCGGCGAAGGGGGTTACCAACCCACCGAGTTCATCAAGCGCTACCTACCTTATGGGTGCTTCGACCTACTGGTCGTGGACGAGGGGCACGAGTACAAAAACAGTGGATCGGCACAAGGTCAGGCTATGGGCGTGCTCGCAGCCAAAGCACGAAAGACTGTGCTGCTGACCGGCACTCTGATGGGCGGGTATGCAGACGATCTGTTCTACCTCCTGTTCCGAATCCTCACCAGACGTATGATCGAGGACGGCTATCAGCCCAACGCGCGAGGAAGCATGGCGCCGGCGGCGATGTCTTTTATGCGGGATCACGGGGTATTGAAGGATATCTACACCGAGCGTGATGGCAGTTCTCACAAGACTGCCAAAGGTAAGAAACTCTCAGTGCGGACGGTCAAGGCTCCGGGGTTCGGCCCGAAAGGCATTCACCGCTTCGTTCTACCCTTCACTGTGTTCCTGAAACTCAAGGATATCGGCGGCAACGTGCTACCTGGTTACCGGGAGGAGTTCATTGACGTACCGATGTCTCCAGACCAGGAGGCGGCTCACCGTAAGCTTGCCCAGACATTGACCGCCGAGCTTCGGCAGGCGCTGGCTCGTAGAGATACGACGCTGTTAGGGGTGGTGTTGAACGTGCTGTTGGCATGGCCGGACTGCTGCTTTCGACCTGAGGTGGTGAAACATCCTCGATCCAGAGACACGTTGGCTTTCGTGCCGTCGGTCTTCGATGATGACGAGCTCATGCCGAAGGAACAGGCCCTTCTGGACCTATGTCTTGCTGAAAAAGCCCGGAACCGCAAGGTTCTAGCCTACTCGGTTTACACGGGTACCAGAGACACCACGAGCCGCATGAAGCGGGTGCTCGAGCAATCGGGACTGAAGGTGGCAGTGCTGCGTGCATCGGTGGACACCGCCAGGCGCGAGGACTGGATCCTTGACCAGGTTGATCGAGGCGTCGACGTACTGATCACCAACCCGGAGCTCGTAAAAACAGGTCTGGACCTGCTGGACTTTCCGACCATTGCGTTCATGCAGACGGGTTACAACGTCTACACGGTGCAACAGGCGGCAAGGCGCTCATGGAGGATCGGACAGAAGCAGGACGTCCGGGTGATCTTTTTCGGCTACATCGGCAGTTCTCAGATTACCTGCCTGCAACTGATGGCCAAGAAGATCGCCGTATCGCAGAGCACTTCAGGGGATGTTCCAGAGTCTGGATTGGATTCACTGAACCAGGATGGTGATTCCGTAGAGATGGCACTCGCCAGACAACTCATCAACGCTTGAACATGGCCACCTTCGGGTGGCCATTTTTATATCCTTCGGGTGCCTCCAAGCAACACACTTCCTGCCCCCAGCGCCGCAGGCCATGGGGTTCGAGTCATGTAAACAGACGCTTACTCTAGTCTTTATCTTGAAGCGCATGCCACATGGCCACTTGCCTTAAGCATCCTTCAAGGAGAATATGTGCCCTCATTTGGAGGGACCTACGATGAACAACGAACAACTCAAAGACACGCTGATCCACGCGACTCGGGATTTTTGGGCGGCCTACAGCAGCCCGTTGTTGCTGAGCAACCTACCCAGCTCTCTGTCCGAGAAGGGAATAGCAGACTATAAGTCCATCCTTGGAAATACTTCATTGAAGGCCTTTGTAAGCACCTTAGCCGAACAAGGCCACCTCAAAGTTGTCACTCACCCGCAGCACCGCGCGAAGATTGGGCTTATTCCCGCCGAAGAGTCTTACGATTTTCCGCAAGAGGAGGATGCTGTAAAGCAAAAGCAGAAGTACACCGGTGACAGCCACGCAGTCCGGTTACTCGACATCCTTAGCAAGCTAGATGATCAGGATCTAGTAAACCTCAATATCCCAGTCTCTGTGCTGGCAAAATTGCACCGCATGCCATGAACGTTTTCATTGCGCTGGCAACCACGAACGACTTTCTTCGAAAGGAATTCATAAAGCTCCGCAATGGCGTCGCCCTTCCCGCTAACCTCAGTGAAACAGCAATAAAACTTGAGTTGGGTACTCCAGAGGTTGGGCATTGGGACACACTAGAAGACTATTTTCACGCAAAATCAGCTTGCAATGACGCTCTACTCGTAATTGCGGATCACGCTTGCGCGACTAAAATCGACTTCACTCCAACGGCGCTTTTCAGCTATAGACTGGAAATTCCCCAACGAGTTGAGAATCCTGCGCCATTTCTAAAACATCATCTGTCTCGGCTCCTAAATCACTTCAGTGCCTTCAAGCAGCTCAATGCAAGGGGCGAAAATTACCTTGTCTCGATCCTGCCAGCCCTGAACTTTGATGCTGATGAATGGCGCCAACTACTCGACAAGGTACGTTGTGAAACACACAGTGACACCTTTATCAAAGAGGTAGAGATTCTACTGACAGACATCCGCAGAAAGAGACGGAAACCCAGGCGTAAAAACAAGGATCGAACACATTTCTTTATAGATGATGATGATAAGCATTTTTTATACGGGAAAGAACATCACTCACAGTTCCAAACAGGTGAACCTCACACTAAGTCTTGTGACCTCAACGGCAGATTCAGGTTCGGCAGGAAAGTGGATGATCCTCTCAGGCACTTCAACGTGAATCGCGGGTCGGGGCGAAACCCATCGGTTAAGGGAGCATTTGTGAATTGCCATAATGAGACCCGTGAGGTCACTAAAACGTCTCACCTGAACATGTTCATGAACGACTTTTTTTGATCGAAAAAAAAGGGGAATCAATTAATTGATTCCCCTTTCCTGCAGCCTATCGCTTATTCCACCCTCAGCGTCAATAGAAAGGATTGCTGCTCTGAAACGAATACGTTTCTGGTGCTTTCCCAGCTATTGGCAACGCATTCATCAGTCGATGACCAGGCCGGTGTCCAACGTATTGGATTCAGCAGCCCGGAAGGCGTGGAGCGTAGCGCTGTATCGTACGATATCATCCTAACAAACTTTTGCGCAAGAAGACTTACCTCCTTGACCGGTTGAGTACCCTCGTAGATCAGCCCGAAATCCTGAGGTTATCCCTGAGAATGTTCGCGAATTCCCAGGAGGAGAATTTCTCTCTCGGAAACCCAACGCAATCCAAAAACGGTTTGGTACTGATTCTGATGATCGCTTTTGCGAACCTGCCTCACATCTTGAGTGAGGTCCTTCATGAAACTGCCACTGCGCCCTTCTCTTTCCCGCGCTGCCATCCTGCAAATACTGACCCTGATCGTGCTGATCGGCATGTTGGTCTACCAGCAGTGGCAGATTTTCCACCTCAATGCCGGCTTTGAGTCCGCTGCAAACCTGGAAACCGTCAACGCCATCACCCAACGCATCAATGGCGTGGATGACCGGCTCGATGCCGCCAGCCAGATGAAGTCCGTGACCATCGATGATTTCAGAGCCGGCCAGCAGGCTTTGTCCAACCGCATCGATGCCGTTCAAGCCCTCCTGAAGCAGGTGCAGGAGGCGGCGAAGGAGGCTGCCCAGCAGGGTGCCACAATGGAAGAGGTTGTGGTCATGGGGGCTCGGATCGAGGAGCTGCAGGTGAAACTCCAAGACCTGCGTGCGGCTAAACCAGCATCTGTTCAAATCACGGCAGCCAAGCCAAAGACTCCACCCCCCTCCCGCAAATCAACAGCACAAACCAAAGTTCCGGAGGCTCCTCCACCGTTTTCGGTCGTGGGTGTGGAGTATCGCGGGGGCGAACGTTTCTTGTCAGTTGCCCCGCCTGGCAGCACTCAACTGAGTCAATTGAACTTGGTACGCCCGGGCGACGTGGTCGCGGGGAGCAACTGGCAGCTCAACAGCCTGGATGACTCGCGCGCCCTGTTCAGCATCAACGGCTCCACCCGCATACTGCCCCTGCGCCCTTAGAGGTTCACATGTCCATTTACACCTTGCGAATGTTCACACTGACGGGAGTGATCCTGCTCTCAGCAACTGGCATGGCCAACGCCGCCAGCAATAGTTCAGCGCAGTCCACCAGTAGAGAGCAGCAGAGCGCTTTGCTGGACAGCCAATCGCAATCGAGCGACGAGATGCTGGCACGAGACTGGAACCTCAGTCCTCAGGAATGGCAGCGCTATCAAACGCTGATGCAGAGTTCACGAGGTGTGTATTCCCCCGGGCTGGATCCGCTAACTGCATTGGGTATCGAAGCCCGCAATGATGAAGAGCGCCGGCGGTATGCAGAGCTCCAGGTCAAAGCCGAGGCGCAGCGCACGGCAAAAGAATTGGCGTATCAACGCGCATATGACGATGCCTTCAAACGCCTCTATCCCAATCTGATGCCCATCGCCAGTTCGGCGTCCCAGGGGGGGACCGCGAGCCCTGCTAACCAGGGCAATGGCCGATTGGCAGTGTTCGTCAAGGACGATTGCCCGGAGTGCTCCGTTCGGGTTAAGGCCCTTCAAGCTCAGAAGCAGCCGTTTGACGTGTACATGGTGGGTAGCCAGAACGACGATGAGCGAATTCGTAACTGGGCGATTGTCTCGGGGATCGACCCTGCGAATGTCAGAACCCGACAAATCACACTCAACCATGACGGTGGACGTTGGCTTGGCCTGAGCTTGGGTGGCGAGTTACCGGCCGTTGTGCGAGAGGTGAATGGGCAATGGCTGCGTCAGTGACGTGGGCAGGCCTTGCCCTGCTGTGCTTCGCGTTGACAAGCCGTGCAGCCGAGCTTCCGCCGCCGGCTTATCAACTGGCTGCTCACGCCGCGAACATTCCGTCGGAAGTGCTCTACTCGGTGGCACTGCAGGAAAGCGGGACGCCACTGCGGGGCCAACTGGTCCCGTGGCCTTGGACGCTGAACGTTGCCGGCGCAAGTTATCGTTTTGCAACCCGTGCCGATGCCTGCACCGCACTTATCATCGCACTCGCGCAGGCGGGTCCCAAGCGGGTCGACGTCGGATTAGGTCAGGTCAACATGGGCTGGAACGGCCAGAGATTTAAATCAAGCAATCCGTGCGACGCGCTCAATCCCTACAAGAACCTCGATGTAGCTGCCCAGATGCTCGCCGAACTGCGCGCGCTTGGCGGTGACTGGATCACCGTAGCCGGACGCTATCACCGGCCTGCCGGCGGCGCTCCAGCCGCCAATTACCGCAAGGCCTTTGCCAAACATCTCAGCCGGGTAACCGGCATCCAAATGCTGGTGACCAATCCATGACCCGATCAGTGATCCTCGGCGCAGCGCTCTGCCTGCCATTTATGATCTGCCAAGCTGCAGAGCTCACCGTGGTTGAAGACAAAGGTGGTGACTCAGCGCTGCCTTACTATCGATCTCTCAATCCCGAGCCGTCCTCTTCTGTCTCAAATGACCTGACCTCGCAACTGGATCCTGTAGCAGCACAGGGCTTGCCGGTACGCACCACTCGAATGACTCCGGGGACAGTTCAGGGCCGAATCATCAACGCGCCAGGCCTGCAGCCTTTGTTCCTGATCGGTGACGATGAAACATCACGCCGATGGCTACAAGAACGCGGTGCGGTGCTGAAGCAGATGCAGGCCGTAGGACTGGTGGTCAACGTGGCCACACAAGAACGACTTGCCGTAGTCAGGAGTTGGTTGCCCGACGCGCTCGTGTCCCCCGCATCAGGTGACGAGCTTTCTCAACGACTCGGCCTGAATCACTATCCGGTGTTGATCACCCCAACCGCCATCGAGCAATAGGAGGTCGGATTATGGCTCACGATTACGCCATTGAATCACTGCTCAGACCCGCCGTAGAGCTGTACACCGTGTACGTGTGCGCTGCAGGTGCATTCCTGTGCGTGTTCGCTCCCTGGGCGTTTGCGCTTACTCCGCTGTTCGGCATCGTGACCTCCGCGGGCTTTCTCGCTTTGGGTTTAATGCGTCTGAAACAAGCATGGCAGGTGCTGCGCTATCGCCGAAACATCCGTCGACTGCCTCATTACACGATGACCAGTAAAGAAGTGCCGGTCAGCAATCAACGTCTCTTCATCGGTCTTGGCTTTCGCTGGCAGCAGCGCCATACCCAGCGGCTGATGGACACTTACCTGCCGAAGTACGCCAGCTACGTTGAAGCTACCCCCCTTTTCCGCGCAGCGCGTCGTTTTGAGGAAAGAGCTGAGTTCGCCCCATACCCGGTCCGGCTTCTGGCCAGAGCCACATCATGGGACGTGCCCATCAATCCTGTGCGACCTCTGCCCCCCGTCGGCGGTTTGCCAAGGCTGCACGGCATCGAGCCATACGAGGAGAACGTCTCTCTCCCTTTGGGTGAGCGAGTAGGCCATTCAATTGTCCTGGGCACTACCCGTGTCGGAAAAACGCGCCTGGCTGAATTGTTCATCACTCAGGACATTCGGCGTAAAAAACACGGCCAGCATGAAGTCGTTATCGTCTTCGACCCGAAGGGCGACGCCGATCTGCTCAAGCGCATGTATCTCGAAGCCAAACGCGCCGGACGCCTGAATGAATTCTATGTGTTCCACCTGGGCTGGCCGGATCACTCGGCACGCTACAACGCCGTAGGACGTTTTGGTCGGATTTCGGAGGTGGCCACCCGGATCGCTGGCCAACTCTCCGGCGAAGGAAACTCGGCAGCATTCCGTGAATTCGCCTGGCGTTTCGTGAACATCATCGCAAGAGCCCTGGTCGCACTGGGCCGCCGACCTGACTACCTCCAGATCCAGCAGCACGTGATCAACATCGAAGGGATTTTCCAGGAGTATGCCTCTAAATACTTTGATGAATCTGATCCAAAGGCCTGGGAGGCGATCGTCGCCATTGAGGGCAAGCTCAACGACAAAAACGTACCGTTCAACATGAAGGGTCGGCCGTTCCGCGTGGTGGCCATCGATCAATACCTGTCTCAGACGCGCGTGGCAGATCCAGTGATGGATGGACTGCGCAGCGCGGTCCGCTACGACAAGACCTATTTCGACAAGATCGTCGCCTCGCTGCTGCCACTGCTTGAGAAGCTGACAACAGGCCGCATGGCGGAACTGATCTCGCCGGACTATCAGGACGTGAACGATCCTCGACCGATCTTTGACTGGATGCAGGTGGTCCGCAAAAAGGCCGTGGTTTATATCGGCCTGGACGCCTTGTCGGACACAGAGGTCGCCGCTGCCGTCGGCAACTCTATGTTCTCCGACCTGGTCTCGGTCGCTGGCCATATCTACAAGTTCGGTGTCGACGACGGACTACCGGGCGGCGTCCCTGGCACCAAAGTGCCTATCAACCTCCATGCCGATGAGTTCAACGAGCTGATGGGTGAGGAATTCATTCCGATGATCAACAAGGGTGGTGGTGCCGGCATGCAGGTGACTGCCTACACCCAGACAATGAGCGATATCGAAGCGAAGATCGGCAACAAGGCCAAGGCTGGCCAGGTGATCGGTAACTTCAACAACGTGTTCATGCTGCGCGTCCGCGAAACGTCCACCGCCGAGCTGCTGACAAACCAGTTGCCTAAGGTTCAGGTTTTCACATCCACCCCGGCCAGCTCGGCGAATGACAGTGCAACGGGCAGTACCGCGTTCACGTCCTCCAGTCATGACCAAGTTCAGCAGGTCAGCGTGCCAATGATTGAGCCAGCGCATGTCGTCGGCCTCCCCAAGGGCCAATGCTTTGCTCTCATGGAGGGCGGCAATCTGTGGAAAATAAGAATGCCTTTGCCCGGGCATGATCCTGATGAGGTGATGCCGGCAGATCTGCAGGCCTTGGCGGAAAGCATGCGTCAGACGTATCAGGTGGGCAAGGTCGACGACACTGGCTGGTGGTCAGCGCCTGGTTATCAGACGCTCAACGAGTCGCTGCCTGCAGATCTGCTCGACGACTTCAAAAAAATCGGTGCTGCACCTGAGGATGCGGCATGACTCTCGGCGGGTTGAGCGATCGGCAAGGGGGCATCTGATATGGCTGACGTTGCCGATCGCGCGAAACAGCAACAAGACCACGAACAGTCGTTCATAGGATCTCTTTTCACCCTGCCCTTCCGATTCGCGGCAGTGATGTTCCTCTCTCTGGGGGGAGCCATCATCGTCGAATGGATCTGCATGTACTTTTTCTGGCCGGAGGCCGGTTGGCAGCATGCTCGTGCAATGCTCGATCATGAACTCAGCTGGCTCTCCAAGGGGTTCCTGCAGAGTGTGGTTGTTCAAGAGCCAGGCCGAACGGCGACATGGCTGGTTCAAACCACATATGACTGGCTGGTGGTCAAGACCGGGCTTCAGGACTGGGTTCAACACACCTCTGATTATGCTGCGACAGGACAACGATCACGCGGTTTCGATATGCGCTACATGCTCGGCGTGGGAGTCAGCAAGTTTCAGGATTACGGCCTTGCGGCGCTCTACACGACACTGGTGTTTTGCGTGCGCCTGGTGATCCTGACCCTCGCAATCCCGTTATTTGTGATGACGGCGTTTGTTGGTTTTGTGGACGGACTGGTACGCAGAGACTTGCGGCGGTTCGGTGCCGGCCGCGAGTCCAGCTACCTATATCACAAAGCTCGAGCAACGATGGTGCCGCTGGTGATCATCCCCTGGAGCCTCTACCTGGCTCTGCCATTCAGCGTGAGCCCATTGTTGGTGCTCCTGCCATGCGCAGCACTGCTCGGCCTGGCGGTCAGCATTACGGCGTCCAGCTTCAAAAAATACCTTTAGGTGCCCTCCATGCAATGGACAGAAGAACAACTGCCAGCTATTCACTCCTTCGCGAAGAAGCTACTGGTCCAGGCATTTGCCGGTACCGGGAAGACAACGACACTCGTCGGTTACGCCACGCATAATTCGTCGGTCAAAATGCTGTACCTCTGCTACAACAAAGCCGTTGAGATCGCGGCAAAGAACCGTTTTCCACGCAACGTGACCTGCAAAACAGCTCACGGCCTTGCCTACGCTGTCTATGGCAGCCAGTACAAACACAAGCAGGCTGGCAATCTGCGTTTGACCGACATCGCGAGGACGATCAATACCCAGGATTGGGAGCTGGCCAAAGACATCGTTTCGACCCTCAATGCTTTCATGGCCAGCAAAGATCTGGAGCTGCTGGAAGACCACTTTGTGCGATTCCAGAGCAACCGCAGACTGACCTCGGTCCAGCAGCAGTACATGAGTAAAGCGCTCAACCTGACCAGAGGCGTTTGGGAGAAGATGGTCGATATCAACGATCGCTCAGTCCCCATGACGCACGATGGCTATCTGAAGCTGTACCAGATGAGCCAGCCAGATCTGAGCCAGCGTTTCGGTGCGATTTTGCTCGACGAAGGGCAGGACGTGAACCCGGTCATCGCGAACCTGGTCCAGATCCAAACAATAACTCAAGTCACTGTAGGTGATCGGCATCAGCAGCTGTATCGGTTCAGAGGCGCTGTGGATGCTTTAAACAGCCCGGCGATGAAGGACGCAGAGAAACACTTCCTGACTCAGAGCTTCAGATTTGGACCGGCAGTTGCCTACGTGGCCAACGTCATCCTTTCCTTCAAGGGTGAAAAGATCCCCCTGCAAGGCCTGGGACAGCCGACGTTGGTGAAACGAGCCTTACCGGACGACCTCCCTCACCGCACCTACCTGCACCGTACTGTGAGCGGTGTGATCGAGAACGCGCTGCGCCTGGTCAACCAAAACCACCGCATGCAGTGGATCGGAGGGATCGACAGCTATTCCTTGCGCGATCTGGAGGACCTGTTCTATTTCAGCCGGCATATGAATGACCAGGTCCAACAGCGCAAATTGCTGACCGACTATGCCGATTACGACCAGTATGTCGTGATCGCGAAGGCCACGCAGGATCCTGAGATGCTGCGGTCGATCAAAATCATCGAAAACTATGCAGATCTGCCCCAACGCATCGAGCAGCTGCGTGCTGCATCTGTCACGTCGGAGCTCGATGCAACCGTGACCCTTACCACCGCGCACAGAGCCAAAGGTCTGGAGTGGGACTTCGTTGGACTTTATGACGACTTTTCTGCGGATCCGCTTTCACCTGACATCGACGCAGGCAAACGCGACGATGAGCTGAACCTTCTATACGTCGCTGTCACACGAGCCATGAAGATTCTTGCCGTCAACTCGCTGGTGATCGACATCATGCAGCGCTTCAAAGACATGAAGCAGCGCTCGAAACCTTGATGCGCTGCCCCATCCCCAACCAACTACTTCTTATGACGCAAGTCTTCTTCGGTCAGAGCCAAGAAGCCAGGTTCTACACCGCTATGCGCTACAACGCTTTCGAAGCTCGCGTGTGTCCAATCCGGTTTACGTTCGGAATCAAGGGTAACGATTGCCCACGAACCGTCTGGTGAGATGCCAAGACCCGGGGCATATCGTTCGATCCAAACAGAACGCTCAAGAATTTTATCCATTGACGAAAGCGCCTTGGGAAGGGCTTTTTCAGAATCAAGACGCTTAACAACACCATACATGATGTCCTCAATGACGTTTGTAACTGACGTGCCATTGTAGTCACGAAGTTGAGCTATCAGACAGACAAGGAACCCGTCATCCTTGATACGCACACGAACAAAACATGCTCCCATGGAGTGGAAGCCTTTGTACTCAAAATTGTGATATTCCAGCGTCTGCATTCCCAACGTTCCCTTTGAATATAACTGCGTAGACCGGCTCATGACCGGCGTAGTAAATATCTCACTACCTATACCATTTTCCAAATGGAATAGGTTTGGCGCTTCGCCCAGCGCTTAGAGACTGCAAAAATGAACTGGCCTTCCCCATCTACTCGCAGCAGGTATCCGATGACACTCTATGAATACACCCAGACCTTCGTCCCCCTTCCCTACAAAACCGTGACCAGCGGCATGTTGATGTTCAAGTCGATAGATGAGACGACCCAGCCGGATGTTGAGAGGTATCTGAGCGACCCAGAAACTCTGGCCGTGTTGAATCGACATGGCAGAGAAGGATGGGAGCTGGTGAGCGTTCAGCAGATCAATCGCGGCCGTGAGCAAATTGGCAACCAAAACGCCCAAGGCTGGGCGCTTGGTTACACTCTCAGTACGGGCTTCCTTTTCTTTTTCAAACGCTGCGTGAGAATTCAACAAGTCGAATAATGGGACTTCGACCTGCTTTCTGGCGATAAATGACTTGAAGGGAGTGTCGCGGGCCTCCTAAACGTCATGAGCATCGTCCAAGTCGTCAAGAAGCCATGAATAATCTTGATCAAGCATAGGTCTCATCGAGTCGTCGAAATGAATTCTCGCGCGTTTGAGCTTAAAGTTGGACGTCGGCTCGGTTATTTTCCAAAATTTTATGGTCGATTTTTCCCCACCCAGCATCGACATGGTCGACTCGAAAATTGCTGAAGGACAGTTCATACCAAATGTGACGGATTTGACGGGGAATGGGCTACGGTCTAACCCGATGGGAGCGAGTAACCTCCATTCTTTCTCGTATCTCCACTCGCCCGACTTTGTGAGTAGGGAGGCCCTCTCGACCTCGAGCTGCGACTGCACGTCACCATCCTGCAACCACCGGAGAATTGCGTCGGCTAGTATTTCACGGCTCTGGCCATACACGACTTTATGGATACGCGTCGATTTGAGATCCGAAGTGTCGTACTCAATGCACACACCTCGATGCTGCTGCCCATAGTGTGACCACATCAATGGGCTTGTCGCATTCGCACTGAGGCAAAGAACGCCCGTGGCAAGTGTGTCTTTGACTTCACTCTGAATCAGCGTCAACAGCTCACGTTGATAATAGCCTGCCTGATCGGTGATCTCTGGATCCGTCGCCATATACTCTATGCCACGAATAGCATCCTGTACCTCGGTCTCCCCGAGTCGAGCTCGGTGCAAGTCGAGTCTTTGCCCCTTCAATTTTAAGCGTTTCAGCGCTGCAGAGGACTCCTTCTCTACGCGCCTAATGACCATTAACTTTAGAAGCAATTTCAGTCTTTCAATGCTTTGGTTACCAGCGATTACGACAGGCCGGCAATCTAATGGATCGTTGAACGTCCCTGGATCAGCGTAAAAAACCTTTCCGTGATACAGCTGCTCTACCATACGATCACTGAAACTTAGATATTTGTACAAGCTTGCTGGCGCTTTACCCATCACATCAATAACTCCAATCAGTCCCTATGAAGCTCTCCGCAGCATGTCTGCTCCGACTCAACATTGAGAGCGCTGCATGCTGTGCATTAAAGCCTCGCCAAACGATTTTCTCCATTGAATCTCTGGCCGGACGCGCAGTTAGCAGGCCAACCTAAACCCCCTCAGACCTAAAAAGGGTTTCATACTGATTCCATCCGGGCCGATGGTCATGCTGTGTACATAGATTCCTACAGCTTCCAAGGCCCGCGACGTGAAAATCAAACTCCCCGCGATCAAACCAGCGTTTTCAAGCGTGCAGATCTGCCTGTCTGCAGTCCTCATATGCACACCGCTGCTTTCCTCGCATGCCCGAGCAGCCGGCACGGCTTCCGAGCAAGCCAATGTGGAAGTAATGATTCGCCAGCTCAATGCGCTAGAGGCCGTTGCACAGCGCAGCGTTGACCTGCCCAGTGAATCGGCTCAGCGCTATCACCTGGATTACTCCAGGTTAGTCAGCGACATAGCTCGCATCCGCCAGGGCCTGCAGGACTATCTGACTCCCTCCCGGGCTCAGCCCCGCGACCCCGTCGAGATATCAGGCCATTACAACGTCAGCGGTGATCACACGCCATGACGATGTCCTCAACCCAGACCAGTGCCTTTCAGGCCGCTGCCGGATTTTCACCAGCCAGCAGCAACACGCTGTGGACCGGAATTGCGATGGGCATCCTCCTGCTATGGGGCGTCTGGGTTCTTCTAAGCATTTATCGCGGCTGGGCAACCCGAAACCTCGATAGATCGGCTGCTGCCGCTTCTGCCGCTCGCTGGGCCGTGCTGTTCATGGTTATGACTTTCATGCTGTTGAGTTGATTTTTCCAAGGAGATAAAGATGACGCTGTATTCATTGTTCACTCAGGCACGTGCCTTTTTGAAACGCCGGCCTTTTTCGGTCCTGCTGATGGCCGCTACCCCTGGCACTAGTTTTGCCGCCCTACCGGGTGCCCAAGCCCCCACGCGCGGCACTGGGACCAGCTTCCTGCAGACCTTCCAAAACTATGCCTACGACGGCTTCATGCTGCTGGGTCTCTGTTTGTGCGCGTTCGGCATCGTTCTGGTGGGGCGACATGCGCTGGGCGTCTACCACGAGATCCACATGGGCAAAGCCAAATGGGCTGACTTGGGCAGTACCGCTGTAGTCGGTGTTTGCTTGATCGGCGTCACGATCTACCTGGTCACCACCGCTACCAACATCCTTTAAGTCGTAGAGGCTCCCATGACTGAGCTCCAGCAAGATCAGCATGAAGACGGCACCCTGCGTTTTCTGCCCAGTCGCTTGAATAACCAGCCCGTGGTGATTGGTGGTCTTACGGCGGATGAGATGTGGGCGACCGTATTCGGCTGCAGCGGCATAGGCTTTGTGATTGGTCTGCCGCTGGCATTCATCATCACACCGTCAATGCCCGTGGTGTGCGCCCTGATAGGAGGAGTTTTGGGACTGCTCATCGCATCTCGGGTCTTGCGACGCCTCAAACGCGGTAGACCGGAGACATGGATCTACCGCAGGGTCCAGCTCCAGACGGCAATGCTCGGCCCGACCTCATTCAACAAAGCCAACCTGGTACTTCGATCAGGCAACTGGACTTGCCGCCGGAGCGAGCAACAATGAGCCGTTTCTTGAAATTGGCCGACTCCCAACGTGCCCACATCAACAGCTTGAGGATAGCGATTGTCTTGATCGCGCTGGTGGCAGCAGGCCTTGGTTTCGGCTGGTGGAGTGCGCCGAAGCAATTGACCGTTCACGTTCCGCCAGATCTGCGGTCTGGAAGCACGCGAATGTGGTGGGATGTCCCTCCACAATCGGTATACACATTCGGCCTGTACATCTTTCAGCAAATGAACCGGTGGCCGGTCGACGGCGAGCAGGATTACCAGGCAAATATCACCCGTCTGGATGCTTACATCACGCCATCTTGCAAGCATTACCTGCAGAGTGATTTTGAACTGCGCAGGTCTAGCGGTGAGCTACGCAAGCGCGTCCGGGGCGTGTACGAAATTCCAGGTCGAGGCTATGGAGATTCCCCAGAGATCAGGACGGTGACCAACTCTATCGACGATTGGACTGTGACGCTCGATATAACAGCAGACGAGTATTACGGCGGGCAGTTGGTCAAGCGTGCCCTCGCGAGATATCCACTCCACGTTGTACGTATGGACGTCGACCCTGAAACCAATCCCTTCGGTTTGGCTTGGGACTGCTACAACGGCGCACCACAACGCATCGAGGGCAATGTTGAAGCTCCCGCAACTCCGTCGAAAGGAGTCTTCAAATGAGCGTTTTGCGAGTAATCACATGCTCGACATTACTGGCGGTGTTGGCTGGCAACGCCCAAATCGCCTCGGCGGTCGAGATTCTCCGCTGGGAGCGGTTGCCACTGGCTATTCCACTGCGCATCAATCAGGAACGCATCGTCTTCGTTGATCAGAATGTTCGTGTTGGACTCCCGCGTTCGCTGACTGAAAAGCTGCGGGTGCAGAGTACGGGGGGCGCGATCTACCTATATGCGAAGGAAGCGATAGAGCCAACTCGACTTCAGCTGCAGAACGCCAAGACCGGTGAGATCATTCTGGTCGACATCGCTGCTACAGAGGCATCTACGGATCAAACGCCGCTCGAGCCGGTGAAGATAGTCGAAGGTGAAACATCATCAGCACGCTATGGAGGGGCTGCTACAGCACGCTCAGCCAAGGCCACTACGAAGAACACGGACTCAACCAGCCGTTCAAGCGATGAAGACGATGAACCAGAGGAAGTGGTCAAGCGAGAAACGCCCGTCCCAGTCGTCCTCACCCGCTATGCAGCCCAGATGCTCTATGCGCCGTTGCGCACCGTTGAGCCTGTAGACGGCATCGCCCAGGTGAAGGTTGAGCGCAGCCTTGATCTGGCGACCTTGCTTCCCACTCTACCTGTGAAGTCCACACCCTTAGGCGCATGGCGTCTGGATGATTTTTGGGTGACTGCCGTGAAGCTGCAGAATCAGACGGCGCAGCGGATCACGCTTGATCCTCGAGAGCTCATGGGTGAATTCGTCACTGCAGCGTTCCAACATCCTTATCTTGGATCACGCGGCGATGCTAGTGACACCACGACCTTGTACCTGGTCACGCGGGGACACGGGCTGACACAGGCGGCCGTATTCTCGGCGACCCAAGCAGATCCGCGTGCAGCGCAAGGAGCGAAGCATGAAAGGTAATCCGCTGCTCAAGTACCTGGTGATTCCATTCCTCCTGCTTGTGATTTTCGTCGGCATCAAATCACTGGGAAGTGCCCCCGCACCAAGTACCGAAACCCCTGCTCCAAAACTGACGGCTGAGCAAGCCAAAGCCCTGGGTGTGGAAGGCGACACGCCGAGCGATACGCTGCGCACGGTCGTCGCTGAAGGACGCGAGCTCAAGCAACAGATCACCGACGTCATCGCACAGAACACTGCGGTCAAACAGGATAACGAGACCCTCAAACAGCGACTGGCAAACATTGATCAGACAGTCGACCAGCGCCTTAAAAACGCCCAGGAACAGTTCAAGCTGGATAGTCAGCAGCAACAGCAGAGCGTGTTGGAGGGCTTGCGCAAACAGATGGATGAACTGACCCGAATGGGACAAAACAATAATTCCAATTCGGATTTACCGATTGGGTTAGGTGTTCAGCCTGGTGATGGCCAACAGTTCAAATCGGAAACAAACGGTTCAGACATCGTGTGGATCGATCCACAGGACGCGACGGCCCTGGATAGCAATGGCAAACCGATCACTGCCGGCAATAGCGTCCCCGCGAGCGCCTACAGCTTTCCTACAGCCTTCGGCGAGTCCGTGGACCGAGGACAGAAAGCGCTCACGACAGGTGCTCAGTCTGTCCGCGATGACATGGGTGGCCAGCAACAGGAGCGTAAGAAGGTACGACGTGCCTACACCCTCCCTCAAAACTCGACGTTGATGGGCTCGGTGGCCATGTCCGCGTTGATCGGCCGGGTTCCTGTTGATGGGACGGTTAATGACCCCTACCCGTTCAAGGTGCTGATCGGTCCGGACAACCTGACTGCCAATGGCATCGACCTTCCTGACGTAACCGGTGCGGTGGCCAGCGGTACAGCGTCCGGCGACTGGACCCTCTCATGCGTGCGTGGGCAAATCAAAAGTCTGACCTTCGTGTTTACCGACGGCACTGTCCGCACGTTGCCGGCACCGGTTCAGGGTGGCAATCAACAGAACAACAACCAGAACAACTCTGGAGACCAACAACCCATCCAGGGTGGCCTTGGCTGGATCAGTGATCCATACGGCATTCCATGTATTGCGGGCGAGCGACGCAGCAATGCGCAGCAGTACATCGGTTCACAAGCCCTCATCACCGCAGCAGGCGCTGGAGCAGCATCGTTGATCAAGACAGAGGGAAGCACCTCCTCATACGTCTCGAACGCTTCTGGGACGCTTGGTAGCACCGGTTTGTCTGGTAACGAGGCGATGGGGAAGATCCTGACCCAAGGAGTCACGGACGTTTCGAGCTGGGTTAACAAACTCTACGGACAAGCGTTCGCGGCCATTTATGTCCTGCCTGGTGCGCAAGTCTCACTGCATATCGATCAAGAGCTGGAAATTGACTACGAACTCAAAGGCCGCAAGGTCAAGTACGCCTCAGGAGCGAACCATGCCAATGCCAACCTGGATTGATCACTTGGGCTCAGCGCGCAGCGCGCTGATGTATTGCCTTCTCACGGCGGGCTTGCTGGCTGGATGCTCGACAAACAAAGAGCAAATGCTGCCGCATGGTCAAAACACCATGATGGACGTTTGGAACCAAGGAACGACCGGTTCGGCGGGAAGCGCTAGTGGCCGGCAGTTGCTCGATGCGCGCTCGGAGTTGCGCCGTCCAATCGATGTACGTGCTACCCAGCCCTTGCAGGACAGCGCGGCCTACACCCGTACCGCTCAAAACGAGATCTACAGCCAGTTCAAACGACTACCCAATCCGGATCTTGTCATGTACGTGTTTCCGCACCTTGCGGGCTCCGATCCAGCACCAGTCCCTGGCTACACCACTGTTTTCCCGCTCTATCAGCGTGTGCAGTACGCCATGCCTGGCGAGCGGGTTGAGGACTACTGATGACTCTTTTTCAACGGCTCAAAAGCCGCGCGCCCCTCAATTCAGCTACGCAGACGGATATAGCGGGCGACCCTCTGCTGAGCGAGCCTGCAGCGGTCGAACTTGAACAGCCTGAAGATGATCTGGTTGAGGATTTGAAAGCCTCAGATCAAAACGATGTGGATGCGGCACTTGAGCGTTACCTAAAGCGACTTGAGGATCAGGGCATACCCGCGCCTGGCGATTGGAGAAACCCGAAGCAGAAGCCTGCCACGGTTGGCGACGTCGCCGCGCTGTACGACGTCAAGCCGAGCTTTGTAGACCTCCTTCCATGGATTGAGTACCTGCCAGCGGAGCAAGCGATGCTGCTTGAGGATGGCAAATCCTTGGCAGCATTCTTCGAACTGACTCCGATCGGCACTGAAGGCCGTGATCCCGACTGGCTTCGCAAGGTGCGCGATGCCCTGGAGAACGCGCTGCAAAATAGTTTTGACGAGCTCGATACCTCACCTTGGGTTGTGCAGTTCTACGCGAAGGACGAAACCAGCTGGGATGACTACCTTCGGAACCTGCGTGAATACATCCGACCACAGGCTAAAGGCAGCCCGTTCTCGGAGCTGTATCTGGATCTGTTCAAGCATCACCTCGATGCAATCGCCAAACCTGGTGGTCTTTTTGAAGACACCACAGTTTCAAAATTGCCTTGGCGTGGCCAGCAGCGCAGAGTGCGGGTAGTCGTGTATCGCCGGGTAGTCGGTGATGCAGCGTTCCGTGGCCAAACCCCTGCCATGCACCTGGACAACATTTGTCAGCGCTTCACAGGAGGTCTGGCCAACGCCGGCATTAAAAGCAAACGGATGGACGGTTACGACATCCGACACTGGCTCCTGCAGTGGTTCAACCCTCACCCCGATCACCTGGGAACGACGCTCAAAGACTTTGATCGCTTCTTTCAACTGGTGAACAAACGCACAGAGGATGCCGGCGAGGATCTTCCACTGGTCACTGGCGACGACTTCGCACAGGGACTCTTTTATCGAGAGCCAAAATCCGACAGTCAAAAAGGCTTGTGGTACTTCGATGGCCAGCCTCACAGAGTCATCATGCTGGATCGGCTGCGCGAAGCCCCGAAGACCGGCCACCTGACTGGCGAAACACGTAAAGGCGGTGATGCCTTGCATGCCCTGTTCGACAAGTTGCCGGAGGACACTGTGTTGGCCATCACCCTGGTCATCACCCCTCAGGACGTGCTGGAGGCTCATCTTGAGAAGCTGGCACGCAAGTCGGTGGGTGACAACCAAGCTTCACTACTCACCCGCGAAGCGGTAAACGATGCCAGGAAACTGATCGGTCGTGAGCACAAGCTGTACCGAGGCAGCATCGCCTTTTACCTCAAGGGAAATGACGAAGCACAGCTCACCGCGCGCAGCATGCAGTTGACCAACGCATTGCTGGGTGCCGGTATGGAACCCGTAGCATCTGACGACGAGGTGGCCCCACTCAACAGCTACCTCCGTTGGCTTCCCGGGAACTTCGACGTCAATCAAAAGCGAGCCATGGACTGGTACGTGCAGATGATGCTCGCCCAGCATGTTGCAAACCTGTGCCCTGTGTGGGGTCGCTCCAGTGGTACCGGGCATCCTGGCATCACGCTATTCAACCGTGGTGGGGCTCCACTGACATTTGATCCATTCAACAAGCTGGATCGTCAGATGAATGCCCACATGTTTCTGTTCGGCCCCACAGGGGCAGGTAAGTCCGCCACGTTGAATAACCTGCTCAACCAGCTCATTGCGGTTTACGCTCCCCGCCTGTTCATCGTCGAGGCGGGTAACAGTTTCGGTCTACTCGGGGATTTCGCGAAAAAGCTTGGGTTGACAGTCAACAGGATCAAGCTAGCCCCGAACTCAGGCGTTAGCCTGGCTCCGTTCGCCGACGCTATTCGCTTGGTAAACACACCGAGCCAGGTCAAGACCTTGGACGCTGATGACTTAGAGAGCTCTGACGAGGACATGAATGCCAAGCCCGATGAAGACGATGATGAACGGGATGTCCTCGGCGAGATGGAAATCGTAGCCCGTTTGATGATCACCGGCGGTGAGGAAAAAGAGGAAGCTCGGCTGACCCGGGCTGACCGCAGCGTAATCCGACAGTGCATCCTTGCAGCGGCCAGAATTTGCTCCGACGCCGATCGCACCGTCCTCACGGAAGATGTCCGTAATGCGTTGCGCACGGCCGGGGAAGACACCTCCATCCCGGAGGGCAGACGCAATCGGATGCTTGAAATGGCCGAAGCCATGGACATGTTTTGCATGGGCGCCGACGGGGAGATGTTCAACCGTACCGGTACGCCTTGGCCTGAGGCAGATCTGACCATCGTCGACTTGGCCACCTACGCACGTGAGGGCTACAACGCCCAGTTGTCGATCGCTTACATCTCGCTGATCAACACCGTGAACAACATAGCGGAGCGTGATCAGTACAAGGGCCGTCCTCTGGTCAACGTGACAGACGAAGGCCACATCATTACCAAAAACCCCCTCCTCGCCCCTTACATTATGAAGATCACCAAAATGTGGCGAAAGCTCGGAGCCTGGTTCTGGCTGGCAACACAGAACATGGATGACTTTCCTCCCTCAACTGCACCAATGCTCAACATGATCGAGTGGTGGATCTGCTTGAACATGCCGCCTGACGAAGTGGAGAAGATCTCCCGTTTCCGTGAGCTCACACCTGCACAGAAGGGCTTGATGCTGTCAGCACGCAAAGAGAGCGGTAAATACACCGAAGGCGTGGTTCTTTCGAAATCGATGGAAGTCCTGTTTCGCGCTGTTCCGCCGAGCCTGTACCTGGCATTGGCCATGACCGAGCCTGAAGAGAAAAAACAGCGTTACGACCTGATGCAGTCCATGGGTGTCGACGAGTTGGGAGCTGCCTTGGAAGTAGCTGCAGATCTCGACCGGAAACGAGGTATTGAACCCCTGAACATTACATTCCCAACACCCCGTGCATTGGAGAACCTGGCATGAGAGCCATGGATGCCCTGACTCAAAACCTGATCGACAGTCTGACTCAAATACTTCAGTGCCCGCAGGAAGACTCCCTGCTCGCATTGAAAATCTGCGCGCCGGTACTGATCGAGCACTTACAAGTCGTCAAACATGTAGCGGTAGATCGCCGAGAGATTCAGTCTCAACTGCACAAAGCTTTGGATCAGTGGCTTGAGCATCACCCTCAGCCTGAAAGCGCCCAGAAAGCTCTTCTGACGCTGCTGGATCAGGAGCTGCTGGCAAAACAGCTCCTCGACAAAGAGGCCTCCGCATGAAGCGACCGACGCGCTGGCAAATCCTCTACTGCATCGGTGCGGTCGCCTTGGCTATCTCACCTTTTCTGCTGACCGAGCTGCAGAATAAGCCTGGCGTCACAGGTGGCCCCGTGGCGCCGGCAGCCGATCAGAAGAGACAAAGTGGCGGATGGGTCTACGGGAGCCGTGAGGCGCGTTTCACCATCATCCAATATGCAGATCTGGAATGCCCCTACTGCAAGGATTACTTCCCACGCCTCAAAGCCTGGATTGATCAGCATCCGGACGTGAATCTTCAGTGGCACCATCTGCCCCTGTCGATGCATGAGCCTGCAGCGAGCTATGAAGCTCGGTGGGCCGAGTGCGCGGGGATCGAGAGAGGCAATGACGCCTTCTGGCTCGCAGTCGAGCTCATTTATCAGCGTACTCGGTCAAACGGTGACGGAACTGCGGGCAATCCGCAGATCCCCGGGCTTGAAGATCGACAGCACTTCATCGATACCTGTGCTGCGAGCAACCCGTCCGTGCAACAGGCAGTCATTAGCCAGGCTCACAAGGCAAGCCAGGACGGCATCACGGCCACACCTACGCTAGTCATCAAGGACAAACAATCTGGCCGCTCGATCAAGCTGCAGGGAGCACCTGACGGTGACGTGCTTCTTTCCGCAATAGATTGGCTAGCTGCGAGGCCGGCCGCTGGTGATCACCAGTGAACACAAACGTCTTTAAGAGCGAAGTATTGGTCAGCTCATGCCACCCAGTCCTAGGTAGAGTGTACTGGAGCTTCGTCTGGAACGGCGACTGCAACTACCCCGACTATTATGGAATCACCGACAGTCGCGATTTCGCAATGCGACTGCCCCAAGGATGGCGCGATCATGATTACCTTAACTGGGCGCACAGATCCCACGTATACAAGGTATTCGATCCAGACAGCTTCAATAGCGACTATGTGCTGGAGTGGCGCGAGGAAGATCCAGATAACGAGGATCAGCCTGCGCAGTGCCAACGTTTGACGGGGCGGTTGGCCAACCTCCAATCAAGAAGTGGTCAAAGCATTGAAGAGTTCAGATACTGGATGTTCCACGCAGATTGGCAGGACATTCCATACCTGAAGCTGGTTTGATTCCTTCCGATAAAACTCCTGCAAAACTACCGTAAGCGTTCGGTGAGGTCGTCTAAGGAGCTATAGGTATGCAGCTGAGCTAGTTCGCGGATGGCCCCGCTGGCAAACTGCATTGGGACCGGGAAGCTGAAGACAACTACGCTTTCCACTGTAAAATCTCCTGCGATGCCAACAAAGGCACCCACTCGGCCCTGATATTCCCGCAGTACACGCACTCGGTCCAAGTGCTTTCTGAGCAGATCACGCTTGCCGTTTACTTCTAAGTTGCGAAAATCGCTTAGCTGTTCGGCAATTTCCCCGTAGGTCTTACGAAACTGCAGGTCCTTGCACTCGATGATGAGGACGCGCTTTTGCTCCGGGCTCCAGGCAAGGACATCAACATCTCCATAGTCACGGTCCAGGCTTTGCTTCAGGATCTTGGTAAGCTTGAGTTCGGCTGCTGTCTGCCAGCCTAGCTCCGTCAGTCGAGCCAGCACCTTCGCATTGAAGGCCATGCCATCTCTATTACGCGCATAGCCTGCGTAGCGTCTCATCGCGCTCCCCAAATGCCGGTCTGGGTAGCTGCCACTGTAGTAGCTCTGCACCGTCGCGGCGAACCCTTCACGCACCAGGCCGGGTGCAAGGATCAGGATAGGGTCGTCCTCAAGGTCGAGTTGGAAGATCGGTCGACGTAATGAACTTAGCCGCCGACGGAAGCGCCAAGGATCGATATCCTTTTGATCGTACCCATGCGGTACATCGGCCCAGGCTCGGCGGGGAGCCAGCACGAAGTGCTCGAGTATCGTTAGCCCCGTCTCGATCGAGTCCGCCATGGTCAATACCTGCGAGCGCCGTATAGCGAGCACTGCCTGCTGCTGGTCGATCCCATAATCCTCGAGGGCATCTAAGAATCGCCGGTAAGCATCCAGATCAACGCCAAATTCCTCCAGCCAGGCTTGGTTAAACTGAGTGTCGACGTCCTGTTGCACGCTTGCCGCGACCTTTGGCTGTTGTAGGTTCTTGTCATAGCGTCGCACCGATGCCTGGTAGCGATAGGCGCTGGTTGCCGAGCCGTAACCTTCCATCACCGTGTCGATAAAATCCTGTTGCACATGAACATCGCCGAGCGGCCGGATGATCACAATCGGCTTCATCAGGTCCCAGCGGATTAAATCCGACCAGCCTCCAATGTGGTAAAGCCGCGACGCCTTAGCCAGCAATTTTGCCAAGTCCAATTTGCCTAGTGGCTTGCACGTGCCCAGAGGCGATTCGCACAGCGCCATTTCCAGCAGGTTTCGGCTTGGCTGGAAGACGGCATTGAGCGTGTACTCATGATCGCGCATAGCACTCAACGCCCCCGTCTGGTTCTCGCGCAAGGCTAGGACTGCTGCGGCTGTACGGTGCCAGCGATCCCGCGAAACACCCGCCACCTCATGATTTTCTAGCACTGCGCGCACCACGCTCTCCCTGTCGAAGCGTCGTAATTGCTCACAAAGATCTCGCTGCAGTTGCCCGACTAACTGCCCAAAGTAGGCAAGGCACTCCGCCTTGCCTGTTATCCGCCCGCCGAGCTCGCGCCCGCGCACTGCCCAGCCCATACCCAAGCAGTCCGCTGCGTCGTCCAGCCGACTAATAGTGATCAGGGAACGACTTGCAAGCTCGGTAATTGCATCGCGATAGCTACGCACCGGAAATACATGGGCGTGCCGCGCCTTAGTGTTCGGCACGATCTGTGTCACAAGTGACTCGACCAGTTCAGACGCCGCACCGGCAAGGGTGACCACGCCTTCTACAAATGCCCGGACCAATGCGCGCTCGGCGATGTTCTCGGGATGGTAGATAGCCTGATCGAGGCCTTGGTCGATTAACAGCTCGACCGTCCGCAACTGTGGGTCCAGCCGACAGGTGATCGCTTCCTTGGCATCTGCTTCGTTGCCCCACTCGGACAGATCTGCGGCCAGAGGCGGGTAGACAAAGACGCACCGCCATAAGATAGGCCCATGGCCAAGTTGCTGCGCCAGCACACGTTCCAGCACCGGCGCGCATCGGACCAACCAGGTGGCCACCATCTTCCAACGATCATAGCTTTCCGTGTCCGGTCCCCCAATGGGAGACGCTAACTCACTCCACCAGCAGCGCTTGGTAGTCAAGAACGCCCCTTTAGGCCGCCCTGGCGCATTGACGCTGCCGTACAGCGGTTGAAGGTCATCCTCGTCGAAGTAGCTAGACTCCTCTTTTCGGATGATAAACCAGGAGCCATCCACGTATTCCCGCGCGTGTTCGTCTGTGGCAAGAAGCGCCCGATGACGAAGATCCAGAAGACCGTTTTGTGTGATTGATACCACAAGGCTGGTTACACTAGCCTCGACCGGGATCTCGGCATGCGGAATCATGTGGCCATTGAGCGCATCCGTCCACGCGCACATATTTAGGAGTCCGTTGGCGTTCTGCAGCCAGACGTTGCTGCCTTTCAGCCGCATCTCAGATTCCCACAACCGCCACAGATCCAGTGTATTGAAACCATTAATATGGCTCAGCGTACAAAGATCGTGGATGGCGATCGCCTCGATCTTCCAGTCCGCTCGTGGCGGTGCGACGAACGACATGCCCATGCCACGTCCGACCCCACAGCAAACTAGCAAAGTGATGCCGCTTTCAAACCCCGCACTCTCGCTCGCCCGTTGCTGGGCTTGCTCCACGATCCGAGAAACATCGGGCGCGACTAACTCGGTCATCTTGTCAACGCCGGTGAAACCGCCATCGGCAAAATTCTGGAGGCTATCTAGCACAAACAACATGTTGAGCCAGCGGCCAGCGTCTACCATACGAGTCAGGTGCGCCAAAGGCGCTGCCTGTTCATTCGTGAATGACAGCGGCTGCCTGGAGGTCAATGGCACCGCATCATGTAGTAACTGGACGTATTCGATGGCCAGGTTGTATCGCAGCGATGCGCGCAAATAAGGAACGCTAAAGCTGCGCAGACACCACCAACGGATGGCTAGAGACACTGCGGTCGGCAACACGAGATACAGGGTATCGCCGACCATTGCCAATGGGCGACGCTCCAAATCAGTATTGCCGAATGATTGCTCGCTCAGCCCCTGCCTGAGCTGGGGAGTGAACATGAATGGGCGTAGATCTTCGACATCTACATCAATTGCCCGCAAGTCTGCGGCAGTAAGTCCGACCCCATTACGTAATTCCGCTGCCTTCGACGCCATTCGCAAAGGCAGGCTAGTGAGGCCCATTTCGGCGCCGCGCAGATTACGGCTAAGTCCCGCCCTTGAGCAGAGCAGATCCGACACCTTCAACAATGCGTGCCCCGCATCGGCTATGACTTTGAAATTCCCCTCGACAGGCATCTCGTCTAGTAAGTTGACAAAACGTTGCAGATAAAAGCCTGCGCCCTCCCAGATGCCTGAGAGGATTCGGTAGTTACCGCGTCTGGAACTGATGTTCTGGACCAGTACGTCCTCCGGAGGATCCTCCAATACACCCACCGCACTACCTGCCACGTGAAAACCGTGCACCATCATTTCTGGAGGCAACGATCGTTTACCATTGCCCGCCGCGATGGCCATGTGAATCAAAAGCTCAATACGTAGACAGTGTTTTTGGCAATCCGCACGAAGCAGCAGCCCACCGAACGCCGCCGCACTTTTCACCGGGCAAAAACCGTCCAGCTTTTTAGGCAGTGGCGAACAAGCTGCCATTAGCGAACCGAGAGATTGTTGGCAGAATCCTTTCGCCATCTCAGTTAGTAATGAGCCATAATCCACTTGGTATGGGCCGAATTCCGGATCCTGCGTGTCCATATTCAATCCTTTGAAGCACCCGTTATAGTTGTGGTTTCGAGCAAACCGCTGGCCAGGGTGGAATTGCACAGCAAGATTCGGATGCACTATGCAAGGCTCGATTGAATAACGCTAGTAGGGAGCATGTGCAGCCTTGCGACAGGTGCTTGGCCAAAGCGGACGCATGCACGCTGCGCATGAAAACCATCGTAGCTTTGGAGAAAAACGCGCGCGCCCTTGCCCGCGTTTCATGTACTGGGTTGATAGACGGTGCCGAACGTACCGATTCCGCCCTTGACACAACTGGCGAACTTGTAAGAGCCTGGATAGGTAACTTCAGCTTCAAACCCGTAATGAGGGCTACCTACTAGTGGCCTCGACGCAGCTGTCTGCGTGAACATCCCCAAAGCTCGCAAAGCAACCGGAAGCGCGAGCGGCCAACTGACGTTGGTGGCTGCACACTCCTCACTTCATCAACCCAATGGGAATCCTCCCATTGGGCCGGGTTCCCTTTTTGAGAACCCTACATGAATACCTTCTCACTGCTCATCACCCCTAAGATAGGGGAAGCCCGCGGCGTCCCACGTATTTGGCTTGAGGGCCAAAAGCTTTTAAATGCCGGCATCGAAATAGGAACTCGTTTTTCACTCATCCGCCTAGAAGGACAGACTAGGCTGGAACTCGTGCCAGCCACATCACCAGAGTTCAACACAGGCGATGTCACGGTCTCCAGGCGGGTTAAAAATGGAATCACGACACCCCTCATCGAGATCCGGACAGCACTACTCAGAAGCTTGTTCAAGACCGCAGAGAAAGTCCGAGTTGTCATTCGTTTGGGAAGGATCATCATCACCCCCCTCGACAATGACAAGAGGATTGAAGAGCGTCTGGCGCGAATGAAGCGCAAGCTCGATGCCCAAGAACCACTGGCGGTATGCAGTCTGTTTCACGGTGGAGGAGTGCTGGATCGTGCGATACACGCCGGCCTGGCGCGTTCAGGAATTGATACGTTTGTCAGGATTGGTATTGAGGTTGAAGATCAGTACCTGGACGCCAGCCTGCGCAACAACCCAATGCTTTGGCGAGACACTTCATTCGCAATCTGTGCAGATGTCCGGGACGTACAGCGCGGCACGGGCACACCGGAATGTGATTTGGTTGTTGCGGGCATTCCTTGTACTGGAGCGTCCCGTGCAGGCAAGGCCAAAAACAAACTCAATTCAGCCGAACAACATCCGTCCGCGGGCTCGTTATTCATAGACTTTCTGGACTTTGTCCGGTACTCCAACCCAGTCATGGCAATCGTCGAAAATGTACCTGATTACCAGACCAGCACTTCGATGGAAGTGATCAGATCTGTGTTGAAGTCATTGGGCTACCGGCTGTTCGAGTGCATCCTCGACGGTGCCGTGTTCGGGGCTTTCGAAAGCAGGTCCAGGATGGCTTTGGTTGCATACACGGAGGGGGCTTTTGAGCCTTTGAGACTGGATCAGATCACCCCTCTTCGCACAAAAGAGCGCTCACTCAAGGATCTCATGGACGCTGTGCCAGAAACAGATGAAAGCTGGAAGTGTTATGACTACCTGGGACGTAAAGAGGAGCGCGACATTGCTAGCGGCAAGGGCTTTCGCAGGCAGTTACTGACACCTGAAGCAACCTCATGCGGTTGTATTGGGCGTGGGTACGCGAAGGCAAGATCGACAGAACCATTTATTCGACACCCAAGAAACCCGGCGCTCAGCAGGCTTCTGACGGTAAGCGAACATGCTCGCGTCAAAACCATACCGGTTGAGATCGTTGAAGGAGTATCCAACACCACAGCCCACGAAATGCTGGGTCAATCTGTCATCTATACCGCTTTCGAAGCGATAGCGGCCGCTGTAGGAAAGTTGATAACGAAGCTGCACAGAACTGCCACACCGGCAGGTGTGATGGCGGCTTGAAAACGTCCGGCCTACCTTATGGGTAGCGCCGGGCTATCCTCGAAAGGTTTTAGTACCAGCCATGTTGCTTGTGGGTTTTCCAAATCTTCACTGAGCATGCAAGGCCACTTACAGCGCAGATCGCCATGAATACGAGCTCCGGAGTCCCTCTACTGTCCCAGCCGGTCAAGGCGCTAAGCGAGTCATACCCCAAAGCCACCGTACCGGCTACGACCGCAGCCGTACCGCCAAAAATGAGCAATAAATAAAGCAGAAATGTTTTCATCGCATTACCTACTGTTTGTCCAGGTCAGCCGCTACCCAGCCTTTTGCACCATTATATTCATCACCTCCTTCGGCGATGAAAATGTGGCCAGTTTCATCCACAGCGAATACACCCGGGCGCTCATGGCTCGCGTCACGCAATGAATCCTTCCAACCGTATACCTCGCCTTGCCAGATCAGCACAATGCCGCCATGGTGATCCTGGTTGAGATCTCGCCACTTAGTGGCAGTTGCGCGCAGAGCTCCGCTGAGATCGGTCATGGCTAAATCTCCTATCCTGATGGGGCCTCGCGGCAATAGGCTGCTTATGTGGCCTATGCTGGACCACCATTCCAATTGGAAACGGCAGACTTCAGCTCTACGTCAAGCATTTCGCACTGCTCTTCACCCAGCAAACTCTCTGCCTGCAGAGCGCCGATCCACCCCTGAGCTTGAGCTGCAACATGGAGCATCACCTCCAAGTCGCCAGCTATGGCCACGTTCTCGATGCGTTGACGGGCACGTTCCATGATTTGGACGCTTGGATCATTGTCTTTCATCGTAGATTTTTCGCTCTGTTCTGACCTATCAATGACTTTTCACGCAGCACTTCAAAGACCTCGCGCGCAAGTGCTGCCATCATCAGAACAAATCCCAATAGCAGAGCAATAATACATGCCTCGCTGTACGCCAGATCTGCAGTGCGCTGCCCTGCTTCCCCCAGACCTATAGAAGCCAAAACCGCAATCAATTGAGCCACTGCTAATTTCATAAGACGTTCCTTCTGTCTTTTCGATGCAAAAGTCGTGTATTTCTAATTGCCAAGCCCCGCACGAAGCGAGGTTTGGAGTGAAGCTGTGCGGCAGCCAGATTGGCGGTCGGCACTGGGCGCGAAAGGTCTTTTCCTAATGCAACTGTGTGCTCCGCAACAACAGTGCAGTCGTCCAGCGAGACAGCACCCGAAACATCCTCCACCATGATAACCGGCTCGCAGCAAAAGCTCGATCGTAAGCTTGCAGGCCCGCTTGCTGCACTGTTTACCGACACCACTACCGCGCCTGCTGCTCGATGGCAGGCTCACGGTCCAGACAGGCGCCACCAAACCCCAACCGTCCCGATAACGGTTTCCTACTGACGACAGTTCATTAGTCGCGTTTTCTGTACCTGACACCACTTGCAGGTACTGCCTAATGCCACCCTCCAGCCCCTACCGCCTCAGCGGCAAGAACCGCATGGCCTTACTGATCTTGATTGCGGCCATACAGGTCCCCCTCACGAACGCGGAGACGTGGATCGTTACCGACCGGAACCACCCAGTTCAGGCACCGGCACATGTCCGGCTGATCCTCCTCGACGAATCCGAACGGCTCGAAGCCAAGCTGTCGGAAGGACTGCCAGCGAACCAGCAACAAGCCATCGCGATCATGCAGCAACGCCTCATGAGCAGCGATGCGCAGCGCTTGCAACGAGATCTGGCTTTGGCTCAACAAAACCTCGTAGACGCCTGGAGCATGGGGGTAACGAAGGTCCCTGCAGTGGTGGTCGACCGCAAGTTTGTTGTGTACGGGGAAACCAACGCTACGGCCGCTGAATATCGCATTGCCCAGTGGCGCGCCACCGCCAAATACCAAAATGCAACTGGCCGGGGGGAGGCACCGCGATGAACTTGCCAAAGCCTCCAGCATGGGCAGCCCTGGCACTGTCGATCACAACCTGGCCGGCAGCAGCGGGCACGGTGACATCTGCCACCCTGGTCGCCTCAACCCTGTCACCTGACTGCCTGGAATACAAGGTGGTCGGGATCTGCTACTGGCTGCTTTGCACTCCGTTTGGATGCAAGGTGAAGACGTCGACCAAGGTTCGTCACTTCGTTCCAGACGCCGTGGTCTCAAGCTACTCGAATACCGGTGAAAACCCTTGGGTGGAGGTCTCTTCGTTGAGCTCACCCACTTCATTCGCCCAGGATGGCGGTGACGGAACCACTAATCATAATAACGAGAATAGCCTGGCTAAATTCAAAAACGCTGACGTCATAGGCCACCCCGGGGGTGCAACATTCAGTAAGTTTGCCAGCGCCTCGGGCTATGCCTGTCAAGGCGCTGCAACGCCCTATATGCCCTACCTGCTGAGCACCTTGGACACCGTCGCCTGGCGTTACGGCGTTCCAGAATCTGTGTATCCAGAAGCACTGATTCCCGGCCGTCGAGAGGTGGGTGGTCTGACGTCGGGGGACATGTGGGGAAGCGTCTACCCTCGCAGTGGTTTTATCCATCAAGCCGACGATTACAAGGCGGCATCCGTGATAGCGCAGCGTGCAGGTGACGTGGTCACTCGCAGCGGTCAGGTTCATGTCTATCAACCGCTTCTGGCACAGCCGCAGCCAGGCTACTGGCCGGCAGGAGAATTGATCGAGACCGACGCCACCACCGGTAAGTGGCAAGAGCTCACGCCGACCCTCAGTCAAAGCTGCGCGGTATTTCCAAACCCCCAGCCCCGTGTGCAGGCGACCGATGGTGGTTACGCCTGGGCGTTATGGCGCCCGTATTCCTGCTGCAAGCGGGAAGGACAAACCTTTCTTGGCAGTACGGACTTTCAATGATGATCAAGAGGACTTCAACTATGCGCCGCGCTGCCTTTCTGACTATTGCATTCATGAGCACCCTGACAGCCCATAGTGCTCTCGCCGAAATCCCGGGAATCAATGCAAGCTCATCGGGCAGCGTGATCGGTGACGACGTGCTCTACAGCGTTGGAGGCGGCAACGCTGTGACGATGGGTACGGCGGGGAATATGGATAGCATCAGCATCGGCGGTGGCTGGAACAGCAACCTAGTCTGCGGAAACATGAGCATGAACAACACGCTCCAGAATCAGTTGAATGGAGCAACTTCCGGATTTCAGACGATCATGGGGTCGATGATCTCAAACGCTACCAGCGCCGTCTCATCACTACCAGGACTGATTATCCAGCGGGCTAACCCGGCTTTGTACAACCTGCTTACCAACGGCATTCTGCAGGGTCGTCTTGACTTCGACCGCTCCAAAGGCACTTGCCGTGCCATTGCTGACAAGATGCTCGACGTCGCCGGAGGACAGATGGGCTGGAACAAGATCGCCGAGGGCCAGGCTATGAGTCAGGCGGTGAAAAACGGGAACACAGATGCTGTCTCAGCCGTTGCACAGGTCGAAAAGCAGGGAGGGAATGACGGTATTACGTGGCTCGGAGGGAATAAGGCCGGCGGATCTGGCCAGCAACCTATCAAGGTCGTAGGCGACGTTACCCGAGCGGGATACAACTTGCTGAACGGACGCGGCGCTGCCGATACATCGTCCATTAGTCCTTCGGCCTGCAACAACGGCATGGTGTGTTCCACCTGGTCCTCGCCTCAGGCAGCTACCACGTTCGCCAACCGGGTACTGGGAGAGCAACAACAACGCACTTGTGAGGATTGCACCAAAACAACCTCCACTGCCGGCGTTGGCCTCACACCACTCATACAGGAATCCTACGACTCCAAGCTCAAGGCGCTGCAGGAATTGATCTCGGGCAGCAAGGCCCTCACCTCAGAAAACTTGACTGCAGCGAGCAGCGATTCTCTGCCTGTTACCCGTGGAGTGGTCGAGGCACTCAGGACTGAGCATGACCAGGACATTCTCGCAAAACGTCTTGCTTCAGAGGTAGCGTTATCTGAGGTTCTCGGCAAAGCGCTACTGCTTCAGCGCACTATGTTCACCGGCAGCAAAGAACCGAACATTGCCGCCAACGATGTGGCCCTGCAGGCGGTCAGTCAGCAGAACAGCAGCCTGCAACAGGAAATTGACAACCTCAAGACCGAGTTGGATATGCGTCGCAGCTTGGCCAGCAACTCACCGACAGCCATCCTACAGAGGGCTCAGAGCCGGAAGGACAGCTCCAAAGGCATCTTTCAAGGAGATCCAACGCCAGACCGCCTCGATCAGCTGCAGAACCCTGCGAAAGGTAACTGATCATGAGTTCATTGCCGGTTGCCAAGGGATGGCTACGTAGGGGCGCAAAGGCGCTTGTATCGTTCACCTGGCCGGTCTTGCTGACCATTGTTCTGGCTTTGATTTTCATGACGGCCATCGTACATTTCTTTGGAGATATTGAGCAGTTCAGGGAATGGCAAAAAGCGCACTACAACTACATGCTGGCCTGGCGGCTGTCGCTTTATGCGGCGATAGGGCTCGGCTGGTACAGGCTAAGGCGCACCCTTAAACAGCGAGCATCAGAAACAAACCTATTCCCCTCGGGACTTCGTCGCTGCGAGGTCATGGCCATCTTCGTCATTCTCCTTTTCGAGCTTCGGCGCGCCGCCACTGTAGCGGGAGTTGACCTGCCATGATCTTGCACACGAATGATTACCTTGAGTATTACCTGACGTTGGTCGGATGGCTCATAAACGGCGGCATCTGGAACATGATCGAGGACAGCGGACTCTTCGCAGCGCCCTTTGCCGCCATTGTCATCAGCGAATGGCTCAGAGCCCGCGGTGAGGGAGCTGATGAGGGCAACAAGGGCGTCCTCTCATTGGCCCGAGTAGAAAACCGGTTCTACACGGCAATCCTCGTGATCATTCTTGCCTGTATGCCTCTGGTGAACGTCAGCATTGATACCATCCAGTTCGACCGAAGCCGCTCAGAGCAATGCCAATACTCAATACCCAATCCGACTGATACAGGCTGGGAAACATCCTTCAGTACGCTGAACGGTAAAAGCGCCACAGTGCCCGTCTGGTGGCTGTTTGTGCATGCGATGTCCAAGGCAGCAACTGCGGCCTCAGTCGCAGCTATTCCCTGTGGAGTGGATTTGCAACAGGTCCGGATGGACGTCAACAAGGCCCGCATCAACGATCCGCTGCTTGCCCAGGAGGTCGCTGACTTCACGAACGATTGCTACGCACGTGCGCGCGCAAAGCTGTTCATGACCCAGCCTACCCTTAGCAATGATCAACTCAACGACGTCAACTGGATCGGTTCGCACTTCTTCCTGCAAACATCCGGCTATTACAGCGATGGTTTCTCTGGGTTCAGATCACACACTCCCCGAACCAAATGGCCCTATGACGCAACCCGGGACGCGGGCCTGCCACAAACCACTGGTGGTGGTGGGTTTCCTACATGCACTCAATGGTGGTCGGATGGAAGCGTCGGGCTCAGAGCCAGGCTGCTGGCACAGGTCAGTCCAGATCTGCTGAGCAAGCTTGCTCAGTGGGCAAAATTCATGACCCAGACCGAAGTGAGCGACTCGGTCATCCGGGATCTGGTCTCTCCGAGGAAGCAGCAACTGACCCAGGGTCAGGTTTATTCAGACTATGGCGGTCAAGTCGGTGGCTCTGTGCTAAATGACTTTACACGCCTTGCAGCTACAGCTGGTCAGGCAGCAGGATCTCTTGTGATGTATCCAGCCATGGACAGTGTAAGACAAGCAGCGCCCATGGTGATGGCCTTCCTAAAGATGGCTCTCATCATTTGCATTCCGTTTGTACTGGTGATCGGGGCGTTCGACTTGAAAGTCGTGATGACGGTGACTTTCGCAGCATTTGCCTTGATTTTCGTGGACTTCTGGTTCCAGCTCGCACGATGGGTAGACAGTACGATTCTCGATGCCCTCTACGGCAACGGGATCGGCAGCAATGTTCCTCACACCAATTTTGACCCGGTATTTGGAGCGAGCAATGCGCAAGGAGATCTGCTGCTGGACTTCGTGATGGGAGCGATGTTCATCGTGCTCCCCAGCTTTTGGATAGTAGCGTTGGGCTGGAGTGGGGCGAAACTAGGAAGTTTGATGAGCGGATTGGCTACTGGCACTAGCGCGGCTCAGGACGCTGGAGGGAAAGGTGGACAGTTGGCTATGTCAGTAGCCAAAGGGAAGATCTGACCAACTACGTAATGTGCCAGGTACTGGTTTGAAACAGCTACCTGGCGCACTTACTCGACCCGATGGCTACCAACATAAGTCCCATAACCATCCAAGCCTTCACGGACTTCGATCTTCGTTGCCTTGTTGGCATCCAAGTCAAAGTCGACGCTCTGCGATCCCTGCTGAATCGAAGGGCTGCTAAAGATGCCGATTCCGATCGCGATGATGGCAAGCAATCCAAGAAGCTGTAGCAAGCCCCAAGTTGCGAGCAGCGCTCCAGCACCGAGGACAGCCACCCGAGCACTCCACTTCACAGCGGTCACAATAAGTGCAGGTATACCGGCACGGCCCAGCGATGACCACAAAGCTTTTTCCAGGCGCAAAACTGCAGCCACACCACGGCCCAGGCCCTGCCCGATCCGCATTGCAGCGCTGCCTTGTACTTTAACTGTGCTCATAGCCACCTCGTGACTCAATCAACATGTCGTTCTGACATCATTTATAGACCTATAAACTCACATATTCAACCTACTTTCCCTTAGAAATCAACCTTCCGACGAACAGCCGGCCGACTGTTTCAGACCGTATAACGCTTCGGTACGACAGTGTTTTCAAATGAAATACTGTTCCATTAATCCAAGTGCGTCCGCGCTTCCATCCCTACCATTCCAGAGCTGCTACACACTTTTCACCTCCCACAACTGATCGAGCCTGGTCGTATAACTTTGACTCATCAGCTCGCGACGCATAGCCCACTCTGGATTGGAAGGAACACTCCCAGCTCGTAAAGTCCCTCTGCCCCAGCGTGTATTGATCTCGTCCAGGACTCCCATGACCTTCTCCGAAGATGCCGGCTGCGAAGCAGCGAACATGTCATCCGTAAATTCGCCAGGCTGTCTCAGATCCAGCAACAGAACCTCAGCTTTGCTGTACTTGAACCCCGGTCGAAACAAACGATTCACTGCCTCAGTCGCCGCCCTGGTCATCAAGCGCACGTCGTTGGTGGGGTATGGCAATTCAACCAAAGCGCCGTTGGCGTACTTGGCTTCTTCCGGATTGAACATGCCGGTACGGATGCTGACGCGGATCTTCTTGCACAGCGAGTTTTGAGAACGGAGCTTCTCGGCCGCACGCTGAGTGTAGGTGGCCACCGCCTCTTTGATAGGCTGAATGGTGGTTAGCCGTTTTCCGAACATTCGGCTGCAACATATCTCCTGCTTGGGTGGTGCAGCTTCGCCCAGCTCCAGGCACGAAGTACCTGCCAGCTCACGTGCGGTCTTTTCAATGACCACGCTGAACCGGTCGCGCAGAGTACGCGGGTCGGCGGTTGCAAGGTCCATTGCGGTGCGGATGTTCATAGCCTCCAGGTGGGCATTCATCTTCTTCCCTACCCCCCAGACCTCTGAGACCGCCGTATTACGCAGTACCCAGTTGCGGTTATGCAGGTCGCAAATGTCTACAACACCGCCTGTATGGGATAGCAGTCGCTTAGCAGTGTGGTTTGCCAGCTTGGCGAGCGTTTTCGTAGGACCGATACCCACACCAACAGGAATGCCAGTGCATTTAAGAATGTTCGCCCGGATGCGTCGACCGAACGCTGTGAGATCGCCAGTGACCCCGGTGAGGTCTGCAAACGCCTCATCGATGCTGTAGACCTCGGAGGCTGGCACCATCGACTCGATGATCGACATGACACGCTCGCTCATGTCGCCATAGAGCGCGTAGTTGCTGCTGAACACCTTTATGCCGTGGCGGCGCAACACCTCTTTGATCTGAAAATAGGGAGCCCCCATTTTCACAAATGGCTTGGCGTCGTAGCTACGGGCGATGACGCAACCGTCGTTATTGCTGAGTACCACGATGGGCGTTTTCTCCAGATCTGGACGAAAAACACGCTCGCAGCTGGCATAGAAGCAATTGCAATCGATAAGCGCGAAGACAGCCTCATGCTTTTCCATGACGGCGCATGCTGTAGTTCACTACGCCCCAGATGACGAGGTTGTCACCCTCCAGGATGTGCTTGGACGGGTAGGCACTATTTTCGGATTGAAGTTTGACAACCCCATCCATCATGAAGAGCCGCTTGCAAATCGGTTCCGAATTATTAAGCGCTGCCACAACGATCTCTCCATGCTCGGCAGTGCGACTGCGATCAACGACGATCAAATCCTTATCAAAAATACCTGCCCCAATCATGCTGTCTCCGAGAATTTTCGCCAGGTAGACATGCGGTGCCCGTACCTCGGCCAGTTCGTCTAGGGACACGTGCTTCTCGATGTAATCGACAGCGGGAGAAGCAAATCCAGCTGGCACCTGAAATGAGTAGAGCGGTAGCTTGATACCCCCTTCAGACAACGGACCAAGAATGACTACGCTCATGATGAAGACCTTTCTATAAAGTTAGCTGTATAGATATACAGTTAACTCTTTGGCCCGCGCGCGGTCAATCGTACTGAAAGGCATTTTCGACGAGTGACATTGGGGTGACATCATGTGCGGACGCTACTCGATCTACGAATCCATGGACCACTACCTCAAGGAGCTTGCCCCAGAGCAGATCGTGATCAATGGGTACGACCTCCTGCCCATAGAGCGCTACAACGTGGCTCCTAGCACTCGGGTTGAGATCATCCGTCCCACCGAGGGGGGTCTGAGTGTCGACAAGGTTCGGTGGGGGTGGGAGCCTTTCTGGGCGAAAGGCAAACGACCAGCCCCAATCAACGCTCGAGTCGAAACCGTAATGACGGGAAAGTTCTTCAAAGAGCTCTGGCCTACCGGACGGGCAGTTGCCCCAGCGAACGGTTGGTTTGAATGGGTGAAGGACCCGGATGACCCCAAGAAAAAGCAGCCCTACTTCATCCGTCTCAAGAGTAAAAAGCCTATGTTCTTCGCGGCATTGGCCCAGGTCCACAGAGGGCTTGAGCCGCATGATGGCGACGGGTTTGTCATCATCACGTCGGCAAGCGACTCGGGAATGGTGGACATTCATGATCGCCGCCCGGTGGTACTGACGGCAGAAGATGCGCGGGCATGGCTTGATTCCGAAACTACACCGCAGAAAGCCGAAGCGTTGGCAAAAGAGCACTGCAGGATTGTTGACGATTTTGAATGGTTCCCGGTTGATCGCGCAGTGGGGAACGTGCGGAATCAAGGACCGGAGCTCATCCAGCCCGTTGAGCTTTGACTGCCCCACGCCTTTGACTTCGACCCGACCAACGGCTGTCCGTATTCGTCTGCCCCCGGTAGTCCGCACCGAAAGGGCGAAATGGGCTGAAGCAAATGGCAAAGCGAAGGGTTTGAATGGAATGGGGGAATAAGGGTAAGTGCCTTACCCGAAAGGGCCGGCGAGTCCGCCGGAAATGGATGCCGAAAGGGTTCGAAAGGCGTCCTCAATAAAAATGAAATTTACAAAAAATGTTACTTAACAGTCACTTGGAGGCTACATTTTTTTACGCAAGCGTGGCAACATCCGATTCTGTCACTGTTTGGATCCCAGCCAATCGAGTGACGGCTTATGTATATAACCTTTCCAGGATGGATATAGGTTTCGACTTGTCACGCTGAGCCATATAAAGCAAAAGGCCCACCAATGACTTCATCATGGGTGCCTAAATGCTTAGTTTCTTCACGCGAAGAAAAGCGTCTCCGATCTCGTCCAATGCTGCTGCAGGCTTTTTCAAACCAGAATCTCCCGACGCGTTGCTGTCGACTTCCCGACGGCGCCAGTTGATTGAAAACATCTGGCAGCGGACCTCTCTGCCCCGTGAGCAGTTCGAGACGCTTTACATGCAGGCATTCAAGAGCTACGCAGCCTTGGTGCAGCATCTCCCAGCCTCTGAGAATCATCACCATGCATATCATGGTGGCATGCTGGATCACGGTCTCGAAATCGTCGCCTACGCACTTAAGATACGGCAAATGTATCTGCTCCCCATCGGAGCGCCGCCCGAGTCGCAAGCGGCTCAGTCAGAAGCATGGTCTGCAGCATCGGCCTATGGTGCGCTCGTCCACGACCTGGGAAAGATTGCGGTAGACGTCAAGGTTGAACTCGCAGATGGCACTATCTGGCATCCATGGCACGGGCCTCTGGATCAGCCATACCGATTCAAGTACGTGAAAGGTCGAGACTATCGGTTGCATGGAGCAGCTTCGTCGCTGATCTACTCCAATGTGATTCCGGCGAAGGCATTGGACTGGCTCAGCGGGTTTCCCGAGCTCTGGTCTCAACTCGTGTTCGCGTTCGCAGGTCAGTATGAGCATGCCGATATCCTTGGTGAAATTGTCTCCCAAGCTGACCAGGCATCCGTGGCACAGGAACTCGGAGGCAATCCTGGCCGAGCTATGTCAGCGCCCAAGCAGTCTATCCAAAGGCAGCTGGCTGAAGGCCTGAGGATGCTCGTGGCGGATAAATTCAAGTTGAATCAGCCAGACGGTCCCTCAGACGGATGGCTGACTCAGGAAGGCTTGTGGCTTGTCAGCAAGCCAGCTGTAGATCAGCTCAGAGCACTTCTGCTGTCTCAGGGTATCGAACACATCCCCTCGTCCAACGCCCCAATGTTCAATCTGCTCCAGGATCAAGCGATCATTCAGCCCAACGGAGAGGGAAAAGCCATTTGGAAGGCCAGCATCGACAATGGTCGTGGCTGGAAGAACACGTTCACAGTGCTGAAAATAGCGCCGGCACTGATCTGGCCAAACACCACTGATAGACCTGAGACGTATACCGGTACGCTGACCGTGGAATCTGCACCAATGGCGGATGACAACGAGCAAGTTCCTGCTGGAGGCGACGAATCTCAACCGGTGAACAGCAAAAATACGCCTGCGGCATCAGCAGTGCGCCCTGCACCTCAGCAAGCACCTCCTGCAGCAAAAGATTTTGATGCGCTGGACGAGCTGCTCGATCTGTTCCCGGACCCGGTAGCGACAGCACCGACTCAACCAGCACCCGAGCAGGTAGGCGATGACGATCAGATTCCGTTTTTGCCCCCTCCTCCGGCACCTACCAATCTTAGCCAACCTCGGCAGCTTGTGGGTAACAAGGCAGAGAACCACACAGCCCCAGTCGAAGAGCCGGCAAAAGTCTTGCCGGAAGGTAGCTCAAGCCACGGCTTGAACTTCCTCACCTGGCTGAAGGGGGGCGTGATCTCCCACAGGATCATCATCAATGACGCCAAGGCACGTGTGCATACCGTGGATGGCACTGCGTTCCTGGTGAGCCCGGACATATTCAAACGTTACGCACTTGAGCACCCGGGCATAGAGCGTGAAGCTAAAGAGCGGGATCTGGAAGCTTGGCAGGTCGTTCAGCGTTCTTTTGAGAAGCTGAAAAAACATCGCAAGACTGGCGCAGGCCTGAACATCTGGACATGCCTGGTCAAAGGACCACGAAAAAGCAAGCAACTGCGGGGCTATCTGCTCATAGAGCCTAACGACGTTTTCAGCGAGGTGCCCTATGACAACCCGGTCATCAGCTTGGCAGAATTGGTAGACAAGGACACATCTGAATGAAACCGATGACGCTTCCGGAACTGACCCAGGAATACATACTCACTCATGACCTTAGGCCCGACACCGTCAAGATCTATTGGGCTGCCACAAAATCCTACGTCAGATTCTTCGGCGACTGCCTTGCCTGTGAGACGACCCACCGAGACATGCTTGACTGGCGCAGGTCTGAGCTCGAGCGGATCTCCAAGCGCAGCTGGAACACGTACTCCAGCCATTTGCGCACCATCTACGGCTATGCAATCGAGCACGGTCTGCTGGAGCTGGTTGTTAACCCACTTAAAAACACGCGTGTGATGCCGCCCAAGCGCCCAAAAAAGACAGTTGCGAACGACGCAAGCGTCCGCGCTCGTAACTGGCTGAGGATGCTGACCGCAGAGGAGCGTGCCACCGCGAAACGGACAGAAATTACACCTGCCTGGTTCTGGCTGAGCGTGTTCGAAACGTTCTACTACACGGGGATCAGGCTCAACGCGCTGCTATGCCTGAGATATGCGGATGTATACCTGCGCGACCGGCTGATCAGAGTCAGAGGCGAAACGGAGAAGACTCATCGTGAGTTCCTGATTCCTATCCCGGACGGCCTGATGGCTCAGATAGAAACACTTATGCAAGCAGCGAAGGCCTTGAGGTTCCAGCCGGGTGACCAGTTGTTCAACGTAAACAGATTTTCAGGCCACTACCGCCGCCATGAGATGAACTCCAACCAAGTCGAGGCGATGTATAAAAAACTCACTGCGATGACCGGTGTACGGATGACGCCTCACCGCTTCCGACACACGATCGCCAGTGAGCTAATGACGCTACCGGAGCGCAACATCTATCTGACCAAGAAATTGCTGAACCACTCGAATATAGCTACCACGATGGATTACATCGAACCCGACTACGACATGATGCGGGAGGTGATGAACGAACGAGGAAAGCGGCCGGCCAAAATCAGCTACATGGCAAAACCGGATGCGACGCTGCGTGCTGATAGACACCGATCAATATCTGCTCCAGTTAAGGACTTGACTGCATCGACTACGACTCGCGAAACAACTGCAGAAGCCGAAAGCTCAGTCGGCCAGGCCTTGGCTAGGCCCCGCGCACTGCCTACACCGGTCTCGACCATGTGCCCATCAACTGCTCAAGATACCAGGACAGTGAACCGCGACGAGACGCCCTCACCCACTAGTGACCGCGACACCGCAGTCAGCCAGCTACCGTTAGGCTGCTCCAGTCCAGAAGATCTGTTGAGAAGCTTGGGGGAACTCACCAGGTGGGTACAGAACAACATTGCCGGCGGAGGAATTGGTGCTGAACCAGTAATCGAGGAAAGACCTGTCCCAAGCCAGGATGCTCGGCATCTACGCCCTGAAATGCTGGAATTGGCCGGATGGATCGGCAGGTCAGGCTGATCACTTGCGTTGGATACTTGTAAAAATACTCAATCTGCCATTATCAGCAGATGCATCGCGATGCCGATTATTTAGTTATCAGGCCTAATGACTGCTTCATATGGGCCGATACACGCGCAGCACAGCATTTTTTGCCAAAAAAAACGCCCCGTACACAAGCTTTCGCTCGGTACGGGGCGCTCCAATTTGACATCACAGCTTGCTGGCGCTATGTTTCGCGACAGACGGCTGCTTGTTTGGGTATAAGACCCCTCATACGGTAAAGCCTGCCTCAAACTGAGACATGAACACCCATCAAGGTCCTAAAGATACAGCCACAACAGTGTTTGGTCGGGGTAAGGGGATTCGAACTCCTGACATCCTGCTCCCAAAGCAGGCGCGCTACCGGACTGCGCTATACCCCGGTAAATCTAAAAAACACCTCCGAGGAGGCGTTTTCTATTTGGGTGACGCTTGTGGCGTCACTCCCTAAGATCCAGCCAGATACAAACTGACCAAAAATGGTGGGTCGTGTGGGATTCGAACCTACGACCAATTGGTTAAAAGCCAACTGCTCTACCAACTGAGCTAACGACCCAAATATGGTCGGGGTAAGGGGATTCGAACTCCTGACATCCTGCTCCCAAAGCAGGCGCGCTACCGGACTGCGCTATACCCCGACTAAAACTGCATTGAATCTTGCGAAATCTGGCTCCACGACCTGGACTCGAACCAGGGACCCAGTGATTAACAGTCACTTGCTCTACCAACTGAGCTATCGCGGAACTATCGATTTCAGATTCAACTTTACAACCTGTTGCCTTGAAACCAGCGTGCTGTTAACTCGTTGATTTCAATCTCATCGACCTTTGCGCTTCGTTTGTATCGTTGCGTTCACGTCTCTGAGGCGCGCTATTCTACAATTTTAAAAACACCTGTCAACCCTATAAATTGCTTTTTAAGACAATGATTTGCGATTTTTTCCCAGATCCCCTTTCAGGCCCGATTTTACTGCTGGCAGCATCCTCAGAAAAAAGGCCCTCGGCGAGAGGGCCCTCTATATAGAGCTGGCGAGCGCTATCAGGCAAACACGATCTCGTCGTCGACCACCTTGCCGGTGATGGTGGTACCGGGCATGAAGCTGCCCGAGAGGATCATCTGTGCCAGCGGGTTCTCGATCCAGCGCTGGATCGCCCGCTTCAGCGGCCGTGCTCCATAGACCGGGTCGTAACCGACGGCAATCAGCTTGTCCAGCGCCTCGGGGCTCAGGGTCAGCGCCAGCTCGCGCTCAGCCAGACGCTTGCGCAGGCGGCCCAGCTGGATATCGGTGATACCGGCGATCTGGTCACGCGCCAGCGGTTCGAAGATCACCACTTCGTCAATCCGGTTCACAAACTCCGGCCGGAAGTGCGTACCGACCGCATCCATCACCGCAGCACGTTGCGCCTCACGATCACCGACCAGTTCCTGGATCTGCGCCGAGCCCAGGTTGGAGGTCATGACGATCACGGTATTGCGGAAGTCCACCGTCCGCCCGTGGCTGTCAGTCAGGCGTCCGTCTTCAAGCACCTGCAACAGGATGTTGAACACGTCGGAATGTGCCTTCTCGACCTCATCGAGCAGGATCAGCGAGTACGGCTTGCGACGCACGGCTTCGGTCAGGTAACCGCCCTCTTCGTAACCGACATAGCCCGGTGGTGCACCGATCAGGCGAGCCACGGAATGTTTCTCCATGAACTCGGACATGTCGATACGCACCATCGCCTCTTCGGTATCGAACAGGAATTCGGCAAGCGCCTTGCAGAGTTCGGTCTTACCCACACCGGTCGGGCCAAGGAACATGAACGAACCGCTCGGGCGATTCGGGTCGGAAAGCCCTGCACGCGAACGACGTACGGCATTGGAGACCGCGACCACCGCTTCTTCCTGACCGATTACCCGGTTGTGCAGCAGGGTTTCCATGCGCAACAGCTTCTCGCGCTCGCCTTCCAGCATTTTCGACACGGGAATACCGGTCCACTTTGACACGACTTCGGCAATTTCTTCCTCGGTCACTTTGCTGCGCAGCAATTGGTTCTCGGGTTTGCCGTGCTGATCGACCATTTGCAGGCTGCGTTCCAGGTCCGGAATGATCCCGTACTGCAACTCGGCCATGCGGTTCAGGTCGCCACGACGACGCGCCGCTTCCAGTTCCTGACGGGACTGCTCTATTTTCTGCTGGATCTGTGCAGAACCCGTTACTTCAGCTTTTTCCGAGGTCCAGATTTCTTCGAGATCGGCGTATTCCTTCTCAAGGCGCACCACTTCTTCCTGGAGTTTTTCCAGACGCTTGATAGCCGCTTCATCCTTTTCCTTCTTGAGCGCCTGAGCTTCCACTTTCAGCTGGATCAGGCGACGCTCAAGACGATCAAGCACTTCAGGCTTGGAATCGATCTCCATACGAATGCGGCTGGCCGCTTCGTCGATCAGGTCGATGGCCTTGTCGGGCAACTGGCGATCGGTGATATAGCGATGGCTCAGCTTGGCCGCGGCGATGATCGCACCGTCAGTAATGGCGACCTTGTGGTGCACTTCATAGCGCTCTTTCAGGCCACGCAGGATTGCGATGGTGTCTTCTTCGCTCGGCTCGTCCACCAGCACTTTCTGGAAGCGACGCTCAAGTGCAGCGTCCTTCTCTATATATTGGCGGTACTCGTTGAGCGTGGTGGCACCGACACAATGCAGCTCGCCGCGAGCCAGCGCAGGCTTGAGCATATTGCCAGCGTCCATCGAGCCTTCGCCTTTGCCGGCGCCGACCATGGTGTGCAGTTCGTCGATGAACAGGATGATCTGGCCTTCCTGCTTGGACAGTTCGTTGAGCAGCGACTTCAGGCGCTCTTCGAACTCACCACGGTACTTGGCACCGGCAATCAATGCGCCCATGTCCAGCGACAGCAAGCGTTTGCCGCGAAGGCCATCTGGCACTTCGCCGTTGATGATGCGTTGCGCCAGGCCTTCGGCGATAGCGGTTTTACCCACGCCAGGCTCACCGATCAGCACCGGGTTGTTCTTGGTACGGCGTTGCAGGACCTGAATGGTGCGACGAATCTCGTCATCACGACCGATCACCGGGTCGAGCTTGCCTTCTTCGGCACGCTTGGTCAGGTCAACGGTGTACTTGTCCAGCGCCTGACGCGACTCTTCGACGTTAGGGTCATTCACGGCACCTTCGCCGCGCAGGTTGTTGATGGCGTTTTCCAGGGCTTTCTTGCTGACGCCCTGCCCCAGCAACAATTTGCCGAGCTTGCTGTTCTCGTCCATTGCCGCGAGCAGCACCAGCTCGCTGGAAATGAATTGATCGCCTTTCTGCTGTGCCAGACGGTCGGCCTGGTTAAGCAGGCGCGCAAGATCCTGCGACATGTTGACGTCGCCAGTGGGGTTCTGGATTTTTGGCAGTCGGTCCAGCTCTGCGCTCAGTTCCTTGCGCAAGCTGTTGATGTCGAAGCCTACCTGCAACAGCAGAGGCTTGATGGAACCGCCCTGCTGCTCAAGCAGCGCCTGCATCAAGTGCGCAGGTTCGATGGCGGGATGGTCGAGGCCAACGGCCAGCGACTGGGAATCGGATAACGCTAACTGTAATTTGCTGGTCAATCTGTCGATACGCATTAGTCACCTTCCTTTAATGCAGGCCGGAGCAATGAACACACCTATAACGAAAACCTGCTGAATAGCCAGTTAGATGCGGACGATTCTGCGCGTTTCAAGCGTGCCGTGGTTGATACAGATCAGACGTGTGTTCAGCCAAGCCTAGCTGGCCCGCGCAAAAGAGCCTGCAATCAGGTGTGATCAATCCAGATCAGCGAGGCGAAGCGGCCAGTGCGCGCGGCACGCCTGTAGGAAAAGAAGCGCGGATCGGTGAAGGTATCCAGCCCGCCGCCGTACACGGCAGAGATACCTTGGGCTGCCAGTCGTAACCGGGCGAGCGCGTAGATGTCGGCCATGAAACGATCAGGATTCGAACTGGCGACAAACGCAGCGACCGTCTGCGGGTGGCTGGCGGTAAAGGCCTCGCGCACCTCGGGGCCGACTTCGAAAGACGGCTGGCCGATGGCCGGACCCAGCCAGACCATGATGTCTTCAGGAGCGCACTGCAAACTGTCGGCGGTGGCTTCCAGCACACCGGCCGCCAGTCCGCGCCATCCGGCATGCGCGGCGGCGACGCGGGTGCCGTCGCGACGACAGAACAGTGCGGGCAGACAATCGGCGGTCATGATGGTGCAGGCAACGCCAGGGCTATCGGTCCAACTGGCATCGGCTTCGACAACCCGGGACGGATCAGCAGGCACGACGTCGACGCCATGCACCTGCTTCAACCAGGCGGGCTGAACGTTGAGACTGGAGGTCAGGCGCTGGCGATTGGTCGCCACGGCCTGCGGGCTGTCATCGACGTGATCGCCCAGATTGAGGCTGTCGAACGGGGCCAGACTGACCCCGCCCGAGCGGGTGGTGACGCACGACTTGATCTGAGCTGGCGCAGGCCAGTCAGGTATCAGCCAGTCATTCACCCGATGAACGCCTCGCGATCCTGCTTGAGCAGCGACAGCAACCAGACGAAATCATCCGGCAGTGGCGACTCCCAGCTCATGCGCTTACCGGTGGTCGGATGATCCAGCTCCAGAAAGCGGGCATGCAACGCCTGCCGCGGGAAGGTCTTGAGCGAATCGACCATGGTCAGGCTGGCCGCTGGCGGAATACGGAAACGACCGCCATAGGCAGGGTCGCCGACCAACGGATAGTTGATATGCGCCATGTGCACGCGAATCTGGTGGGTACGCCCGGTTTCCAGCTTGACCCGTACATGGGTGTGCGAACGGAAGCGCTCCAGCACGCGGTAATGACTGACCGCCTGCTTGCCGCCCTCCATCACCGCCATGCGCTGGCGCTGCTGGCCGTGACGGCCGATCGGTGCGTCGATCTTGCCGCCTGCGGTCACCACGCCAATCACGATGCACTCGTAGATACGACTGACACTGCGACTCTGCAACTGGGTAACCAGTTGGGTCTGTGCCTGAATGGTCTTGGCGACCACCATCAGACCAGTGGTGTCCTTGTCCAGACGATGCACGATGCCGGCACGCGGAACATTGATGATGTCCGGCACATGGTGCAGCAAGGCATTGAGCAGCGTGCCGTCGGCATGACCGGCAGCCGGATGCACCACCAGACCCGCAGGCTTGTTGATGACGAGGATCTGGTCGTCTTCATAGATGATGTCGAGCTCGATGTCCTGAGCAACCCATTCACCCTGGGCCTCCTGCTCGGCAATCAGCTCGAGAACAGCGCCACCATGCACGATGTCGCGGGGGCGCAATACGCCTCCGTCCACAGTCAGGCGGCCGTCCTTGATCCAGGCGGAAAGGCGCGAGCGCGAGTGCTCAGCGAATAATTGTGCGGCGACTTGATCGAGGCGTTGACCGCCCAATTCGGACGGCACCTCTGCGCGGAGTTCTATATTTTCGGACATGACCAGACTAGGTGGCGGCTAGCCTTTGGTTTCGGCAGCGCGCTTGTGGTTAAATACGGCGTCTTTTGTCCCGCCGGTATCGCGGGGCGCTCATCATAACAGGACGGCCCCGCCCAAGACAGCAGGCCGTTATAGGGACGCAAGCCGCCATGCAAGTGAAACACCTGCTGCTGATCGCCATCCTCGCATTGACTGCGGCCTGTTCGTCGAAGGAAGTCATCGACGAAAACCTCAGCGAAGTCGAGCTGTACCAGCAGGCGCAGGCCGACCTGGGAAACAACAGCTATAACAGTGCCACGGAGAAACTCAAGGCACTGGAATCACGCTATCCGTTCGGTCGCTACGCTGATCAGGCCCAGCTCGAGTTGATCTACTCGAACTACAAGAACGGTGAACCCGAAGCAGCCAAATCCGCTGCCGAGCGTTTCATCCGTCTGCATCCGCAACACCCGAACGTCGATTACGCGTATTACATGAAGGGCCTGACCTCCTTCGATCAGGACGTCGGCCTGCTGGCGCGCTTCCTGCCGCTGGACCAGACCAAACGTGACCCGGGCGCTGCCCGCGACTCGTTCAACGAGTTCGCTCAGCTGACCAGCCGCTTCCCGAACAGCCGCTATTCGCCGGATGCCAAGCAGCGTATGATCTACCTGCGCAACCTGCTGGCCTCCTACGAAATTCACGTAGCCGACTACTACCTGACCCGTCAGGCCTATGTCGCCGCCGCCAACCGTGGCCGCTATGTCGTGGAAAACTTCCAGGAGACGCCATCGGTAGGTGACGGTCTGGCCGTGATGGTCGAGTCCTATCAGCGTCTGCACCTCGACGATCTGGCAGCCACCAGCCTTGAAGTGCTCAAAACCAACTACCCGAACCACCCGCAATTGGCTGACGGCAAGTTCACCCCGCGTCAGGCGGAAGCCGACAACCGCTCGTGGCTGTCAAAAGCGACCCTTGGTCTGATCGACGGTAGCGCACCGCTGCCACCGGGCCAGACCCGTGCCGATCAGGACATCAAGAAGCAGTATCAGGACGCCAAGGACGCCATTCCGAAAGAGCTGTTGCCGGAAAATCAGGCAGAGCTGGACGAGCAGGCGGAAAAAGACGCCGAAGCTAAAGGCACCAAGAGCCGTTCGTGGTTCAGCTACATGACCCTGGGTCTGTTCGACTGATCTTCACGCCATTAAGAAAGAGGCCTTCGGGCCTCTTTTTTTATGCAGCACATTTATGCGCCGCAGCCACTGTGCGCCTGACTGTACCTTGGCTACACTGCGCCATCGTCAATCACTAAGCTGGTAGTCATGGTTCGCTTACTCATGTGGGCCGCGTTGATCGCGGCGGTGATCTGGTTCGTCAAGCGCCTGATCAATCCCCCCAAGCCGAAGTCCCGTGCCGAGCCGCCTGAAATAGCGGCCACCCCAATGGTGCGCTGCGCACACTGTGGCGTTCATCTCCCTCAGGATCGCGCGCTGAGCCAGGCACAGCAATGGTATTGCAGCGAGGCACACCGCCTGGAAGGCCCTGCGGCACGTGACCGCTGACACGCCCTCGCTTGCCAGCCCACAGGCGCAAAGGATTCTGCGGCTTTACCACCTTTATCGGCTAACCATCGGCGTGGTACTGGTCCTGCTGATTTCCAGCAGTCTGGAAACCGAACTGTTGCAACTGGCCAATCCAAACCTGTTCCGCTCGGGTTGCTGGCTGTATCTGGTGTTCAACATTCTGGTCGTCGTGCTGCTGGAGCGTCCCAGCCGTCAGGCGCAGCTGTTCAGTCTGGCAATGACTGACGCAATCATGCTCTCTGCGCTGTTCTACGCGGCGGGTGGCCCTTCCAGCGGCATCGGCAATCTGTTGATTGCTTCCGTAGCAATCAGCAATGTATTGCTGCGGGGCCGTATCGGTTTGCTGATCGCCGCCGTTTCTGCCATCGGCATCATCTACCTGACGTTCTATATCAGCTTCGGTACACCGTCGGTTTCCAACGACTACGTGCAGGCTGGCTCTCTGGGTGCCCTGTGCTTCGCCGCCGCACTGCTGGTGCAGGCGCTGACAGCGCGCATGCAGGTCAGCGAAGTGCTGGCCGAACAGCGTGCAGCGGATGTCGACAGCCTTGAAGAACTCAACGCGCAGATCCTGCAACGCATGCGTACCGGCATTCTGGTACTGGATGCCAACCGTCAGGTGCTGCTGGCCAATCAAGGTGCCCTTACCCTACTGGGCCACGAGCGACTGGTCGGCCAGGTTATCGACGCTTACTCGCCGCAACTGGTGGAACGCCTGCGCCAGTGGCTCGTCAACCCGATCATGGTGCCGCGTAGCGTCACGACTTCACCCATCGGGCCGGTGCTGCAACCGAGCTTTGCCGCGCTCAATCGTGGCGATCAGCGCCAGACGCTGATCTTTCTTGAAGACCTGTCGCAAATTGCTCATCAGGCGCAGCAGCTCAAGCTCGCCGCACTGGGACGCCTGACCGCCGGGATTGCCCACGAGATACGCAACCCGCTGGGCGCAGTCAGCCATGCCGCACAGTTACTCAACGAATCTGAAGAACTCAGCGCAGCGGACCGACGCCTGGGGCAGATCATTCATGACCAGTCGGGGCGTATTGATCGGGTCATCGAAAATGTTCTGCAATTGTCGCGCAGACGCGAAGCGCAGCCCGAACTGCTGGACCTGAAAACCTGGCTGGAACACTTTATCGCTGAATTTCGCAGTTCCGCTGCGCCCAATCAGTCGATTCATGTCGACATAAGCCCCGGCACGCTGACAACCCGCATGGATTCAGGGCAACTAACACAGATCATGACCAACCTGCTACAGAACGGCCTGCGCTACAGCGGCAGAAATCATTCGTCAGCGCAGGTCTGGCTGAAGCTGCATCACGACCGACAAAGCGATTTGCCCATTCTGGAAGTACAGGACGACGGGCCAGGGGTCAGCGAGCAACATTTGGCCAAGCTATTCGAGCCGTTTTTCACCACGGAAAGCAAAGGCACCGGTCTTGGTCTATATCTGTCACGCGAGCTGTGCGAAAGCAATCAGGCGCACCTGGAATACGTCCCGCGGCAAGGTGGCGGCAGTTGCCTGCGCATAACCTTCGCCCACCCGTTCAAAACGAGCTGAGCATGAGCCAACGGCAAAAAATCCTGATAGTCGATGACGAGCCGGATATCCGCGAACTGCTGGAGATCACTCTGGGGCGCATGAAACTCGACACCCGATGCGCCCGCAATGTTGCCGAGGCCCACGACTGGCTGGCCCGCGAGCCGTTCGATATGTGCCTGACCGACATGCGTCTGCCCGACGGCAACGGCCTTGAGCTGGTGCAGCATATCCAGCACGGCTACCCCCATGTGCCAGTGGCGATGATCACTGCCCACGGCAACCTGGACACCGCGATTAATGCGCTCAAGGCCGGGGCTTTCGATTTTGTGACCAAGCCGGTTGACCTCGGCAGGCTGCGCGAACTGGTCAATAGTGCGCTGAGCCTGCCTTGCGCCCAGCCAGCCCGCAGCATCGACAGCCGCCTGCTGGGCGACTCGCTGGCGATGCGTACCTTGCGCAACCAGATCGGCAAGCTGGCCCGCAGCCAGGCACCGATCTACATCAGCGGCGAATCGGGCAGCGGCAAGGAGCTTGTAGCGCGGCTGATCCACGAGCAGGGTCCGCGCATCGATAAACCGTTCATACCGGTGAATTGCGGGGCCATTCCTTCCGAGCTGATGGAGAGTGAATTCTTTGGCCATCGCAAGGGCAGTTTCAGCGGTGCCCACGAAGACAAGCCCGGTCTGTTTCAGGCGGCACATACCGGGACGCTGTTTCTCGACGAGGTGGCCGACCTACCACTGGCCATGCAGGTAAAGCTGTTGCGAGCCATCCAGGAAAAATCAATCCGCAGTGTAGGCAGCCAGCAAGAGCAGATTGTGGACGTACGCATTCTGTGCGCCACGCACAAGAACCTTAATGCAGAGGTTGCGGCAGGCCGTTTCCGTCAGGATCTGTATTACCGGTTGAACGTGATCGAAGTGCGCGTCCCCTCATTGCGCGAGCGGCGCGAGGACATCGATCAACTGGCAGCCAGTGTTCTAAAGCGACTTGCTGGCAATGGCACGCAACCGGTGGCGCGCCTGAATGCGCAGGCGCTGGACACGCTGAAGAGCTACCGATTCCCCGGTAACGTGCGCGAACTGGAAAACATGCTGGAGCGCGCCTACACGCTCTGTGAAAACGATGAAATCCATGCCAGCGACCTGCGCCTTGCAGAGTCCGCCAGCCCCCAGGAGCACAGCGGTCCTAGCCTGGCCGACATCGACAACCTTGAAGACTACCTGGAAAGCATCGAGCGCAAGCTCATTCTGCAAGCCCTGGAAGAAACCCGCTGGAACCGTACCGCAGCGGCAGAAAGGCTCAGCTTGTCCTTCAGATCGCTGCGTTACCGGCTGAAGAAACTGGGCCTGGATTGAGCGCTCCGTACGGCACAGCCTGACCGACTATCGTGCGACGCTCCGCATCGGCATGCCATTTCTGGACGCTCTGCGTCCTATCCTGAATAAGCGGCGCGGCGCAGATTTGTGACGCGGAGCGTCACCCAAGGCATTCCCACGCTGGAGCGTGAGGAACGATAAGTGTCTGGGCAACGATAATCTCCACTATCGTGCGACGCTCCGCATCGGCATGCCATTTCTGGACGCTCTGCATCCTATCCTGAATAAGCGGCGCGGCGCAGATTTGTGACGCGGAGCGTCACCCAAGGCATTCCCACGCTGGAGCGTGCGG
>NZ_JAWHPL010000015.1:0-163816 GCF_032587875.1 Pseudomonas syringae group sp. 243L2
CGCTCTGCGTCCGATCTTGAATGCGCGGCGCAGCGCAAATCTGTGACGCGGAGCGTCACGCACGGCATTCCCACGCTGGAGCGTGCGGAACGATAATCTCGACTATCGTGCGGCGCTCTGCGTCCGATCTTTCCTAGTACCAGCGCGCTTCGCCTGCCGGGCGTTTCTTGAAGCGTTTCATGGTCCACATGTACTGGCTCGGGTAGGCCCGCACGTATTTCTCGACCACTTTGCTCATCGCCGCTGCCGAGGTTTCGGTGTCGGTGCTGTACATGGCTTCAGGGGCCGCTTCGAGTACCACTTTGTAACCCGAGCCGTCCGGCAGGCGCATGGCGTGCAGGAACACACCCACTGCCTTGCCGCCCGCCAGCATGTTCGGCACAAACTTGCTGGTCAGGGCCTGGGTGCCGCAAAAGGGTACGAAGATACCCGCAGACTCAGCCGGCTCCGGGTCGGCCGGAATACCTACAGAACCGCCTTTGCGCACTTCCTTGATGACACTGAGAATGCCTTCCTTGGTCGACGCCGCCACCCGGTTGCCCAACTGCACACGCTGCTTGCGCAAAAGGTCGTCGACCGCCTTCAGCTTCGGTGGACGATAGAAAATGATCGGCTTGCACTGGCTGCAATAGAAGTGATTAAGCACTTCCCAGTTGCCCAGGTGGCTGGTGATGCCAACCACGCCCTTGCCGGACGCCAGCGCGTCCTTGAGCACATCAAGCCCTTCGACTTCACGCACCAGGTTGATCGATTTCTGCGCAGGCCAGATCCACGCACAAGCGCTTTCGGTCAAGGTCTTGCCGATGTCCATGAGGCTGCGGCCAACGAGCTTTTCCAGCTCGGGCTCGCTCAACTCGGGGAAGCACTTGGACAGGTTGATCCGTACCACTTCGCGCGAACGGTTGGGCAACTTCCACATCAGCCAGCCAATCGTAGTGCCTGCCCATTGCACCGCGCGCCACGGCAACAGCGCAAACAATCGCAACGCCCCGACCATTACGGCGCCTTTGAACTTATCCACAGATGACTCCCAGATTCTCGAGGCGGGTAGTGTAACCGTCAGCGGCTCAGGATCGCATACCGATCACAATCTACAGTGTGATCCATGACCATACCGCTGGCCTGCATATACGCATAACAGATGGTCGGGCCGACAAACGTGAAGCCGGCCTTTTTCAGCGCCTTGCTCATCGCTTCGGCCTCGGCGGTAATCGCCGGAACTTCGCTGCGATCCTTGAAATGGTTGATCTTCGGCTCGCCACCGACAAACGACCAGAGCAGACCGACCGGGTCTTGCAGCGCCAGCCAGGCCCGCGCATTGGTGCGCACGGCCTTGAGCTTGAGGCGATTGCGGATAATGCTCGGATCGAGCATCAGCGCCTCTATTTCGGCATCGCTCAGCTGCGCCAGGCGCTCGACGTCAAAGCCGTGCAGCACTTCGCGATAACGCGCCCGACGCTTGAGAATCGTGATCCACGACAACCCGGCCTGGAACCCTTCGAGCAAAAGCAACTCGAAGAGCTTCTGCGCATCGCGCAGCGGCACTCCCCACTCCTGATCGTGATAAGCGATGTACAGGGGGTCTTCGTTGCACCAAAAGCAGCGTGTCATAGGGCTCCCAAGGAGTGGACGTGCGGCCGAATCGGGTATACTCCCGCTCTTTGAATCGCAGCCCAGCACAGGTGAAATTTGTGAGCCAGCCTACGCCAGCCGTGCGTACCTTCCAAGACTTGATCCTCGCCCTCCAGCAATACTGGGCAGAACAAGGTTGCGTGGTACTTCAGCCCTACGATATGGAAGTAGGCGCCGGCACGTTCCACACTGCCACGTTTCTGCGCGCCGTAGGCCCGGAAACCTGGAACGCCGCTTACGTACAGCCAAGCCGTCGTCCGACTGACGGCCGCTACGGCGAAAACCCGAACCGCCTGCAGCATTACTATCAGTTCCAGGTGATTCTCAAGCCCAACCCGGACAACTTCCAGGAACTGTACCTGGGTTCGCTCAAGCACATCGGCCTCGATCCGCTGGTGCACGACGTGCGCTTCGTCGAAGACAACTGGGAATCGCCGACGCTGGGCGCCTGGGGTCTGGGCTGGGAGATCTGGCTCAACGGTATGGAAGTCTCGCAGTTCACCTACTTCCAGCAGGTCGGCGGTCTGGAGTGCTACCCGGTTACCGGCGAAATCACTTACGGCCTTGAGCGTCTGGCCATGTACCAGCAGGGCGTGGACTCGGTCTACGATCTGGTCTGGGCTGACGGCCCTTTCGGCAAAGTGACTTACGGCGACGTGTTCCATCAAAACGAGGTGGAACAGTCGACCTACAACTTCGAACACGCCAACGTCGACAAACTGTTCGAACTGTTCGATTTCTATGAGAGCGAAGCCGCACGTCTGATCGAGCTGGAGCTGCCGTTGCCGGGCTATGAAATGGTCCTCAAGGCCTCGCACACCTTCAACCTGCTGGATGCCCGCCGCGCGATTTCCGTGACCGCGCGTCAGCAATACATCCTGCGCGTACGCACGCTGGCCCGCTCGGTGGCTCAAGCCTACCTGCAGGCCCGCGCCCGTCTCGGTTTCCCGATGGCGCCGCCCGATCTACGCGATGAAGTGTTGGCCAAGCTGGAGGCAGCGCAATGAGTGCTCAAGATTTTCTGGTTGAACTGGGCACTGAAGAACTGCCACCCAAGACCCTCGTTTCCCTGGCAGATGCATTTCTGGCCGGTATTGAAAAAGGCCTGTCGGGCGCAGGTCTGACCTACAGCGCCAAACAGGTCTACGCTGCACCGCGTCGCCTGGCAGTGCTGATCACCGCGCTTGCCACACAACAGCCGGATCGCAGCGTCAACCTCGACGGCCCACCGCGTCAGGCAGCCTTCGATGCGGACGGCAACCCGACGCAGGCAGCACTGGGCTTCGCCAAGAAGTGCGGCGTCGACCTGAGCGAAATCGATCAGAGCGGCCCGAAACTGCGCTACAGCCAGACCATCCTTGGCAAGCCGACCACGTCGCTGCTGCCAACCATTGTCGAAGACTCGCTGAACGACCTGCCAATTGCCAAGCGCATGCGCTGGGGTGCCCGCAAGGAAGAGTTCGTGCGTCCGACCCAGTGGCTGGTAATGCTGTTCGGTGATCAGGTGGTTGACTGCACGATCCTCGCCCAGAGCGCGGGTCGTCATTCTCGCGGTCATCGCTTCCATCACCCGCAAGACGTGCGTATTTCTTCGCCTGCCGGGTACCTCAGCGACCTGCGCGCCGCGCATGTGCTGGCCGACTTCAATGAACGTCGGCAGATCATCAGCAAGCGCGTCGACGAGCTGGCCACCCAACAGGAAGGCACCGCCATCGTGCCCCCAAGTCTGCTGGACGAAGTGGCCGGTCTGGTCGAATGGCCGGTTCCGCTGGTGTGTTCATTCGAAGAGCGCTTCCTGGAAGTCCCTCAGGAAGCCTTGATTACCACCATGCAGGACAACCAGAAATACTTTTGCCTGCTGGATGCCGAAGGCAAGTTGCTGCCGCGCTTTATCACCGTGGCCAACATCGAGAGCAAAGACCCGGCGCAAATCGTTGCCGGTAACGAGAAGGTGGTTCGTCCACGCCTGACTGATGCCGAGTTCTTCTTCAAGCAGGACAAGAAGCAGAAGCTGGAAACCTTCAACGATCGCCTGAAAAACGTCGTGTTCCAGGCGCAATTGGGTAGCGTGTTCGACAAGGCCGAGCGTGTCTCGAAACTGGCCGCCTACATCGCCCCACGCATCGGCGGCGACGCCCAGCGTGCTGCACGGGCTGGTCTGCTGTCCAAGTGCGACCTGTCGAGCGAAATGGTCGGTGAGTTCCCGGAAATGCAGGGCATTGCCGGTTACTACTACGCCAAGGCGGACGGCGAGCCTGAAGATGTCGCGCTGGCGCTCAACGAGCAGTACATGCCACGTGGCGCGGGCGCCGAACTGCCGACAACGCTGACTGGCGCTGCGGTGGCCATCGCCGACAAACTCGACACGCTGGTCGGTATCTTCGGTATCGGCATGCTGCCCACCGGCAGCAAAGACCCCTATGCGCTGCGTCGTGCTGCATTGGGCATCCTGCGTATTCTGATCGAGAAGAAGCTCGACCTGAATCTGGTAGAAACGGTGAAATTCGCAGTCACGCAGTTTGGCGCGAAGATCAAGCCTGCCGGTCTGGCGGAGCAGGTACTCGACTTTATCTTCGACCGTCTGCGCGCGCGTTATGAAGACGAAGGCGTCGATGTGGCTGTGTACCTCTCGGTACGTGCGCTGCAACCTGCTTCGGCGCTGGATTTCGATCAGCGTGTTCAGGCGGTCCAGGCTTTCCGCAAACTGCCACAGGCCGCTGCACTGGCCGCGGTGAACAAGCGCGTATCGAACCTGTTGAGCAAGGCCGAGGGCAGTATTGCCCAGACCGTCGAGCCCAAGTATTTCGACAACGCCAACGAGTTTTCGCTGTACTCGGCTATTCAGCAGGCTGACCACGCGGTCCAGCCGATGGCTGCCGAGCGTCAATACAGCGAATCGCTGGCGCGTCTGGCGATGCTGCGTGAGCCGGTCGATGCATTCTTCGAAGCGGTAATGGTCAACGCGGAAGACGCCAATGTGCGCGCCAACCGCTATGCCTTGTTGTCGCGTTTGCGCGGCCTGTTCCTTGGCGTTGCCGATATCTCGCTGCTGGGCTGAGAAGGGGTCGATGGTGAAACTGCTGATACTTGATCGAGACGGAGTCATCAACCATGACTCCGATGCTTACATAAAGTCAGTGAAGGAGTGGGTGCCCATTCCCGGCTCGATCAAGGCTATCGCAGATCTGAGCAAGGCCGGCTGGACGGTGGCCGTCGCCACTAACCAGTCGGGCATTGCCCGAGGTTATTATGATCTGGCCACGTTGGACGCCATGCATGAGCGCTTGCGCAAGCTGGTGGCAGAGCAGGGTGGCGAGGTCGGTTTGATCGTCTACTGCCCGCATGGGCCAGACGATGGCTGTAGCTGCCGCAAGCCCGAACCCGGCATGCTGCAGGCCATCGTCACTCATTACGCAGTAGACCCCAAAGGTCTCTGGTTCGTGGGCGACAGTAAAGGTGACCTACAGGCCGCTTTGGCCGTCGATTCTCAGCCTGTGCTGGTGATGACCGGCAAAGGTCGTAAAACGATGGAAGGCGGAGTGCCGGCAGGCACGTTGATTTTTGACGATCTGGCGGCGGTTGCCGCAGAACTTATCCACAACAGCGCTTCACTGAACAGTTAGCTAGTCAGGTTCAGGACGCTCAAGGAGCGGGCACCTGCCCGTACGGTAAACGTAACTATGTCGATCATGCAGGCAATCAGGACCTTCGTCTTTTACCTGTTGCTGGGCACCAGCTCTTTGCTGTGGTGCACATTGAGCTTTTTCATTGCGCCTTTTCTGCCGTTCAAAGCTCGCTATCGCTTCATCAACGTCTATTGGTGCCGCTGCGCCATCTGGCTGACCAAGGTGTTCCTGAACATCCAGGTTGAAGTGACTGGCGCAGAAAACGTACCGAAAACGCCCTGCGTAATCATCTCCAACCATCAGAGCACCTGGGAGACCTTCTTCCTGTCGGCGTACTTCGAGCCGCTGAGCCAGGTCCTCAAGCGTGAGTTGCTCTACGTGCCGTTCTTCGGCTGGGCCATGGCGATGCTGCGCCCCATTGCCATTGACCGCGATAACCCTAAAGCCGCACTGCGGGAAATAGCCAAGAAGGGCGACGAGTTGCTCAAAGATGGCGTCTGGGTATTGATCTTCCCGGAGGGCACACGCGTGCCTTACGGACAGGTCGGAAAATTCTCTCGCGGCGGTACTGCGTTGGCGGTAAACGCTGATCTGCCAGTCCTGCCTATCGCTCACAACGCTGGCAAATACTGGCCTCGGGATGGCTGGGCGAAAAAGCCAGGCACTATTCAGGTAGTGATTGGCGAACCGATGTACGCAGAAGGTACAGGCCCGCGCGCCATTGCTGCGTTGAATGACCGTGTACAGGCCTGGAATGAGGAAGCACAGCGCGCGATGGGCTCGCCTGTTACACCAGCAGCAAGTCCTGAAAAAGTGCCAGCGTGATTTTGTGGATAACCTGTGTACGGTTTTTCTGAAATCCGCCAAAAAGCTTGGCTAACTCTTTAATTCGTATACATATTTTTTCAGGCTATAAAAACCGGAAAAAAGTGCATAAGTTTTGGTGATGTATCAAAAACCGACCTCAAAAAGGTCGGTTTTTTTTGCGTGGGCTAACGCCCGAGGCGAAGCCGATTTCAGTCAGGCCAACGTACCGCTCCAATATTTCTGAAAGGGCAGAAGGGGTATGTCCCGTTCACTCTGGCTGCAACTTTCCCTCAAAAGATGAGTTTCTGATAAAGAAAGCAGATCTGCTTTCAGGGATGTAGACCGTAACGTGTGTAGGGTAGTGGGCACCTAATTCCGGACACAGCGTTAGTTTCTTCTCGGATTAAGCGGTTGCCTGGTCCGTTATTGAAAAGGGTGGCCGGATCCATTAATGCGTCGAATAGTCACTAATGTCCCAAAGCTGTGGTGTTCCACGTGGAACACCGGTCGCAAGTTTTCTCAGCTTCAACACGCACACAGTTGTTGAGGGTGACCACGTCGATGTAAGCACGGCAGTCGCTGTGGAACGTCGCTCCTCGTTTCACTCAGAAATCTGCCACCTTACCCCATGCTGAACCGTGGAAACGGTCTGGGTGATAAGGTTTAGGATCAACGATAGGGGCGACACCACTGACAATGTCAGCGATCAGATGACCTGCTCCTGGTCCAATACCGAAACCATGGCCGCTGAATCCGGCGGCGAGGACGAGGCCGGGCAGGCTGGCGATTTCACCGATCCCGGGCACACCATCAGGTGTGCTGTCGACATAACCAGCCCAGGCTGCGTTGACCGATGATTGCTTGAGAGCGGGGACCATCGCCACCGCGCGCTTGTAGGTCAACTCCACCGCAGAGGTATCTACCTTGGGATCGAGTATGCGCATCTTCTCCATAGGTGTCGGTTGGTCGAGACGCCACTTGCCACGGCCCTCGTGACCTGAGCGCAAGCCTTCCAGACCTCCCGGCGCCAGATTGCGCCAACGGCGCCCAAACATGGGCAGGAACTGCGCAGCAAACCCGAACAACTGTGGGGTAGGATCAACCCTTCCACGGCCACTGATTGCCAGAGTGTAGCTACCGTCATGACGGCGAGTCATGGAAACATTTGAAGTATGCAATGCTGGCACCAACTCACCGGTCGGCGGGGACACTGACATTACCGTCTGGCGAATAGTGGCTTGGGGAAAACTGATACCGTACTGGCGACAGAACGAAGAAGCCCATGCGCCTCCGGCAAGTACCGCGAGCCGGGTACGAATGGTGCCGTGCTCGGTGACCACGGCAGACAATCGCCCACCTTCGGTTTCCAGCCCCCGAGCGGCGCAACCTTGATGCACGGTGCCGCCAAGCGCCATAATCGCTCGCGCAACAGCTGGTGCTGCACGAGATGGATCGGCAGTACCATCCGTAGGCGCATAGACTCCGCCCTTCCATTGCTTGCCTGTAGCCTTGCCGCGTTCAGCGGCCTGCTGGGCGGTCAACATGTAAGTCTGGACACCTACAGTACGGGCAAATTCTCCCCAGCGCGCCCATCCCGCAAGTTCTTTCTCGTCGTTGCTCAAGTAAAGCAGGCCACAGCGGGTGAAGCCTGTCTGCTCGCCGCTCTGCTTGGCAAACTGCTCCCACAGGTCCAGACTTTTGGTTGCCATCGGCAGCTCCCGGGCATCCCGATTCTGCTGCCGGCACCACCCCCAATTACGACTCGATTGCTCGGCACCGATACGGCCTTTTTCAACCAGAGCGACCTTCATGCCGCGCAGGGCGAGGTAGTAGGCGGTGAAGCTGCCTATTATGCCGCCGCCAATTACAACTACATCCGCCTCCAAGGGAAGCTTGGGGGAGGTCTCGACGGGGATCAGAGGTGCGGGCATTTTTGCTATTCCTGCCAATATCGTAGTGATACGTGCAGCCTTGAGCGGCTGCGATATTGATCAGGTTAATCGCTCAGCGAAATCATCTGCGCTGAAGTTCTCCGCGCAAACGTACGGATCGACTGTTTTGGCCACTCTAAACGGCAGATTCATTCAACGTTCATCGTGGCCAAGTCCATAAGATCGTTACGACACAGGATAGGCCTGAAAGACACTCAAATGAAAAAGGCCAACCCTGGGGTTGGCCTTATCAAGCCGAAATCACCATGGAGGGATAACGGCTAGCTTTTCTGTGAAGCTACACGTCCATCAGAAGTCCAGGTTGGACACTGCCAGCGCATTGCTCTCGATGAAGTCACGACGTGGCTCAACCGCATCACCCATGAGGGTGTTGAAGATCTGGTCAGCGCCAATGGCGTCTTCGATCGTCACTTTCAGCATACGGCGCACACTTGGGTCCATCGTGGTTTCCCACAATTGGTCCGGGTTCATTTCACCCAGTCCTTTGTAGCGCTGGATGGTGTGGCGCTTGGTGCTTTCGGCCATCAACCAGGCGAGGGCTTCCTTGAACTCGGTGACAGGCTTCTTGCGCTCGCCACGTTGTACATAGGCACCTTCTTCCAGAAGTGTGCTGATCTGCAGTCCCAGAGCGGTAACGGTCTTGTAGTCATTGCTGCCGAAGAAGTCACGGTTGAAGGTGACGTAGTTCGACAGACCATGAGAGATCAGTTCTACCTCTGGTAGCCAGACGTTACGTTCACGGTCTTCACGCAGGCTGGCCTTGTAGACCAGACCCGATTTCTCGCCGGTGCGCAGACGCGCGTCGAACAGTGCCAGCCAGGCCTGCATGCCCTCGTGGTCGGAAAGTTGCTCCAACGAGATCGGCGGCAGGTAGACGAAGTGTTCGGTCAGTTCCTGTGGATAAAGACGCGACAGACGCTTGAGAGTCTTCATGACCATGCGGAAGTCATTGACCAGTTTCTCCAGCGCAGTACCAGAGATGCCCGGTGCCGATTCGCTGAGGTGCAGGCTGGCGTCTTCGAGGGCCGATTGGGTCATGTACTCTTCCATGGCCTCGTCGTCCTTGATGTACTGCTCCTGCTTGCCTTTCTTGACCTTGTACAGCGGTGGCTGAGCGATGTAGATGTAGCCACGCTCGATCAGCTCAGGCAACTGACGGAAGAAGAAGGTGAGCAGCAGGGTACGGATGTGCGAGCCGTCGACGTCAGCATCGGTCATGATGATGATGTTGTGATAACGCAACTTGTCGATGTTGTACTCTTCACGGCCGATGCCACAGCCCAGCGCGGTGATCAAAGTGCCCACTTCCTGGGAAGAGATCATCTTGTCGAAACGCGCTTTTTCAACGTTCAGGATCTTGCCCTTGAGTGGCAGGATCGCCTGAGTTCTACGGTTACGCCCCTGCTTGGCTGATCCGCCAGCAGAGTCCCCTTCCACCAGGTACAGTTCGGAGAGGGCAGGGTCCTTCTCCTGGCAGTCGGCAAGCTTGCCCGGCAAGCCAGCGATATCCAGTGCACCTTTGCGGCGAGTCATCTCGCGAGCCTTGCGCGCTGCTTCGCGGGCACGGGCTGCGTCGATCATCTTGCCAACGACGGCTTTGGCTTCGTTCGGGTTTTCCAGCAGAAAGTCGGAGAAGTACTTGCCCATCTCCTGTTCCACTGCAGTTTTGACTTCGGACGAAACCAGTTTGTCCTTAGTCTGCGAGCTGAATTTCGGATCAGGTACTTTGACCGAAATGATCGCAGTCAAACCTTCACGCGCATCGTCGCCGGTGGTCGCGACCTTGTGCTTCTTGGCCAGACCTTCCTGCTCAATGTAGTTGTTCAGGTTACGCGTCAACGCGGAACGGAAGCCCACCAAGTGAGTACCGCCATCACGCTGCGGAATGTTGTTGGTGAAGCACAGCAGGTTCTCGTTGAAGCTGTCGTTCCACTGCAGGGCAATTTCGACACCGATTCCATCATCACGCTGGATGTTGAAGTGGAACACTTCGTTGACCGGCGTCTTGTTGGTGTTCAGGTATTCAACGAAGGCACGCAGACCGCCTTCGTATTTGAACAGCTCTTCTTTGCCGCTGCGCTCGTCCTTGAGGACAATGCCAACACCGGAGTTCAGGAAGGACAGTTCGCGAATCCGCTTGGCCAGGATGTCCCAGCTGAAGTGGATATTCTTGAACGTGTCAGCAGAAGGCTTGAAGTGGATCTGAGTGCCCGTGGTGTCACTTTCACCGACGATTTTCATCGGTTCCTGTGGAACACCATGCACGTAGGTCTGTTCCCAGATCTTGCCGCTACGACGAACCGTCAGCAGCAGAAGTTCTGAAAGGGCGTTAACAACCGACACACCTACACCGTGCAAGCCGCCGGATACTTTGTAGGAGTTGTCATCGAACTTACCGCCAGCGTGGAGCACGGTCATGATGACCTCGGCTGCCGACACGCCTTCTTCTTTATGCACGTCTACCGGAATACCGCGGCCGTTGTCGCGCACGGTGATAGATTCGTCTGGATGGATGATGATGCTGATGTCGTCGCAATGGCCTGCCAATGCTTCGTCGATCGAGTTATCAACCACCTCGAACACCATGTGGTGCAGACCGCTGCCATCGTCTGTATCACCGATGTACATTCCGGGACGCTTGCGTACGGCATCAAGTCCTTTCAGCACCTTAATGCTGGACGAGTCGTACGTTTGGTTTTCGCTCATGCAATCACTCCCGATGGTCGTGGGTCTGGGTGATACGGCCTTGTTCCACGTGGAACAAAGCGACTGGCGTTTCCGTCTGCCAGCCTTCCCTCAAAAATTCTTGATCTACACAGGTGATAAACACCTGGCAGCGTAATTCTTCCAGCAAGCGGCAAAGCGCGCGTCGATGGTTGTCATCCAGTTCGGAGGGCAAGTCATCCACCAGGTAAATACACTGGCCGCGACGGACCTGGCTGACCAAGTGTCCCTGAGCAATACGCAATGCGCAGACCACCAACTTTTGCTGACCGCGAGACAATATATCCGCCGCGTTATGAGCGCCTAATCTAAGGCGCAGGTCAGCTCGTTGTGGTCCAGCCTGGGTGTGGCCCATTTGCTGATCACGATGCAGGGAAGAGGCGAGCACTGTACTCAGCTCTTTTTCCTTGTCCCATCCTCGGTAATAGCTCAGGGTCAAACCTTCAAGCTCAACAAGTTCGCTCAAAGTCTGTTCAAAAACGGGCTTCAATGCCTTGATATAGGCGCGACGGAATTCATCTATTTCGTCACTTGCCGAGCACAGCTCTCGGTCCCATGCCGCCTGTGAAGCGGCGTCAAGTGTACCATGCCGAAGCCACGAGTTTCGCTGCTTGAGGGCCTTCTGCAGGCGCTGCCAAGTGACCATGAAGCGAGGTTCCACGTGGAACACTCCCCAATCCAAAAACTGCCTGCGTATCTTCGGAGCACCTTCCAGCAATCTGAAGCTGTCCGGATTGATCAGTTGCAGCGGCAATATTTCAGCAAGCTGAGCGGCACTTCTCGCATTCTGCCCGTCAATACGAATCTGGAATTCGCCTTGTCGGTCGCGCGAAACTCCGAGATTGCTGTGACCACCTTGCGCAAGATCGACCTGTCCGAAGACGGTGCAGGAGGGCTGCTCGTACTGGATGACAGGAAGCAGTCGACTGCTACGAAACGAACGCGCGATCCCCAGCAGGTGGATGGCTTCCAGAACACTGGTTTTGCCACTGCCGTTTGCGCCGTAGAGGATATTGATACGCGGGGAGGGGGAGAGGGTCACCGGGTGCAGATTGCGCACCCCGGTGACCGAGACGCGACTAAGAGACATCTAGGTTGCGCTGGACATGAAGTTACAGACGCATCGGCATGACAACGTAGGCGGAATCGTCGTTATCCGACTCTTGCACCAAGGCGCTGCTATTGGAGTCCGACAGAATCAGACGTACCTGCTCGGTCGTCATCACACCCAACACGTCGAGCAGATAGCTCACGTTAAAACCTATCTCCAGCGAATCGCCGTTGTACTCGACGCTGATTTCTTCCTCTGCCTCTTCCTGCTCTGGGTTGTTGGCCTGAATTTTCAATTGACCACTGGCCAATTGCAGGCGGATACCGCGGTACTTCTCGTTGGACAGAATTGCGGTGCGACTGAACGCTTCGCGCAATGCCTGACGGTCACCCAGCACCAGTTTGTCGCCGCCTTTGGGCAACACGCGCTCATAATCCGGGAATTTTCCATCGACCAGTTTGGAAGTGAAAGTGAACTCGCCGGTAGTCGCGCGGATGTGATGCTGACCCAGAACGATGCTGACCATACCGTCCTGCTCAGTCAGCAGGCGCGCCATCTCGAGAATGCCTTTGCGCGGGACGATCACCTGATGACGATCGGCATGTTCGATATCGGCAGACATCGAGCACATCGCCAGGCGGTGACCGTCAGTAGCGACGGCGCGCAAAATACCGGCACTCACTTCAAGCAGCATGCCGTTGAGGTAGTAGCGAACATCCTGCTGGGCCATCGCAAAGCTGGTGCGTTCAATCAGGCGGCGCAACTTGCTCTGCACCAGATTGAAGGTCAACGAGCCCGGGCCTTCTTCCACTGTCGGGAAATCATTGGCAGGCAACGTGGACAGAGTAAAACGGCTACGACCTGCCTTGACGATCAGCTTCGAGTCATCGAGTTTGATATCGATCAGCGCGTCATTGGAAAGGCTTTTGCAAATGTCCATGAGCTTGCGCGCAGGAACCGTGATTTCTCCAGGTTCGGCGGGCTCTTCCAGCTGGACGCGGCCAACCAGTTCGACTTCCAGATCCGTACCGGTCAGCGACAGTTGCTGACCTTCGACGACCAGAAGCACATTGGAAAGAACCGGCAAGGTCTGGCGGCGTTCTACCACGCCGGCGACCAATTGCAGGGGTTTCAACAGGGCTTCGCGTTGAATGGTGAAATGCATGGTCTAGTCCCTTGCCTTAATAAGCTGCACTGGCGTTATCACGTAGTCAGAGTGCGCAGCAGGTTCTTGTAGTCCTCGCGGATATCCGCATCGGATTCCTTGAGCTCGTTGATCTTTCTGCAGGCGTGCAAGACAGTCGTATGGTCCCGACCACCAAATACGTCACCGATTTCCGGGAGACTGTGGTTGGTGAGTTCCTTGGAAAGCGCCATTGCAACCTGGCGAGGCCGGGCAACAGAACGGGAACGACGCTTGGACAGCAGATCGGAGATCTTGATCTTGTAGTACTCGGCGACAGTACGCTGAATGTTATCCACACTCACCAGCTTGTCCTGCAACGCCAGCAAATCTTTCAGCGATTCGCGAATCAGTTCGATGGTGATGTCGCGGCCCATGAAGTGCGAGTGAGCGATGACACGCTTGAGCGCGCCCTCCAGCTCTCGAACGTTGGAGCGAATCCGCTGGGCAATGAAGAACGCCGCGTCATGAGGCAGATCGACCTTGGCCTGATCCGCTTTCTTCATGAGGATAGCCACGCGGGTTTCCAGCTCCGGAGGCTCGACAGCAACTGTCAGACCCCAGCCGAAACGCGACTTGAGTCGTTCTTCAAGGCCTTCGATTTCTTTCGGATAGCGGTCGCTGGTCAGAATGACCTGTTGCCCGCCCTCCAGCAGCGCGTTGAACGTGTGGAAAAACTCTTCCTGTGAACGTTCCTTGCGAGCAAAAAATTGAATGTCATCGATCAGCAATGCATCGACTGAACGGTAAAAGCGCTTGAACTCGTTGATTGCATTGAGCTGCAAGGCCTTGACCATGTCTGCGACGAAGCGCTCCGAGTGCAGGTAAACAACCTTGGCGTTCGGATTCTTCTTCAGCAGGTGGTTACCCACAGCATGCATCAAGTGGGTTTTACCAAGACCTACACCGCCATAAAGGAACAGCGGGTTATAGCCGTGCTTGGGATTATCGGCAACCTGCCAGGCTGCAGCGCGTGCCAGCTGGTTGGATTTACCCTCGACAAAATTCTCGAACGTGAACGTGCGGTTCAGGTAACTGGTGTGCTTGAGCGCGCCTTCGACCTGCACGGTACGTTGCTCCGCACGAGCGGGTGCCTGTTGCGAGCTGGCACCAGCCATTGGGTCGAAGCTGTCGCGTGAAGGCTCATCGTGTGCTGCAACGTTCTGAACCGGTGCAGGCACCGCGACAGGAGCAGCCGGAGCAGCCATGGCGGGTGCAGACGACGAGACGCTGCTGACCGAATTGGCAGACAGCGCCTGGGACGCCGCGGCAGCTAATGGCGCATTCGGAGCGGCACGCGGTGCAGAGCTGCGCTTGCTTCCTATTAATAAGGAAAGGGCAGGCGCCATGCCTTGGCCATGCTCGCCAAGAAGCTCCAGCAAACGGCCGAGGTATTTTTCGTTGACCCAATCGAGAACAAAACGATTCGGTGCGTACACACGCAACTCGTCGCCTTCGGCTTCGACCTGTAGCGGACGGATCCAAGTGTTGAATTGCTGGGCAGGCAGCTCATCGCGCAAAAGCTCCACGCACTGCTGCCAAAGTTCCACTGACACGGATATCCCCTGAGTTGAAAGCCGGTGAGGCAAAAACAGCCGCCATTGTAACGATCCGCAGACGACTTATCCACATGTAGGTTGCTCACAGGCAGCTATAAATCAAAGATTTATGCAGTGGTCACACGACAAACGGTCAAATCGTGAGCTCTGTGGATAACCCCTCTTCAGCCCATTGCATAAGTCAGGGTTAAACTCTGTGCATAACTCGCCTGTGGATAAAACCGCATTCCATGCACAGCTTTTCCGACCGTGTGGCACAGGCAAAGCACCGGCTCTGGACAACCTTTCTTTTCGCTGTACACATTGAATTACAAGGGCTATAGGATGTTATCCACAGAAAACAGCTACGTAAGAGTTATAAGCTTTATAAAGAAGCTTTAAATACTCTCTTCTTTTTATTTCTATAACTGACACGAGCCCGACTGCTCCAAATCGAGTGCCAGCGGGAAATTACCTATAAAAGACGCGTATGAAGAAAAGCTGGTTGGAAATTGACCTGCGGGCCTGCTTTCTCTAGAATCCCCGGTCTCTTAAAACGGGGGCCATTCCGGCCCGTAGTGGACGAACCAGGTAACACGCCATGAAACGTACTTTCCAACCCAGCACTATCAAGCGCGCCCGCACCCACGGTTTCCGTGCACGCATGGCCACCAAAAACGGCCGCGCAGTCCTTTCGCGTCGTCGTGCCAAAGGCCGTAAGCGTCTGGCAGTTTGATAAATCGGCACAGGAGGTGAGTCGAGACTTCAGTCGGGAAAAGCGTTTGCTGACTCCCCGGCATTTCAAGGCAGTCTTTGACTCCCCTACCGGCAAGGTTCCGGGGAAAAATCTCCTGCTCCTTGCGCGCAACAACGACCTTGATCATCCCCGTCTGGGGCTGGTGATAGGTAAAAAGAGCGTCAAGCTCTCCGTCGAGCGCAATCGCTTGAAACGCCTGATGCGCGAATCATTTCGCCAACACCAAGACAGTTTGGTCGGTTGGGATATCGTTATCGTCGCGCGTAAAGGTTTGGGTGACGTAGAAAACCCTGAACTGATTCAGCATTTCGGCAAGCTCTGGAAACGTCTGGCGCGTAGCCGACCCATTCCGGAAGAAAAATCCGAACCTGCAGGGGTAGACAGTCCAGATGCGTAAACTGGCACTCGTTCCGATCCAGTTTTATCGCTATGCCATTAGCCCGCTGATGGCCAGTCACTGTCGTTTCTACCCCAGTTGCTCCTGCTACGCGTATGAAGCCATCGAAAATCATGGCCTTTTGCGCGGTGGCTGGCTGTCAATTCGTCGCCTGGGTCGCTGTCACCCATGGAATCCCGGTGGTTATGACCCGGTTCCAGCTGTCCCCACCTCCCGTTCTTCTTCGATGGCCGAGTAATCATGGATATTAAACGCACGATCCTGATCGTCGCCCTGGCAATCGTGACCTACGTCGGGGTTCTGAAATGGAACCAAGACTATGGCCAGGCTGCCATGCCGACCCAGAATGTTGCAGCCAGCACCACCGCACCGGGTATTCCGGACACGGCCGCTGGTACTAATGGTTCTGCAAGTGCCGATGTTCCAAGCGCAAGCGCTACGGCCAATACGGCTGCAGCACCTCTTGAAACTCCGGCCGTAGCCAGCAAAGACCTTATCCACGTCAAGACCGATGTGCTCGATCTGGCGATCGATCCGGTGGGTGGCGACGTCGTTCAGCTTCGTTTGCCTCTGTACCCGCGTCGTCAGGATCGTCCTGACGTTCCGTTTCAGTTGTTCGACAACGGCGGCGAGCGTACTTTTCTGGCACAAAGCGGCCTGACCGGGACCAATGGTCCTGATGCACGCGCTGCCGGTCGTCCGGTTTACACCTCCACACAAAAGACTTATCAACTGGCTGACGGCCAGGACACGATGGTCGTGGATCTGAAATTCTCGGAAAACGGCATCAACTACATCAAGCGCTTCACCTTCAAGCGCGGTCTGTACGATCTGGTCATGACTTACGTTGTGGATAACCAGAGCGCACAACCCTGGGCCGGTAATCTGTTCGCGCAATTGAAGCGTGACGCCAGCTCCGATCCTTCTTCGACGACTGCTACCGGTACGGCCACCTATCTGGGTGCTGCCCTGTGGACGGCGGCCGAGCCGTACAAGAAAGTGTCGATGAAAGATATCGACAAGGGCCAGGTCAAGGAAACTGTCCAGGGCGGTTGGGTGGCATGGCTGCAGCACTACTTCGTGACTGCGTGGATTCCGGATCACAACGCCACCAACGCTGTTCAGACCCGCAAAGACAGCCAGGGCAACTACATCATCGGCTTCACCAGCCCGACTCTGTCGGTTGCACCCGGTGCACAAGGTGAAACCAGCGCTACCCTGTATGCAGGTCCAAAAAGCCAGGCGGTACTCAAAGAGTTATCCCCAGGTCTGGAGCTGACCGTCGATTATGGTTTCCTATGGTTCATTGCCCAGCCTATCTTCTGGCTGCTGCAACATATCCACGCCATTCTCGGTAACTGGGGCTGGTCGATCATTGTTCTGACCATGCTGATCAAAGGCCTGTTCTTCCCGTTGTCCGCAGCCAGCTACAAGTCGATGGCACGCATGCGCGCCGTGGCTCCCAAGCTTGCACTGCTGAAGGAACAACATGGCGATGATCGCCAGAAGATGTCCCAGGCAATGATGGAGCTGTACAAGAAAGAAAAGATCAACCCGCTGGGTGGATGCTTGCCGATTCTTGTCCAGATGCCGGTTTTCCTTTCGCTGTACTGGGTACTCCTGGAAAGTGTGGAAATGCGTCAGGCTCCCTGGATCCTGTGGATAACCGACCTGTCGATCAAGGACCCGTTCTTCATCCTGCCGATCATCATGGGCGCGACGATGTTCATCCAGCAGCGTCTGAACCCGACTCCGCCGGACCCGATGCAGGCCAAGGTCATGAAAATGATGCCAATCATTTTCACGTTCTTCTTCCTGTGGTTCCCTGCCGGTCTGGTTCTGTACTGGGTTGTGAACAACACCCTGTCGATCGCTCAGCAGGCTTACATCACTCGCAAGATCGAAGCGGCTACCAAGAAAGCAGCTGCCTGATCTAACCTGTGAATAAGTTCTACAAGACGCCCCCTCGTGGGGCGTTTTGCTATCCGTCATTTGTCCGGGAGCCGGAGCATGAACGTTCCTCGTGAAACCATTGCCGCCATTGCCACAGCCCAAGGGCGTGGTGGTGTCGGTATCGTCCGGGTGTCAGGTCCTTTGGCCAGCAAGGCTGCTGAAGCCATTATTGGCCGGACGCCAAAGCCACGATTTGCCCATTACGGGCCTTTTGTCGACGAAGCCGGACAGACCCTCGATGAGGGGATCGCGCTGTATTTTCCGGGGCCCAACTCATTCACCGGCGAAGACGTACTTGAGCTTCAGGGCCACGGCGGCCCCATCGTTCTGGACATGCTGCTGCAGCGCTGTCTGCAATTGGGTAGCCGCCTGGCACGGCCGGGAGAATTCAGTGAGCGTGCGTTCCTCAATGACAAACTCGATCTTGCCCAGGCAGAAGCCATCGCTGACTTGATTGAGGCAAGTTCTGCACAGGCAGCGCGCAATGCACTGCGCTCGTTGCAGGGCGCTTTTTCGCGGCGTGTGGATAACTTGACCGAGAAGTTGATCAGCTTGCGCATCTATGTGGAAGCTGCAATCGACTTCCCCGAGGAGGAAATCGACTTCCTTGCCGATGGCCATGTCCTGAATATGCTAGATGACGTGCGTGCTGAGTTATCCACAGTGTTGCGTGAAGCGGGGCAGGGTGCCCTGTTACGCGACGGGATGACCGTTGTGATTGCCGGGCGTCCCAATGCAGGCAAATCCAGCTTGCTGAATGCTCTGGCGGGCAGAGAAGCGGCCATCGTCACCGAGATCGCCGGCACTACGCGCGATGTGTTGCGTGAACATATCCACATCGACGGGATGCCGTTGCACGTCGTAGACACAGCAGGCCTGCGTGATACCCAGGATCAGGTAGAAATGATCGGCGTGCAGCGCGCACTCAAGGCCATCGGTGAAGCTGACCGGATTCTGCTGGTTGTGGATGCAACGGCACCCGAGGCTGCCGACCCGTTTGCTCTGTGGCCGGAGTTCCTTGAGCAACGTCCGGATCCGGCGAAAGTCACGCTGATCCGCAACAAGGCAGATTTGAGTGGAGACCACATTGATCTGCAAACCAGCGTAGATGGCCACGTCACTATCAGCCTGAGCGCCAGGTCAGGGGGCGCGGGGCTTGAACTGCTGCGTGAGCACCTCAAGGCCTGCATGGGCTATGAGCAAACCTCGGAGAGCAGCTTCAGCGCACGTCGACGCCACCTTGAGGCACTGCGCCATGCCAGCGACTCGCTGGAGCACGGCAGGGCTCAACTCACCTTGGCAGGTGCTGGAGAGCTACTGGCCGAAGACCTCCGTCAGGCACAACAAGCGCTTGGCGAGATTACCGGCGCATTCAGCTCAGACGACTTGCTTGGCAGAATCTTCTCCAGCTTCTGCATTGGCAAGTGACTACCGCTGAATGAAGTCAGGCGTGACCCGCACCGGGGTCATGCCTTTTCAGGCATCACAAGACGCTTTTTAGCCGCGTCGTTATCCACACGGTCTGCCATTTCCCCACTACCGCTCCCCACATGCTGAATTTGCCGAACAAAAATCCTCGGCGAAGCGATTTTCTGCGCCTGATTTTTGCTGACTGGGCGTTTTTATGCGGATTAAGCCCTGTGAATAACTGCCCTTCAGCTCGGTGGGTAAGCAGGGTGCAAACCTGAAGATAAACTGCCCTGTGGACAAGTGGCTATCTTATCAACAGGCTCAAGTCAGTTATCCAAACCCCTCATCCCTACATGAACACAGACTTTTGATTCTCTGTACATATTGAATATAAAGGCTTGTAGAGATATATCCACAGAAATCATGCTCAGTAAGAATAAACATAAAAACAAGGCTTTATAAACTTTCTTTCCTTTTTATTTTCTTTATTCGTGAGTTTTCCACAGCTGGTTAAATTTTGTCCAACGGGTTTCATTCAGGTGGGGTAAGTCCCTATACTTGTCAGCTATCCCAATTTCTCATCGACAACAGGCACGAGGTGCGTGGTGGATTTCCCTTCCCGTTTTGAAGTGATCGTCATCGGTGGCGGTCATGCCGGTACCGAGGCCGCACTGGCGTCGGCGCGCATGGGTGTCAAAACCCTGCTGCTGACCCACAACGTGGAAACGCTCGGCCAGATGAGCTGCAACCCGGCCATCGGTGGCATTGGCAAAAGTCACCTGGTCAAGGAAATTGACGCCCTTGGCGGTGCGATGGCCATGGCTACTGACAAGGGTGGCATCCAGTTCCGTGTGCTGAACAGTCGCAAGGGCCCGGCTGTACGGGCTACTCGTGCTCAGGCAGATCGCGTGCTGTACAAGGCAGCCATCCGCGAAACCCTGGAAAATCAGCCGAACCTGTGGATATTTCAGCAAGCCTGCGATGACCTGATCGTTGAACAGGATCAAGTGCGCGGCGTCGTGACCCAGATGGGTATGCGCATATTTGCCGATTCAGTGGTGTTGACCACAGGTACGTTCCTTGGCGGACTTATCCACATCGGTATGCAAAATTATTCGGGCGGTCGGGCAGGTGATCCTCCTTCGATCGCACTGGCGCAAAGACTGCGTGAACTGCCGCTGCGCGTCGGCCGCCTGAAAACCGGGACCCCGCCACGGATTGACGGACGTTCTGTGGATTTTTCGGTGATGACCGAGCAACCAGGTGACACACCGATTCCGGTCATGTCGTTCCTGGGCAACAAGGAACAGCATCCGCCGCAGGTCAGTTGCTGGATTACGCACACCAACGCGCGGACTCACGAAATCATTGCGTCCAACCTCGATCGCTCGCCGATGTATTCGGGCGTGATCGAAGGTATTGGTCCGCGTTACTGCCCGTCGATCGAAGACAAGATCCACCGGTTTGCCGACAAGGAAAGCCATCAGGTCTTCATCGAGCCGGAAGGATTGACCACGCACGAGCTGTACCCGAACGGTATCTCCACGTCGTTGCCATTCGATGTGCAACTGCAGATCGTCCGGTCGATTCGCGGCATGGAGAATGCACACATCGTTCGTCCTGGTTACGCCATCGAATATGACTATTTCGACCCGCGTGATCTGAAATACAGCCTGGAAACCAAGGTCATCGGCGGTCTGTTCTTCGCAGGCCAGATCAACGGCACGACCGGTTATGAAGAGGCCGGTGCCCAGGGTTTGCTGGCCGGGACCAATGCCGCGCTGCGCGCACAGGGTCGAGACAGCTGGTGCCCGCGTCGCGATGAAGCGTACATCGGCGTTCTGGTCGACGACCTGATCACGCTCGGTACGCAAGAGCCTTACCGGATGTTCACCTCCAGGGCCGAATACCGTTTGATCCTGCGCGAAGACAACGCTGATTTGCGACTCACCGAAAAAGGCCGCGAACTGGGCCTGGTCGACGACGCCCGCTGGGCTGCGTTCTGCACCAAGCGTGAAAGCATCGAGCTGGAAGAGCAGCGTTTGAAAAGTACCTGGGTACGTCCCGGTACCGAGCAGGGCGATGCGATTGCTGCACACTTCGGCACGCCACTGACCCACGAATACAATTTGCTCAACCTGCTGACCCGTCCGGAAATCGACTATGCCAGTCTGATTGCCATTACCGGGCAGGGCTGCACTGACCCTCAGGTAGCCGAGCAGGTCGAGATCAAGACAAAATACGCCGGTTACATTGACCGCCAGCAGGACGAAATCGCCCGTCTGCGCGCCAGTGAAGACACGCGTCTGCCGGAAGACATCGATTACGCCGCAATCTCCGGCCTGTCGAAAGAAATCCAAAGCAAGCTGGGGATAACTCGTCCGGAAACACTCGGACAGGCATCGCGTATCCCCGGCGTCACGCCTGCAGCGATATCGCTGTTGATGATCCATTTGAAAAAACGCGGCGCGGGCCGTCAGTTGGAGCAAAGCGCTTGAGTTCTATGGTCACCCCGCAACACGCCCAAGAGTTATCCACCGGTGCCCGGGAATTGGGGATCGACCTCAGTCCGGCGCAGCACGAGCAATTGCTGGCGTATCTGGCGTTGTTGATCAAGTGGAACAAGGCCTACAACCTGACTGCGGTCCGTAACCCGGACGAAATGGTATCGAGGCATCTACTCGACAGTCTCAGTGTGGTGCCCTTCATCGAAGGTACACGCTGGATCGACGTCGGCAGCGGCGGTGGGATGCCTGGCATTCCCATGGCCATCCTGTTTCCGGAGCGCAAAGTGGCGCTGCTGGACAGCAACGGCAAGAAGACCCGGTTTCAGACACAGGTCAAACTGGAGCTGAAACTGGACAATCTTGAAGTTATCCACAGCCGTGCAGAAAGTTATCAGCCCGAAGTGCCTTTCGACGGGATCATCTCCCGTGCATTCAGCAGCCTGGAAGACTTCACCGGCTGGACGCGTCACATGGGCGACGTCAATACACGCTGGCTGGCAATGAAAGGGCTGCATCCTGACGATGAGCTGGTAGCATTGCCCTCGGATTTTCACCTCGATAGCGCACAAGCCTTGACCGTTCCGGGTTGCCAAGGCCAACGCCATCTGCTGATACTGCGCCGCACGGCATGACGGGGAACACAAGCAAGAATGGCTAAGGTATTCGCGATAGCGAACCAGAAAGGTGGGGTCGGCAAGACCACCACATGCATCAACCTCGCTGCGTCGCTGGTCGCGACCAAACGCCGTGTGCTGTTGATCGATCTCGATCCCCAGGGCAATGCGACCATGGGCAGCGGTGTGGATAAACATAATCTGGAAAACTCGGTCTATGACCTGTTGATCGGCGAATGCGATCTGGGCGAGGCCATGCAGTTTTCCGAACACGGCGGGTATCAACTGCTTCCGGCCAACCGTGATCTGACGGCGGGTGAAGTGGTTCTGCTGGAAATGCAGATGAAAGAGAGTCGTCTGCGCAATGCGCTGGCTCCGATCCGCGAAAATTACGATTACATTCTCATCGACTGCCCACCTTCGCTGTCGATGCTGACCCTGAACGCGCTGGTCGCCGCAGACGGCGTAATTATCCCCATGCAGTGCGAGTACTTTGCACTCGAAGGTCTCAGCGACCTTGTGGATAACATCAAGCGTATTGCTGAACTGCTCAACCCGCAGCTGAAAATCGAAGGCCTGCTGCGCACCATGTATGATCCGCGGCTGAGCCTGATCAACGACGTTTCGGCGCAGCTCAAGGAACATTTCGGCGAGCAGTTGTACGACACCGTGATCCCGAGAAACATCCGTCTGGCCGAGGCGCCGAGTTTCGGCATGCCGGTGCTGGCGTATGATAAATCGTCTCGCGGTGCGCTGGCCTATCTGGCCCTGGCAAGTGAACTGGTTCGTCGTCAACGTCGCGGCGCAAAAACCGCTCAGCCAACCTAAGGAATTCCCATGGCCGTCAAGAAACGAGGTCTCGGACGTGGGTTGGACGCACTTCTGAGCAGTCCAACCGTCACTTCGCTGGAAGAGCAGGCCGTCAAGGCTCCGCCAAGTGAGTTGCAGCATGTGCCGCTGGACCTTATCCAGCGCGGCAAGTATCAGCCGCGCCGCGACATGGATCCTCAGGCGCTCGAAGAACTGGCGCAGTCGATCAAGTTACAAGGTGTGATGCAGCCGATCGTGATTCGGCCCATCGGCGACAACCGCTTTGAAATCATTGCCGGTGAACGCCGTTGGCGTGCCAGCCAGCAGGCAGGTGTCGAGACAATCCCGGCGATGGTCCGTGATGTTCCGGACGAGACCGCGATTGCGATGGCGTTGATCGAGAACATTCAGCGCGAAGACCTCAACCCTATCGAGGAGGCCATGGCGCTACAGCGCTTGCAGCAGGAGTTTCAACTGACCCAGCAGCAGGTGGCGGATGCCGTCGGCAAGTCGCGTGTCAGTGTGGCCAACCTGTTGCGCCTGATTGCCTTGCCTGAAGCCATCAAGACCATGCTGTCCCACGGCGACCTGGAAATGGGGCATGCACGCGCCTTGCTCGGTCTGAGCGAAGATCGGCAGGTCGAAGGTGCGCGACATGTTGTCGCACGCGGGCTTACCGTGCGCCAGACTGAAGCACTGGTCAGGCAGTGGCTGAGCGGTAAGCCGGAGGCTGCCGAACCAGTCAAGGCCGACCCTGATATCAGCCGCCTCGAACAGCGTCTGGCCGAGCGTTTAGGCTCTGCGGTGCAGATTCGCCACGGACAGAAGGGCAAAGGCCAATTGGTCATCCGATACAACTCGCTGGATGAGCTGCAAGGAGTGCTCGCTCACATCCGCTGAAACAATTGCTCTGTAGCGTATAGTCGGAAATCACTACCCGACTGTTGAATAGGGGCTGAACCGCCCCTATACTCTGCGCGCATTTTGTCGGCACAAATTATGCCAAGTTATTGATTATGGCGACCGACATCAAAGGAGCAGTTGCGATGGAATCCCGCATGCCAGACCGCTTGCCGTTCTATCGCCTGGCGGTTTTTCCGCTATTGCTGGCTCAATTGATCGTGCTGCTCATGGCCGCATTGGTGCTATGGCAGTGGCAAGGAGTCGTTGCAGGATATTCGGGACTCTGTGGAGGCCTGATAGCCTGGCTACCCAATTTATACTTTGCTCACAAGGCATTCCGGTTTTCCGGGGCCAGAGCAGCGCAAGCCATCGTGCGGTCGTTCTACGCCGGCGAGGCAGGCAAACTGATTTTCACGGCAGTGCTTTTTGCATTGACGTTCGCAGGTGTGAAGCCACTGGCACCGCTGGCGGTATTCGGTGTGTTCATGTTGATCCAGGTGGTCAACTGGTTCGCTCCCCTGCTTACGAGAACAAGACTTTCGAGACCTTAGGGCGTTTGAGGCAACCATGGCAGAGCAAACAGCTTCGGGCTATATCCAGCACCACTTGCAGAACCTTACATTCGGGCACCTGCCCAATGGCGAATGGGGCTTTGCCCACACCGCAGCAGAAGCCAAGGAAATGGGTTTCTGGGCCTTCCACGTCGATACCCTCGGCTGGTCGGTTGCGTTGGGTCTGATTTTCGTTCTGATCTTCCGCATGGCGGCCAAGAAGGCAACTTCCGGTCAGCCTGGCGCACTGCAGAACTTCGTCGAAGTTCTGGTCGATTTCGTCGACGGCAGCGTGAAAGACAGCTTCCACGGCCGCAGCGCGGTTATCGCACCACTGGCGCTGACCATTTTCGTCTGGGTTTTCCTGATGAACGCGGTCGACCTGGTACCGGTGGACTGGATTCCGCAGCTGGCGATGCTGATTTCGGGCGACGAGCACATTCCGTTCCGTGCCGTTCCGACTACTGACCCGAACGCCACGCTGGGCATGGCCCTGTCTGTGTTCGCACTGATCATTTTCTACAGCATCAAGGTCAAGGGCATCGGCGGTTTCATCGGCGAACTGACCCTTCACCCGTTCGGCAGCAAGAACCTGTTCGTTCAGGCGCTGTTGATCCCGGTCAACTTCCTGCTGGAATTCGTGACGCTGATCGCCAAGCCTATTTCTCTGGCTCTGCGTCTGTTCGGCAACATGTATGCTGGCGAGCTGGTCTTCATTCTGATCGCCGTGATGTTCGGCAGCGGTCTGTTGTGGCTCAGCGGTCTGGGTGTAGTGCTGCAGTGGGCGTGGGCTGTTTTCCACATCCTGATCATCACCCTGCAAGCGTTCATCTTCATGATGCTGACCATCGTCTACCTGTCGATGGCTCACGAAGATAACCATTGAGATTCGTCTCAGGACGTGTCTGATGACCGTCTCGCCATCGGCGGGGCGGTGCCCGCAAGGGCTGATGTAGAAACGATTTTGTTTTACCGCTTCAATTAAAAAAACCTAACCAATACGACGTAAAAGTCGGGAGGAAAGATGGAAACTGTAGTTGGTCTAACCGCTATCGCTGTTGCACTGTTGATCGGCCTGGGCGCACTGGGTACTGCAATCGGTTTCGGCCTGTTGGGCGGCAAATTCCTGGAAGGCGCTGCGCGTCAGCCGGAAATGGTTCCAATGCTGCAAGTTAAAATGTTCATCGTTGCGGGCCTGCTCGACGCCGTGACCATGATCGGTGTTGGTATCGCTCTGTTCTTCACCTTTGCGAACCCCTTCGTTGGTCAACTCGCTGGCTGATCACTCGAATTTTCGAGTTGATTGGTGTGATGGACAACGAACGAGCGAGGTGTTGGCGTGAACATTAATGCAACCCTGATTGGGCAGTCCGTTGCGTTCTTCATTTTTGTGATTTTCTGCATGAAGTTCGTGTGGCCTCCGGTCATCGCGGCTTTGCACGAACGTCAGAAGAAGATCGCGGATGGACTGGACGCTGCTTCCCGAGCAGCTCGCGACCTGGAGCTGGCCCAAGAAAAAGCGGGTCAACAACTGCGCGAAGCTAAGGCTCAAGCAGCTGAAATCATTGAGCAAGCCAAGAAACGCGGTACTCAGATCGTCGACGAAGCCCGTGAAACGGCACGCGTTGAAGCTGACCGTGTGAAGGCCCAGGCTCAGGCCGAGATCGAGCAGGAACTGAACGGTGTCAAAGACGCCTTGCGCGCCCAGTTGGGCAGCCTGGCAGTCAATGGCGCAGAGAAGATCCTGGGTGCCACAATCGATCAAAACGCGCACGCGGAGCTGGTTAACAAACTGGCTGCTGAAATTTAAGCGAGGGCGATCATGGCAGAACTGACCACGTTGGCCCGACCTTACGCGAAGGCGGCCTTCGAGCACGCGCAGGCCCACCAGCAGCTGGCCAATTGGTCAGCCATGCTCGGCCTGGCTGCTGCGGTGTCGCAAGACGACACCATGCAGCGCATGCTCAAGGCCCCGCGACTGACGAGCGCACAAAAGGCCACCACTTTTATTGAAGTGTGTGGCGAAAAGTTCGATGCCAAGGCACAGAATTTCATTCACGTCGTTGCTGAAAACGACCGCCTCCCGCTTCTGCCGGAGATCGCCGAACTGTTCGACCTGTACAAGGCCGAGCAGGAAAAATCGGTCGATGTGGATGTCACCAGTGCTTTCGCATTGAACCAAGAACAGCAAGACAAACTCGCCAAGGTTCTCAGTGCACGGCTCGGCCGGGAAGTGCGCCTGCATGCTGCGGAGGATGCCTCTCTCATAGGGGGTGTCGTAATCCGCGCCGGCGACCTGGTTATCGATGGCTCAGTTCGTGGCAAGATCGCGAAACTAGCCGAAGCATTGAAATCTTGAGTTTGAAGGGGCAGCAGAGCAATGCAGCAACTCAATCCTTCCGAAATAAGTGAAATCATCAAGGGTCGCATCGACAAGCTCGATGTAACCTCCCAAGCCCGTAACGAAGGCACAGTCGTCAGCGTGTCTGACGGTATCGTGCGGATTCACGGTCTGGCCGACGTAATGTACGGCGAGATGATCGAGTTTCCGGGCGGCGTCTACGGTATGGCGCTGAACCTTGAGCAAGACTCCGTGGGTGCCGTTGTACTGGGCGCTTACACGACTCTGGCTGAAGGCATGAGCGCCAAGTGCACCGGCCGCATCCTCGAAGTTCCGGTTGGTAAGGAACTGCTGGGTCGCGTTGTCGATGCACTGGGTAACCCAGTTGACGGCAAAGGTCCGCTGAACAACACCGAGACCGATGCGGTCGAGAAAGTTGCTCCAGGCGTGATCTGGCGTAAGTCGGTAGACCAGCCTGTACAGACTGGCTACAAGGCTGTCGATGCCATGATTCCTGTCGGCCGTGGCCAGCGTGAGCTGATCATCGGTGACCGTCAGATCGGTAAAACCGCTCTGGCCATCGACGCAATCATCAACCAGAAGAACAGCGGCATCTTCTGCGTCTACGTAGCAATCGGTCAGAAGCAATCGACCATCGCCAACGTTGTTCGCAAGCTCGAAGAAAACGGCGCACTGGCTAACACCATCGTCGTGGCTGCAAGTGCTTCCGAATCCGCTGCGCTGCAATTCCTTGCACCGTACTCGGGTTGCACCATGGGCGAGTTCTTCCGCGACCGCGGTGAAGACGCGCTGATCGTTTATGACGATCTGTCCAAGCAAGCAGTGGCTTACCGCCAGATTTCCCTGCTGCTGCGCCGTCCACCAGGCCGTGAAGCTTACCCAGGCGACGTGTTCTATCTCCACTCCCGTCTGCTGGAGCGCGCATCGCGTGTTTCCGAAGAGTACGTAGAGAAGTTCACCAATGGCGCAGTGACCGGCAAAACCGGCTCGCTGACCGCACTGCCGATCATCGAAACCCAGGCTGGCGACGTTTCCGCGTTCGTTCCGACCAACGTGATTTCCATCACCGACGGTCAGATCTTCCTGGAATCGGCCATGTTCAACTCCGGCATCCGTCCGGCTGTGAACGCCGGTGTTTCGGTATCCCGTGTGGGTGGTGCCGCTCAGACCAAGATCATCAAGAAGCTTTCCGGTGGTATCCGTACCGCTCTGGCTCAGTACCGTGAACTGGCGGCATTCGCCCAGTTTGCTTCTGACCTGGACGAGGCGACCCGCAAGCAACTTGAGCATGGTCAGCGCGTTACCGAGCTGATGAAGCAGAAGCAATACGCACCAATGTCGATCGCTGACATGGCGCTGTCGCTGTATGCCGCTGAGCGTGGGTTCCTGACTGACGTCGAAATCGCCAAGATTGGCAGCTTTGAACAAGCGCTGATTGCTTACTTCAACCGCGATCACGCCGATTTGATGGCGAAGATCAACGTGAAGGGTGACTTCAATGACGAAATCGATTCTGGCATGAAAGCCGGCATCGAGAAGTTCAAGGCCACCCAAACCTGGTAAGCCGCAGCGGGGGCCGCAAGGCTCCCGCTTGCTAACCTGATAGGTGTTACATGGCAGGCGCAAAAGAGATTCGCAGCAAGATTGCGAGCATCAAAAGCACGCAAAAGATCACCAGCGCCATGGAAAAAGTGGCGGTCAGCAAAATGCGCAAGGCTCAAATGCGCATGGCTGCTAGCCGTCCTTACGCGGAGCGCATTCGCCAGGTGATTGGTCATCTGGCAAACGCCAACCCGGAGTACCGCCACCCGTTCATGATCGAGCGCCCTGTGAAGCGCGTCGGTTATGTCGTAGTGAGCAGTGACCGTGGTCTGTGTGGTGGATTGAATACCAACCTGTTCAAGACTCTGGTCAAGGACATGGCGGTGAACCGTGAAAACGGTGTAGAGATCGATCTGTGCGTGGTCGGCAGCAAAGGTGCGGCATTTTTCCGCAACTTCGGCGGTAACGTCGTCGCTGCGATCAGCCACCTGGGCGAAGAGCCGTCGATCAACGACTTGATCGGCAGCGTCAAGGTGATGCTGGATGCCTACCTGGATGGCCGTATTGATCGCCTGTCCGTGGTATCCAACAAGTTCATCAACACCATGACCCAGCAACCAACAGTGGAGCAATTGATTCCGCTGGTGGCAACCCCGGATCAAGGGCTCAAGCACCACTGGGACTATCTCTACGAACCCGATGCCAAAGAGCTGCTAGACGGCCTTATGGTTCGCTACGTGGAATCGCAGGTGTACCAGGCGGTGGTCGAGAACAACGCAGCTGAACAAGCAGCGCGGATGATCGCGATGAAGAACGCCACAGACAACGCCGGTGATTTGATCAGCGATTTGCAGCTGATCTACAACAAGGCGCGTCAGGCAGCGATCACCCAAGAGATCTCGGAAATCGTCGGCGGCGCTGCCGCGGTTTAACGGTTCAAATATTAGAGGAACCAGCTAATGAGTAGCGGACGTATCGTTCAAATCATCGGCGCCGTGATCGACGTGGAATTCCCACGCGATAGCGTACCGAGTATCTACAACGCGCTGGAAGTTCAAAGCGCGGCAGGAACCACCCTGGAAGTTCAGCAGCAGCTGGGCGACGGCGTGGTTCGTACCATTGCGATGGGCTCCACCGAGGGCTTGAAGCGTGGTCTGGAAGTAACAGACTCTGGCGCAGCCATCTCCGTACCGGTCGGTAAAGCGACTCTGGGCCGGATCATGGACGTGCTGGGCAACCCGATCGACGAAGCTGGCCCGATTGCCACCGAAGAGCGCTGGGGCATTCACCGTCCTGCACCGTCCTTCGCTGAGCAGGCTGGCGGCAACGACCTTCTGGAAACCGGCATCAAGGTTATCGACCTGGTTTGCCCGTTCGCCAAAGGCGGTAAAGTCGGTCTGTTCGGTGGTGCCGGTGTCGGCAAGACCGTAAACATGATGGAACTGATCCGTAACATCGCCATCGAGCACAGCGGTTATTCCGTGTTCGCCGGTGTGGGTGAGCGTACTCGTGAGGGTAACGACTTCTACCACGAGATGAAGGATTCCAACGTTCTGGACAAAGTGGCACTGGTTTACGGTCAGATGAACGAGCCGCCGGGTAACCGTCTGCGCGTAGCACTGACCGGCCTGACCATGGCCGAGAAGTTCCGTGACGAAGGTAACGACGTTCTGCTGTTCGTCGACAACATCTATCGTTACACCCTGGCCGGTACCGAAGTATCCGCACTGCTGGGCCGTATGCCTTCCGCAGTAGGTTACCAGCCGACTCTGGCTGAAGAGATGGGCACTCTGCAAGAGCGCATCACTTCCACCAAGAATGGTTCGATCACCTCGATCCAGGCCGTATACGTACCAGCGGACGACTTGACTGACCCGTCGCCTGCGACCACGTTTGCCCACTTGGACGCCACCGTCGTACTGTCCCGTGATATCGCTTCCCTGGGTATCTACCCTGCGGTAGACCCACTGGACTCGACTTCGCGTCAGCTGGACCCGAACGTCATTGGCCAGGAACACTACGACACCGCTCGCGGCGTTCAGTATGTGTTGCAGCGTTACAAAGAGCTGAAAGACATCATCGCGATTCTGGGTATGGACGAGCTGTCGGAGACCGACAAACAGTTGGTTAACCGTGCTCGTAAGATCCAGCGCTTCCTGTCCCAGCCTTTCTTCGTGGCAGAAGTCTTCACCGGTGCTTCGGGTAAATACGTTTCCCTGAAAGACACCATTGCTGGCTTCAAAGGCATCCTCAACGGTGACTACGACCACCTGCCAGAACAAGCGTTCTACATGGTCGGCGGCATCGAAGAAGCGATCGAGAAAGCCAAGAAACTGTAATCCCGGCGCCCGGAAACGGGCGCTAATTAGGTTGAGGCAAGCAAATGGCTATGACAGTCCATTGCGACATCGTCAGCGCGGAAGGGGAAATCTTCTCCGGTCTGGTCGAGATGGTGATTGCGCACGGCAACCTGGGTGATCTCGGTATCGCTCCAGGCCACGCGCCGCTGATCACTGATCTGAAGCCGGGCCCGATCCGCTTGATCAAGCAGGGTGGGGAAGCCGAGGTGTTTTACATCTCCGGTGGTTTCCTTGAGGTTCAGCCGAACATGGTCAAGGTGCTTGCCGATACTGTGCAACGTGCTGCCGACCTGGATGAAGCTTCTGCTCAGGCTGCCGTACTGGCTGCCGAGAAGGCTCTGAACGAGAAAGGCGCAGATTTCGACTACGGCTCTGCAACTGCTCGTCTGGCCGAGGCTGCAGCTCAGCTGCGCACCGTTCAGCAAATTCGCAAGAAGTTCGGCGGCTAACCCCGCTGCATTCGATGCGCGATTGAGAAAAAGGGTAGCCTCGGCTACCCTTTTTCTTTTTTCAGATTTCCTCTTTCAAGTCAGCCCGCCTTCGGCCCGGTTGCCGCTCAGTTGGTAGTCCTATCATGTCTCTCGATATCGTTATTCTCGCTGCTGGCCAAGGTACCCGGATGCGTTCCGCCTTGCCCAAGGTCCTGCATCCTGTGGCTGGCAACTCCATGCTTGGTCATGTTATCCACAGCGCACGTCAGTTATCCCCAAGTGGAATACACGTCGTGATCGGACACGGTGCGGATGCTGTTCGTGAACAGCTGGCAGCCGATGACCTGAATTTCGTGATGCAGGACAAGCAACTGGGCACAGGCCACGCCGTTGCTCAGGCGCTGCCTGCACTTACGGCTGAGACCGTGTTGATTCTTTATGGCGATGTGCCGTTGATTGAAGTGGAGACGCTTGCGCGCCTGCTCAAACTCGTCAATCCGCAGCAACTGGGCCTGTTGACCGTTACTCTGGACGACCCCACCGGCTACGGCCGCATCGTTCGCGACCAGCAGAATCGTGTCTGCGCGATTGTCGAGCACAAGGATGCGAACGATGCACAGAAGGCAATCACCGAAGGCAACACTGGCATTCTCGCGGTGCCTGCCAAGCGTCTCGCTGACTGGCTGGGGCGGCTGTCGAACAACAACGCCCAAGGCGAGTATTACCTCACAGACGTAATCGCCATGGCCGTCAATGATGGGCTGATTGTTGCTACAGAGCAGCCTTACGACGCAATGGAAGTGCAGGGTGCCAATGATCGCAAACAGCTCTCCGAGCTGGAGCGCCATTATCAGCTGCGCGAAGCCCGCCGGTTGATGGCAGGTGGTGTGACCCTGCGTGACCCTGCGCGATTCGATGTGCGCGGCGAAGTCAGCGTCGGCCGCGATGTGCTGATCGACATCAACGTGATCCTTGAAGGCAAGGTAGTCATCGAGGACAACGTGGTCATCGGCCCTAACTGCGTCATCAAAGACAGCACCCTGCGCAAGGGGGTCATCGTCAAAGCCAACAGCCACATCGAAGGTTCAATTCTGGGCGAGGGCAGCGATGCCGGCCCGTTTGCACGCCTTCGCCCTGGCAGTGTGCTGGGTGCCAAAGCACATGTGGGTAACTTTGTCGAACTCAAGAATGCGAACCTGGGCGAGGGTGCCAAGGTTGGCCACCTGACCTATCTGGGCGATGCCGAGGTCGGCGCACGTACCAACATAGGTGCCGGGACGATTACCTGCAATTACGATGGGGCCAACAAGCACAAGACCACGTTGGGTGCAGACGTGTTCATTGGTTCTAACAACTCACTGGTTGCGCCTGTGGATATCTTTGACGGTGCGACGACTGCAGCCGGTTCGACCATCACGCAGAACGTGCCCGCTGAACAACTCGGCGTGGCTCGCGCCCGCCAACGCAACATCGAAGGCTGGAAGCGTCCGGTAAAAATCAGGAAAGACTGAGTTATCCACAGCCCGGAAAAATGATGTTCTGTGGGGGCGGACTCGTACGCGAAAGCCATCCCCCGTCCTGGAATCTTTGTAAATAGTTTTCGCGGACGAGTCCGCTCCCACGAAATGCATTCCGGATTGGTCCAACTGGCCTATGCATACTTCTGAGAGCGGAGCACTGGAGCGAGAGTTACAGGAATCTCGTTCCTAAAGTTCCATTGAAAATACCCTGCCAAACCCTCTGGCCTTGACCAAACCCAAAAAATAGGTTTTGATTGCCTTCGTTATCTTTCGAAACGAAACTTGAGGCTGTCATGTCGAAGCGCAATACACCACAACGCCGCCACAATATTCTTGCTTTGCTCAATGAGCTGGGTGAAGTCAGTGTCGACGATTTGGCCAAACGCTTTGAAACTTCTGAAGTTACGATTCGAAAGGATTTGGCAGCCCTTGAAACCAATGGTTTGCTGTTGCGCCGTTACGGGGGCGCAGTGCCGCTTCCTCACGAGCTGATCAGCGAAAGCAGCCAGCCGGTTTCCCGTTACAAACAGGCCATTGCCCGCGCTGCGGTTTCCCGAATTCGCGAGCACGCCAGAATTATTGTCGACAGTGGCAGCACCACGGCTGCGTTGATCCCTGAACTGGGCCAGCAACCTGGCCTGGTGGTCATGACCAACTCACTGCATGTGGCGCGAGCCCTTACTGAACTGGAACACGAACCGGTCCTGTTGATGACTGGCGGAACATGGGATCCGCACTCGGAGTCTTTTCAGGGGCAGGTCGCTGAACAGGTACTGCGCTCCTACGATTTCGATCAGTTGTTCATCGGTGCCGACGGCATCGATCTGACTCGTGGCACCACCACGTTTAATGAGCTGCTGGGTTTAAGCCGGGTCATGGCGGAAGTCGCCCGGGAAGTCGTTGTCATGGTCGAGGCCGACAAGGTCGGTCGCAAGATCCCCAATCTGGAGCTGCCCTGGAGCAGTATCCACACCCTTATTACTGATGATCGCCTGCCCAGCGAGGCTCGCGATCAGATACAGGCCCGCGGCATCAATCTGATTTGTGCTGCTGTCAGCTAGGAGATAACCATGTGTGGAATCGTCGGCGCCGTTGCTGAACGTAATATCACGGCCATTTTGCTCGAAGGCCTCAAGCGTCTTGAGTACCGCGGTTACGACAGCGCAGGCGTTGCTGTTTTCAGTAACGAAGGCACCCTTGAGCGCCGTCGTCGCTCGGGCAAGGTCAGTGAGCTGGAACAGGCACTGGCAGGCGAGCCGCTGACCGGCCGTCTGGGCATCGCCCACACACGTTGGGCGACCCACGGTGCACCGTGTGAACGTAACGCTCATCCACACTTCTCGGCCGATAAACTGGCAGTTGTCCACAACGGCATCATCGAGAACCACGAAGCGCTACGTGAACAGCTGAAAAGCCTGGGTTACGTCTTCGCATCCGATACCGACACCGAAGTCATCGTTCACCTGCTGCACCACAAGCTAAAGGACACGCCAGATCTGGCGGTTGCCCTGAAGGCTGCCGTGAAAGAATTGCACGGTGCCTATGGTCTTGCCGTGATCAACGCTGCACAACCGGATCGCCTGCTGGCCGCCCGCAGTGGCAGCCCGCTGGTGATCGGCATGGGCCTGGGTGAAAACTTCCTGGCCTCCGATCAACTGGCGCTGCGTCAGGTGACCGACCGTTTCATGTACCTGGAAGAAGGCGATATCGCCGAGATCCGTCGCGACAGCGTGCAGATCTGGAACGTCGAGGGTGTGTCGGTCGAGCGTGAAGTGGTGCAATATCATGAAGGCGCTGAAGCCGCTGACAAGGGCGAATACCGTCACTTCATGCTCAAGGAAATCCACGAGCAGCCCAAGGTTGTACAGCGCACCCTCGAAGGTCGCCTGGGGCAACAGCAAGTGCTGGTCCACGCATTTGGTCCACAGGCTGCCGAACTGTTCGCCAAAGTACGCAACGTTCAGATAGTGGCGTGTGGCACCAGCTACCACGCAGGCATGGTCGCGCGTTACTGGCTTGAAGGTCTGGCCGGCATTCCTTGCCAGGTGGAAGTGGCCAGCGAGTTCCGCTACCGCAAGGTCGTGGTTCAGCCGGACACCTTGTTCGTCTCGATCTCGCAATCCGGCGAAACCGCCGACACACTGGCAGCGCTGCGCAACGCCAAGGAACTGGGCTTTCTGGCCAGCCTGGCGATCTGCAACGTCGGCATCAGCTCACTGGTACGTGAATCCGACCTGACCCTGCTGACCCAGGCTGGCCCGGAAATCGGCGTGGCATCGACCAAAGCCTTCACCACCCAACTGGTCGCCTTGCTACTGCTGACCCTGTCACTCGGCCAGGTCAAAGGTTCGTTGGAAGAGGGCGTTGAAGCACAACTGGTCGAAGAACTGCGCCGCCTGCCAACCCGTTTGGGCGAAGCCCTGGCAATGGACGGCACCATCGAGAAAGTCGCCGAGCTGTTCGCCGAGAAACACCACACCCTGTTCCTCGGTCGTGGCGCGCAATTCCCGGTAGCAATGGAAGGCGCACTCAAACTCAAAGAAATCTCCTACATCCACGCCGAAGCCTACCCGGCCGGCGAACTCAAACACGGCCCGCTGGCGCTGGTCGATGCCGACATGCCGGTCGTCACCGTCGCGCCGAACAACGAGCTGCTGGAGAAACTCAAATCCAACCTGCAGGAAGTACGCGCCCGCGGCGGCGAGTTAATCGTGTTCGCGGATGAGCTGGCTGGGCTCAAGAACGGCGAAGGCACTCACGTCATCGCCATGCCGCACATCATCGATGCCTTGGCACCGATTCTGTACACCGTTCCGCTGCAGCTGCTTTCGTATTATGTGGCTGTGTTGAAAGGGACGGATGTTGACCAGCCGAGGAACCTGGCGAAGTCGGTGACGGTGGAGTGAGTTATCCACAGGGGTGGGGGTTTTGATTTTTGAGAATTAAAACTGTCGCAGGTTTCTCCAAAATAGTTTCTCGCCCCGTCACTTAGACAGCCTCTTTGCCTCTTGGGGTCCGTTCGTGTCGCTGACGACGTGACGGACCCTATTCGCTCTGTTAGATACCGACTAGCAGGTCTGACTTTGGGGTAACTCCTTATGAGGCAACGCCAGGTCGGCAGATCGGTCAATTCTGCATCAGCGATAACACCGGGCTTCAGATTCGGGAATTTCTTACCTGTCGATGCCCGGAATCGTAACTCAGCCTTCGCTATTCATTGCCCGCCATCATCCCACGGCTCGTAGCGCCAACCTGTTGGTTGCCAGATGAACTGGTGCGTCAATTCCAAGGCCTGCAGAAAATCAAGATCGTGAGCACTCACTATGAGCGCGCCTTTGAATTGTCCGAGCAACTGCTCGACTGCTTCCAAGGCCGCGATGTCGAGATGGTTGTTCACTTCGTCGAGCAGCAACAGTTGCGTCTGTTCGGGGCCGCCTGCCAGCCAGGCGAGCGTTGCGCGCAGGCGCTCGCCACCACTGAGCCGACCGAATGGCGTAGCCATCTGCCGAGCGTCGAGCCCGGCGTTGGCGAAGACCTGGCGAAAGCGGCCCTCCTCGACAGTGCCTAGCTCATTGCGTAGCACCTGCTCGATACTGTGCTCGGGGTCGAAGGTTTGAGCGTGCTGGTCGATCAGGTGAGTGCGTGAGATATGCCGGGCGATGCCGCTGGCGGGCGCCAGTTGCCCGGCTATCACCTTCAGCAGGGTTGATTTTCCGCAGCCGTTCGGCCCGATCACCGCGACTCGCATCGGGCCGTGCAGGGTGAGATCGATGAAGCGGCTGTCGGGGGGGCCGTAGGGGAGCTCGCAGTGTTCGAGCGTGACCACTTGGGTCGCGTTGGCGACCAGGCCGGTCGGGGCGAGCAGTTGGCTTGGGCGTACCGGCTCGACGTTCGCATTGGCCTGGTCGACCCGCTCTCGCGCCATTTGGCTCAGACGCGCCTGCTGGATGCGCTGATGGCCGCTGTGCTGCTCGGCGCGCTCTGCCTGCGCATTGGCGACGATGGCCGGGGTGCCTGTGGCACGCGCCACCTTACGACCATGACTGGCACTTTGCACTTCGCGCTGGCGGGCCATGGTGATCTGCTGCTCGACGCTGTCGCGTGCCGCGCGTGCCCTGACCAGTGTAGCCTGTGCGTTGTCCTGCTCCGCCTGGCGCTGCTCGCGATAGTTGTTGTAGCCGCCGCTGTATTGAACCAGCGCGTCGCTGCGAAGCTCGAGGATACGATCGGCATGTTCCAGCAGCGCCCGGTCGTGGGAGATGACAATGCGGGTTTCCTTGCCTTGGCGCAGCTCTTTGCTCAACTGCTCGCGGGCCTGGCGATCCAGATGGTTGGTGGGCTCGTCGAGTATCAATACCCGCGCGCCGCCGAGGCGCAGACCGGCGAGCATCAGGCGTACAGTCTCGCCTCCGCTCAAGGCCTCGCTTGCGCGATCAAGCGGCAGATGTGCTAGGCCCAAGCGCGTCAGACAGGCGTGGATATCGCCCAGCAGGTTCCAGCGGTCGTCGATCAGGTCGAACAGCGCTGGGTCGCAGGCGCCCGCCTCGACCTCTGCCAAGGCCTGCAAAGCGTTATGTACCCCCAGCAGGTCGGCAACGGTCCCGTCGATAGGCCCGAGCCATTGCGGCAAATAACCGACACTGCCAGCACACTGGACGCTGCCTTCGCTCGCGGTCAGGCGACCCGCCATGATCTGCGCCAACATCGATTTGCCGCTGCCGTTGGGCCCGACGATGCCGGTGAACTGCCTGGAGAACGTTGCGTTGAGCCCCGAGAACAGCGGCCTGCCGTCTGGCAGGCGCAAGGTCAGGTCTTTGATGATCAAGGTGGCGTTGTCGCTACTCATCTCGATCTCTTCCCAAAACCAGGATGACCCAGCTCAGGGCCAGCGCAGCCACGCTCAACGAGGCCAGCAGCAGATTGTCCCAGACGCCGATTATCCCGCCGAGCAACGCCGTGACGGCTGCGGCGCCGGCAGCTAGTGAAGCGGCGATGCCCAGCACCGTGCCACGCAGGCTTGACTGCTCGCATGCCAAAGCATGCCCGATCAAAGCAGTGTAGGCCACCCCATAGGCGATCGCGGCAAGCGCACCGAAAACCAGGGCAAGCGAGTTGTCGAGCGTGGCCGCTAGCAATGCGCAGCTTACCACCAGCACGGGGATGGCTGCGCGCGCGATCTGTGGCGCTGGATACCGGGTTTGCAAGGCTCCGGCCACCCAGATGAAGGCGATGCACATGCCGATCCCGACCACTGTTAGCAGTAGGCTGATGCTGCCTACGGTCTGGCTCTGGCGTGCGAGCATCCAGGGCAAGTACTGGTAAAAGAGATTCCAGCCGATTTGCAGCCAGAGCAGTGCAAACAATGGTCTGCGCGTGGCTGGCGAGGTGAAGCCGTTCAAGACCTGTCTGATCAGCGATGGGCCCATTGTTGCAGCCGGAGCTGGGGTAGAGGGCAGCAAGAAGGCCATCAACAGGCACAGCACGCTGAGGGTCAGCGCGACCTGCAAGGGCAGGAGCAGGCTTGCTCCCGGTGTATGAGCTGCTAGCAGGATGCCCGTGAGCGCGGGACCGGTGAAAAAACCCGCAGTCATGGCAAACATTACCCAGCCAATGCGTTTCATTGCGCTGTCGGGGGTCTGGACCAGCATGGCCTGTGCTACCGGGACGCTACCGGCGAAGGTGCCTCCCAGCAAGCGCCCGGCGATCAGCAAGCCCACGCTGCCCACGCTCACGGCCCAAGTGCTCAGGGCATACCCGGCGACCGACCCTGTCACCGCAAGCAGAAGCGTTGGGCGCCGCCCGATGCGGTCTGAAAGCGCACCCAGCAGAGGCGCGCCCACCATCATCGCAAAGGCGTAGCCTGCCAACAGCACGCCGTAGAGCCCGGCGGTCCGAGCGGCAGTAGGTGCGCTGCCGAAAACCACCCCCGCAGGGTCGCCCGGGTCGAGCAGCATCGGTAGCATCGGCAGCAGCAATGCCGTGCCCAGGCCGTCGATGAAAATGATCATCAGCAGGATCAAGGGCGCGGCCTTGGCAGTGGCGGGTGTCTGCGAGAGAACGGCGGTCATGGCTGGCTCCTTGCGAAAAAGGTGCGAGTGGGCATGGTGTCAGGTGAGGCAATCCGAGTCATTCGCCGTAGGTCCTCAGGTAGCGGCCATCGAGAAAGCGTTGGCTCAGCGCCAGGTAATCGCATCGCTCCGACTGCGCCATGGTTTCGAAGAACAACATCTCGCGGGTGATCAGTTCCACACCGTGGCGTGACATGCGCGAGAGCGCGACCTCGTGATCCAGGACGCTGCGGGACGCCACTGCGTCTACCACAACCGAAACCTGGTCACCGCGTGCGCGTAGCGCCAGTGCCGATTGCAGGATACACACGTGGGTTTCCACACCCGCGAAAATCCAGTGATTGCCGGGCGTAGCGGTACGGAAGATGTCGATCCCCCGTTCATCGAGCACATTGAAGTGGCATTTGGAAAATGTTGTGCAAACACCTGCTGCCTTGCGTAGTCGTGCTGGCAGCGCGCCCAGCTTTTCATGGAAGACTAGAGCAATGGGCAGCTCGATTTCCTGGGCAAGCTCCGCCAGCCAGCAGCAATGCTCCAGCACGCGGCTAGCGTCCTGGATCATGGGCAGCAGATCGACTTGCATGTTGTTAATGATCAGGGTTTTTTTGCCATGGGCACGGGAAGGGATCGAAGATGTCATGCAAGCCTCATTGCAAGTAATGGCGCATCACGCGCGGTGCGAGACGCTCGACGGCGCCCATTTTTTCGGCGATGCGCAGCAGGCGCTGGTCCAGTTGGCGTATCAGTTTCCCGGACGCCGATTCAACGCCCATCAGGTCCTTGACCAGCTCGAACTGGATGCGTGCACTGGCATTGCTGCCTTGGTCCACTGACGCGCCGAAACGCTGGGCCAGCACCAGACCTGAGGTCAGGGCGCCTTCATGGCCGCCATAGGAGAAGTCGGTTCCGCAGTACCAGATTCGTTCACGGCCTTGGATCGCCCTTATCAGGGAGCGCCGATGCAGGTCGAGTGGTCGCAGCTTGGGCAGCTTCCACTGCTTGCGCAGGATGACCTTGGATGGGTCCAGCACCATTTTCGGGTCGAACGTCACGTAAAGCGGCGTGGATGAGGGCTCGAAGTGGGTGACTACTCGGGTCAGGGTCCCCCAGGCATTGTTCGCCTCGGCCGGTGCGTCTGCGGCTTTGACGAAGACGCAGTAACTTTCGGGCGAGCCGTGGGCGACCGCTGCGCTGTCACTGTGCAGGATGGCTTCGACCGGAACATATTCGTACGCCCCGAGCAGGGTTGTCTGTTCGGGAGTGGGCGTCTCGAGCAGGCGCAGCGCCTGATCGGCGTGGTTCGCCAGTACAACCTGGTCGAAATCCTGTGATCCTGCAAACGTGCTGACCTCCACGCCCCGCTCGTGCGGACGGACAGCCGTCACTGGGGTATTCAGGCGCACCCGCGGGCCGAGCACGCGATGCATGATCTTCAGGTATCCATCAATCCCGCCTGTGGCCTTGCGCCAGTAAGCGGGTGAGAAGAACGACAGCAGGTTCATGTTGAAGGAGACCGCGCAGTACACCAGGCTGTAGTCCAGTGAGGGACCATTGCATCCGGAGTACACGGTCAACAGCGGGAGCAAGGCTTGGTGGACAAAGCTGGAGTCGTAGCCCCGCTCCCTGACGAAATCTCCCACCGACCAGCTCTTGTAGCGTTCCTGGTGGAGGCTGACCTCAACCATGTCCTGATGAAACCGATCGAATGCCTGTCGCAGCGCCGGACTCAATGCTTTGCCGGTGTGCTGGTTGCTCCATAGCTCGGAGGCGTCGGGGTCCAGGCAACTGAATGACAAGGGCGCGACGAAGGTTCCCACATCGAGCGCCTTGAGATGCGCCATCAAATTGGGTGCGAGCCGCTCCGTGAAGTATTCGACACCCATGTCGGCATGGATTAGCTTGCCCTCATGTATCAGGGTGTGGGTGAAAGCGTGGCCACCCAACTGCTCGCCCGCCTCGAACAGGGTGACCTGGTGCAGCGCGGCGAGATGCCAGGCAAGCGTCGCGCCTGCGGTCCCGCCACCAACGATAGCGATTCGTTGTGGTTTCATCGCGATGCCTCTTTCGATTGGTGATGGGCGTCTATGGCAGCGATAAGGCGCGTAAGTACCTGGCCCGGGCCCGGCTCGATGAAGTCGAGCAGTGAATAACGTTGCCTCAGCACTTGGATTGTCTGCAGCCAGCGCACCGGGCTGGTCAGCTGGAAAACGATTTCTTCGAGCAGATGGGTGTCAGGTACCGGTCCGCCATGGGTGGTGGAAATCAATGGACAGGTCCCGGTGCTGAAAGTGACCCGCTCCACATAGCGACTCAGGGCTACGCGTGCGGTTTCCATGTACCGGGAATGAAACGCCCCGCTGACATTCAGCTGCACCGCGCGCAGGCCGCGTTGTTGAAGGTCGTGTGCCGCGCGCTCGATGGCCTGGCTCGGACCGCTGAGCACGGTTTGCTCCGGCCCGTTCACGTTGGCAATGTCGAGACTGTCCAGCCCCTGTTCGAGCAGGCAGGCCTCCAGGCCCTGGGCGTCGATGCCCATCACCGCGAGCATCGCCCCGTCCCCGGCAGCCTTCATCAGCTGTCCACGCTCGATCACCAGTTTCAAGGTGTCTGCGAAACCGAGCCGGCCGCTGGCGTGGATGGCGCCGAACAGCCCCAGGCTGTGGCCAAGCATCAGGTCGGCTCGATCTATATCGCGGTCCTGGCGCATTGCCTCGAAGCTCATCGCGCTGACGACGAATACGGCAGGCTGCGTGAAAGCGGTGTCGGCAAGTCTGCCGGCATCTTCGAGCAACTCGGCTAGCCGCAGGCCCAGCAGTGTCTCAGCGATTTCGGTCATCTCGCGGAACCTGGGCAGAAGCTCCAGCCCCATTCCAGGAAATTGCGAGCCTTGGCCAGGAAAGACGATTGCCAGCGCGCCAGGTCGTTCAAAGTTCATGCAGCACCACCTTCGGGCGTGCCGCAGGCTTTTGCCCGCGCGCCACATCATGGGTTGGGTTCAGTGAAACCAAGCCTTGGATACGCAGAACCGGACTCATGTCCTGCGCAAGAAACTCGAAATCGTGGGTCACGCTCCGGGCGGTTTTTTCGCGTCGCTGGCAGCACACGTAGGCAATCGCCGCATGAGTGGACAGCCGCTCGACCTTCTCGGCCATCCAGGGTACCCAGGCCGGACCTGCCTCCCCGTCGTCGAGCAGTAGCGCGGTCTGCAGACCGGCGTCGATGATTGCGGGCGACAGTGGCATAGAGAAGCTGCGCGCGGGCAGCACACTCGCCTGCACCTTGTCGTCTCCAACACAGGCCCAGCGCAGCAGGCGCAGTGAGTCACCGTAGCAATAGCCCATGCGTGCGAACTTCTGGTAGATCGCTGTGCGCTGCAGGTAATGGCCCGAGTCCAGCGTCCAAGGCTGCTGCTGGTCGTGGCTGTGCTGCTCCAGGGTGGAGGCGCTGGCGACAGTAGTGTTGGCGATGGTCACTACAAACCTATCCGCTGTCTGCTCCGTGCCGACGCAATCAAACGACTGGGCGCGGGCCTCGAATCGCACATCCATCAGTCCAGCGGTTGAAGTGTCAGCCAGCAGGCGTGCCAAGTAGTAGCCTGCCGGTACTATCGCCTGTCCGTCGATGTTGTGGTCGGCCAGCAGCGTGTCAAGGCTTTCGAAACCCGACTCCCGAGCCTGCACCCAGAGTGGCGTGCCGTCGAAGCAATATTCCGGCAGCTCGAGCGGTTCATCGGCTGCGAACAGGGCGTGCCAATCTGGCAGTGCACCACCCAGATAAGCCAGGCGAACGCTGTCCAGGTCCATGTCTTGCTGCTGGCCCGGCATGCGCATCGAGTTCATCGCGTTTGCATCACAACCCGCCACCGCAGTGCTTTCACCGTTACCACGCAGGTCTACCAACGATAGCGCCAACTGGCGGCGCAGATCCTGCGTCGAGTCGCTGCACAAGGCTAGGCGGTGGCGTAGGTGATCACGCTGGTGTGCAAGGCTGGAGGCCAGGCGTGGCAGAGGCACATCGTTTTGCTCCAACCATTGCAATAGCGCGATACGAGAGGCATCCAGTGCCTGAACACTATGGGCCGACAGCATGATCAGCTGTCTCGCCGATGTTGGATGTCTCGCCGGCCTCGAGGTCTGGATCGCAGAGCTCAGCAGCACGTGTGCGTTGGCACCTCCTGCGCCAAAGGACGACAACGCCGCGCGATAGGGTTGGTTATCGCGTGCAGGCCATGGCCTGGCATGGCGATTGACCATCAGTCCGGTCGCCTGAGGCTCCAGTAATGGATTGGCCGGGTGTGCATGCAGCGACGGGAGCAGTGTGCGATGACGCATCTGCAGCAGGATCTTCACTGCACCCGCCAGTCCGGCTGCCGACTCCAGGTGGCCGATGTGGCCCTTTATCGAGCCGATCGGCAGACGCGAGGTCTCCGTGCGTCCTTCGCCAAGCACCGCCGCCAGGCTCTTGAACTCGATCGGATCGCCGAGCGCGGTGCCGGTGCCGTGAGCCTCGACGTAGTCCAGTTGCGTCGGAGCCCACTTGGCCTTGTCCAAGGCCTCGCGAATCAGGCGGGACTGCGCCTGCGGGTTGGGTGCGCTGTAGCCGTTGGATTTGCCTCCGGCATTTAGTGCCGAGGCTTCTATCACCCCGTACAACGGATCCTCATCCGCCAGAGCCCGGTCGAGCGGTTTGAGCAGCATGGCGCACACCCCTTCGCCGTCGACGAAACCATCGGCGCCCTCGCCGAACGGTCGGCATACGCCCTCTAGCGAGAGCATGTGCAAGCGGCACAAGTCGTCGTACTGTCGAGGGTGTGCGATCACGTTCACGCCTCCGACCAGGGCCATGTCGCAGTCGCCTAGGCGCAACGCATTCACCGCAGTGTGCAGAGCGGTCAAGGAGGCAGAGCATGCGGTATCGACCGCCATGCTCGGACCGTGCAGATCAAAGTGGTATGACACCCGATTGGCGATCGACCAATGCAGTGATGTCGGCCTCGGGCCGTCGCTGTCTATCGGTGTCAGGTTGGCATAGCCGGTATTCATCACGCCGACGTACACGCCGGTTCGGCTGCCCTTGAGTCGCGATGCCGGATGAGCACCATGCAGAAATGTCTGGTACGCGGTCTCCAGGAACAACCGTTCCTGGGGATCCATCAGGGTTGCGTCCATTGGTGTGATGTTGAAGAACCCGTGATCGAACCTGTCGACGTCACTGAGAAATGCACCAACACCGGCATAGGTCGACGTTTGCATGTGCTCCCGGGGCCAGCGTGCGGGAGGTAACGGACTGCTCAGAGGCACGTCCTGCAGCAGTCGCTCCCAGAGCTGTGCGGTGTCCTCCGCACCCGGGAAACGTCCGCGGTAGCCGATGATGGCGATCGCTTGCGCCTGCGCTGGTTGATCGGTGCGCAGGTCAGCAGGCTGTGGTCCTTGCCCGGTCGTGGCGTGTGCATGACCCGCAGCTGTTACCTTGGCTTGCGCGCTCGTGGCGTGCTGGCCCAGATGACCGGCCAGTTGCGCGATGCTTGGGTATTCGAACAGCAAGGTCGCGGGCAGATAGCCGTAACGAGCCTGCATCGGCTTGATCAATTCCAGGCTGATCAGTGAGTCGATGCCGTAGCTGGCGAATGCAGCGTCATCGTCGAGTTCGTCGAGGGACATGTGCATGACCTTGGCGATGCTTTCACGCACGAAGTGCAGGGTGTCGGACTCCCCACCAGGCTGCGAGGCGATTGCAGGGGCGCTGCTGTCCGCAACCTTGAAGGCTTCTGGGTGGCACTGCTCCAGATAGCCCGCCAGGTCGGCGAGGGTGGGGTATTCGAAGAACAGCGTGGCTGGCACGTATCCGACCTTGTCTTTGAACGGCTTTACTAACTCCAACGCAATCAGGGAGTCGATCCCATAGTCCTTCAGTGCTCGCGTGGGGTCGAGGTCAGAAGGGGTCAGGTGCATGACCGAGGCGATCGCGTCCCGAGCGAACGCCATCGCCGAGCTCAAGCGCACCTCGTCGATGTTCGCGGCTGCTGCGCCCGAGGTTTGGCTGGCGCTGGCGGCAGGGGCCCTTTCGGCTGGCGCGCCTGCCGTGGCCGATACAGGAACGCGGGCGACGATCAGTCCTTGGGTTTGATTGCCGTGGTGCTCGGTGTTTTCGAAGCCGGTTTCGCGCAACAGCCGCTGCCAGGTGGCCGCGTCGAGCAATGGGCTTCCTTCTATTCGCTCGGGGCCGGTGTTGAGCCACCAGCCCTTGGTCAGGCCGAACGTCAAGGTTGCGTAGTGCTGCAGTGCCGTCACCTCGTTGAGCACGATTACGCCGCCTGGACGCAATGCGCGACGAATATTGCGCAGTGACTCGCGGATGTCGCGGGTGGCGTGGATCACGTTGGTCGCCAGCACGATGTCGAATGCGCCAAGCCATTGAGGAGGCTGTTCCACGTTGTAGATGCTGGCCTCGAAGCAGGGCTGGTCGAAGGTTCTTCTGGCCCGGTTGATGAAAGATAGCGAGAGGTCGGTGAAGCGGTACTGGCCTAGCCTGTGGCCCACGCGCGCCATCACTTGCTCGGTAGTGCTACCTGTGCCAGCGCCAATCTCGAGCACGCGAAGCGGCTGTTCAGTGCTGTCGGCCAGACGCTCGACGATGGTCGCCATGGTCTGGTTGTAATAGTCGGCCACGGGGTTGTTACGGTACACCCCCTCTACCCGGTCGAAGCTGCCATGGGGGAACAGCACCTCTAGCGGATCGGTCTTGCCTTGCAGGATCGAGGCGAAGTCGGCCATGCAGGCGTCCAGCAGATCAAGGTGCGCGCGCAGGTGGGCAAAGCGCTGCAACAAGCTGTGTCGATCCAGCGCCTGGGGCGCATCCTCTATGGCGCTCAGTGCCTGGGCCAGTGCTTGGTGGTGAGCTGCGATGTTGGTGGGAATGCCTATGCGATGAATGGCGCGACGGGCGTATTCATCCAGCGCCACGCTGGCCTGCTCGTTGCGTCTGACCCATTCGGCCTGATCATCAAACGGGGGGATTAGGCTTTGAAGTTCATCGACTGGCACGACGCCTGGGCTGTCGGCGGTTTCGAAGCCCATGGCCAACAGGGCTTGTGCGTTGGCCTTGAGCGCCATCACCTGGCGTTGGTCGCTGCTGATCAGGGCTTCGATGGTGGCGATGCCGTCTTCGGCTTCGAGTGAGCCAACCCCGACCTTTTCCATGCGTTCCCGATAGTAAGGCGCGGCCACCGCGCCGACACTGCCCCAATAACCCCAGTTGATGATCTTCGAAGGGATCTGGAAGGTCTCCTCAAGCAAGGCGGCCATGGCGTCCTTGACCGCGCAGGCGGCCGTGTAGGCGCCTTGGCCAGGATTGGCAAGGTGTGATTGGATCGAGGAAAAGAACAGCACGAAATCTACCGGATGCTGGCGCAGTGCTTGAATCAAACCATAGCTGCCCAGGAGCTTGGGCCGCAGATTGCGTTCAAGCTGGGCAGGCTGCAACGTGTCTAGGGTCTGGTCGTGCAGATCCATCGCAGAATGAATCACCGCGTCGAACGGGCCGTGCGCTTCGAAGATCGCCTCGAGCGCTTGAGGCACGCTGATGTCGCAGGAGCTATGACGCATGAGTTCATGCAGTTCGAAGTCGGGCGCAGACCTCGAGACCAGGTGCACCCGCGCCTGATGGCGCTCAACCAGATAGCTGGCAAGCATCCGTCCCAGACCGCCCGTGCCACCCAGCACCAGATAGTGCCCGCCTTTGCGCAGGGCCAGGCCCGATACGCTGCTGTTCAGCGATGCCCGTTTGAAGTGGCGGACGGCATAGCCGTCCTGAGTGATGTGCACCGGTGTCGCGGGGGCATGTGTGGGACGGTGGCTGAACGCGCGGTGCAAGGTGGCTACAGCGAAATCGCACAGGCTGAAGGCATTGATGCTCAGGTGGGGATACTCGCGACTGGCAGTCTGGGCCAGCCCCAGGCAGGTCGCATCCAACGGATAACGGACATCCTGCCCGGGTGGTCCTGCAAGGGCTCGGCAGGCAACCACATCGATCCGTGCGCGCTGTAGCCGGCTCAGAGTCTTGAGCAGATTCAGCACCGCCACTGTCACCGACGTTTGTGCCCCTTGTGCCCAAGGGCTGCGTACGATGATTGCGTAGTGATCACCGGGTGGCAGGTCAAGCGGCGCTTCGGTAAAGGTTCGCACCCTCTGCTCGCCCAGTAGTCCTGCCATTTCCTCTGCCAGCGACGGCTGTGTTGCTGGCACCAGAATCCAGTCTGGCACCGATTCTTGGGGCGAATGCGCGGTCATGGTGAATTGCCAGTCAGGCTCGAAGAGGCCAAGGCTTGGTGTGTCAGCGTTGCTGTTCATGCGCGTCTCCCAAAATGTTCCCGGAATAAGGCTTGATACCCAGGTCTATGAATTGCGCGATCACTCGGAAACGGTCATCGCAGAGCAGGATCTGGGTCCTGAAGTCGCTGGTCTTCTCCGTCAAGGCGTAGTAGGTGCCGGCCGGGCAGTCCACAGGTGCGCTCCAGACCAGTGCGCCCAGGGTGAATGGCAATACGGGTGTACTGCGGCTCTCCAGGGTCAAGGCCAATCCCGATTGCAATGCCCCGTCGAGCAACCCCCACTGCTGGATCGCTTCAGTGCCGTGGCAAATCAGGCGTGCGCATGCGAGCGGCCCTTGCCGATCAACCCAGATGACGCTGCGAAAATCCCTGCTGTACTCGATACCCAAGGCATCGAATGCCTCGTAAAGACGGGCAGCATCTATACGCCGCGCATCCGGCAGGCGTCCTTGGACCTCACGCAGGCGCTGCAATGCCTGGCTGGTCGGAGCCGGGTAATGCAGGTCGAACGAGAGCGTCCCGTTGACCAACGGTGTGTCGCCTGCCAGCAACCTGAACGTGCCATCGTCTGTAAGGGTCAGATCCAGCGCGCTATCGGCGGCGAACTGGCTGAGCGGTACGCGCCAGGTGATGTCCACCAGGCTCCTGTGCAAGGTATCGTGGCGGGCGAGACGTAACCCCCAATACAATGCGCATACGCCGGGTAGAACGCCTTGGCGGTTCACCTGATGGTCTTGGAAGACAGGGTGACGTGCGGTCACCTCCGAGGGGCGATCGTGGCAGGGCTTCAAGTTCAGCTGCAAGGTCGATGGCAGTGGGTAGCGATAGCTGCCATCGAAGCGATAAGTTGGCAAGCGTACTGGGAGTATCGAGGGGTCGAACAGTGACGGCTCAAGCGTGCCCCCCTGCAGGTAGTTGCTTGCTGCCTGTTGCAGTGCAAGGTCTTCGATTGCAGGTAGGGGATGGTCTTCGATGATGCATTCCAGGGCCTGAAGCAGGCTCTGGTGATCGTGCACCGCCACGGCAACGCGCGAGGCCATTGCGGTGCGATGCAATCCCAGGGTCTTGGTAATGGCAGCAAGACTCGCATCCGGATGTTCCGTCAGCCAGGTTTTCAGAGCCTTGGCCTGACGCTTGAGTGCTGGCGCATCGAATCCCGAGAGCACTGCAAGGCAGGGGGCTTGGTTTTGCATTCGTTCGTGGCTGGCGGGCCGTGAGGGAACGTTTTGCACCACCGCGTGTGCCCCGGAACCTCCAAAGCCATAACTGCAGACCCCGGCCCGGCGAATATCGCCGGCCTTGGGCCAGTTCTGGTTGCCGGCCTTGGCTAGTGCCGCACCCTCCAGTTTCACCCGCGGGTTCTCAGGGCCTCGCTCCGGGTTTGCCGGCACCATGGCTTCGGCGACGACCTTAACCGCCTTGATCAGGCCGAACAGTCCGGCAGCAGCCTCCAGATGGCCGAAGGCGGCCTTGGACGTGCCAAGGCAGATCGGTGCGTCGCCCCGAACGTGCATGCTGCTCAGTGCGCGACTGATGCCTTCGGCCTCGATGGGGTCGCCCAGGCGCGTGCCTGTTCCGTGGGTCTCGATGAATCCGACATCTGAGGTGCCGCCAAGGGAGCGATAAATACTTGCGATCATGTCAGCCTGGGCGCTGGCGCTTGGCGCGGTCAAGGATGCGGAGCGTCCGCAATGGCCGTCCTCGACCGCTGCCAGCAGCGCACACGGCCCCAGGCCGGGCAATGTCTCTCCGGCCCTACACAACAGCATGGCAAAAACGCCTTCGCCCCTGACATACCCGTTCGCAGCTTCGGCAAATGGGGAGCAGACACCGTTCGGTGAGAGGAACTGTCCTGCACGCAAAGCATCATCTGTGCGTGAATCGATCAGAAGATTCACCGCACCTACGAACGCCATGTCGCAGCGGCCCTGATGCAGATCGGCCGCAGCTCGGGCGAGTACGGTCAGACCGCTGGAGCAGGCCGTGTCGATCGTCACCGATGGCCCCCGCCAGTCGAATTGGTACGACAGCCGGTTGGCCAGGATGCTCGCCGAGGTGCCTGTCATGTCGTAGGCATGGGCCGTTTTTTGCCGCGCCGATACGACCGTGGCGTATTCGCAGCCTGTGGCCGCGATATAACAACCAACGCGCGCGCCGCGGTAGTCGTCGGGGACTAGGCCGGCATCTTCGAACGTCCGCCAGCACTCTTGCAGTAGCAGACGCTGGCGTGGGTCCATGTGCGCAGCCTCAACGGCCGAAATGCCGAAAAAAGAGGCATCGAAGCTGTCGATGTCATTCAGGTAGCCGCCCGGCAAGATGCTCGGCGAATCGGATCTGACGCATGGGGCTATGCAATTGCGCTGCTCCAGCATCGCTTGCCAAAGTTCATCGATGTCCAGCCCTGCCGGGCCGACGCCTGCCATCCCGAGGATGGCCAGCGGCGCAGCCTCAAACTGGGCTGCTGGTTTGGGACTGGAAAGTTCGCTTGGCGTTTCGGTATGCAATGCGTTGGCGATGGCGGTGAGACTGCTGAGTTCGTAAAAGCGATGCGGCGCAATATCCACTGCGAGTTCGTGGCGCAAGCGCTCTGCCAACAAGTTGAAGCCGATTGAATCCACACCCGCAGCGACCAGTGACTGATTGGGGTCTTGGACCTGTACACCCAATGTTTCGGCAATTAATCTGCGCAGCTCGGTGATTCCCTGCGACTCGCTGTCGCGGCTTGGACCGCTCTCTTGCTCATGCGCCGAGCGAGCCAGCGTCTGCAACTCGGCTTGCATCAGCCTGCGCAAATCGAGCTTGCCGTTGGGGGTGTGCGGCCACTGGTCCACCAATACATAGCGTGATGGGCAACGCTGCTCGGGTAGCCGAGATTCGACTTGTGCGCGCAGCGTTTCCACGTCGAATGGACGGCCTTGAGCCGGTCGAATGAATGCGCACAGGTAGGCGACAGGCTCCTCGCGCACCACACAGCAAGGCTCCACACCGGGTGCAAGGCGCCTGATCAGCGCCTCAGCCTCGGACAGCTCCACGCGATGGCCGCGTATCTTGACCTGAGAGTCCAGCCGACCGAGGTAGTCGATACGTTGCTCGCCCCAGGCTACAGCTCGATCGCCGGTGCGGTAGGCGCGATTGCTCTGCGCGCTGAATGGCTCGATGAAGTTGTGCTGCGGGGCCGGCGGCAGGTAACCCGCTCCGACCAACGATCCGCTGATGAGCAGTTCGCCGGGAACACCCAAGGCGAGCGGCTGCAATTGATCGTCCACGACCTGCAGGGCGGTGTTGTCCAGCGGATGCCCGATGCTGAGCGGCATGCCGCGGGTGACGCGCTGGCAACTGGCCCAGATGGTGGCCTCGGTAGGGCCGTAGACATGAAACAGCGTATGGCCTGCAGCCAGGACCCAGTCTGCCATTTCCTGACTCAGACGCTCGCCACCGCACAGTAGGGTGATGGGGCGTCGTGCCTGCCAGTCGGAGTCTTTCAACAGACGCAGGCTGGATGGGGTGAGCTGCAGGATTTCGATCCGATCTCGCTCGATACGATCGATCAGTTGTCGGCCACTGCGTCGTACAGGGTCGTCGGCCATCACGATGCAGCCGTTGCTGCACAGCGGTAGCAGTGCTTCTAGCAAGGAAATGTCAAAGCTGAGTGGAGTCAGCGCAATCCAGCGCGCACCCGGATAGCAGAACGGCATCGCGGCCATGGCCGTCAGGAAGGCTGCCAGATTGTCACGGCCGATCTGGATACCCTTGGGGACGCCAGTACTGCCTGAGGAAAACATCTGGTAGGCAATGGGGTCGATTTCTTGCGAAGACGATGTAGACGTTCCTGCCCCGGACATCACCTGTGTTTCGATGTTCAGGAGCACCGCTTGGGGAGCCGCATGGGCAAGACGGGCATGGGTAGAGCGATCGCACAGTACGTAGCTGATCTGGGTTCGGTGGATCAGATCGCTCAATGCTTCGTCGGGCAGGCCGGCCTCAAGTGGGGTGAAGCGAACGCCGTGCTTGAGCGCTGCCAGCAGTGCGATCGGCAGCCAACGGTTGCGGCCGATGCAGACCCCGACTTGGCTGACTCCTTGTTGCGCCAGGCGTACAACGGTGGCATCGATACTGCTGCGCAGTGCGCTGTAGGTCAGCTCACCATCGTCGTCAATTACCGCAATCCGTTCTGCCTCGGCCTGTTCCAGTGCGCACAGCATCTGCTCCAGCGAAACGGGAGGGATTCGTTGGCCTCGTTCGCCAGGCTCTGGTCGCTTCAGTGTTGCCAGCGCTGCGAAGGGCTGCTGCGTGTCCTCGAGCAGGTCGTGTAGGCTGTGTTGAAACTGTTCTGCGAACTGCGCGAACCAGCGCGGCGTGCTGCGTTCGTGACTGGCTTCCAGGCGCACTTGCAGACATCCTCCGGCCATCGAGCACACGGCGGCCAGATCGTACGGTCCACCTGCGCATGGCAAGGCACGAACTTCGCAGACCTCGCCTATCGTTGGGGCGGTCGGTGTAAGCAGCCCAGGCGACTCATTGATGACGACATTGCCTGCGCTCCCCGCCGGGAACTGAGCCAGCAGCTCGTTCCATGGTGTGTGCTGGAAGGGACGGATGCGTCGACGTGTTTCGCCAATGTGTTGCAACAGTGTGTGAGCGTCTGAACAGGCATCCACGTCGACAGGCAGAGGAACAAGGTTGCTGCAGGTCCCTGCGTCGGGGCCGCCAGGCACTTGTACTGTATGGCACAGCATTATCTTGGCGTTCTGCTCCCAAGCCCGCAGGTAGCGGGCAAGGGTCAGTGCCATGGCCGCGCAGGTCAGGCGAAATCCGCTGGTTTGCAGGGTGTTGCACTGATCGGGGGTGACCCGGCTCAAGGTCATTGTGGCTGTCCTGACCTGACCTGACCGGGGGCCTGAGGCAGGCGGCATCATCGGCAGGGATTGCTCAAGGGTGTAGCCGCCGAGCAGCTCGCTCCAGAAACCTGCAGGCGCCGGTGTGCGTGGGCCGGCTGCGGGGCAGGGCACCGGCGTGCGGCCGGCGTAGCATTCGCTAAGGGCTGCCAGAAAGCGCTGTAGACTCACGCCGTCCATCACCAGGTGGCTGAAGAGGCAGTCCAGGTAGCACTGCCCGTCCTCAAGTGTCTGCAGGACGAAGCGATAGTGCCTTGAGTGGCCCTGCGTCAGGGATTGCAATGGTTGCGGGCAACTATCGTACTCCAGCACCTCAGGGCTGAGGGCCAGGCGCTTGCTGAGCAGCGTGCCGTTGTTGAGCAAAAACGTATTGCGCAGGCTGGCGAAGGGCCCGGCCAGCAACCTATACAGTGCATGGTCCAGAAGCTGGACATCCACCGATGATGCCAGCGCGAAGCGGTAGCTCAATATCAGTCCCGGATCGCCGGCATGCGTCTGGCTGCGGTGCCAGATCAGCGTTTCTTCTGGTGTGGCAGGACGGGAATCGGCAATGAGTGTGTCCATTCAAGCTACCTGAGTGACGTTGGCGGAGGGCTTGCTGACGTGTAGCCAGTCGAGCAACGTTCGGTTGACGAGCGTGGCGTGTGTCAGAGGCGAGAAGTGACCGGCATCGGCAATCTCCAAGAACCGTGCCTTTTCGAGCTGTCGCAGCGGCATGACGCACTGGGCCTGGATCACATTGTCCTGAGCGCCGTGGATGACCAGCAGCGGCACGTTCAGATCTCCCAATGCCTCGCGGATGTCGAATGTACTCAGCGCATTAATGTAGGCACCCAGGCTCCTGAGGTTCAGGCCCGCGCCGATCCGTGAGGCGACGCTGCCGTTACCCGGTAGAATTTGGTCGAACATCTCGCCGCGCCCCTCCAGTTCACTTTGCGCTTGCAGAGTGTCTTCCAGGATCGTCTCGCCGAACCACGGCGCGGCACTGATCACCGTGATGGGCCCTACGCAGGGCGAGTGTTGGAGCGCAGCATGCAGTGCCACGCAGCCTCCAAGCGACCAGCCGATGCACGGGACTGGCTGACCCGTCACGGACAGTTCCTCGCACAATTGCGCCAATTGCGCAGCGACCCTACCCAGATCGATCTCTGGGGTATCGGGCTGTACTGCGTCATGCAGCGGCAATTCGACGATGCAAGGATTCCAGCCATCACGACGCAGCATGGGCAACTGCTGCACCCAGATTCTGGGTGAGGCATTGAGCGGGCTGACCAGTATCACAGGCGGCAAGTTGCCTGCCTGGTCCAGCACTGTCAGGCCGCTGCGGGTCTGACGCCGGCGCAGGCCCAGTGGCAGGTCGGTCGCCGCTTGGTCAGCTACCCGGCCCGACTGCGCCGCACGTTCGATCAGCGTGGCCAGTTCGGCAAGAGTGCTTGCGGCAAAGGCCTGTTCGACAGCTATCTTCCCGCTCCGTTTCTGGAAGGGTGCCAGCAGTTGCAGTACCGTCAGGGAGTCGAGCCCAAGGCTGGACAGCGGAGCTTGGCTATCGACCTCTTCGAGTCGGTAGCCGCACAGCTGCGCCAGGCGTTGGCGCAGTTCCTCCAGCACGTTGGCGGATCCGCCAGCGTTGTCCTGGTCTGTGGCTGTGCTTGGCAGGCCAGGCCAGAACGCGCGGCGGGCGAAGGGGTAGGGGGGCACATGGATGGCCTGGGATACTCCGATGCGGGTAGCCATGCCTTGCAGCCAGCGAGCAGCGACGCCGTCGGGTCGACGAGTGCTGGCGGGCAGCTCTTGGTAGTCGCGAGCGACAACCACCCCTGTCGGAGTCGAGCGCCCCCATCGCGCCAGAGCATCGACCACTTGGTCGACCTGCTCCGCGCAGACCACCGCCCGCACGGCCTGAGGCGTTCTGGCGGCACAACTGGCACACACTTGTGCATATGACAGTGTGCCTTGGGCGAGAAATCGGGCCAGCAATAGTGCCGTTCTTTGTAGTCCGGCCTCACTGGCGGCGCTGATGCACAGGCCTTCGATATCGACCTGTACAGCGCTTGCGCTGCCTGGCTTGTGCAACAACACATGGGCGTTCACACCGGTGAAGCCGAACGCGCTGATGGCGATGCCGGCACCGGGCGGCAGCGCATGTGCGGTGTGCGGGGATGATACCGGCATGATGTCGTGCCAGTGCGAAGAAGAGGATGGCCTCAGCAGCGGCCCGGGTATCTGCTGCCTGTCCAGGGCCAATAGAGCCTTGAGCACGCTGAGTAGCCCAGAACTGACCAAGGTATGACCGAAGATCGTTTTGTTCGCTCCAAGGTATCGCAGCCCTTGTCCCTCGAGCTCCCCGTAGGTCTGCGCCAACGCCTTGGCTTCGAGCGGATCGCCCACTGGGGTTCCTGTACCGTGGGTCTCGATCAGGGCAATGTGCTCAGGTCCTTGCCCACCTTGTCGTCGCGCATCCTCCCAGGCTGCACGGATGACCTCGGTTTGCCCGCTCACACTCGGCGACATCAGGCCATTGCTGCGACCATCGTGGCCAACAGCACTGCCATCGAGCTGCGCAAGCATTGCCAGCCCCAGGTTCTGGGCCACCTCTTGGGTGGTCAACAACAGCGCTCCGGCGCCCTCGGCGGGTGCGAAGCCGTCAGCGCGTTCGTCGAATGCAAGACAGTGCCCGGAGGCAGAGAGCACCTGGCTTGCCTGTGCTAGGCGAAAAACTTCATCGGTGCAGAACAGCGTCGCTGCGCAGACGATAGCGGCATCGCACTCGCCACTGCGTAACGCCATGGCGGCTTGGTGTAGTGCCACCAGGAAGGATGAGCAGGCGGTGTCGATCGAAAGCACAGGTCCCGGCAGGTCGAAACAGTAGGCGATACGACCGGCCAAGGCGGAGAACGCATTGCCGGTGAAAGCCGCAGCACTGATTGCTTGCTCGCTGTGTGCGCTGAGTACGTGGCGGTAGTCGCCCGGCAGCCCGGTGGCGAATACGCCGCAACGCAGTGTCTTGAGCTCGGTCAGGGTCAGTCCGCTGCACTCAATGGCGTGCCAGGCCTGCTCCAGGGAAAGCCGTTGCTGCGGATCGACGCAGACCGACTCGTTGGGCGAGAGATGGAAGAAGCCATTGTCGAAGGCGTCGATGTCCCGCAGAAACCCACCCTTGAAGCTCCCGGTTCGTTTGTGCTCACCCATGACGCCGGTTTGCGGTTTGCCGCTCTCGAGCACTGCCCACAGTTCGTCGAGCGATGCCGCACCTGGGAAACGACCGGCGGCACCCACGATCACCGGTGTGCGTCCAGTCTTGGAGCGAGGGTTTTCTTTTGGCGTTGTCCGTGTTGTGGTCGAAGGTTCGATGCGTACTTGAAGCAGTTTCAATAGCTCGCGCAGCGAGGCGGCCTCAAACAGGTCCGCCGTGCGGCAGGGCACTGCGAAGCGTTGGGTAATGGCCTTCGCCAGCTGCGCCGCGAGGATCGAATCGACGCCACGTTCGATGTAGGGTTCGTCTGCTTCGAGCGGCTCGACTTCGAGCAGCGCATCGGCGAACAGTTTCTGCAGGGCCGATAACGATAATGCGTCAGGGTGAGTCATGAGGCCTCCAGGTCTGCGGCGGTTTCGAACCAGTAAGGTTTGCTGTCGAAGGCATAGCCAGGTAGCGAAATGCGTCTGCCGGGGCCCTTCAGGTAAATGCGTCTGAGCGTGTCGCGGCCCTGCAGGTAAGCGGACGCAAGCTCGGTGACGACGCTGTTGTCGAGCTCCAGCAGCGGCCCTTCGTTGACGTGACTCCTGAGGGCTTGGGGCTCGACGTAGTGCAAGGCCGCGCTGCTCAACTGCTCGATCAATGAGGGCAGATCCATGGCGCTTACCACCAGTCGGTGCTCGAAGCTTTCACGCCCTATTGCCAAGGTCCGGGCCACGTCTGCCAGGGGCAGGTGCGGGTTGCTGCGCAGATGCTCGATCAGTTCATCGCGCATGCGTTCAAGCGATTCCTTGGTTCTGGCGCACAGGCCTACCAAGTGCAGTTGCCCAGGTTGTGCCGTGACTTGTTGTGTCGGTGCATCGGCCTGCGTTAGCACCACATGCGCATTGGTGCCGCCAAAGCCGAAGGAACTGATGCCTGCGACACGGTCGTTTGACCGCCAGGGCTGCTTTTCGGTGAGCAGTGAAAAAGGCGTGTCCTGTAGGTCGATTTCCCGATTTTGCTGACGGAAGTTCAAGTTGGCAGGCAGCCAGCCGGTCTCTATCGCCTTGATGACCTTGACCAAGGCCGGTACGGCTGCTGCAGGTTCCAGGTGGCCCGTATTGGTCTTGACCGCTCCGACCAGCACGCTTGCCGGTGGCTTTGCGGGGGCTTGCTGGGCGATGAAGGCACTCAGGGCTTGCAGCTCTATCGGGTCACCAAGGCGCGTACCGGTGCCATGCGCCTCGATGTAGCCCAGGCGCTCTGCCAACTCGGGCGTGTACGCCGCCAGCAACAGATCACACTGGGCGTTCGGGTTGGGGGAAGTCAGCGAATTGGCACGCCCCCCGTGATTGACCTGGCTGGCGACGATCCGCGCTCTGATGTTGTCGCCATCGCGCACCGCATCGGCGTAGCGCTTGATGAGGAAGGCGCCACACCCTTCACCGCGCACATAGCCATCAGCCGATTCATCGAACGTGGCGCAGCGAGCGCTCGCCGACAACACACCCATGCTGGCGGCCGCGTGGGTTACGACCGGGTCGATCATTAGGCTGACTCCGCCACACAGTACCGTATTGCACTCCTGTTCCTGCAGGGCCTTGATGCCGCGATGCAAGGCGACCAGTGTTGACGAGCAAGCGGTGTCGACCGTTTCGCTGGGGCCACTGAAACCGAATTGGTAGGACACCCGGTTGGAGAGCATCGCATGAGCGTTGCCCGTGGCGGCGAAGGGATGTTTTGAGCGACCCCACAGCTGCAGCAGCACCTGGTAGTCGTTGAACTGCACGCCCGCGAAGACACCGGTGCGGGTGATGTCGCCTGGTCGATAGCCCGCGTCGAGGCAGGCGTTGTATGCCGTTTGCAGGAACAGTCGATGCTGGGGATCCATCAGCATCGCCTCACGTGCCGAGAGACCAAAGAAGCGTGCATCGAAATGCTCGATATTCCGCACTGCACCGCCGTAGAGGTCCTCCTCGGGCCAGCGCGTCATCGGCACGATGGCGCTGCGCCCATGCAGGAGCGAGTCCCAGAATGTCTCGACAGTGTCCCCACCTGGCAACGTGGCGGCCATACCGATGATGGCATAGCCTGTGAGCGATTCATCGGGATGGCCGGCGTCGGGTGCTCTGCTCGTGCTCAGGTCTTGTGTGTCGGATGCCCGTTGGCTGTCGAGATAGTGGACCAACTGACTCGGGGTGTTGTAGCGAAACAGGGCGCTGGCGGCCATAGGCACCGAGAACCGAGCCTGTACGTTTTTCGCCAGTTCTTGTAGGCCGACCGAGTCGAGCCCCATCTCGCCCCAACGCGCCTCAGGATCAATCCTCTGCGCAGGAATGGCGGTGAGCGTCTCGAGCAGTTCGTTCACTGCCTCACGCAATGCATCAGGTGAGTTCGACTCGCAAGCCCGATTGCCTGCGGGATCTTGGCGAGGTGGTGCGAGCAACCGTTCGGTGATGCGTCCGGTATCGCCGCCAAGTACCGCCACCGCCCACACATCTGCGGCCAGTGCTGAGGGCAGTCGCAGCACCAGATCTACCCCAGTGTTCGCTTCAAGGGGCTCGAGCCCGGTTTCATGTGTCATGAACTGAAGGGTCTGGGTATCGACTTGCATGCCAGTGTCTTTCCAGAGCGGCCATGCGACGCTGAGGGTGCGGCCATGGCGCTGCCCGAGCGCCACCGCACGGCTGCGCGCCTGGGCGAAACCATCGAGCCAGGCGTTAGCGTAGGCGTAGTCGGTCTGCCCTGCGTTGCCGAATGCCGCAGCGATTGAAGAGAACAGCATGAACAGGTCCAACGGGGCCGAGCCGATCGCTTCGTCCAGCGCCAGGGTGGTCTCGATCTTGCTGCGTGCGACTTGTTCAAAGTCTTCGAACGCCTTGTCGGTCAGTACCCCATCGCGCAGCACGCCGCTCGCGATCAGCACACCGTTCAGTGGGCTCATTTGGGCGAGCAATGCCTTGGCTGCCCCGACGTCTGCCAGGTCAGCGCTGTAGTAGCGAACCGTCCCGCCCTGCGCGCTCATTTGTTGGCACTCATGCCTGATGTGCGCGCTGTCAGGTCGCCGTCCTACCAGGCTGATATGGGCACCGAAGTCACTCGCCAGTCGGCGAGCGACGGCTTGGCCGATTCCGCCGAAGCCTCCGGCGATCAGGTAATGTCCGCCCTGACGCCATAGCGTCGGGGGTGCGACTGGCAACTCTATCGGGCGCCATTGCAGGCGTTGGCTTTGCGTGCCCTGCAGACGTTCGTGCACGTGGCCGCTGACTGGTATGAACGCTAGGCGTGCCAAGGCCTGCTGGAGAACATTGGGGTGCGCCAGCGAACCGCCGAGCTGCAGTGACAAGATCCTCAGCTGCGGTTGTTCCTTGCAAAGACTGCGCAGCAAGCCGACGAGACCTGCTTGGGCATCGGGTTCGTTTGGCAGACAGACCATCAGTGATCTTGGGCCTTGCAGATGAGCAATGGCTTGGAACAGTGCCCAGTGCAGCGCGCGTTGGGTAGGCTCCTGCGCGATAGGGGTACTCGATGTGTTGCCTAGGGCAATGACGATGGGATGCTCTTGCGGGATGTCGTCGAGTGCGCGCTTGCAGGCTTGTACGAGGTTGGTGGTACGGGGGGCACCGCAGGACGATGTTGGCGCCGGGTCGACCGGGTGCAGCACGACGATCCGATGCCCATGGCCTCGGAGTTGTCGATCCAGCTCCGGATCGACAATTAAGGTGAAGGGGCTGGTGAACGTGCGCGTTGTCTCGGACGCATTGGACGTGAAGTCCGCAACTGCGAGCAGAAGCCTATCATCGGTTTCTGGTGGTGGATTCAAGCTTTGTGGTTCGTGTGATACACGTAGTTCATTGGCCCACAGTGGTATTTTCTCGAAAGGATAACTCGGGAGGTCGAGCATCTTGCCCGGTGGGTTGTGGTGCCGCCAGTCGATGCTTTCCCCTGCCTGAAAGCGGCTGGCTGCCTGCTCGAGCTGAGCGCTGAAGGTCGCTTGGTGCGCAGTCGACGATGCCAGTGCGTTGGCCAGGTCATCCAGGTCGGTGACCAAGGCGCAGAACCTGTAGCGCATTGCCGGACGGGTCACGTTTAACGTGTAGGCGACGTCCTCCAGGCACAGCCCCTCCTGCTTAAGCAGGTAGTCGAGGATGGCGGCCTTGAGCGCATTCAACGACGCTTCACTTTGCGCGCTGATGGCCACTGCCATGGGTACGGCGTCATGTCGTGCCGGTGCATTCACCTGCGGCGGCATGTATTCGCCCACGATGACATGGGCGTTGGCACCACCAGCGCCGAAGCTGCTTAGACCGGCGTAGCGACGCTGGCCGTCAGGTGTGTTCCAAGGCACAAGTTCGGTCTGCGGACGAACTGTTCCCTCACCGACGGGTATCAATGGATTGGCGATGTCGCAACCGATCGTAGGGGCGAGCGAGCGGTGACGAAGTTGCAACACGATCTTGGCCAATCCCGCCAGACCGGCGGCAGGCTCCAGATGGCCGATATTGCTTTTGATCGATCCTACGGCGCAGTGCCCGTAATCACGTGCCCCATATATGCCGTTCAGCGCTTCGATCTCGATCGGATCTCCTAAGCGAGTGCCGGTGCCATGCGCCTCGATGTAGGTGATGTCGTGTGCCTGGCGGTCGGCATCGCGCAGTGCGGCTTCGATGACCTTGGTTTGCGCTGCTGCCGAGGGTACCGTGAAGCCGCTGCTGCGCCCGCCTGCGTTAACCGCGCTACCATGGATGACCGCATGGATGCGTGCGTCGGCATCGATTGCCTCCTGCAAGGGCTGAAGGACGAAGACCACGTGCCCTTCACCTGGGACATACCCGTCTGCCTGTGCCCCGAAGGTATGACAGCGGCCCGTCGGGCTGAGGAATTTGCCCTGGCTGAGCACCCGATATTTATGTGGGCTGACCATGATATTGGCTGCGCCTACGATTGCCTGCCGGCACTCGCCGCGGCGCAGTGCTGCGATGGCCAGATGGAGGGCCGTCAGCGATCCTGAGCACATGGTATCCAAGGTCAGCGATGGCCCACGGAAGTCGAAATGATAAGAAAGCCGGTTGGCCTGGGCAGAGAACGAGGTGTCGATGGGCTGGGACGCTTCCAATTGCTGGTAGTGTCCGTACATCGCTGCGATGAAAACCCCTACGTCAGGAGTCGGCGCGGCGAAGAATCCTGAGTTTTCCAGCGCATGGTGAGTCGTCTGCAGCAGTTTGCGCTCGGCTGGGTCCATGCGCTCGGCAGCTTTGAACGTGGTTTGGAAGAACAGCGGGTCGAACATCTCGACATTGTCGATGAAGCCGCCATGGCGGGCATAGCTACGGCCCGCGGCGCTGGCATCGCTGTCATAGAACGCGCGCCAGTCCCAGCGTTCCGATGGGACGGGGCGCACTGCCAATCGCGCTTCTGCCAGCAGCGGCCACAATTCTTCCATGCTGGTAGCACCTGGAAAAGAGCCCGCCATACCGACGATGGCAATATCCTGCGCCCGCCAGTGCGGCTCGTCCTGGGTGTGAGCGCGCACATGTGGGGAGGGGGCTCGCCAAGTGAGCTCGGGAGGGGACTGGGGGGCCACCGCGGGCTCGGGCTGCAGTCCAATGGTTGCCGCGCGAGCCTCTATGTAGGCCGATAGGCTCGAGATACTCGGGTACTCGAACAGGATGGAGCGGGGGACTCTAGTGACCATGCCTGCCTCGGCCAGGCGGCGTTCGATCTCTGCGGCAATGCTGATCGCCGCGACTGAGTCAGCGCCGTGATCCAGCACGTTTTCAGCCTCTGCGAGATTTTCCAGGCCAGTAAACTTGGCAATGGCTTGGCGCACCAGCAGCTTAGTATCCAGCGTTGGCGCGCGACTGGCTTTCGCCGCTTGTCGACCGGAGGCTGCCTCAGTCAGCAGCCTGCCAGCGTAAATCAGGGCGTCGGCGCAGCGGGCGGCAAGCAGCTCATCCATCGCCGCCAGGGCTTTGTCAGGGGCCATAGGCAACAGCAGTCCGCGGTCCTGGCCCATCGCCATACCGCTCACATCCCAGATACCCCAGCCGATGGTTGACCAGCCCGTATGGCCTTGCAGGCATTGCCGCTCAGCCAGAGCATGCAGGTAGGCGTTGGCTGATGCGTAGGCCGTCTGTCCGGCCAGACCGACGGTTGCTGATAGCGAGCCGAACATGACCACGCGGCGTATTGCCATCTCGTTCTGCAGATGCGCAAGGGCAAGGGCCGGCGCGATCTTGGTCTTCATGACCTTTTCCAAAGAGGGAGTCGTCTGCGATTGGAAAAGGCCATCTTCCAGATGACCGGCGAGGTGAAAGACGGTGTCCACCCAACCGTAGCGTTCATGGAGCGTCGAAAGCGTCTGTCGCAGGCTCTCGGTGTCCGTCGCATCGCCTTGGAAGTAGCCTGAGCAACCCAGCGCTTTCAAGCGCGAGCGTCGTTCATCGCTCAAGGGCGAGCGGCCCATGACGAAAACCGGTTGCTGGCCGACGATATGTTCCAGCAGGTGCTGGCCGATGCCACCCAAGCCGCCGATGATCAGCGCCGGCCCGTCCTGGCTTCTGGGTTCGTTCGCGAGCGGCGTTACTTGTTGGTGCAGATGAGCCACTAGGCGCTTGCCACCCTCGACTCGCAGGCGCCGAAGCCCTTCCTGCTGCATTAGCCCGCAGATGGTGAGTGACTGTGCCAGGCTCGCATCGCTTTCCAGCCAGGTGTGAGCCAGTTGTTCGGTTTCGCAGCGCAGGGATTGCAACAAGCCGTGCGCAGCAGCTGCGTCGGCGTTGGCGATACCGCTGAAAAGCAAAAGCTTCAGAGGCGTGCCCGTCGCCAGCAGCGCGGCGATGATGCGATGAATCGACTCAAACTGGCTTTGCGCCAGCTGCCATGGGCCAGAGGTTTCGGTTTCGGATACAGCCACCAGCACAGTGTCGCCCGCCGCGAGGGCGCTGCCTGCGATCCGGTCGGCATCGATCGGAATGCAGCCGTCGGGGGTATCGCAGTGTTGGCCATCTGCTATTGCAAGCCACGTTCTACCGGTCGAGGCAGGGCTGCAAGATTCGGCAGACCATACGATTTTCGCGGTGTGGCAAGTCGAACGCTCATCGGATTGCATGGCATTGCCTTCTGGCTGCGGGCGGGAACAGGGATGCTAGGGCAGTGGCCAGATGCAAGAAATTACAAGAATTGGTAGGTGATTAATCGTGGCGTCTATTCGTATAAGCGATGTGTGGTCTGACCGGGGCTGCGAGACGGGCAAAAGCGCTCTACACTGTTCAGCCGGTGGATGACCAGGAGGGCTCGTCGGTGGGATTGGGAATGTTGGAGTGGTATAGCGACGTCATGAGAGACATTTCGGCGGCTCATGAAATCGAAAATCTGGTGTCGATCCTGCACCGTGAGGCCATAGAGTGTGGCTTCGAACATGTTGGTCTGGCCTTGCAAGCGCCCACGCCTTTCACTCGGCGTAAGACGCTCATCATGGGCACCTATCCGCTTGAGTGGCAGGAGCGCTATGACGAGCAAAGTTATGGTGCGATTGATCCTGTGATTGAGCACAGCATGGCCAAAGCGGATGTCTTGAACTGGAGTGATGTTCAAGCCAGCTGCCACCGACGTTTCTTCGCCGAGGCCGCTCAGTTTGGCCTGGTTCATGGAATGACCTACAGTGCCTTGGCGACCAGCCGTGATACGCACGTCATCTCTTTTGCTCGAGGCCGTGGCCGGGTCAGTCAGATCGAGCAACTGGAGCTGGGGGTGAAGCTGCGTTGCCTGAGCGATGCCAGCCGCCAGGCGTTGGCGCGGTGGAACCTGTCGGCAGTCGAACGCTGCGTCCTTTCCGACAGGGAAGTGGAAATCCTCAGATGGACTGCAGACGGCAAATGCGTCAGTGATATCGCCCAGATCCTGTGCATCTCCGATAACACGGTGAATTTTCATATCAAGAAGATCGTCGGTAAGTTTGGATCGCCCAACAAGGCACACGCGGCCGCACACGCCGTGGCATTGAATCTGATCTGAACGCTCGCGCTACCAGAAGAGGTAGTTGTCGTTGATCGCTCGGTCATGGGGTAATTGCGTGCTTTCAAACTTCGGGTGATGCAGATGGAGATTCTGGCGGGCAGCGCGAGTGAACTGGGCGACAGTGTCTACCAATCGCTTATACGTTTTCGCTACGAGGTTTTCATCCGTAAATTGCGATGGCGCCTTCCCTTGGATCAGCAGACGGCCCGCGTAGAGACCGATCAGTTCGATACTCCTCATGCGCGCTACATCGTTGGTCTGGAGGACGGACAGGTCGTGAGTTGCGCTCGATTATTGCCCACGCTCAAACCTTATCTACTGGGAGAGGTTTTTGCGTGGATCAGCGATGCTCCGTTGCCGGTCGATCCACATGTGTGGGAAGTATCGCGCTTCGCTGCTGCCAAACAGGCCGGTCCTGATGTTGGGGCTGCGCTCTTTCGCCATGCGCTGTTAGAAGCGGGTGCATCGGGGGCCAATACTGTCGTGGCGGTCACGACGGTGCAGTTGGAAAGATACTTTCGCAGGCACGGCATTTGGCATGAGCGTATGGGCCCGACGCATCGACACGAGAACGACACACTGGTTGCGCTGCGTTTTCAGGCGGGGCAGCAAGGTACCTTGCCGTGCCCACGACATAAGATGTCGGCTTGAACCAAGCCTCTCGCGCGTTCACCACGACCCCATCCCAGGCACCAGTGACACAGCGAACTGACTGGGTAGCTGCGCTTGACGGTTGGGGTAACGGATCTCGGGCAAAGATTTCTCGTCGATTTCTCGCAGATTTTCTTTGTACCATTTTTCTACTTTTAGCTCCCGATGCAGTTTCCAGAAAGATCCCGGCATCCTAGCTGATCCTTTGCCATCTAGCAGGTGTCACCGCCTTGAAGGATGACCCTCAGCACCCTGCTAGCAGAGCAAGAAGCGGTTAGAGCAGCCAAGGCAAATATCGATACGTGGAAGTGGTGTCGGTCAAATCAATGTAAAAGGGCAGCCAATGCCAGGTAATCGTTCCATTGATTTTCGAAAAGCCGTATCTATTTCCAATCCTCCACCTCACACCAAGAGCCGGATGCGAAACGCTAGGGAGCTTACAGAAAGGCTGGTGGCGATAGTCAGTGGCAGGATTTAGCCGTATGTCCAAACTTTATTCCAAAGATCGCTTTCGGTAGGTACGAAAAATCAATGACTTAAGCCGATTTTACGTACAAATTTTATTCAAAAGAGACAGTGGTATTTGTGAATTAGAACCTTCGCACGCCGCCGCTTTTCCTTCCCCCCGAGATTCCCTGAATACATGAACATCGCTGGCTTAGGTCCCTGAAAAGCACCGGTCCGGAGTGTTCTGCATCCGCGGTGATGGGCCTTAAGGGGCCTATCACCGCGCCGCGTTACTTAAGTAGGGATGTCGCGGAAAACGTCATGGCCCCTAGGCTTCTGAGTACTTTCGCGCAATCTGCCCATGGGCTTTTCGCTTTATCCACGCTCCGCCATCAAGCCATTCAACTTCCCATACGTAAAACCCTTGAGCGCCTGCGTATCCAGCTGTCCGCGCTCGATGAAAGAGCGGGCCAGCCCCTCCATCGCGCCGTACAGGAACTCCGCAATACTTGAGCCGGCGCTCAGGCGTCTAACGCCTAGGCGCTGCAGTTCTTCGGGCGCTGACAGCCCATCGCGGGCAAGCAGGTTCACCGGTAGTGTGGAGGTGTTGCACAGTGTGGAAATCTCGGCGGGTGTGACCATACCTGCGGCGAAAATGCCGTTGGCTCCTGCCTGTGCATAAAGCGCTGTACGCCGGATGATTTCATCCAGACGCTGGGAGGCGGGCACCAGGCTTTTCAGGTAGACGTCACTGCGTGCATTGATGAATAGGTTAACGCCGTGTTTGTTGGCGACTTCTCGGGCAACTTCGATTTTGCGCACAAGTACCTCCGGTGGTGCGGCACCGTCTTCGATGTTGATACCCACGGCACCTGAAGCGACAACTGCTTCGACAACCCTGGCAACGTGCTGGAGGTCGTCGGAGTAACCGGCCTCAATGTCTACGGTCAGGGGGACGTGCAGTATTCGCGTCATGGATTCAACGCTGGCCGCCAGCCGCGTCAGGGGAAGCTGATTGCCATCGGCGTAACCATGCGCCCAAGCCATGCCCGCACTGCTGGTGGCGATCGCGGCGGCACCCAATGACTCTACGACTTTTGCGCCGCCTGCATCGCTGACATTGGCTAGGATCAAAAGGCCATTCTTGTGCAACTCATGAAAAACATTGTCCAGTGGTTTCATAACACTTCCTGTCTGAAAGTTGCCATCTGTTGACCTTGGCAGGCAAGTGACTGGAAATACAAAGCCTGCCTTCGTATGGAATAGCTGCGTTGGGGCGTCAAGCCTCCACGGTAGGCGACCACCCCAGTATGCGCTTGGCTTTTTCGTTGCTGACGGTCGGGCTGTCCTGGGTGATATTGAAAACACCACTTTGCTCTGTTTGCAACGCCAGCAGTGCTGCGCGGGCAGCGGCTTGTACGTGCACAGGGCTGGTGCCTGTCGGCTCGTCAGTGCCAGTGTCGGGCCCGTATAACTGGCCATAGCGCAAGACGGTTCCGTTCAATGTCGGCTCGCTGAGCACTTGCTTTTCCAAGGCCGCCACACCCCCCACGCTTATGCCACGGCTGCCTTGTGCCTCCACGTCCAGAGGACATGTTTCGAGATAAGGGGTGTCGCCTGGACGGTAGGCCCAGGCGATGCTTTGAGCTATCAGACGGGTAGCGCCAGCAGCTCGAGCGGCGGCTACCAGATTACGCGTTCCTTCTGTACGGATACGTGCGTTGTTCTCGACCGCTTTTGCCATCAACTCAGGACTTAGGCCACGAGGCAGATCTGTCAGTTGATGAATAACAGCCCATGGCTGTATGCGGACCAGCTCTTCGTTTAAACGCTCGGCGTCATAGACATCGACCACTACTGCTATAGCACCTGTGGCCTCAATGTCCTTCACTTTTTCGGCGCGGCGGGTAGCGCCATACACGCTGTAGTCCGCAGCCACCAAGAGCTTGAGCAGGGCTCTGCCGATTACGCCGGATGCGCCGGCTACAAAAACTTTACGCGACATTGCACTCATCTCCTTGAGGTTTCATTGGGACGGAAGCAGGCCGGTGGCCAAGACTTCGCTCAAGCATCTTGGCCGCTGCGCTTGAATCCCCCAGGGGCCAAAAAACATAAAACAGACCATGACAAGAGTGCTGTGTCAGAACCGCTTTCTTGTCGTGTTCGAGTTGTTAAATCTTGCCCCTTGGGCTCACATTGAAGTGCGTGCACGACGCGCGAACATAGCATTGAACATACGCTGACCGTAGAGGCCGACGGCCAGGCCGAGTACGATCAACACCACCGCCAGTACTTTGCTCACCGGCACGCTTTCGTTGAACACCATTACCGAGCCGAGCATGCCGAAGATAGGCACCAGCAGAGACAGCGGCGCCACTGTGGAAACCGGATAGGTTTTGAGCAGCGAGTTCCAGATCCAGTAAGCGAACAGCGTGTTGGGATAGACCTGAAACAGGATCGACAACACGGCAGTCGTATTCACCTGACTGACAAACGCGGTGTAGCCGGCGCTGCCGTTCACCGCGTAATCGAGGGCGAACAGCGGAATCGGTGCAAACGCGCTGGACCAGACCAGAAAGCCGAAAACATCCTTGGTGCTGGCCTTCTTGTTGATGATGTTGGCAACGCTCCAGGATGCCGCGCCCATCAGCACCAGTAACACGCCGGTGAGGCTCACCGAACCGTCACTGATCTTGATGATGCACAACAGCCCCGCGAGGGCGATCAACATGCCCAGCACCTGGAAGCGGGTCAGCGCTTCCTTGAACACCCAACCGCCGAGCAGGATGGTGAAGAACGCGCTGAACTGAAGCACCAAGGACGCGATGCCCGCCGACAGCCCTGCCTTGATACCTAGGTTGACCACGCCCCACAGACCAATGCCGAACACCAGGCCATAGCCGATGATGTAGCGCCACGGCACGTCGGGTTTACGGATGAAGAAAATCGCCGGTAATGCACAGAGACTGAAGCGTATACCCGCCAGGATGAGCGGATCGACGGTGGCCAGTCCGAGTTTGATCACCGAGAAATTCACACCCCAGATTGCCGTTATCAATACAGCCAACACTACGTGCAGTGGTTTCATGGATTATTTGCCTTGGTGAAGGTGGTCGTCCGCGACGCGGCAGCCCAGCGGGATGATGTTCTTGCCACCGGCTTCCCGCTGTTTCACGCCATCCGTTAACTGACGATCGCGAGAAGTTTATTAAGGGTTGAACGTTATGTGGACGTCAGTTCCAGGTAGGTCCAGTACAGCAGGGCAACTGCGCTGATGGCGGCACCCAAACTACAAACGGCGACCCAGCCAAAGTGTGCATATGTATAAGTCGCAGCGATGGCACCCAGACCACTGCCTACCGAGTAGAAACACACGTAGGCACCCACCAGTCGGCTTTGCGCATCGGGGCGTGCGGCAAAGATCAGACTCTGATTGGTGACATGGACGGCTTGCACGGCGAAATCCAGTAACACCACACCCACCACCATGGCGAGTAATGAGTGTTCAACGAACGCCGTCGGCAGCCAGGACAAGGTCAACAGTGCCAGCGCGATGCCCGTGGTGCGATTGCCGAGCCCTTGGTCGGCGAGCCGTCCGGCCCGTGCCGCTGCCAGCGCACCGGCCACACCGGCGAGTCCGAACAAACCAATCTGGGTGTGTGACAGCGACAACGGCGGTGCGCTGAGCGGCAGTACCATCGACGTCCACAACACACTGAATGCGGCGAAGATCAGCAGGGCGAAGGTGCCCCGGACACGCAATGTGCGTTCGGTCAGGTACAACTGGAACACCGATCGCAGCAGTTGCCAGTAGCCGCCTTTCGCCGGTGGCGTGGTGGAGGCAGGCATGGCGCGCATCAGCACCAGTGCCATGCCGATCATCAGGGCGGCCGAGAAAAAATAAACGCCGCGCCAGCCGGCCAGATCAGCCACTGCACCGGAGACGAAGCGGGCCAGCAGAATTCCCAGCACCACGCCACTGGTCACGGTGCCGACGGCTTCGCCACGTTGCTCGGGACTCGCCAGCGAAGCGGCGTAGGCAACCACCACCTGCACCACGACTGCCATCAGGCCAACGAGCACCATCGAGCCGAGCAACATGCCCCAATCCTGCGACAGACCCACTGCGCACAGGGCCAGAGCTGACAGCAGCATTTGTGTAAGGATAAGTTTCTTGCGATTGAGCAAATCACCCAGCGGAACGATGAACAACAATCCGACGGCATAACCTGCTTGTGTCGCGGTCACTACGACACCAATCGTGCCCGGCGAAACCGACAGGCTGGCAGCCATCGATTCCAGCAAAGGCTGGGCGAAGTAGACGTTTGCGACCGCCATGGCGCAGGTAATTGCAAAAAGAAAAGTTTGATAGCGACTAAGCTTGGGGGTGTCCCGGGGTTGGGGAGCTTGCGTGTACCCACCGCTGGATTTTTCGGCTTCGATTTCCATCTTTACCGGGGCACGAGACTTGAACGGCATCGCTCCATCCTTGGAATATGTGGTTGCAAAAGAAAACCTTGTGTGAACTTTTAACAAGCGAGGTTGTTAAATGCAACCACATGTGTAAAACATTTTCGTCTGACGTTAGAACTTTTTACATTTCCTGCTACCTCGCCTCCAGGAGCCCCATGGCCAAACAGCAATTATTGGCGCAGAGCGAATGCCCTGTCGCCCGCACGCTTGAAGCAATCGGAGATCGCTGGGTTTTAATGATCATCCGCGACGCGTTCGACGACGTTCGCCGCTTCAGTGAATTTCAGAAACGTCTTGGTCTCGCCAAGAACATCCTCACGGTCAAGCTCAAAATGCTCGTGGAGTTGGGCGTATTCGACATTCAGCCGGCCTCCGACGGCAGTGCCTACAAAGAATATGTGCTGACTGATATGGGCCGCGCGGTGTTCCCCATCGTCGTCAGCATGCGCCAGTGGGGGGAGCGCTACTTGTTCAACGCAGGGGAGAGCTACTCGGTGCTGCTCGACAATGAATTGTCGGAGCCAGTAGAAACCATCGCCGTACGTTCCAAGGCGGGCAAGGTGCTGACTCCGGCCGATTGTCATCGTCGGGTCGTCAAGCGCTGGGGTTGACGCGAGTCGATAGCAACCGATCGCTGATCAAGTTGCTCTGTGATGATGTTGGCGGTTACAAAGCCAGCTTCGAACTGACGTTACCGAAACCGCAAGCCCTTCATAACGATTCCCTGACCACAAGCGGGCAATCTACCGGCTGGGCACCCGAGACTTCGAGGCCATCGATCAAGTACCGGGCGGCATTGCGACCGATCTCGTAATACGGCAGTTGCACCGTGGTCAGCGCGGGGATGAACAGTTCGGAAATGCCGATCATATTGTCATAGCCCAGCACGGCGACATCACCGGGGATTTTCAGGCCACGGCCCAGCAGCAGTTGGTAGGCACAAAAGGCAATGCGGTCATTGCCGCAGATCAGAATATCGAACTGCGGACGACCATCAATCATGTGCCGTTCGAGGATGGCTGCGGTTTCCCCATAGGCATCATGCTCAGAGAGGTCGTATTGCAAGAGTTCGCCTGTAGCCAGGCCGAATGCATGGCAGGCCCGCTGCATACCCGCTTGGCGAATTTTCCAGGCCAGGCTCTTTTTTGGCAGATTGATAAACAGCGGACGTCGGTAGCCCTGGCTGAACGCATGGTGCAAGGCGCGGTACTGCCCTGTTTCGTCGTCCGGCACATAACTGACGAGGCTGCTGTCATCGGCTACGCAGTTGGCGAGCACCAGCGGTTTGCTTTTCAAGCGCTGGGGAATAGTCACTTCGCGCAACCCCATGGCGCTGAAGATCAACCCGTCAGGTCGGTGGGACAGCATCAGGTCCACGTTCTGGTCGGTGGGCGGGTTGCTTAGCAGGTTGAGGATAAATACGTTCCAGCCTGCCTGCTGTGCGGTCTGCTCGATGGACAGCAGCAGCTCTACCGCAAATGGCGTTGTCGCGGTGTCCAGCGCAAACACTCCGATGGTTCGTGTCTGCAAGTTGTCGCCGCGAATCCTGCGCGCTGACAGGCTGGGTACGAATTGAAGCTCGTCAATCGCGCTACGGACTCGCTGATACGTCTCGGGGCTCAGTTTTTCCGGATTATTAAGCGCCCGGGATACCGTCATCAGGGACACACCGGCCAATCGTGCAACGTCTTTAACTGAGGTCATGCAAGGCGGGGCCTGTCAGGTTGACTGATAATTATCATGCTACAGAGGCCTGATTTTTTTCGCGACTTCAATGATTTACCTGTAAGCATCCCGAAGAGAGTTCCCAGGCGTTGGCAATGCACACCCGGCCTCCGGTTCCGTTGGCAATAAGCTTTACCCCCAGGCTGTCGGTCTGTGGATAAAGGCGACTACTGAAGCTGAAGCTGCCGTTTTGGTCAAACACTTCAATGGACGAGCGATCCAGGAAGACTCGCAGCTCAAGCCGGTCCTGTTGTGGGTGTATTGCTACGCTGCGTTGACCGCTGACGTGGGTGCCCGACTGATCGCGGTCCAGTATCAAACGTTTTAGCGACGCATCGTAGTAAAGCAGAGTTTGCTCCTTGCCATCTGAACTGCAACGCAACGCCACTCCCAGGTGACCTTCGGTGCAGTCGAGCAGGTCCAGGTGCACGTGGATTTCGAGCAGATCGCCGTGTACGTCAGTCAGCCACTGAGTGCCCGCTTCGCTCCACCAGGGAGTGCCAGGCAATGGCGTGTTGCGCAGCGCTGTCAGTTCGCGTGCGGGGTACACGCAAAGGCGATCGTCGCGCAGTTCGAGTTCGCGTGGCAGGCCGAGCATTCCGCGCCAGTGATGGGTTGCTGTGGGGGTCGGGCTTTCCCACATATCGAGCCACGCCCACACCAGACGTCTGCCATCGGCAGCCACGAGGGTCTGCGCAGCATAAAAGTCATGGCCGTTATCCAGTTCGATAAAAGGCCCGCCGTTGAACTGCCATTGGCTGTCGATTTGGCCCACTCGGTAGCCGGTATGAAACTTGTTCAGTCGCTCGTAGCCCTGGGCTGGCATGCCTTGGGGGGAGTAAAGCAGTACATCGCGTCCATCAAGGCGAAACAGGTCAGGGCACTCCCACATATAACCATCGCCTTCGTTGCCGCTGGATACATAGCTCACGAATTCCCACGCGTGCAGGTCCACAGACCGATACAACGGCAGCAACGGCCTGTCGCCCAGACGCGCACCGGCAATCAGGTACCAGTGGTCATCCTGCTGCCAGACCTTCGGATCACGGAAATGAATGATCGTGTCTTGCGGCGGGCTGTCGATGACGGCACCGTGTTTGACGAAGTTGATGCCGTCGAGACTGGTGGCCAGGCACTGCACCTGACGGATCAAAAGCTCGTCGCCTACCTCACCCAGCCAGGTGTGCCCAGTGTAGATCAGTGCCAGGGTGTCGCCACACACCACTGCGCTGCCGGAAAAACAACCGTCCCGGTCGCAGTCATCGCCCGGTGCCAACGCAATGGGCAGGTGCTGCCAATGGACCAGATCGGCACTCTTTGCATGGCCCCAGTACATTGGTCCCCATTTCGCATCGAAGGGGTGGTGCTGATAAAACACATGGTATTCGCCGCGAAAGTACACCACCCCGTTAGGGTCGTTCATCCAGCCCGCAGGCGGGGCCAGGTGATAACCGGGTCGATAATCGTGGATTACCTGCGCCAGGCTATCCCTCAATGCATGGTGCGCGCGCTCAAGGGCGGTGGATATTGGACCGTTCATGGCATTCACAGAAAAACTCATAGGGAACCCGCTTGTACGAAGTGCGGCGTGGTGTCGTTTGTCAGGTGTTGGTCGGCGTCAGAGTGGCGTTTCAAGGCCAGGCCATCGGCGTCGAACACGTGCAGATTTTCGGTATCCAACTGCAGCGCGACCCGGTCGTCCACCTGCCATCCGGCTTTTGCCTCGCAACGGCAGATCAAGGGTTCGTTCTCGTCTGTAGCCAGATGCACGTAGACCTCGCTACCCAGGTATTCGACACTGGTCACGGTGACGCCAGTGCCACTGTTCGCTGCACTTAGAGATATGTGTTCCGGACGGACACCCAGGGTCAATTGCGCGTCGTCGGCCAGGTTCGAGCTGTCGAAGGGCAGGGATGTCATGCCCAGTGCCGGGATATCGATCAGGCTGTTGCGGCTTGGTGCGTGCAAGCGGACTGGCAGAAAATTCATTCTTGGCGAGCCCAGAAAACCGGCGACGAAGACGCTGGCGGGGCGCTCATAGAGTTCGCGTGGTGAGCCAACCTGTTCGACCTGACCGCCGTTGAGGACGACAATTTTGTCAGCCAGGGTCATGGCCTCTACCTGATCGTGAGTGACGTAGATCATGGTCGAGCCCAGCCGTTTGTGGAGCCGGGCGATTTCGTTGCGCATCTGCACCCGCAACGAGGCATCGAGGTTGGAGAGTGGTTCATCGAACAACAAAATGTCCGGTTCCCGCGCCATGGCCCTGCCCATTGCAACACGCTGGCGCTGCCCACCGGACAGCTCCCTGGGCTTGCGTTGCAGCAGTTTTTCCAGTTGCAGGATCTGTGCGGTTTTCAGCACGCGTTCGCGCAGGCTGCCTTTTTCAGTCTTGGCCAGCTTGAGACCGAAACTGATGTTGTCGTAGACGCTCATGTGCGGGTACAGAGCGTAAGACTGAAAGACCATGCCGACGCCACGCTCGCGCGGTTCCAGGTCATTGACCCGGCGTCCGTCGATCAGCAGGTCGCCACCACAGATCGAATCCAGCCCGGCGATCAAGCGCAGCAGCGTCGACTTTCCGCAGCCCGAAGGGCCAACGAACACAACGAACTCACCCGCAGCGATTTCCAGGCTGACATCGCGCAGAATGCGCGTGCCGCCCAATTGCTTGTTGATGTTGGCTAGCTTCAATTTCATCACGATGCTGTTCCTTGTCAGTTGTGTGCATCAACCTTTCAACGCGCCGGCAGTGAGGCCGGAAACGATGCGGCGCTGGAAGATCAGCACCAGAATCACCAGTGGGACGGTCACCAGCACCGACGCCGCCATCAACAGGCCCCAGGGCAATTCGTGGGAGCTGCCGCCCGAAATCAGGGCGATGGCGACCGGGACCGTTCGTTGCGCGTCTGTCAGGGTGAAGGTCAGGGCAAACAGGAACTCGTTCCACGCGGCAATAAAAGCCAGCAGGCCGGTCGTGACCAGTGCGGGCCACAGCAGCGGCAACAGCACGCGGGTCAGCGTGACCCAGGGCGATGCGCCGTCCATGATTGCCGCTTCTTCCAGCTCATGCGGCAGTTGCCCCATGAACGTGGTCAGCACCCAGACGGTGAAGGGCAGGGTAAAAATCGTGTAGCTCAGGATCAGTGCCCATGAGGTGTTATAGAGACCCAGTGCGCGGATCACTTCAAACAGCCCCGAGAGCACCGCGACCTGAGGAAACATCGAGACGCCGAGCACCATCATCAGCACCGTGCCGCGGCCTCGGAACTTGACCCTGCCCAGGGCGTAGGACGCCGTCAGGCCCAGGAACAGCGCCAGCGCTACCACACTCAGCGCAACCACCAGCGAGTTGGCGATGGCCTGCAGGAATGACGCCTGACCGAGGACCGCTGCGTAATTGGAGAAGTCGGCTTCGGTGATCCAGTAGCTCACTTCAAACAAGGCACTGGACGGCTTCAGCGATGTCACGATGGCATAGTAGAAAGGGAATATGGCGTAGAGCAGCAAGATCCCGATCAGGCACCAGAAACCCACACGTAGCAGGGCTTTCTTCAGTTGGCGCAGGTTCATGAACGCACCTCCAGTTGGCGACGGCCGAGGTACAGATAAAGCATGGCAATCACTGCCACGACCAGAAACAGCAGGGTCGAGGCGGCGCTGCCGTAGCCGACGTCCTGGAACTCCACCAGGTGTTGGCGGGCATAGACCGACATGCTCATGGTGCTCGAGGAATTGGAGGTCAGCACATAGATGACGTCGAACACCCGCAGTGAGTCGAGGATGCGAAAGATCGCCGCGACCAACAAGGCGGGCATCAGCAACGGCAAGGTGACTCGCCAGAACACCCGCACCGGATGAATGCCGTCGACCCTGGCGGCTTCGTAGCAATCGCTTGGCAGCATCTGCAGTGCCGCGAGCATCAGCAGGGTGACAAAGGGCACGGTCTTCCAGACGTCGACGATAATGACAGCCCACATCGACAGATCCGCATCTGCCGTCCAGGCCAGCGGCGCGTCGATCAGGCCCAGGCTCAGCATCATGTGGTTGATGATGCCGAACTGGTCATTGAGCATCCATGACCAGATCTTCGCCGAGACGATAGTCGGAATCGCCCAAGGGATCAGAATCAACGCACGGACCAGCGCGCGGCCGGTGAACTTGACGTTCAACAGCAACGCCACCATCAGTCCCAGGACCATTTCCAGCCCTACCGACACCACGGTGAAATGCAAGGTGTTGCGCACCGCGTTCCACCATTGCGGATCGACCAGAACGCCTGACCAGAGGGTGCCGTCGTAGAGCAGATAATTGCTCAGGCCAATGAATGAGCCGTCTTCAGTGTCCGACAGGTCGGCGTCGGTAAGGCTGAACCAGAATGTGCGAAGTAACGGCCAGGCCGCCACCAGCGTCAGGCACACCAGCATGGGCGTCAGAAACAGCCAGGCGGCACGTAACCTGCGACGCTGTACGGGCGTTTCCCGGGTAATCAGGACGTCGTCACCGGGAAAGTCGATAGAAGAGGACGGCATGTTGATCTCCTTACGTGTGGCTTACCAGTTCCGGCGTTTGATGCGGGTCAGTTCGCGTTCCAGTTCGACCAGTGCCTGATCGACCGGAATATCGCCCGCCAGCACGCTGTGCACCCGATCAAAGAACGCGTTGGAGACGCGTGGGTAGCCGTTGGCGGTGATGGCGGCAGGGCGCATAACCCCATTGCTGAGGATGCCGTGCAACTGGGTGTAGTAAGGCATCGCCGCGAGCAACTCGGGGTCGGTATAAAGTGACTCGATAACCGGGTTGTAGGCACCCGCCAGGGCACGCTGTTTTTGCTGCTGGGCGCTGGTCAGGTAGGCAACCAGTTCTGCCGCCAGTTTGGGGTTGCGGCTGTAGCGCGAAACCGCCAGGCCCCAGCCTCCGAGCGTTGAAGCGTGGGTGCCGTTCGCGCCGCCACGGGGCAGGGGCGCGACGCCGACCTTGTCTTTTATCGCGCTGTCCTTGCTTTGCACCAAGGCCCAGACGTAAGGCCAGTTGCGCATGAACAGCGCGTTTCCCGACTGGAATACGCCACGGCCTTCTTCCTCGGTGTAGTTAAGTACGCCGGGCGGGGAGATCTCGCCGATCCAGCTTTTTGCCAGGGTCAGCGCGACTCGTGAGGCCTGGCTGTTGACCACGATGTCTCCGCGCGGGTTGACCAGTCCGCCGTCCGGCTGGCTGCTGATCCATTCCAGGGCGTTGCACGTCAGGCCTTCATAGGCGCGCCCCTGGAACACGTAGCCCCACATAGTGGCATTCCCCGCATCGCGTTCGGCTTTTTGCACTTTTTTGGCGGTAGCGGTCATGTCCTCCCAGGTCTGGGGGACCGGCTGCTGGTACTTGTCGAGCAGATCCTTGCGGTAATACAGCAGCCCCGAGTCGGTAAACCAGGGCATCGACACCAGCCGGCCGTCGACGGTGGCGTTGTCAACCTGTGCCTGGAAATAGCCTTGTGTCGCATTTGCCGGAAGCAGTTCGCGCAGATCCGTCAGGTGTTTGGCGAGCATCCCCGGCCACACCATGTCGATTTGAATGATGTCGATGTCGGTGGACTTGGCGCTGAGGATCTGCTGGTAGAACGACAGGCGTTCGGTTGCCGAGTTAGGCGTGGAAACCACTTGAACGTTGTTGCCGGTCTGTTTTGACCAGCTATCGACTGCCTCCTTGCACAGTTGCAATTCAGCGCCGACGGCCCCGCACGAGATCGTCAGATCGGCTGCGTTCGACAGCGCAGAAAACCCGGCAGACAGGGTGAGCAGCGCGGCGGGAAGAAGAGATTTCAGCTGTTTCATAGAGCCCTCTTTATTTTTGTTTTTATAAAAGTTAACGTTAACATCGTCAATGTAACAGCGTATTTTCGATGTGGCACCCTTTTTTCTCCGATTTGCACAATTTTGTGCTGAAGGAAAAAGGCTCGGCCAACGTCACGAAAACAATAAAAACAAAACAGGAAGTCCACATGCAGAACGCATCAAGATGGCTACTCGCAGGGGTACTCGGCACCTCGACAACCGTCTCTCAGGCCGCGACTCTGGAAGAGCGGATGGCTGCATTTGAAGCTCGTGCCAGCGCTGCTGAACGGCGTGCCGCCGCAGCCGAACAGCAAACCCAGGCGCTCGCCAGGGAGCTTCAGCAACTCAAACTCTCGACCCCCGCTTTGCAGCCTGCCGCCCCGGCTGTGTCGTCCAGTCCAGCACCCGCCCTGGATGATCGCGTGGCAAAACTCGAAGCCCGCCAGCAAAGCATGGACAAGCCAGGCAGTGCCGGACACCTCACCGACGGGTTCAGCTTCAAGGGCTACGCTCGCTCCGGTCTGTTGATCAACGACGGTTTGGGCGGCGGTCGCGGTGGGCCTTATACAACCCCCGCAGGTTCAGTCGGTGGAGCGGTCGGGCGCCTGGGTAACGAAGACGACACCTACATGCGCTTTGATCTGTCGAAAGAAATCTACGCGCAGAACGGCACGCGTTCCAAATTCACGGTCTCCATCGCCGATGGCGTTGAAAGCTATAACGACTGGACAGCCGAAGAAAGCAGCCTGAACGTGCGTCAGGTATTTACCGAACTCGACCATATCGCCGCCTTCAAGGGGAATTCGGTGTTCGAGAACGCCACACTGTGGGCCGGCAAGCGATTCGACAGGGATAACTTCGATATCCACTGGCTGGACTCGGACGTGGTCTTCCTGGCCGGTACCGGTGGCGGTATCTACGATGTGCAGATGACCAAGGACTGGCGCTCGAACTATTCCTTGATTGGACGTAACTACGGAGATTTCAGTGAGGGCGGCGTCGATGCCGATGTGGAAAGCTACATCCTGACCTCCAACCAATTCTTCGACAATGGTCAGTGGCAGTGGATGTTCAACGCCATTGGCGCAAAGAAAAACGACGTTGGCACGCGCACCAATCGAGCGGGTTTTGCGCCCGCAGATTCAGGCCTGCACACCATGTTGGCCAATCACCAGAAAGACTTTTTCGGCAGGGAAGGCTTCTTCAAGACGGCGTTGCTCTATGGGCAGGGCCTGGGGGCTCAGGTCAAGGACATTGGCGCGGATGGCGAACTGATCGACGACGCCCGCGCGGTGCGTCTGGCGATGTATGGCGAGACGCCTATTGCGCCGGGGTGGCGCATCGGTCCCAGCTTGCTGGCCGAGCAGAGCAAAGACCGATACGTCAAAGGCGACGATTACCGCTGGCTCACGCTGAACATGCGCCTGGCCAACGAGATCAACAGTAACTTCGAGATGGCCTACGAGCTGAGTTGGCAAACCATGGATCTTGACCCCAAAGGCTACCTGCAACGCAATGCAGTCGACGGCAACTTCTGGAAATTCACGGTTGCGCCGACCTTCAAGCCGGACATGGGTGACCTGCTAACGCGTCCCGAATTGCGAGTGTTCGCAAGCCTCATGAACTGGTCTTCGGACCTGGACCGCTACAGCACAACCGGCAACTTCGGCAAAACCGACTTCAACTCCGGTGGTGTCTGGCAATTTGGCATTCAGATGGAAACCTGGTTTTAGTGAGGTATTTCAGAAGTGCCAGTCAACAGTCAGGCTCAGTGCGATGCTGCGTGAGTGTCATGAGAAATTACCCGTCTACCTATCGAGTGGTTCCTTCAACCGCGCTTCATCATGAAAATAAAAAACAGCCCTCCCAACAATGCCGTCGCAATACCTATAGGCAGATCCTCTGGCGCGATAAGCGTGCGGGAGACGACATCCACCCAGATCATCAATAAAGCACCCAGAAGCGTGGCGACGGGCAACAGTCGTCGATGTTCCGAGCCCACCAGACGTCTGGCGATGTGCGGCACCATCAGGCCGACGAAACCTATGGAGCCGCACAGCGCAACCAGCACGCCGGTCATCAGTGAGGCGATCAGGAAAACCAGCAGGCGCACATTGCGTACTTGCAGACCAAGGCTTGTGGCGGTCTGATCGCCGCCCATCAATGCGTTCAGGGAACGACCCAGCCCTTGCAAAAGAACCCAGCCAGACAGAACCGTGATCAGTGGCACAACGAGCAGCTCCCAGCGCGCCAGCCCCAGCCCGCCGAGCATCCAGAACAGCACTGAGGAGCTGGCGCGGTGATCGCCCAGAAACAACGACAGGTTAGCGCTCGCCATCATTACAAAGGACACGGCCACGCCGCCGAGCAGCAGGCGTTGGCTGTCCAGGCGGCCTTTGTGGCTGGCCAGCCACAGTACCAGGCACAGGCTGACCAGCGAGCCGACAAACGCAGCCAGTGGCAATGTCAGCGTGCCAAGCACTTCTCCTACATGCATGACCACGATAACCGCGCCGAGTGTCGCGCCCGAGGTCGCGCCCAGCAGGTGAGGGTCGGCCAGCGGGTTGCGCGTCGCTGCTTGCAGGACGCTGCCGATCAGAGCCAGTCCCGCGCCTGCCAGTACGCCCAGTAACACGCGGGGCGTGCGTATCAGCCAGACGATGGTTTCCTGTCCCGCGGTCCAGAGAGTTGGGTTTTCGCTGGCGCCGAACAGCTTGAACATCAGGATATCCATCACCCGGTTCAACGGCACAGGGGCCGCGCCGAAGGTGATGCACACCAGACATGACATCAGCAGCACGAGCGTCAGAGTGATCAGCAACCCCGTGTAACGGCGAGGGTGCTCGGTCAGCCACTGCGCCAGGGTCATCGCGTCACGTCATGAAATGCCGCTGCAAGCGTCTCGATGGCCGCGACGTTGTCGATGCCTGGCGTCACCGCCACGTAGGGCAGCACGACATAGCGTCGGTTGCGGATCGCGTCGACGGATTGCAGCGCCGGGTTGCTTTCAAGGAAGTGCTGTTTCTGCGCGGCGCGGACTTCGCCGTAGTCGACGATCACGATAACCTCGGGGTTGCTTTGCACAACCGACTCCCAGTTGACGTGGGTCCAGCTGGCCGCGACGTCGCCCATGACATTCTGCCCGCCTGCGGCGCTGATCAGTGCCTGGGGTATTGCCAGCCGCCCGGCGGTCATGGGCCGGTCTTCACCGCTGTCATACAGGAAAACCCTGGGCGACGATTTGCCTGCCACGCTTGCCTGAACCTCGCTCACGCTGCGGCGCATTTGCGCAACCAGCGCCTCTGCGCGCGCCTGCACGTCGAATATCCGGCCCAGGTTCAGCAAGTCGTTGTAGACATCCGCAAGTGTGGCTTCAGCGCGCGGCATTATCTGCGCGCAGGACTCGGTCAGTTCATAGGCCTGAATACCCAATGGGGCCAGGCTCTGCGGCGTGACATCGCCACCCACCCGCATGCCATAGTTCCAGCCGGCAAAATAGAAGTCGGCGTTGGCATTGAGCAGTGTTTCCAGAGACGGGTATTTGCTGGCCAGCTCGGGCAGATTGCCAAGGTCGCGCAGCAGGGCCTGATCAGGTTTGTTCCAGCCGGTGATACCGCTGTAGCCGACCATGTGTGATTGCAAACCCAGGGCAACCATCATTTTGGTGAGGTTTACATCGTTGCTGACTGCACGCTGCGGCGCAGCCGTGAAGGTCACCGAGCGGTCGCAGCTTTGCACGGTGACGGGGTAGGCGCTGGGTTGCGCTTGCACCATCGGGCTGCACAACAAGGTAATCAAAGCCAGGCGGGTGAGCAGGGTGTTCATTTCAGGGTATCCAGGTAATGCGCGGGTAATCACGCAGAGGGTGGCTGTCGACCAGCGCCTTGGCGCCGAATACGTGGAGCAGCATTTCCGGGGTCAGCACTTCCTGGGGCGTGCCTTGCGCAATGAGCCTGCCGTGATGAATGACACACAGGCGATCACAGAATGCCGCCGCCAGATTCAGGTCATGGATACTGGCCAGCGTCGCCACGCCGAGCTGCTTGACCAGCCCCAGCAGTTCCAGTTGATGGCGCGGGTCCAGGTGATTGGTCGGCTCGTCCAGCACCATTAACCGAGGTTCTTGCACCAGTGCCCGCGCCAGCAGGCAACGCTGTTTCTCGCCGCCGGACAATGTGTCGAACCGATGCTGTTCATAGCCCGCCAGCCCTACGGCGTTCAAAGCGCTCTGCACAATCGCGCGGTCGTGGGCGCTGTCCGCAGCGAAGAAGCCCTGATGAGGCGCGCGGCCCATGCTCGTCACGTCGAGCAGTGTCAGGCCGAATGCATCGGGAAACTCCTGAGCAACCACTGCGACGTGCCGGGCGCACCAGCGCGGGCTGCGGGACCAGATATCGTGAGCGTTGATCGCGACCTTGCCGCTGTGCGGACGGCTATAGCGGAATGCGCAACGCAGCAGGCTGGTCTTGCCGCTGCCATTGGGACCGATCAGGCCGACAAACTCGCCGGCAGCGATCTGCAGGTCGATATCTTTCAGGGCGAAGTGTTCGTGCGCGCAGACCGACGCCTGTTCCGGCGCCCACGCGATACGCTCTAGCGCAAGCATCAGAAACTCAGGTCCGCAGTCACGTACAGCGAGCGGGGTTCACCCAGAATCCATTGCTGGCCTTCGTTGTACTGACTCGCTGCGTATTGCCGATCAAACAGATTGCGCGCCTGCAAGCCGAGCGTGGTATTGCGCAGTGCTTTCCATGACAGGCTGGCGTCCGCCACGGTGTAGGCGGGCAGTTCGCGGGTGTTGGCGATATCGGCGTATCGGCTGTCGACGTAGCGCAGCCCGGCGCCGATCTGTACAGCGCTGCCGAGCTGTTTGTCGAGCCACAGGTTGGCCGTGCGCTTTGGCACATCGACGGGTGTATTGCCGTCACGCGAGACGGCCACGCCCGATACGCTCTGATCAAATTGGTCATAGCGCGCACGAACGAAGGCCGCGTTGGCGGTCAGGGCCCAGTCCTGCGGCAGTTGCAGCTTCATGCTGGCCTCAAGCCCGTCGGAAGACTGCTGGCCTACCTGTTGGGTGAGGTCAGGATTGCCGGCATCGGTAGTGAGCAGCTTTTTCTTGACGATATGGTAAGCCGCCAGCGTCCACTCCAGGCGCTGGTCCCACAGGGCCTGTTTGAAACCCACCTCCGATTGCCTGGCGGTGGCCAGGTCGAATTGTTGCTGCGTGGGGTTGAGCGAGACAAGGCTGCCAACGCCATCGGTGCTGGTCGAGTATTGAGCGTAGACAGAGCTTTCAGGCGTCAGCGCGTAAACCAGTCCGATTTTCCAGTTGTTGCCGACCAGGTCCTTTTCTGTGCGGCTGTCGTCACGCAGGGCGTTGCGTTCGATATCCACGTAGTCACGGCGTACGCCTGTGATCACCGAGAGTTGGTCGCTCAGTTGCGTGCGGTTTTCCCCGAAGACCGACAGTTGTCGGGTCGTGCTTTTGAACAGCTCCGAATAGGGCGACGCACTCTGAAAACTGCCCGGTGCCGGATGTTCGATATCAATGGGGTCTCCCGCGGGATTCACATCGTTGTAGGGCGAATTGTTGGTCAGCTTGAAACGGATACGGTTGACGTCCATTCCCAGCACACTCTGGCTATCCAGCCCGCCCAGGCTGTGCTTGAAGGTGAACGTCTGCCGATCTCCCACCTGCTCCTGATTGTGCTTGATGCTGAAATAACCGCTGCGCGACAGCTGCTGAGTAGCAGCGTCCCAGTTGTAGTTTTCGGCGTTCTGCCAGCGTCGGTGCGAGGTCAGGTAGTAAAGCTCGTTGGATGAGGTGAGCCGGTCGGAGATCTGCCAGTCGGTGGTCAGCCGCGTCCATTGGTCGTCGTAATGTTGCTTGTCGTTCTCGATGTTGTAGTTCTTGTCTCGCAAGCCTTCGTGATAACGGCCATTGATCATCGGCACGCCGAAGTAGTTCATCGGGCACTGATTGCCGCCGTCATGGGCGAGGGTGAACGTCAGGTCTTCGCTGGCCTGCCAGCGCAGGGCACCACTGAAGAAAGTGCTTTGCGAGTCGCCGTCATCGATCCAGCCGTTGCTGCGCAGCTGATTGAGGTTCAAACGGTAACTCAATTGATCGGTTAACGAGCCGCCGCTGTCCAGCGCGGTCTGCTGGGTATCGTACGAACCGTAGCCAAGGCGCAGGTGGTTTTCGATATCGCCTTCAAAAGGTTTCTTGGGAATGACATTGATCACTGCCCCGGTAGCGCCTTCGCCATAGAGTACGGAGGCCGGGCCGCGCAGCACTTCAATGCGGTCGATTGCCCAGGTATCCACCGGCATGGTGACGGTGCCCATGGCGCTGTACATGCGGCTGCCGTCATACAATTGCATCACCGAGCCCTGACCTGTGAAACCACGCGCGGACAACGCCGTGCCTCCGTCGCCGGGTGTACCGATCGCCGTGATACCGGGGCTGCGGGCCACAGCCTGCTGCACATTTTCGTCACCGCGACTGCGCACCTCGTCCCCATTCAGCGAGCTGGTGCTGGCCGGGGTCTGCAAGGCCGTCAATGACAGGCGAGAACCGGCATGGGTAACTGAATCGAGATGCTCTCCATCTTGCGACTGGGCCGTAGCCTTAATCATGGACGGGGCAAGCTCGACCTGTTCGGAAGCGTTTGCGTAACCTGCGCTGCTGGCCAGCAGGCAGAGGGTTGTGACTACACGGCGGGACTGGAAAAGAGGGCTGATCATGGATTGAAGGGTCGCTTTGGAGGACTGCGCTTGATGATTTGTTAGTGTTATAACATAACATTTTGGCGGCGATATACACGTCTGTTTTTCTCCAAGGATGTGAGAAGACCTACGCTTATCACTGGTTAATCAAGAAAAAACGAGCGCAGTCGCTCGAAGTCAGGATTTTCTTTGCTGAGTAAGAAAAACCTGGACGCGTAGACTGACAAAGGATTTTCCCATGCATCTGGCTGGATATGCCCGGCATCAGGAATCGCTAAAGCTCGCGGGCTTCCCTCTGCATCGACCGGCAAGGGTTCAGCCTGTCACGAGGATTGAGCAAACCGGCGAAACCCTGGCCGTGCCTCCAGGCGTTTCGCTCGATCCGGAGGATCTGCCGGGTCATTTACTGTCTCCAAAAACCGCCGCGAGCATTGCGTATATTCAGTGCAGGAAGAGGTGTTTGATTACATCGAAAAAATCACGAACGCCGTGCTCGCTGAGCAGCATGCGGCAAAGAAATATGCTGGGATTACGGATCAATAACGACTCAATAAATCGCCCAGCACCCTGGCGTCAGCAGCTCGACGAGATTTTCATCGGGGTCGCGGAAGTAAATGCTTGATCCGCCCCGGGGCCATTCAGTCCGGCCTTCGATGGCCACTTTGGCCTGAGCAAGGCGATCAGACCATGGTTGCATCTGGTCGGCGTTGATAGCGAAGCACACATGAATTCGCCCTTGCGCATCATGAGGCGGTATTTCTCCGCCGCTCAGATACTGCGTCTGCAGTGAAGCTCCGCATTTGAACAGCAGCAAGGTACTTACACCGCCCACATTGAATGCCACCAATGTCGGGCTTTCAAACATGACATCCAGTTCAAGGGTGTCGGAATAAAAGTCCCTGGCCTTGGCGAGGTTCTCTACATAGAGCGCCGTTTCGATAATTTTGTTGAGTCGTAGCATGTGGTGTCATCCCTTCCGTTTTGCGACAAGTCTTCCCTGATCAACGGCTTCTCGTTGATCAAGGGCGTGTGGCAAGTTTTACCGGGAGGCCGACGGGCTGACCAATGCTCGGTTCTTATGTGCGTTATAAGCCTGAACTATTAAAGGACACCGAAGTGGGCCTGCGGGGCATTTCTATGCCCGCCTTGTCACCACCAGCTCCACCGCTGCAATGCGGTCCACGTCTTCGTAACCCTCTTCAAGCAACTCTTCGCCAAACACATCCGGGTCCAGTTCGCGATAGGTCCATGCCAGCGCCGCATGATCGATATCGTCGCGTACGGCCTCGAAGAACGGGTCGTGCTCGCCCACCATGGCCACGCCGGTATAGAGCACCAACGAGCCGCCCGGGGTAAGGCGATCCAGTGATTCACGCAGGATGCGCACTGACAGGTCCGCGCCCAATGCGTCACCACCGTGGCGGTAGGCGCGGCGTTTGGCGTCTTTCATATACGGCGGGTTGGCAACGATGAGGTCGAAGTTGCCCGTCAGACCCGAGAGGATGTCGCTGTGGCAGCATTGCATGTTTTCCAGCCCGGCCACCCTGGCGTTGGTCTGAGCGAAATGCAGGGCCTTGGGGTTTATGTCGACGGCGTAGACCTGCGCCTGCGGGCGCGCAACTGCGATCAGCAGGGCACCAGCGCCGGTGCCACAGCCGATGTCGACAGCACGGCTGATCGAGTGTGAAGTGCCTTGCAGATGACGATTGATGGAGTGCGCAAAGCGATAGGTATCCGGACCGAAAAACACCGAGTCTTCATCGCCGGTAGGAAACGCGGAATGCACCAGCAACAAGTCATTCAGGCTTGAAAATCTCACCCGGCTCTTCAAGCCATCTTCGCTGCGTTGAAGAATACCGGCTTCCAAAAGCCCTTGAGCCTCTGCAACCGGAAGCATGGATTCCGGTATCGTACGGCTCCAGCCGAAGACATCCCGCAGTGACGCGGCAATGCGGTTTTCCGGGCGTTGATTGACGTGTTGATGAGTCAACGGCGTGGGCGTGATGAAACGATAGCCACTGGTTTTGAGGCGCTGGGCGAGCGCAATCAGCGCGGCGCTGTCGGGCAGTGATTGAGTCATGGGCGGGCTCCTGTCACTCGCTCGGCCATGCTGCTGACAAACAGGCGAGTGGCATGCAGCCCGGCGGCTGTCGCGTGCCTTGCCGGGGACATGCTTTCGATCAACGTGGACATCTTCTCGGACGCTGCTGCCGACTCGAGTTTCATGTGCAGCTCGCGCACATCCGGGTCAGCATCCGCCGATGCAGGCACGGCAAGAACCGGCGATGGCTGAGCGCCGCCTTGCAGATTGCGGAAACGGGATCGAAATGCTTCCGGCAGCCGCTTGCCGACAGGCTGCTGAGCGCTGCCATCCGACAGCCATTCGCCGGCGATCCAGTCGTGCACCAATTGCTTTTCGTAGCCATTGAACACGCCGAACATCGGTGCACCGACCCCTTCGAACAATTTCCAGAAGCGGCTATTGAGAGGGTCTTCGTGACGCTTGATCCAGCCCCTGTTTTGCAGCACGGCAAGAAACTCCGGGATCTGGTCGGGCTCGGCAAGCCACTCGTTGACCGTCTTGCCGTCCAGACGGCAATAGTCGGAATGCATGTGCTGACCAAAGGTCCGCTTGCGCTCCAGCATGGCGATCACTTCCTGCTCCAGATCGAACGACTGGATGACCTGGGTAGAGCCCATGCCCAACTCGTTCAGCCTGTAGCCATTGGCAACACGGCGATAAAATTCGTCGCGTTCCTGGCCCACAGGCAACAGCTCAAGAACGCTCTGCGCAGCCTTGCGTGCGTGGCCGGTGCTGGCGTTATCGATCGTCACATGCAGCGTGAAGTAATAAGGGTCGATGCCCAGTTCATTCAGTTCGAACGATGTGATGAGCAAATGCAGCGGCAGCTGTTCATAGCCCAGGTTGTAACCAATCACCTCGGGAAGGTACTGCTCGCTCAGTTGCCCCAATGACAGCTGAATGGCGCCTTGCAGATAGGCGTCATCTGCCAGTGGGGCGCTGGTGTCGCAGTCCAGGTCGGCCAGCAACTTGCGATAAAGGGAGACATGATTCTGCGCCTGTTCGCCGTCGCCCAGTTCTTCCAGGTAAGTACGAATCAGACCGTGAAAACGGTAGTCTGCCCAATGCGGCAGCAAGCCATACAGCCATGCGCCGTCAACCAGCTTGGTCGGCGCGACCTGCTGAATGAAATACATCGCGTGAGCCTTGGTCTTGAAAAATCGCCTGGGCTGCCCGGCGCGACGTTGTTCAAGGTAGAGCGCATAGTGATCGGCTACGCCCCCTACGTTCTGCTCCATCCAGTGTTCCAGCGCTTCAGGCTGAGCCGGAAGGTCGCAGTTTTCCCGCTCGGCCTGGGCCAGGCAGTGATTCAGAAACATGACCGCATCGTGTTGATATTCTGGAGCACGTTCACTCATCCATGATTGATAGACGGTTTTTGAACAGGCTTCTTCAACGACGGTTTTGACGACGGCATTGCCAGTCATCACTTGAAGAGACGTCATGAAAATCGTACCTCGGCAGTTGAAAATCACGATTGACGCGGTCACGCGAGACTTTCTGTTTTCTATGCAGCGTAGATAAGTGAGTATCGTGATACGGGGAAATTCAGCGTATTTTGCCGAGGGCCGATAGGTGGCAGATGTGGTTATTCCATGAGCACGAATGCCTCGCGGAAAAAATGTATTCTCGTTCTGTGTGCACATCAGGAACAGGCGATCATGGACAACTCACATGGCGTACAGAACCTTGTCTGGCAAACCAGCCAAGTGTCCTCGACAGACCGTGAGCAGCATTTGAAGCAAACGCCGAAAACAGTCTGGCTGACCGGATTCAGCGGCTCCGGAAAATCCACCATAGCGTTTGCACTGGAGCGAGCGTTGATGGACCTTGGCAGGCTTGCGTATACCCTGGATGGCGACAATATACGTCAGGGTTTGTGCCGGGATCTGGGGTTTGCTGCGGCAGACCGTTCGGAGAACATCAGGCGCATCGCTGAAGTCGCCCGGTTGATGAATGACGCAGGCCTGATCGTTATCTCGTCGTTCATTTCGCCCTATGAGGCCGACCGGGAAGCCGCTCGCTCGATCATTGGCCACGAACGCTTCATCGAAGTGTTTATCAGCACACCGCTTGAAACCTGCATTCAGCGTGACCCTAAAGGGCTTTATCGCCGGGCGTTGGCAGGCGAGTTGAAAGACTTTACCGGCATCAGCGCCCCTTACGAACCGCCTGCTGGCGCCGCCCTTTGTCTTGATACCAGTCAATTATCAATGGATGACTGTCTTGAGCGAGTTTTACGACTGCTCAGTCTGAATACATAAGCTGGCTGGCTCACCTGCTGGGTTCAGGATCATCGACATCGGCCTTTTGCTGCAAGCGGTCGGACAGGCTGAACACAGGTTTTGGGCGTGGGTCAAAACGTCTATATCGTCGATAACGATGATGTATTCAGCCCACACAAGGATGATCGAAAATGAACAATTATTTTCGCATGAGCGCCATTGCCATCGTGCTTTCGCTAGGCTCTCAAGTGGCTACCGCTGCGCAGGACGCTGATGACTTTGTAAAAGATGCTTCTGCAGCAGGGATCGCAGAAGTTCTGGTCGGCAAGCTTGTACAGGATGAGAAGGGTGTGTCTGCCGACGTGAAGAAGTTTGCTCAGCAAATGGTCACAGACCACACGGCTGCTAACGATAAGCTGGCAGCGATTGCCAAAGGCAAGAACCTTGAACTGTCCGAGGACCCCATACTGATGGACAAAGCCGAGGCCGCCATTCTGGAAATGCACAAGAAGTCGTTTGATCAAGCGTATGCCAATACTCAGGTCATTGCGCATGAGCAGGCGACCAAACTGTACAAGGAAGAGGCCGAGAACGGTGATGACCCCGAGCTCAAGGCGTTTGCCAAAGCCACGTTACCAATACTTGAGCAGCATCTTGAACATGCGAAAAAACTTTCTGCTGCGCATGGCGACGACGCTGCCAAAAAGTGATGTAACTGTAAAACGTGATGGGATATTGCGCATGATGACATCTTCCTGGCGAGAGGTAACGTCATGCGGCTATTGAGACGTCACTGAATGATATGACTTTCGGCGCTGCAAACATCTGAGCGTTCGTGAATGAACAAATTTTCTATGGTCATACGAGTCATGGTTATACCCTTTTCAGTAACCGAGTGACTTATCCACAGGCAAGGCTGGTGTCCAGCCTGCCCGGGGACTCGCCTTATAGAACGTGTGCCATTGATGACCGAATGTGATCAGCGTTCTGGCAGGTTGTTATCAAGCAAGGTTCCAACTCCGAAGACCTTCATAGCCATCACCACCTGAAGACCCCGACGTGCGAGCAGCGCCTGAGCCTCGAAAGCACGAAGCCCTTTTACAAACACCACGTCGGTCAACGCAGTATCCAACTCGCCCTGAGACGGGAGAGATTTACGGGAGCGAAGTTTTTTCATGATTCCGTTCTCCTGAACAAGACAGGCTTAAACCCGTTTCAAACATTTTTGCCCTGTACAAAACCAGAACCCAGATCCGCACCGGTAATAGGGTTGGCAGTCGGATCTGACTGGGTCCGCTCCTTCATCATTTCCAGCACTTCTGCATCCTTGGCATCCAGCGTGACGGAAGCAGTGCCATCGCCGCCATCGACAGCCGGTTGTGGCGATTCCACATACTCCCAGACACCGCCCTGGTTCCACGGACCGCGTACATTGGGTTCACCGGACATGTTGAAGTACTTGTTGGTGAATTCCGGCATGCCTGGCAGCTTGCCCTGCGGGAAGTTGGGCTGGATGGCGTGCAGGGCTTTTTCGAAAGACAACTGGTGAGCGATTTCACGTGTCATCAGAAAGCCCAGTGCCTCTTTCACGCCCGGGTCATCTGTCACGTTCATCAAACGCTCGTAAACAATCTTCGCTCTGGATTCCGCAGCGATGTTGGAGCGGAAGTCAGCCGTTGGCTCGCCAATGGTATCGATGTAGGCCGCCGTAAAAGGCACACCGGCAGAGTTGGTCAACGGCGCACCGGCCCCGTACAGCAGGCTGGTGATATGGGAGTCGTTGCCATTGCCGTTGATGGAGCGGTAAAGCTCGCCTTCTTCTTCGATGCCTTCAGCCAATTGACCTTTGGCGCCTTTGTTGAGCATGACAATAATCGAGCCGACTATTTCCAGGTGGCTCAACTCTTCGGTGGCGATGTCCATCAGCAGGTCTTTACGGCCTGGATCCTCCTCGCTCAACCCTTGAGTGAAATAACGTCCGGCTGCTGCCAGCTCGCCTTGGGCACCGCCGAACTGTTCCAGCAGAAGATTGGCCAGTCCAGGGTTTGGTCTAGCTACCCGCACGGTATATTGAAGCCGCTTGTTATGAATAAACATGTCGTATCCTCAGGCGTGATCTTTTGGGAAGCGTCAACCCACCTGGATGGGTTTTATTCAACGCAGTCACTGGATATGAGAAAGCGGGGATGTAGACGTTGCGTATAAATTTAGTGAACGGGATGAACGGCCTGAAAATCCGGGTTCAATAGAATTTTCTTATTCGCTGAATGTTTGAAAAACAACACACTCTTAGTTCAGAGGCCCCGCAGGCAATGCTCAGAGCGTAAGCCGTCTGTGTTGGCGAAAAATTCAAAAAAGACGGGTTATAAACAAAGTCTATTAGTTGTCATAGCCTTGCGGCCATCCCTATCGGCATGAGTGAGGGTGGCTATATGATATCGCTTACATTATGGCATTAATATTTTGAATTTTTCGAAAACCCTGCGATCTGTTTTGCGAGTCGACAAAGCAGGAGCACCACAATGGCTGATGAAAAACACTACCGTATCGATTACCTGCTGCATGGCAGTTACAAGACGTTCTATATAAGAGCGGTTGTCATGGACAATAAAGAAGCCTGGCACTGGGCGTCGGTGGATGCAGGATTCGGTGCGATCCCCAAGTACCGTTCCGACCCGGTACCAAAGCTGAGCAAGCCTCAAGCTGAAAAGCTCGGGTTGTCGAACGTGGAGTGGACGAGGGCTTGAAAGGTCCTCGTTCAAAACGCTATGAAGCTCACCGTCGTGCGTCACGATGCCGCACGACGGTGTACGCGCTGAAAAATCTGTGGTCGGCAGATCTGCCGGATGGACACCCGTTTCCCGCCATACTGAGCTGAATTCACCTCATTTGGATCAGCGTTCATCGCAAGCTCCGCACCTCACACCCCGCTTCCGCTCCCCGCCGCAAATCCCCGCAACCTCACGTTCTACGTGGCCCTGCCGATAGCCCGGTATCAGATTATGGCCTCATTGAACTTCCCTGATAGGGCACAGCTCTGAAGTGATGTCACTATGCCTCTATCTGAATGGATGATTCCCTTCGAGGTGGTACCACTGACCTTGCACCTGCCGTGATGCAAAGAAATAAAGGAGCTTTTTCAGCCGGATCGGGCACCCTAATTAAAATAGAGACCACTATGAACATCCTTTCGCCTGGTATTTACCTTACCAATCGCCTGCGGTTCCCTGCCAAGTTTGCCGTTTTAGCCATCATCATTGTCATCCCGCTGATCGTTCTTGGTCTTCGGGTTTTCAACAGTCTGAATGCGAGCATCGACACCGTTGCCCAGGAACGTATCGGTCGCGAATACCTGCATGTCATGACACCCGTTCTGCGACTCTCCATGCTGCAGCGTGCAGCAACCAACCGTTTGCTCGCCGGCGATGCCTCCGCTGCCCAGGATCTGGCCAGCAACCGCACCCAGCTTGAAACAGCGCTTGGTAACCTCGCCGACATGGATGCCCGTCAAGGACGTCTGCTGGAGACCGAGAGTCGCGTGCAGCGTCTTCGCGAAGGTGCGCGCTCCCTGATGGAAAGTCTCAAGCCTGGTCTTTCGCAAGACGAGGCGTTTGCACAGTGGAATGAGCAACTGGCCCAAACACTCAACTTTATCTATTACGTCTCGGCTACCTCGGGCATGGTGCTCGACGAAGATTATGCGTCGCTGTTTCTGATCGACCTGAGCACCATTCGTATGCCCAGAGAAATCAACGTGGCTGGTCAGATCCGGGGTATCACAGCCGGTTTGAGTACCGGTCAGGGGCTAAGCGTACCGATGCGCGGCTCGCTTGAAAGCCTGTTGAAGATCGAACTGCAATTTCGCGCGGAGCTGGAGCAAAGCATTCGACTGCTCAAGCGTCGTGCTCCAGAGCTTGCTGCCCGCATTGGCGACCCTATCGCTTCGGCCACCTCGACGATGGACAGCTTTCGCAACGACCTGCACGCCTACGTTAAAGGTACAGAGTTCTCGGTGCAGCAGGGGCAGGCGCTGAGCGCGCGCGGTAACGCCGTGGTAGCCGGGCTTTATAAGGCCCAGGACGAAATCCAGAGTGCGCTTCAAGGTGAACTGGATACGCGTTACGACGCGCTCTTGCTGCAACGCGAAGTCGTGATTGCCATGTGCGTAATCATGGGCTTGCTGTTGCTCTATGCGTTCTTCAGCATCTACCGTGCCCTGCGCCTGACCATTGATGGTCTGCTGGGCGTCACCCGTCGCCTGGCCGACGGTGATCTGAGCGCCCGTGTACAGGTGAGCAGCAAGGACGAAGTGGCTGACATCGCCAACGGTCTGAACCTGATGGCCGAAGCATTCGCCAGCTCCATTTCGCACATGGACCGCACGTCATACGAGCTGTCTGATGTAGCTGCCCGCCTGGGCACCTCCATCGGTCTGGCCAAGCAGTCGATGAACGCGCAACAGGCTGAAACCGAGCAAGTGGCGACGGCCATCAACGAAATGACCACAAGCGTGGCCGACGTAGCGCAGAACACCGAAGGTGCTGCGCTGGCTGCTGATGAAGCGAACACTGCCTCGCGTAACGGGCTGCGCATCATGCATCAGGCCCACTCGACCATTCAGGCTCTGGCTGAAGAAGTGGAAGTCAGCGCCCAGAAAGTCCAGGCGCTGGCCCTGCACAGTCAGTCGATTGGTGGGGTTATTCAGGTCATCAGTACGATTGCCGATCAGACCAACTTGCTGGCCCTGAATGCTGCCATCGAAGCGGCCCGGGCTGGCGAGCAAGGCCGTGGGTTTGCTGTGGTGGCTGATGAAGTCCGCACACTGGCTTCGCGCACTCAGGCGTCGACCGAAGAAATCCGCAACATCATCCAGCAACTGCAAAGTGCCACCGAGGTTGCCGTGCAGCAGATGCAGGCCGGCCAGCAAAAGGCTCAAGCGTGCATCAGTGCCGCCAGCGATGCTTCTGGCAGCCTGTCGAGCATCAGCCAGGGCGTCGAGCGTATCGTCGAGATGAACACTCAGATCGCCAGCGCCGCGGTGCAGCAGCATGCGGTTTCCGAAGACATCAACCGTAATGTCATGGAGATCCGCAACAGCTCCGGGACCTTGATGCTGGGTATCGACAACAATGCGGTCACTGCCGAAGAACTGGCGCGAGTTGCCACCGACATGCGCAATGTCGTGGCGCGTTTCAAGCTGACTGCCTGACCGGATCGGGGGCTTGCAGCCCCCCGATTCTCCTCTCGAATCGGCGTTCGAACGCTGATTGCCTTTTTTTGATCAAGTTTTGCTCTTCTGCAGCCGATAGCTCTGGCGCGCGGGTTTGCTGTCCATAAAAACAAATCTTCAGCTCTTTCGTCGCGCACAAAAAGCATTTTCAGGAGATTTTATGAACAGCAGCTTTGCGAATATCAGCGTCAACATGAAGTTGGCATTGGGCTTTGGGACGGTTCTTTTTTTCACTGCCATTCTCGCCTTGGTCGGCTGGACCAGCCTCGATAAACTCATCAATCGCACCGACAGAATCGGCGACATCACTGAGTTGAGTGACAACTTGACCAATCTGCGGGTCGCGCGCCTGCAATATATGCTGACTGACGGCGATGAAACCGCCGCACAAAACATGCAGAGCAAGCTGGATGTCTTCAAGGCGCAGCAGCAATCACTGCTCATCAGCTTCAACAACCCGCTCAACCTCAAGCCTCTGCGCGAACTGGCCGATGTCACCCGTGACTATGAAGCCTCGTTGAACAGCATGCGCGCTGCGTTTCAGGCTGGCGCCAAAGTGCGTAACGAGATGACCGCCAATGCCATGGTTGCCATGCGGGCTGTCGACTCGTTGAACGATGCCGTCACGCAGATCGATCCTGCGGACCCGGCGCGTTTTGATCAGGCCCAACTGGCGACTGCCGCCAGGCAAGACCTGATTCTGGTTCGCTATGAAGTACGTGGTTATACCAGCAACCCCAATGACAAGACCGAGACAGCAGCTTTTCAGCAACTGGATACGGCGATCAGTCATCTGGACAGGCTCAAAACCACTTTTGGCGCTGCCAACCGCGAACAGATTGCCCAGTTTGAAAGCGCTCTTCGTAGCTACCGCAGCTCGGTCGAGGCTTTCAAGGCCACCACTCAGACTGCTGCGAGCGTGCGTAAGGACCTGACTTCCCAAGGGGCTGCCATCGTCAAACTGGGCGAAGAGCTGTATGGCATTCAGATGCAGATGGGCAAGGATGACACCGCTCAGGCGCGTAATCTGCAGATCGGTTGCGTGCTGTTGGTCATGTTGCTGGGCATTCTTGCGGCCATCGTCATTACCCGGCAGATCACCCGGCCGCTGCGCGACACGCTGGCGATTGTCGAGCGCATCGCTGCTGGCGACCTGACTCATACCGAAGCCGTCACCCGACGTGACGAACTGGGTGTGTTGCAGCAGGGCATCCAGCGCATGGGCACCACCCTGCGCGAGCTGATTTCCGGTATTCGTGACGGCGTCACGCAGATTGCCAGCGCTGCCGAAGAGCTGTCGGCGGTTACCGAGCAGACCAGCGCCGGGGTCAACAGCCAGAAGGTCGAGACCGATCAGGTGGCGACCGCCATGCATGAAATGTCGGCCACCGTGCACGAAGTGGCACGCAATGCCGAGCAGGCGTCCGTTGCTGCCTCCGATGCCGACAAGCAGGCCCGTGAGGGTGACAAGGTCGTCGGCGAAGCCATCCAGCAGATCGAGCGACTGGCCGCCGAGGTGGTTCGCTCATCCGATGCAATGAACGTGCTGGAGCAGGAAAGCGACAAGATCGGCAAGGTTATGGATGTAATCAAGGCGGTTGCCGAGCAGACCAACCTGTTGGCACTCAACGCAGCCATTGAGGCCGCGCGTGCCGGGGAAGCCGGTCGCGGTTTTGCCGTGGTGGCCGACGAGGTCCGCGGCCTGGCGCAACGGACCCAGCAGTCCACCGAGGAGATCGAGGGCCTGGTGGCTGCATTGCAGAATGGCACGCGTCAGGTGTCGGGCATCATGCTTGGCAGCCGCACACTGACTGACAGCAGTGTCGAGTTGACGCGCAGGGCCGGTACGTCACTGGAAAGCATCACCCGGACCGTGTCGAATATTCAGGCGATGAACCAGCAGATCGCAGCCGCCGCCGAGCAACAAAGCTCGGTGGCCGACGAGATCAGCCGCAGCATCGTCAACGTTCGCGACGTGTCCGAACAGACCGCCGAAGCCAGCGAAGAAACCGCAGCCTCCAGCGTCGAACTGGCGCGTCTGGGAGGCCAGTTGCAAACGATGGTCAGCCACTTCCGCGTCTGAATCAGCGCACTGTTGTGCCCGTGCGGAGCGGGGCGCGTGAGGTGTTCTTTCGGACACCTCTCGTTCCCTGCGCTCCAGCTAAGAAGTCATAAAGAGGACGCAGAGCGTCCAGAACGGCATGCGACGCAGAGCGTCGCACGATAGCTGAGATTATCGTTCCTCACGCTCCAGCGTAGGAATGCCTTGGGTGACGCTCTGCGTCACAAATCTGCGCCGCGCCGACTGTTCACGATCGGGCGCAGAACATTCAGAACGGCATACCCGTTAGTCCTGCAAATATACGTTGGTATATATAACTCATACTCACAGATAAACATGACCTACTTTTGCAGGTTTTAACAGTTGTTCAAAACTCGATAAGCTTTACTCACTGTCCGGCAACTATTAACTCACGGCCTTTTTCTGTTATCGCCGACCGCCTGTTTGTTTATCACACTGGCGGGTACGCGCCTGCACAGCCGATTCGAGGTGAACAATGCATTCGATATTTGAATTCGGTAAAAGCCTGCGCACGCCCCGTTTTGTAAAACCCGGTGCGCGCACTCCTTATTGGGCCGATGGTATTTGTCTGGTCGTTATTGCCGTGTTTATTGCGCTGGTGCTGTATGGCGTGGGCCAGATGATGCAGCCACTTGCCGCGCTGAACTCAAGCCCGATGAGCCTCGACCCTGCGCGCCTGCCCGAATATGCATTGCGCACCACGCTGCGCATGTTCATCGCGCTGGCGGCTTCGCTGGTTTTCACGTTTGTCGTGGCCACGCTGGCGGCCAAAAGCCGTAAGGCCGAGCAGGTGATTATCCCGGCGCTGGATATCCTTCAATCGGTTCCGGTACTGGGGTTTCTGACGTTCACAGTGACCTTTTTCATGGGGCTGTTCCCCGGTCGGCAAATGGGGGTCGAATGCGCAGCGATTTTTGCCATTTTCACCAGCCAGGCATGGAATCTCGCATTCAGTTTCTATCAGTCACTGCGTACCGTGCCGAGCGACCTGAATGAAGTCACCCGGCAGTTCGGACTGTCTCCACTGCTGCGTTTTACCCGTCTGGAGCTGCCGTTCGCCGTACCGGGCCTGGTGTGGAACATGATGATGTCGATGTCCGGCGGCTGGTTTTTTGTGGTCGCTTGCGAAGCCATTTCGGTCGGCGACACCACGGTCAATCTGCCTGGTATAGGCTCGTGGCTGGCGCTGGCCATCGAGCAGAAAAACCTTGCTGCGATTGCCTGGGCGGTGGGCGCAATGGCGCTGGTGATCCTGGCCTATGACCAATTGTTGTTCAGGCCGATCGTGGCATGGGCGGACAAGTTTCGCTTCGAGCAAACCGCGTCGTCAAAGCGTCCGCGCTCCTGGATGTACAGCCTGCTGGGTCGCTCGCGGGTGGCACCGATGCTGGGCTCGATCCTCGCTGCGCCGTGCAAATGCCTGATGCTGATCGATTGGCGCGTGGTATCCCGGCTGTGGAACGTAAAGCTCACGCCTGGCGTTGCCCGGCTGCTCGACTATCTATGGCTGGCCCTGGTGATGGCTGCTTGCCTGACTGGCAGTGTTTACCTGTTCAGGTTCATCGAGACATCGCTGGGCATGAGCGACCTGGTCACCGCGTTGGGATTGGGGCTGGCAACAATGGTGCGGGTGATTGTCCTGATCGTCATCGCCAGCCTGATCTGGGTGCCTGTCGGTGTATGGATCGGCTTGCGCCCCGTGTGGGCTGAACGCTTGCAGCCGATAGCGCAGTTCATGGCGGCCTTTCCAGCCAACGTACTGTTTCCTTTTGCAGTGATTGCGATTGTCGGCCTGCACCTGAACCCGGACATCTGGCTTTCGCCGCTGATGGTGCTCGGCACCCAGTGGTACATCCTGTTCAACGTGATCGCAGGGGCCAGCGCCTTGCCGACTGACCTGCGCGAAGCGGCCACGATATTCAACATGCGCGGCTGGCAGTGGTGGCGGCGTGTGGCCTTGCCGGGGGTGTTCCCCTACTACGTCACCGGGGCGCTGACCGCATCGGGTGGGTCGTGGAACGCCAGTATCGTCGCTGAAGCGGTGTCCTGGGGTGATCAGCATCTGGAGGCCGCAGGGCTGGGTTCTTACATCGCCAACGCGACTCAGGCGGGAGACTTTCCACGCGTTGCGTTGGGCATTGTTGTCATGTCGATCTTCGTCATCGCGTTCAACCGGTTGCTGTGGCGTCCGCTGTACGGGTTTGCCGAGCGGCGTCTGAGTCTTGTGTGATTTTGAGTGAGGAGGGCGCCATCATGATGGCTGTCGAAACGCGTTGCCTGGTAGATGTTCAGAAAGTCCGACATGTGTACGGCAAAGGCAGCAAAGAGCGCCTGGTGCTGGATGACGTGACACTGACGCTCAATGAGAACGAAATTGTGGGCTTGCTGGGTCGCTCCGGCTCGGGCAAGTCCACCCTGCTGCGCTCCATCGCGGGGTTGGTGGTGCCCACGGAAGGCGAAGTGAATTTTCCTCGCCGCGTGCAGGGGCGGGCGATGTCGGTAGGCATGGTTTTTCAGAGCTTTGCCCTGTTCCCGTGGCTGACCGTGCTGGAAAACGTCGAAGTCGGGCTTGAAGCGCAACGTGTGCCACCCGCCGTGCGTCGCAAGCGCGCGTTGGCGGCCATCGACCTGATCGGTCTGGACGGCTTTGAGAGTGCTTACCCCAAAGAGCTTTCAGGCGGCATGCGCCAGCGCGTGGGCATGGCACGTGCGCTGGTCATCGACCCTGATGTACTGCTGATGGACGAGCCGTTTTCCGCGCTCGATGTGCTGACGGCCGAAACCCTGCGCACCGACTTGCTGGATATGTGGAGCGAAGGGCGCATGCCCATCAAGTCGATCCTGATGGTGACGCACAATATTGCCGAAGCCGTGCTGATGTGCGATCGCATTCTGCTGTTCTCCTCCAATCCGGGTCGGGTGATCAGCGAGATCAAGGTCGATCTGCCTCAGCCGCGCAACCGTCAGGACCCAATCTTCCGGGCGCTGGTGGAGGAGATCTACGTGCTGATGACCCAGGACAACGATGCAGGCGAAATACGTCAGGGCGTATTTCCAGGCACCGGGCTGGGCATGGTCTTGCCGCAGGTGTCCACCAATGCGCTGGCAGGGCTGATCGAAGCCATTCATGCGCCGCCCTACAGCCTCAAAGCGGACCTGCCGGAACTGGCCAGCGCGCTGCACTACAACGCCGATGAGCTGTTCCCGATTGCCGAGGTCCTGCAACTGCTGCGTTTTGCAGAGCTCAAGGGCGGTGATATTCGCCTGCTGCCTGCCGCTAATCGCTACGCGTTGGCGGATGTGGACGAACGCAAGCAACTGTTTGCACAGCACCTGCTGAGCTTCGTGCCGCTGGTCGCGCACATTCGGCGGGTGCTGGATGATCGCCCCACGCACACGGCACCGGCGCGGCGTTTTCGCGATCAACTGGAAGACTTCATGTCGGAAAGCGATGCCATGCAGACCCTGAATGTCGTTACGCAATGGGGGCGTTACGCCGAGCTGTTCGCTTATGATGAGCTGGCCGATCAGTTCAGTCTGGATAACCCGTCCTGAGGTTTGTACGACATACTCGGCAGGCCTTTTGAAGAGCGAGATGGTGCAGATGCACGAGCCAGAATCCTGTAGCAGAGCCGCGATGGTCGTCAGGTGGGTCGCTTTGCTGGCGCTGGCGCTGGTCATCGCGATTGCCGATACCCTGACCGATCTGGAGATCGCCGTAGGGGTGTTCCAGATCGCGGTGGTGTTGCTGGCGGTCAGGCTTTTGCCGGTCAGGGGCGTTATTGTCATGGCGGCGGTGTGCATGCTGCTGACGGTGGTCAGTTACGAAATGACCACCTCCAGAGGCAGCGAGGCGTCCGGGTTGATCAACTGCGTCATCAGCCTGGCCGCCATCGCCATGACCACCTGGCTGGCGCTGCGTATGGCGCGGGCCATCCGCACGGTTCATGAAGCGCGCTCGCAGCTGGCGCACATCGCTCGGGTCAATCAGCTGGGTGAGCTTGCTGCGTCCATTGCCCATGAGGTGAATCAGCCGCTGTCGGCGATTGTCATCAGCGGTAACGCCTGTCAGCGCTGGCTGGCCACCGAGCCGGTCAATCTGGAAAAGGCCCGTCAGGCAGTCGAGCGCATGATCGGTGATGCCAATCGCGCCGGAGATATCATTGTGCGCGTGCGCGCCCTGGCGAAGCGCTCGTCGACGCACAAAGAGTGGATCAGTGTGGCGGACACGGTGGCCGAGATTGTCGCGCTGGCGCACAGCGAGATAGACGGGCAGGGCGTCACACTGTCGGTTGACGTGCCGGAGGGAATGCCACCGCTGCTGGCTGACCGGGTGCAGATCCAGCAAGTGCTGCTGAACCTGATGCTCAACGGCATGGACGCGATGAGGAAAGTCGAACCGGAACAGGCGCAACTGGACGTGCGGGCCGAGTGGCACGGAGGCGGGGAAATCGAGTTCACTGTCAGCGACAGCGGTGTAGGGATTCAGCCGGAAGCAGCCGACCGGCTTTTCGACGCTTTCTACACCACCAAAGAGGAAGGCATGGGGATTGGACTGGCGATCAGTCGGTCTATCATCGAAGCCCATGGCGGGCGAATCTGGGTGACGCCCAACCCCTCAATCGGGGCCACGTTTCATTTCACGCTGCCCACTGGAAAAATGGAAACCTGATGAACACAGCCGCTACTGCACCGCAGGCCGAAGAGCCGGTCATCTTTGTCATCGATGACGACCTCTCGGTGCGTTCTTCGCTGGAAGACCTGCTGGCGTCAGTCGGCTTGCGCAGCATGTTGTTCGGCTCGACCCGCGAGTTCATGGACACCCCTCGTCCTGATGCGCCGGGCTGCCTGATTCTGGACATTCGCATGCCCGGCATGAGTGGCCTGGATTTTCAGGAGCACATGGCCAGGTCGGGGATTTTTCTGCCGGTCATTTTCATCACCGGGCATGGCGATATTCCCATGTCCGTGCGGGCGATGAAGGCCGGTGCGGTGGAGTTTCTGACCAAACCCTTCCGTGACCAGGACTTGCTGGATGCGCTCCAGCAAGGGCTTGAGCGAGACCGCAGCCGTCGCCGCAACTCCGCCGTGGAAGCCGAGTTGCAGCGCCGTCACGCCAGCCTGAATCATGGCGAACAGCAGGTGATGGAACTGGTCGTCAGTGGCTTGCTCAACAAACAGATCGCAGCCCGCCTGAACGTGAGTGAAATCACCGTCAAGGTCCGGCGTGGCTCGGTCATGCGCAAGATGGAAGCCGACTCGCTGGCTGACCTGGTCAAGTTTGCCGAGCGGCTCAAAGAGCTCCGTTGATTAATCCACGCCCGCACACCTGTCGTTCCTTGCGCTCTAGCGTGTGACCGCCTTGCGTGAGGCTCCGCGTCACAACTCTGCGCCGCGCTGCGTGCTCGACTCATTCACCAGTTGTGGCAATACGTAGTTGCGTACCACGTACAACGAACCCTCTGCGCTCAAGTGTCCCGAGTCGATCTGCAGCAATGAGCGGCTGTTTTCCAGGCGTACCCGGCAGGCATCGGCGATGCACAGCTTGTCGATCAGCGACACAAACTGAATGCCTGCCGATACAGCCAGCGCGCGGGTTGCCTGATCCACCCGCATGACGCTTTTATCCAGCGCCGGATCGCGGATGTACGACTCGCTCAGCCCCCAATGACGGTTGACGATGATACTGGGCAGCGATGGGCTCCACGACGGCATCGGACCGATCAGCACGATATGTTTCACGCCAAAGCCCTTGAGGCGGGCCGCAATCTGCTTCCAGTCGGTCTTGTCGTGGCCATCCTTCTGCGCGATGACCACGATGTCCGGACGCAGCCTCTCGATGCTTTGCAGGGCAGTCCTGTTGGAGTAGTCGCAGGCCTTGCTGGTCGCTGACGCGCGTCTCTCGTGGTCATTCAGGTCGGGAACGCAACTGGCCGAGGCCACCTGATAGAAGGGGGTCGTGCGTGTCAGCAAGGTACGCAGCCCGAGTGACAACGCCTGGGCGTGAGAATCGCCCCACAAGAACACTCCGCCCGGCCCCTGTTTGCGCGTGCAGGTCTCGTCGATGCCCGACTGGCCACGCTGGGTCAGGGCGGAAAAGGCGTCACATTTCAGCCAGTAGGGCTCGTACAGGTTGTGCTGTCGATCAACGTATTCCTGGATGAAATGCGCCTTGTCCGAAACACTGATCGGGCGAAGTGGCGATACCGCGCCTCGCGTCGCACCCACCAGCGCCCCCGCCACGAAGACCAGAACGACCAGCGCGCCAGGCATGGCAAATTTCCGGCGCTGGTCAGGTTGATGTGGGCTGGCGGGCCGCTCGATCAACCGCCATGAGATCAGCCCCAGTGTCAGGGCCACACCGATGCCCAATAGCACCGTGCGGGTGTCGCCCAGCAAACCGGTGTAATTCATCCACACCACCACCGGCCAGTGCCATAGGTACAACGAGTACGACAGTTTGCCTGCCCATTGAAACAGCGGGTTGCAGGTCAGCAGCGAATCATTGCGGGCCGCCGCGATCACCGCGAAAGTCCCCAGCACCGGCATCAGCACCAGATACCCTGGCCACGTGTCCTGTACGGACAGCAGACAGAAACCGGCAACGATCAGCGCCAGTCCGACCTGTTCCAGAACTCGCTGCTGTAGGGGCCTGAGTTGCAGCGGGAACAGACAGGCCACGCCACCCGCGAGCAACTCCCAGGCACGGGTCGGCAGCAGGTAAAACGCAGCTTCCGGCCATCGGGACGAGGCAAACACACACACCACAAAGCCTGCCAGACTTGCGCCCAGCACCCACCAGCGCAGGTTGTGCAACGCGACAAAGCGACTGAGGAGCAACAGTGCAATCGGGTACAGCAGGTAAAACTGCCACTCCACCGACAGCGACCAGGTGTGCAGCAGCCATTTCTCATGAGCACTGGCGGTGAAATAACCGGCCTCGCGCCAGTAGACAACGTTGGAAACGAATCCCAGGCTGCTGGCCACATGAGTGCCCAACGCGCTGTAGTCCAGCGGCAGCAAAGAGAACCAGCCCAGCAGCAGCAAGGCAAGACACAGCACCGCGAGGGCCGGGACGACGCGTCTGGCCCGCGACGTGTAGAACGTTGTCAGCCTGAATTTGCCGCTCCTCAAGCCGCGCAGGATGATCCCGGTAATCAGATACCCCGAGATCACGAAAAACACGTCCACCCCAGCGAAACCGCCAGGCAGCCAGGCGGGCTGAAAGTGAAAGAGCAGCACCGCAGCCACCGCGATGGCGCGCAGCCCATTGATGTCTTTTCTGAAGTCCATTTGATGAAGCCATCCGGTGGATGATCGTAAGGGAGAATGGCACTGTGCAGCGGCCGGTAAATGATCTGGCGGTCCGTCAGTGGGCAGTGGAGGGCAGCCTGAGCGCATGGCTTGCAGCGGATTGTCTGCTGGCAATCACATGACCAATGGCCACGCCTATAAACAGATTGGCGACAGCGACCTCGAACATGTCGGTGGTCCAGCTGATCAGGCACCAGCAGAAACTGATCGCCAGCAGCATGTGGCCGATGCGGGTCTGATCATCGATCAGTCGGAACAAAAGCGGAATCTGTAGCGCGTACAGCAACAGCCCCAGCACGCCCAGCATCGCCCACAGATACAGCGCCGAGCTGTCCATGCCGAGAAATACGCCGGCACCTTCGACCGGAAACAGCCCCATTGTGCTGCCGACCATGCCGAAGCCCGCGCCGCTGATCATCCAGCCTTCGCGGCTCATGGCATTGATCAGGTTGGGCCAGGTATTGATCATCCGGTCATACAGCGAGGCCAGAGAGCCGCCGCTACTCACCGCATAGGCATCGGGGCTCACAATCAGCCCCAGAGTCGGTAGCAGCAGCCCGATGCCTACCACCACGCTGCAAAGCGTTCGGCAGGTCCAGCTCATTCGCCGCAGCAACAGCAGAATGAGGGTCAGGGCGAATGCCGCGGCTGGCGCTTTGCTGGTGGTCAGCACGATGGCGTAAAGCGCCACGGCACTGAGCAGGATCATCATCAGGCGTGAGCGCACGAAAATGATCAGGTACAGCGTGTAGAAGGCGATCATGATCGACAGCACGTTGGACACTCTGGCGAAACCGGCAATGCGGTCTATCTCGTCCGCGCTCCATGTGGTGTTGGCGCTCAGTTCGGTTTCACCGACGTTGTAGCTGTAGCCCTTCCAGGGCACCGAGGTGTACTTGTCCAGAGCAATACCCAGCAGTGAGGCCAGCAGGCAAAAGCCGATGGCGCGGTACAACAGCGTGCGGCGGTAGAGCAGGTGCTTGCTGCACACCAGGCCGAACACCAGCGGGCTCAGGGCGAACAGACTGAACGCCAGGTTGTGGACGCTGGCGCGATGCAGCATGGCCAGCAGCCCGGAAATCAGCCACACCACCATGAACGCCCAGAACAACCGTCCCGCTTTGAAGGTGCATAGCTCAAGCACAAACAACAGGATGCAGGCAGCTTTGGGCAGATAGAGCAGGGGGCTGATGCCTGCCTGATCGAAGTAGAAGCGCAAGGCTCCAGAGAAGGTCTCGACCAGAATCAGGCTGATGGCGACCCACACCACCACCGTGGATTTATCAAAGGACATCACCGACGACCTGGCGTCGGCGCTGTTCGCAGTAGTCAACGCCATGCTGGCTGCCTTCTGGATATGCGTCAGGGGAATTGCGCGGACAAAGCTACCGCCCGACGATCACGGGCATGTGTCGACACAGGAAGGCTCTGGGAGATGAAAGGTCTGGAGCGAACGCTCGCAACGGCGTGACAACACGTATATCAGTCGCAGTTCGGGCAACTGTCAATTAATTAGTCAGGATTAAGGGCTATGCGCTGCACTTTGTGCCAGGGATTGGACGCGGAGCGTCCAGAACGGCGTGCCCACGCTGGAGCATGGGCACGATAGTGTTTTGGCGGGCACTTAGTTGAACTCATGGTTCCTCACGCTCCAGCGTGGGAAAGCAGTGCGTGACGCTCCGCGTCACAATTCTGCGCCGCACTGCACATTCAGGATCGGACGCGGAGCGTCCAGAAAGGCATGCGACGCAGAGCGTCGCACGATAGTTGAGGTCATTGTTGCGCGCTAAAGCGTCGGAACGCAGTGCGCATCAAGGGTACTTGCGTCTGTCCGGTGCTGGCGGGAAGTACTGGTACATCCACGTTTCGCTCAGCGTACGGTCGCCAGTGCGGATGAACATGCGCATTTCAACCGGCTCGACCGAGTCGCTGTCCGGTACCCAGTCGAAGGTGACGCGGTAGCCCTTGATGTCCGGCAATACGAGGATGTTGAAGTCCTGCACCTTGCCATGCGTGACCGTGACGATGGGCTCGATCCCGGTGCCTTCCGGCAAGCGATCCAGACCGCCTCCGTTGAAATCCACAGCAAAGCGGCGCGCCCAGGTTTTCGGGTAATGCTCGCCAGGTGCCCAGCCTTCGAGGAAGCCGCCCATGCCTGAACGAGTGGCGTGGACCTGCGCCAGCGGCGTGCTTACAGGTGGCAACGGGCTCCAGAACAGCTTGTAGCCGTAGTTCATCGAGTCCCCGGCCTTGACCGGCGTCTTCGGTGTCCAGAACACCACGATGTTGTCCATCGTTTCGCCCGTGGTCGGCAGCTCCAGCAGGCTGACCTCGCCCTCGCCCCACGCGGTAATCGGCTCGACCCACAGGCTCGGACGGCGGCTGTACCAGACTACGGTGTCCTGATAGCTGGAAAACTCGTGATCGCTCTGCACCAGCCCGAAACCTTTCGGGTCGGTGTCGGCGAACGCGCTGAATTGCGGTTTGGCCGGGTTGTTCAGCGGACGGCAGATCCACTCACCATTACCGCGCCACATCGACAGGCGATCCGAATCGTGAATTTGCGGGTGGATGGTGTCGCACATGCGGCGCTCGTGAGTGCCGCAACTGAACATGCTGGTCATCGGCGAAATGCCCAGTTGCTGGATATCGGTACGGGCATTGATGTGCGCGTCGATTTCCATGACTACCTGGCCAGCCTGACAGTCGATGTCGAAGCGGTAGGCACCGGTTGCACTGGGTGAGTCGAGCAGTGCGTAAACCACAAAGCGTGTGGCGTTTTTATCTGGCGTTTCAAACCAGAACTTGGTGAAGTCGGGGAATTCTTCCTGACGCTTGGCGTAACTGTCGATGGCCAGGCCGCGGGCCGACAAACCGTATTGCTTGTTGCTGTCTACGGCCCGGAAGTAGCTGGCACCGAGGAACGAGACAACGTCGTTGATGGCGATTTCGGGCGCCTTGAACAACTTGAAGCCTGCAAAGCCCAGATCGCCCTTGACCAGATTCTTGTCGATGCCGCTGCTTTCGTAATTGAACAGGTCATGGCGGAAATGCACTTCGCGCGCCTGCTTGTTCTGCGGGTTGACGCTGTACATGCGCACCGGCGTCTTGAAACCCATACCGACGTGGAAGAAATGCACGTCGAGCTGACCGTGGACGTCTTTCCACAGTGAGTGGTTCGGGTCGTAGCGAATAGCATTGAATTGCAGCGGCGTCATATCTGCCAGGACGGGTGGCAGCACTTGCTTGTTGCTCACATAGCCTTTGCCTGCGAGCTTCTTGGCATGGGCTTGCAGCTCTGCAAAATCGAAGTGTTCGATTTCGCCATCGGCTGCGGCGGCCAGTGCTCGCGCAGCATAAAGCCCTGAGGCCGACACGCTGCCGTAAGCGGCCAACGCCATGGACGCTTTCAGGAGATTTCTGCGATTCATAAGGGTGAAGCCTCTGAGTAATTCTGTGCGTCCTGCACAAAAAATGGCGCGCCAACGACTCCTTGCCGAACGCAAACTACCCACAACAGATAACAAAGACGAGATCCCGTTCGGAAATCAGTCAAAAAAAATCGCCGATTGTGCTCAATGGAAGCGGCATCCAGAGGGCAGGAATGGACGTTTTTCAGGCCTGTTGGGGTGGGTTGAATGCGCTCGGCACCGCTTGGCGCAAGGCTTGCGAGCGAGGTGGGTGCGCAGCGCCGGTCAGGGCGATAGGGTGCGTTGGCGCAGAGCGCTCAAATCTGCGTGCAATATTCAGCAACCATTTTGCCGGGTCGCAGACTGAGCAAATGTCAGTCTGCCGCAGGCAGAGCGTCCAGTACCGCATGCTGGCGCGGAGCATCTGCACGATATCCAGCCCAATCATTTGCCGCTATATCGCATTCGTTCAGGCAATAGTCCTGACGAAAGTTTCACTCTGCGTGTTATATCGTAACGCTATGATGCAGCTGCATTAATGGATGCCGATACACGGCTCTCCACAGGGCAATAATCAGCGGGTGCCGGGGTAGTGATGCGGGTTGATTTGGGTGAGCACGATGGCCTCGAAGGCCTGCCGCGTTTTCAAATGGCGGTGCAGCAGGTTCGGCGTCTCGGACGACTGATGTATGTGAGCGGTGGGGTGGGCGCGTTCGGGCTGCTGCTGGCGCTGTCCATCGATCTGTTTTCCCCTGGTTCATTGTGGATGGCCGTGCTGGGCAACGCATCGGCGGCGCTGATACTGCTCGCCGCGGGCCTTCAGTCGGCCAGGCACGTCGCGATGTGGCGTGCCCGCGCGTTGGCTGCACCTGTTGCCGCAGACTCTCCCGCAACGGCGCAAGCGCTCGATGAAACCGGCTGGTATGAGCGCCTGCTTACCCGGCTGAGCGGTTCGGGCGAGTCACTGGTTCGGCACATCGGCAGCTCGACCCTGTGGCTTGCCGGGTGGGCAGTGCTGGCGTTGATCGTCATCCGCGCCTTCTGGAACCTGACGTTGTCTGGCTCCGACCTTTCCACTTCAGGCAATCTGGTGGGCAGTATCCTGTTGCTGTTGGCGTTCGGGCTATTGGTCATCGAGCGGCAACTGAGCAGCGAGCCCGAAGGCCAGTCGCCAGAGGCCGGGGCGCTGGCGCAGTTAGTGCGCATGACGCTTATCGTTCTGTTGGTCGGCGCGTTGTGCCTGTTCTTCTCCAGCGCTGATCGCATCTGGCCTGCACGGCTGGCTGTGTTGATCGGCCTGTTGCCATTGGGTGTGGCGCTTGAATTTCTGTTGCGGGCTGTGTTGTCGGTGTTCAGCCCGCGCACTCTGCGTCTCGAGCCGCGCCTGCTGGCCGCCAGTTTTATCGCTGACCTGCTGCGCTGGCCGCCGCGCCCGTTGCTCGCCTTGCAGCATGAGCTGCACAACCGCTTCGGCATTGATCTGCGCCAGATCTGGGCCTTTACCTACATGCGCCGCGCCTTTTTGCCGGTGCTGGCGGTGGTTGTGGCGCTGGGCTGGGCGCTGAGCGGCGTGCATGAAATTCCGATGCAGGGGCGAGGCATTTATGAGCGGTTCGGCAAACCGGTCGAGGTCTTCGGACCGGGTCTGCATGTCGGTTTGCCTTGGCCGTTCGGCCGGGTTCTGGCGGTTGAAAACGGCGTGGTTCATGAGCTGGCGACCAGTGTTTCTGCGGCCGACGCGGCCGAGCAGACGCTGGACCCGGCCGAAGGGCCGCCGCCGGGCAGCGCTAACCGACTGTGGGATGCCAGCCATATCAACGAAAAATCCCAGGTCATTGCCAGCAGTGCCGGCGACAAGCAGAGCTTTCAGATCGTCAATATGGATGTGCGGTTCGTCTACCGCATCGGCCTGACAGATGCCGCGGCGATGGCCTCGACCTATAACAGCGCCGATATTCCTTCTCTGATCCGCAGCACGGCCAGCCGCGTGCTGGTGCATGACTTTGCCTCGCGCACGCTGGACGAGCTGCTCGGCGAACAGCGCAGCGGGCTGGCCGATGACATCGGCAAAGCCGTGCAGGCTGACTTGCAGCGTCTGGACAGCGGCGTTGAACTGCTCGCCACGGTGGTCGAAGCCATCCATCCGCCAGCGGGTGCCGCCAATGCCTATCATGCTGTGCAGGCTGCGCAGATCGGCGCGCAGGCGCTGATCTCCCGCGAACGCGGCGCGGCCAGTGACAAGGCCAACCAGGCGCAGCTCAATGCCAGCGTTGCCCGTGATCAGGCCAGCGCTGCAGCCCGTGAAGTTCTGGCCACAGCGCAAGGCGCGGACCTGCGCTTCAGTGCCGAGCGCCAGGCCTATGCCAAGGCAGGGCAGGCGTTTTTGCTGGAACAATACCTGGCGCAACTGACCGAAGGCCTGGGTAATGCCAAGCTGCTGATACTCGACCACCGTCTGGGCGGCGACAACGCGCCGACCATCGACCTGCGTACCTTCACCCCACCGGCAGACCCAACGGCGCCGCGTAAAGCCGTTCAGTAAGGAGTCGTCCCTTGAGTCTGTTTCATCATCATCATCATCATCATCACGATCACGCCGACCACGATAGCCATGACAGTCACGGTCATGGCGGCCACGGCCATCATCACCATCATCATGGCGCGACCGGTCCGGCAGCGTTCCCTTGGCGACGGGCAAGCCTGGCGGCGGTGCTGATCGCCTTCGCGATTGCGGCGGCGAGCCTGGTGCAGGTGCGCTCGGGTGAAGCGACGGTCGTCACCCGCTTCGGCAATCCTTCCCGCGTTCTGCTCGACCCGGGCCTTAACTGGCGCTGGCCCGCACCGTTCGAAGCGACCATTCCGGTGGATCTGCGTCTGCGTACCACATCCAGCGGTTTGCAGGATGTCGGCACCCGCGATGGCTTGCGCATCATCGTTCAGGCCTATGTGGCGTGGCAGGTACAGGGCGATGCCGACAACGTGCAGCGCTTCATGCGCGCGGTACAAAACCAGCCCGACGAAGCAGCGCGGCAGATCCGCACCTTTGTCGGCTCGGCGCTGGAAACCACCGCGAGCAGTTTCGACCTGTCCAGCCTGGTGAACACCGACGCCAACAAGGTGAATATCACCGCGTTCGAAAATCAGTTGCGCCAGCAGATCGATCAGCAACTGCTGGCGACCTATGGCGTTCGTGTTCTGCAAGTAGGCGTCGAACGACTGACACTGCCGTCGGTGACGCTCAACGCCACCGTGGACCGCATGCGCGCCGAGCGCGAGACCATCGCCACCGAGCGGACCGCCGTGGGCAAGCGTGAAGCGGCGCAGATTCGTTCGGCAGCCGAGCGCGACGCGCGCATTGTCGAGGCCGATGCCACGGTCAAGGCGGCCGATATCGAAGCGCAGTCCCGTGTTGAAGCCGCGCAGATCTATGGCCGCGCCTATGCGGGTTCGCCGCAGCTCTACAACCTGCTGCGCTCGCTGGACACACTGGGCACCATCGTGACGCCGGGTACTCGCCTGATACTGCGCACCGACGCCGCGCCATTCCGCGTGCTGGTCGATGGCCCGCCAACGCTGGACGGCAAGAGCGGAACGCAGCCATGAGCCAACCGGTCGACGAGCCCGTAACGCAACGACCGCCTGCCAATAGCCCATGGTTGCAGGCGAGCCGACTGGCGTTCATCGGACTGTATGGCGTGACCCTGCTGGCTGCGCTTGCCTGGGCGACGTCCAACGTGCGCCAGATCGATCCGCAGAATCGTGCCGTGGTCATGCGCTTCGGCGCGCTCGAGCGGGTGCAGAACGCAGGATTGCTGACCGCCTGGCCGCAGCCGTTCGAGCAGGTAGTGCTGCTGCCCTCGGCTGATCGGGTGATCGAGCGACGGGTGGAAACCTTGCTGCGTTCGCCAGCGGCACTGAAAGCCGATGAAATCGCGACCCTGTCGGCGCCAATGAGCGATGCTCTGGCGGGTTCTGGCTTTCTGCTGACCGGTGATGCCGGTGTGGTGCAGCTGGACGTCACCGTGTTCTACAAAGTGACTGACCCCAACGCCTTCGTATTGCAGGGCGATCATGTATTGCCCGCACTGGACCGGCTGGTCAATCGCAGCGCCGTGGCGCTGACTGCAGCGCGAGACCTGGACACCATTCTGGTTGCCCGCCCCGAGCTCATCGGCGCTGACAGCCAGGCAGCAGAGCGCCGTGAGCGGCTGCGCGGCGACCTGGTGCGCGGTATCAATCAACGCCTGACTGAACTCAACGCGACCGGGATAGGCATTGGCGTCGAAGTCGCTCGGGTGGATGTGCAGTCGAGCCTGCCGACGTCGGCGGTCAATGCTTTCAATGCCGTGCTGACGGCCAGTCAGCAGGCCGACCAGGCCGTGGCCAACGCACGCACGGATGCAGAAAAACTGACCCAGACCGCCAATCAATACGCTGATCGGACCCTGCAAGTGGCGCACGCACAGGCTTCCGAGCGCCTGGCCAAGGCACAGGCAGCCACCGCGACCGTCGTCAGCCTGACGCAATCTGCCGAGAACCGCAGCGATCCTGGCCTCATGCAGCGCCTTTACCGTGAACGTGTGCCGGGCATTCTGCATCAGGCAGGTTCGGTCACCACCGTCGACCCCAAAGACGATTCCCGCCTGATCATTCAGGGAGCACCGCAATGAGTGGCGAAGCCGTTCACACCCATCACGCCATCAAACCGCAAGCGGATGGCAGTCTGCTGAGCAACGCAGAGCAGCGTAGCGCAGCCCGGCAATTGACCCTCGCGATGCTGGCGCTGGGCCTGTTGGCATTGGGTCTGGTCTGGCGTTTTTTCGCTCCGGAACAGGCAGGTGTCAGCCAATTGCTGTTGGGTGCTGCCTCGCTGCTGGTGGCGATACCTGTGATCAGCGCCGGTTGGCACAGCCTGCGGCATCCAAGCCTGCATGGCATCACCGATCAGTTGATCGCGCTGGCGATGCTCGGTGCCTGGGCCACTGGCGATCTGATGACCGCCGCCTTGCTGCCGATCATCATGATCTTTGGCCATGTGCTGGAAGAGCGCAGCGTGATCGGCTCGCAGGAAGCCATCGAAGCGCTGGGTCGTCTGACCCGCAGCCAGGCACGTTTGCTGGGGCCTGATGGCAATATTCGCGAGGTCGACAACGCAACGCTCAAGGCTGGCGATCAGGTTGAAGTGCGTGCGGGTGACCGGGTCCCGGCGGATGGTCGGGTTCTTTCCGGGCAGGCCAGTCTGGACACTTCATCAATTACCGGCGAGTCGGTGCCACTGGAAGCCAGTATCGGCATCGAAGTGTTTGGTGGGGCGATCAACCTAGACGGGCTGCTGCGTATCGAAGTGACCCGCATCGGCGATGAGTCCACGCTGGGCAAGGTCATCGCGCTGATGCAGAGCGCGGAGCGTTCCAAGCCGCCGATCACACGCCTGCTGGAACGCTACGCAGGCAGCTACATGGTGCTGGTTTTGCTGATCGCGGCGCTGACTTGGTTTATTACTCAGGATGCTCAGGCGATGCTGGCGGTGCTGGTGGCTGCCTGTCCCTGCGCACTGGTGCTTTCGGCTCCGGCCACGGCTATTGCCGGTATCGCAGTCGCCGCGCGGCACGGCATTTTGATCCGCAGTTCGGCGTTTCTCGAAGAACTGGCTGACCTGAACTCACTGGTTGTGGATAAAACCGGCACCCTGACCTATGGCCGACTGCGCTTGCAGTCGGTGCAGGCTGAAGGGGCGCAGCATCCGCAATTGCTCGAACTGGCGGCCAGCCTGGGGTCGGCCAGCAGTCACCCGGTCAGCCGTGCATTGGCCGGGCTTGTGGATAACACTCGGCTGTTGCCGTTGCTGGACACCCGTGAGCGGCAGGGACTGGGTGTGGTGGCGTCCACCGGGCAGGGTGAGGCAGCGCTGGGTCGTCCGGAATTGTTCGAGCAGTTGGGCATTGTCACCCCCGGCGTACCTGCACATGACGGCCCGCTGGCCGGGTTGTCGCTGGATGGCGTTTTCCTGGCCTGGCTGCTGCTGGCCGACAGCGTCAAGCCTGAAGCGCAGGCTGCGCTGTTTGAATTACGTGAACTGGGCATGGGACGGCAGTTGCTGTTGACCGGCGACCGACAAAGTGTGGCCGACAACCTGGCACACGATATTGGCATAGCAGACGTCCAGGCGCAGGCATTGCCGGAGGACAAACTGAACCGTGTCATGGGCGAGATCGCCAGTGGCTTCCGGCCGATGGTGGTCGGCGACGGGGTCAACGATTCGCTGGCTCTAAAAGCAGGCGTGGTCGGCGTCGCGATGGGGGCGGGCGGGGCGGACATTGCCCTGGCTTCCGCCGATATCGTGCTGATCGGCAGCGATCTGCGTCGTCTGGGCACCTGTGTGCGGCTCAGCCGTCAGTGCCGTCAGACCTTACAGGTCAACGTAATCATCGGACTGGGCTGGACGCTGGCCATCGTTGCGCTGGCCGCCTTTGGTCTGCTCGGCGCTGCCGGCGCGATGGTCGCAGCTATCCTGCACAATCTGAGCACCTTGTTGGTGTTGGGCAATGCTGGACGTCTGCTGCGCTTTCAGGAGCCATTGCTGAAGCTCTAGGCATTTGGTGAACGACAAGGCTCAGGCTAGCGGCGCTGATCAGCGCTTTAAAACGGCTTGAGCTTTGACGAATTCTGTTACAAATTAAGCGCTGTGTTTCAGTGCGTGATCCAAATTCAGGCTGTCTTTCGGCTCGAATCAGTGGGTACAGGGCTGTTCCCCGAAGTTGATTCATTGCAGTTTTGCCGTCGCCAATAGCCTTTGCGGGCCCTTTTGCGGGGCCCTTGCTGGATTACTCTTTTTGAGTTTCTGGATAAGGGGGTGATTTTGAATGCTTACACAACTTCCAACGACCTTGCAGAACCTTCATCTGCCGTTACGGCTGAAGCTCTGGGACGGCCATCAGATGGACCTGGGGCCTGCGCCCAGCGTCACGATAGTGGTCAAGGACCCGCAACTGGTCTCCGATTTCAACCACCCCAGCCTGGGCTTGCTCGGCAGTGCCTTCGTAGAGGGGCGGCTGGAGCTGGAAGGTTCGATCAGCGAAGTTGTCCGGGTTTGCGATGAACTGACTCATGCCCTTGTGGATGATGACGACAGCACCGACAACCCGATCCGCGTCCAGCATGACAAGGACACTGACGCCGCGTCGATTGCCTACCATTACGACGTATCCAACGACTTCTACCAGCTCTGGCTCGACAAAGAGATGGTCTACTCCTGCGCGTACTTCAAGACCGGTGACGAATCGCTCGAGCAGGCGCAGCAGGATAAATTCCACCACCTGTGCCGCAAGTTACGGCTCAAGCCAGGTGAGTATCTGCTGGACGTGGGGTGCGGCTGGGGCGGACTGGCGCGGTTTGCCGCTCGCGAATATGGCGCGAAGGTTTTCGGCATCACGCTCAGCGAGCAACAACTGACGCTGGCCCGTCAACGAGTGCAGGCCGAGGGCTTGCAGGACAAGGTCGACCTGCAACTGCTCGACTACCGCGACCTGCCGCAGGATGCGCGCTTCGACAAGGTGGTCAGCGTCGGTATGTTCGAGCACGTAGGGCACGCTAACTTGCCGTTGTATGCGCAATGCCTGTTCGGTGCGGTGAAGGAGGGCGGCCTGGTCATGAATCACGGGATCACCGCGCGGCATACGGATGGGCGTCCTGTCGGGCGCGGTGCCGGGGAGTTCATCGACCGCTATGTATTCCCCAACGGCGAGCTGCCGCACGTGGCCATGATCAGCGCCCATATCAGTGAAGCCGGGCTGGAAATAGTCGACGTGGAAAGCCTGCGCCCGCACTACGCCAGAACGCTGGAACACTGGAGCGCGCGGCTTGAATCAAGGCTCGGCGAAGCCGCCCGTATCGTGCCCGAACATACCCTGCGCATCTGGCGTCTGTACCTGGCGGGCTGCGCCTATGGATTCGCCAAGGGCTGGATCAACCTGCACCAGATACTCGCCGTGAAGCCCTTTGCCGATGGCAAGACCGGGTTGCCGCTGACGCGGGAGGATATTTATAGATGAGCTTTAGTTACGAACACCGAGGCCGGGATACTCTGAGAGTCTTAAGTGTCTTGAGCACGCAAGGCGGCGTTCGTGCTCGGCAGGCCGATTAGCAGAGGGTTACGATGCGCTCGAAGATGTCTTTCATGGGGCCATAGTTCACGTTGACGCCATCAATATTGGCCCTTACCCATTCCTCCTGACTGACGGTTGCCCAATCGAGCTCATAGCCTGCAGACAAGGCAAGGTGCTCAAAGAGAATGCGCTGAACCCTGCCGTTGCCTTCGCGGAAGGGGTGAATCATATTGAGTTCACAGTAATACTCTGCCAAGCCTCCGCAAAAAGCGTCTTTGTCCAATGCGCCCAGCCAGTTTTTCTTCTGAAGACTGGCAAAAATTTTAGCCGCCTCCACCTCAATTCGTGCGCAGGTACAAAAGCGAGTTCCACCTTTTGAAATATCGACACTTCTGATGTTTCCGGCCCACTCATAGAGGTCGGAAAAGAGTAGGTGATGCAGCTGTTTTAAATTGTCGAGACTGTAAGGAGGTGCGACGTACTGGACGCGATTAACGGTAACGGCAGTGATGTCTCGCTCTGCTGCTTCAAGGTCATCCATGTCTTGAATGTTCAGCTTGTTTTTCAGTACCGATGAGCCGGGATAGCAATAGTGGTCATGAGAAGCATCGTATCTGTCCATTGATCATCTTCTGTGCTTGGCCAGTATCATCTCCAAAGACGTTTTCTCGTCGGTGAAGGGTATGTGGATTCCTTCCAGTTTCGAACTGTTTATGAAATTTCTGTGTTTCTTCTCTTCAAAGCGCTTACGCGGGTCAACAACCGTACGACCGAGAACATACAGTGAGCATGTTTGTATCAGCCGGTCGAGCTCTGCTTGATTGTGTGCCGTTATTTGAAAACCCAGGCTTTTTGAGAGTTTGCGTTTGGCTTCTCTGAAGGTGTTTTCATGGGCGGCCATGTGGACGGAGGTCTTACTCGCCAAGAGCGCGGTTTTCAGAACATTCAGTTTCGAGAATAACGCTACCCAGCCATTGACCCCGAGCTTCAACATCAGCTGAGTTTCGATGCCTCTCTTCACTTCAATAAATGTTCCTAGCTTTTGCAGGTCGTCTATTCGATCAGCCTGTAACACCTGCTGCAGTGACGCCTTCATCTTGAGCCTCGTAAAATCCATCAATGCGCGTGGTTATCAAAATTCTAGTGAAAACTCATGGGTTATCCAATGTTTGAGGTGCAACAATGTAGTACACCTTAATCTTCACAGAATCGGCGAAATCAGCCGCGCCACGCGCATACCCAGTTGATGCAGGCGCCGCGTTTCGTGGCTTTCCTGCACGGATATTTCGCGGGCGAGGTTGAAGTCGGCAGTGAGCATGGATTCCACCTGGCTGGAGAAGTCGCTGTCGACCGTCAGTAGCATCAGTTCGAAGTTGAGACGGAACGAGCGGTTGTCGAGGTTTGCGCTGCCTATGGCAGTGATGTCGTTGTCGACCAGCACGACCTTCTGGTGCAGGAAGCCTGGTTCGTAACGGAATACCCGCACGCCGGCACGCACGGCATCGAAGGCGTACAGGCTGGAGGCGGCATAGACCACATAATGATCAGGCCGTGAGGGCAGCAGCAGGCGCACATCCACCCCGCGCAGTACCGCCAGGGTCAGCGCAGCGGTCACGGCTTCGTCAGGTATGAAGTAAGGGCTGGTGATCCATACGCGCTCTTCGGCAGCGTGGATGGCTTCGACGAAGAACAGCGAGCAGGTTTCCTGCGCATCGGCCGGGCCACTGGTCAGCAACTGGCAGAGCACACCATCCTCGGGAAACTCATCAGGCAGGCTCAATGGTGGCAGCTCGCGGGTGGCCCAGAACCAGTCTTCGGCGAACGACTCCTGCAGGCAGGCGACCACCGGGCCGATGACTTCTACATGGGTGTCGCGCCAGGGAGCCAGCGGCGGCTTCAGCCCCATGTATTCGTCACCCACGTTATGCCCGCCCATGTAGCCTTTCAGGCCATCGACGACGACGATCTTGCGGTGGTTGCGGAAGTTGATCTGAAAGCGATTCAACCAGCCGCCACGTGTGGCAAAGGCTTTTATCTGCACGCCACCGTCGCGCAATTTGTCGATGTAGGCCCCCGGCAGTGCGTGGCTACCGATCCGGTCATAAAGGACAAAGATGCCTACGCCCTCGGCGGCTTTTTCCAGCAGCAGTGTTTGCAGTTGGCGACCGAGGTTGTCGTCATGAATGATGAAGAACTGAATCAGGATTGTCTTTTTCGCCTCACGGATGGCTTTGAAGATCGCTCCGAAGGTTTCCTCACCATTAATCAATAACCTGACTTTGTTGTTGGCCAGTGCAGGCATGTTTCCCAACTTGGGCATGGCGCGCAACGCCGCATAGGCATCCGAGCGACGTGCTGCCACAGCTTCCTCGATCCACGGCCGCCAGTTGAGGCTGCCAATCGCAATGCGCATTTCCTGGTTGGCCTGGCGACGCGCCTTGATGTACGCGTCGAACGAGCTTCTGCCGAACACCAGATAAGGCAGCAGGGTGAAATACGGAATGAACAGCAGCGGCATCGCCCAGGCAATCGCACCTTGAGAGGTACGCACCGTCAGCAGCGCGTGAATAGCGGCGCATGTGCCCAGCAAATGAATGAAGCCGAGGACATAACCGAAAAAGTACGGGTCGTGATAATCCATGTGGAACAATGCTCCTCGTCTTTGCTGCCTAACAGACCACAGCTGAACGGGAATGTCGCTATTTTATTACCCATGCAACTGGGCGACGCCTGTGCCGTCTAAGGCTTATCTTCCGGCTGGATGATTCCGGCCCCGTTTACATCTGCAATCGCCCATCAGGAATCTTGAAATGAATAAACGCATATTGGCCTGGATGTTTTGCCTGGCAACCCCCCTGGCTCAAGCGCAGATGCTGCAACCCGGCTTGTGGGAACTGACGTCGAGCAATATGAAGGTGGACGGACAGCAATTGCCGGACATGCAATTGATGCTGGGGCAATTGCAGAATCTGCCGCCTGAGCAGCGCGCCATGATGGAACAGATGATGAAGAAGCAGGGCGTGTCGCTCGGCGGCAAGGGCGTGAGAGCCTGCCTGACACAGGCTCAGGTACAGTCTGATAACATCCCGCTGACTGATCCGGCTTCCGGGTGCACGCAAAAAATCACCGCGCGAAATGGCAAGACCTGGAACTTTCAGTTTAGCTGCCCGAAAGCTCAGGGCACCGGGCAGGCGCAGTTCCTTAGTGATCGTGAGTTCACCACAAACGTGGTAGGTACTTTTAACGCCACTGGTCAGCAACAGAATGGCAGCATGGACACTCGCGCTGTATGGCTGGGGCCACAGTGCGGCAATGTCGCCCCGCGTACCTGATCAAATTCAGAGGGTTATGTTCCACGTGGAACACTCTGTCTGAAGGCGGTGATTTTTTGTCACGTTGGCGGGGCGCCAGATGACGGAATCTTCATGAAGGGCTTCATGTTTCGTCCGTAACTGCATGTTATATTGTTACTAATGATGTGGATGAACCCTTCGTGAGCCGGGATGCTCAATTTGCTCTTTGAGATGTTCCATGCACCGACGCCAAGTGTTGCTCAACATGCTGCTGGCCAGCGCGGCCCTGACGTTGCCGTTGGGTGCGTATGCCACACAGATTCGTAACGCCCGCCTGTGGCGTACCAACGACAAGCTGCGACTGGTCCTCGACCTGAGCGGCCCGGTGCAATACAAAACCTTCACGCTTACCGCCCCCGACCGCCTGATCATCGATGTCAGCGGTTCGCGGCTCACCGGCGACTTCAGCCAGCTGGCGCTGGACCGTACCGTTATCAAGTCCATTCGCTCCGGGCACTACGGCCAGGGTGACGACACGCGCATCGTGCTGGACCTGACCGTGCCAGTGCAACTCAATAGTTTTCTGCTCGGCCCGGAAGGTGGGCAGGGACACCGGTTGGTGCTGGACATGAGTTCCACGGCCCATGCGCCCGTGCAGATGGCTGAGCTGCCGCCACCGGTGCCCGTCCCGATCCAGACCAACAAGGCGCACACCGGACGCGACATCATGGTGGTGGTCGATGCCGGTCATGGCGGCAAGGACCCGGGCGCTGTAGGTTCTCGGGGTGAACGCGAAAAAGATGTGGTGCTTTCCATCGCGCAGTTGCTGGCCAAACGCCTGAAGCGCGAGAAGGGTTTCGACGTGCGTCTGGTGCGCAACGATGACTTCTTCGTACCACTGCGCAAGCGCGTCGAGTTCGCGCACAAGTCCAACGCCGACATGTTCATCTCCGTACATGCCGACGCAGCGCCTCGTCTGACGGCCTCTGGTGCTTCGGTGTTTGCCCTTTCCGAAGGCGGTGCAACCTCGGCAACGGCGCGTTTCATGGCTCAGCGAGAAAACGGTGCCGATTTGTTGGGTGCCTCGTCGCTGCTCAACCTCAAGGACAAGGACCCGATGCTCGCCGGGGTGATTCTCGACATGTCGATGAACGCTACCATTGCAGCCAGCCTGCAACTGGGCCACACCGTTCTCGGCAGTCTGGAAGGCATTACCACGTTGCATCAGAAGCGTGTCGAGCAGGCCGGGTTCGCCGTGCTCAAGTCACCGGACGTACCGTCGATTCTGGTCGAAACCGGGTTTATCTCCAACAGTCGAGACAGTCAGCGCCTGGTCACAGCGCGCCATCAGCAGGCCGTTGCAGACGGCTTGTTCGATGGCCTGCAGCGCTATTTCCAGCGCAACCCGCCAGTGGATTCGCACATGGCCTGGCTGCAAGCGCAGAAGCAGGAACAGCAGGTCTGAGCAGGTCAACGGCAGCCGTTCAGCCGGCTGCAGGTGATCTTGCTACGCGTACCGCTTGAGCTGGACACCCGCGTGATTGTTGTCCAGCCCACGCGCTGGACAGTGCCTACCCAGGCTTCGCCATTGGAAGCCAGCCCGGTAAAAAACGTCAGCTGACCATAGCGACTGTTGGTCTGCGTCCAGCGGCGCTTATCGAGTACCTCGTAACCCTTCAACCAGGTCGTCGATCCGGCTGTGGTCACGCTGTAGCTATTGCCTTGGGCATCGCTGCACGCCAGCACCGTCGCGCTACGCGTACAGGTGGCGAGGTCGGCAGAAGGCCTGGGTGGTGCTGCCATCAAGTGCGCGCTGATCAACATCGCCACCAAACCTGTTGAAACCCGTCTCATGAAGATCCCTTCACCAACGCCGTAGCTATTATGTGTTGTTATACTATAACATCTCAGTGTGATTAGAGTCGGCTGCCTGAGGGATTCGTTGCAGCCGACATGAACAAGGTTCAAGCCTTGCAGCTGCCTGGAGAATCCTGATGGCAAATCTTCTACCCGTTACCGTTCTGTCCGGTTTTCTAGGGGCCGGTAAAAGCACTTTACTCAATTATGTGCTGCGCAATCGTGAAAACCTGCGGGTTGCCGTAATAGTCAACGATATGAGTGAGATCAATATCGACGGCAGCGAAGTTCAGCGCGATGTCAGCCTGAACCGTGCCGAAGAAAAGCTGATCGAGATGAGCAATGGCTGCATCTGCTGCACCTTGCGCGAGGACTTGCTCGAAGAGGTCAGTCGTCTTGCTCAGGACGGTCGTTTTGACTATTTATTGATCGAATCCACTGGAATCTCCGAACCACTGCCAGTGGCCGAGACCTTCACTTTTCGTGACGAAGCTGGCAAAAGCCTGATGGATCTGGCGCGTCTGGACACCATGGTCACCGTCGTCGATGGCGTGAATTTTCTGCTCGACTACGAAGCGGCGGACGGCTTGTCCACACGCGGTGAAAGCCTGGGTGAAGACGATGACCGCTCGATTACCGACCTGCTGATCGAGCAGATCGAATTTGCCGACGTCATCCTGCTCAGCAAGATCGACCTGATCAGCTCCAGTGAGCGCGAAGAGCTGATGGCGATCCTGAAGCGCCTCAACCCCGAAGCCGAGATTGTGCCGATGGTGATGGGCCAGGTGCCGTTGGCGACGATTCTCAACACCGGGCGTTTTGACTTCCAGCGCGCGTCTCAGGCACCGGGCTGGCTCAAGGAAATGCGCGGCGAACACACGCCGGAAACCGAAGAGTACGGCATAGCATCAACTGCCTATCGTGCCCGGCGCCCGTTCCATCCGGAGCGTTTTTTCAATTTCATCAATCGCCCGTGGACCAATGGCAAACTGCTGCGCTCCAAAGGCTTCTTCTGGCTGGCCAGCAAATACAAGGATGCAGGTAGCTGGTCGCAGGCGGGCGGCTTGATGCGCCACGGTTTTGCCGGACGCTGGTGGCGCTTCGTGAACCGTGAAAGCTGGCCAGAGGACAGAGAAAGCGTCAAATCCATTCTGGAGAACTGGTCGACTGAAACCGGTGACTGCCGTCAGGAACTGGTGTTCATCGGTCAGAACATTGATTTTGCCCTGCTGACAGCCGAACTGGACAAATGCCTGCTCACTGATACCGAGATGGCGGCGGGTGTCGAGCGCTGGCGCACGCTGGCCGATCCTTTTGGCGACTGGTACGAAGAAGAGGTGGCTGCCTGATGCTGGCCTATCGTTTGAATGACAAGAACGCCGTTCGTCAGGCACACGGCGGCACGCCTGAGGTATTGAGCGAGATCCTCCAGGATGACGTCAACCTTGCGGTCTGGCAGCGTCAGCTGCCTGCGCACATCGAAGATTTCGGTGCCTTGTTGCTGTCGATGGGCGAGCCCCTTGCCGAGTCCATGCCCCTGCAAGTAAGGGGGGGTGAAGTCGAGCCTGACCTGACCACGCTGGCTCGGGGATATTCCGATTTGCAGGGGTATCAGGGCTTCATTGCCGACGTTTCCTGGCTGGTCAGCGCTTATGCCTGTCTGCTGGGTGCCGAGTGCGTTGGCCTGCGCCTGCGGGTGCTCGATAAAGCCATGTGCCCGCGTTTCCATGTCGATCATGTGCCGGTGCGCCTCATCACCACTTACGGCGGGGTGGGCAGCCAGTGGCTGCATGAAGACGTCATGGACCGCAAACAACTCGGTCGCCTCGATGCCGAGCCCACCAATGCCGCCGACATCCAGCAGATCAACAGCGGGGAAGTGGCGTTGCTCAAGGGTGAACGCTGGCACGGTAACGAAGGCTTCGGTTTGATCCATCGCTCGCCGCAACTGCTGCGTAACGAGCGCAGGTTGATTCTGACGCTGGACTGGCTGGACTGAAGCTTTATTCAGGCGTTACCCATTGCCCCTTGCTCTGGCCTTCACAGAAGGGCTTGAGGTACAGCGCGTCACGGGCGACCCCGTAATAGTGAATGTGCTCGCGATACGGCAGATTGGCGACCTGCGCATTGCGACAGACACCGAAGGCACCTGCCGGGCACTGTTGCGAGTAGGTCGTTTCGGTCTTCTGCCCGGCCAGTTGTGGCTTGCAGAAGCTGTCGTGGAACAGGTCTGCCGGGATATTGATATTTTCCTGGCAGACTTTCACATCCAGCCTTTCGGCCTGGCTGTGGACCAGACACGCCTCGGCCCACGCCGTACCCGAACTCACCGCCAGCAGCGTCAGTGCCAGGCGGACGGGCAGCCACATCACTTGCATCATTACCCTTCCTTGCTCTTCAATGACCCACGCATTCGTCAAAAGTGATCCCATGCTGCAAAACATACCGACGCATGTCATCGGTGGCCCGCTGGGCGCCGGCAAGACCAGCCTGATCAAACGCCTGCTGGCGCACAAACCCGCCCATGAACGCTGGGCCGTGTTAATCAATGAGTTCGGGCAGATCGGTCTGGATGCCGCCCTGCTGACCACGGATGCCGATGGTATCGCACTTGGCGAAGTGGCTGGCGGCTGCCTGTGTTGCGTCAATGGCGTGCCGTTCCAGATCGGTCTGGGGCGGTTGTTGCGCAAGGCCCGGCCTGATCGTCTGCTGATCGAGCCTTCGGGGTTGGGTCATCCTGCGCAACTCATGGCGCAATTGCGCGAGGCGCCCTGGCGTGGCGTCCTGAATGTTCAGCCCGGCGTGGTGGTGCTGGACGCGCAAGCAATGCTCGCCGGACAACCGTTGCCGAGCACTCAACAGGAAGCACTGGCGGATGCAGGGCTTGTGGTCATGAACAAGTCCGAGCAGCTGGATGAAGTCTCTCGCTTGGCATTGGCCGAACAGTTGCTGCCGCACGCCTTGATCTGGACCCGATACGGGGAGCTGCACCCGAGCCAAATACCGGGGTTCAACGCCGCTGCCGTTGTGGATAAACAGGCTGTGGATAAGTTGATGCTGCCCAACAGCGTTGGCCAGTTGCCTGCGCTATGGGTCGACCCGAAGGTACCGATCTGCCTGATTCAGGCCAGTGCTGAAAGCTGGAGCATCGGCTGGCGCTGGCATCCCTCGCAACGCTTTGACCTGCAGCGCATTCTGTACTGGCTGGAAAGCATTGAGTGGCGGCGCGCGAAGATGGTTATCCACAGCGAAGGCGGCTGGTATTCCGGCAACGTGGTCGACGGTGCTCCGCTGGCCTGGCAAATCAGCGAATGGCGTCAGGATTCACGCCTGGAATTGATCTTCTCTACACCGCAGGATGTGGATAAGTTGCAGGCGCAGATGGTGGAGTGTCTGGCGTGATGCGCCGCTTGCTCGCGAAGGCGACCCTTCAAACGCCCTCTTTTCGGGGGCTTTGACGCCCTCTTCGCGAGCAAGCTCGCTCCCACAACGATTTGCATTTAACCAGCCGCTACTGCTTCCATTTCTGATGCGATTGACGCCACTCGCTCATTTGAATAATTTCAGCGCTGGGTGGTGGCGTCTTGATTTCAAACGGGTAGGGTGCCAGTTCGATTTGCGCAGTGTGCGCGCCGAACATGGTGATCGTGCCAGGGTGACGCTGCTCGCCGGTCACGGTGAACTCGAAGCCATACACGCGGGCCAGGCGCTTGCGACCCTGAGCGTCGAGGGCAAAGGTCAGGCGGCGCAGGGCAACGGCGTCGTCCAGCAGTTGCAGCTCAAGGCGTGCACAATGCTGCTTGACGCGCGCCAGCGCTTTCTCTCGCAGACCATGGGCGTGCCACCACCAGGCCGCAGCACTTGCGAACAGCATCAGCACGAAGATGTTTCCCAGGGTCAGCATGACGGAGTGCTCCAGCGTAGGAGTTACCAGCTTAACTGCCCTGAGTGATTTACAGCCATACTGCGCAACTTATATTTCTCATTATTGCATTTGCATCGTGTTCAGGATTCCGCCCCCAATGAAACGTACGCCTCACTTGCTCGCTATCCAGTCCCATGTGGTATTCGGCCACGCCGGCAACAGCGCAGCGGTGTTCCCGATGCAGCGTATCGGGGTCAATGTCTGGCCGCTCAATACGGTTCAGTTTTCCAACCACACGCAATACAAGCAGTGGACAGGCGAAGTGCTGGCCCCGCAGCAGATTCCCGCGCTGATTGAGGGGATAGCCGCCATCGGCGAGCTGGGCAACTGTGATGCCGTGCTGTCCGGGTATCTGGGCAGTGCGGCGCAGGGCAGGGCGATTCTGACCGGCGTGGCGCGCATCAAGGCTGCCAATCCGAAGGCGCTGTACCTGTGCGACCCGGTGATGGGCCATCCTGAAAAAGGCTGCATCGTTGCGCCCGAAGTCAGCGACTTCCTGCTGGAAGAGGCTGCGGCCATGGCAGATTTCATGTGTCCCAATCAGTTGGAGCTGGACAGCTTCTCTGGCCGCAAGCCCGAATCGCTGGCCGACTGCCTGGCGATGGCGCGGGCCTTGCTGGCGCGGGGTCCCAAAGCGGTTGTCGTCAAACACCTTGATTACCCCGGCAAGGCTGCCGACGGCTTTGAAATGCTGTTGGTGACCGCCGAGGCAAGCTGGCATCTGCGCCGTCCGCTATTGGCATTTCCACGCCAGCCGGTCGGTGTGGGGGATCTGACGTCCGGGTTGTTCCTGTCACGCATTTTACTGGGCGACGATTTGGTCGCAGCGTTCGAATTCACCGCAGCGGCAGTCCACGAAGTGTTGCTGGAAACGCAGGCTTGCGGCAGTTACGAGCTGGAACTGGTGCGCGCCCAAGATCGCATCGCGCATCCACGGGTGAAGTTCGACGCTGTGCGTCTGTAACCTTCAGATGCAACCGAGGGCTCAGGCATCCATGTCTGAGCCTGTCCCTTACAAGGCTTCTTCCTTGATGTCCTGATAACGCTTTTCCAGTTCCTGACGAATCTGGCGGCGTTGTTGCGCCTGAATGAAACGACGCTTGCCTTCCGGGGTTTCCGGTTCCAAAGGCGGTACGCTGGCGGGTTTGCGATTGTCGTCCACGGCAACCATGGTGAAGAAGCAACTGTTGGAATGGCGTACCGAGCGCTCGCGGATGTTTTCGGTGACCACCTTGATGCCCACCTCCATGGACGTGTTGCCGGTGTAATTGACCGAGGCGAGAAAGGTCACCAGTTCGCCGACATGCACCGGCTCGCGAAAAATCACCTGGTCCACCGACAGCGTTACCACATAGCGTCCGGCGTAGCGGCTGGCACACGCGTAGGCCACTTCGTCCAGGTACTTGAGCAACGTACCGCCGTGTACATTGCCAGAGAAGTTGGCCATGTCCGGGGTCATCAATACAGTCATCGACAGCTGGGCGTTTCCGGGTTCCATAGCGTACTCACACGGTCAAGGTGTTCAAGGGGCGCCTATGCTGGCGCTCAATGGGGCTTGCGACAGTTATCGGGACGCTGGCCAGCAGGCGGCCGTCACGCGTCATAACTATCTGTTTCCATATATTGCACCGGCTTTATGTCGAAGGGGGCGGTGTTAACCTGCAAAAACCCGTGGATCGGGAATTTTCCTACGCTTTCATCCGATTTTGATGGCGCAATTACCCGCCGACGCCGTTGCAAGAACAGCGCCAGCGGTTTTGGGAGTCATCACCCACAAGGAGCCGTACCCCCATGCATGCCATCAATTTCATTCAGGACCTGGCAGTAATCATGCTGGTGGCCGGCGTGGTGACCATCCTTTTTCACCGTCTCAGGCAGCCAGTGGTGCTCGGTTATATCGTGGCGGGCTTCATTATCGGTCCGCATACACCACCGGTCAGCCTGATTCACGATGAGGACACCATCAAGATTCTGGCCGAGCTGGGAGTGATTTTCCTGATGTTCTGCCTGGGGCTGGAATTCAGCCTGCGCAAGTTGTTCAAGGTCGGCGCGACGGCGTTCATCGCGGCTTTCCTGGAAATTGCCCTGATGATCTGGATCGGCTACGAGATCGGCCAGTTCTTTGGCTGGAAAACCATGGACTCGCTGTTTCTCGGCGCGATTCTGGCGATCTCTTCCACCACCATCATCGTCAAGGCGCTCAACGACCTGAAGATGAAGAACCAGCATTTTGCCCAGTTGATCTTCGGTGTGCTGATCGTCGAAGACATTCTCGGCATCGGCATTATTGCGCTGTTGTCCGGCATCGCAGTCAGCGGCTCCGTCAGTTCGGGGGAAGTGTTTTCCACGGTCGGCAAACTGTCGCTGTTCATGATCGTAGCGCTGGTGATCGGGATTCTGCTGGTGCCCCGTTTGCTGGCCTATGTCGCCAGGTTCGAAAGCAATGAAATGCTGTTGATTACCGTGCTGGGCCTGTGTTTCGGCTTCTGTCTGCTGGTGGTCAAGCTGGAATACAGCATGGTGCTGGGCGCGTTCCTGATCGGCGCTATCATGGCCGAGTCGCGTGAGCTGCTGAAAATCGAGCGATTGATAGAACCGGTTCGCGACATGTTCAGTGCAATCTTTTTTGTCGCCATCGGTTTGATGATCGACCCGAAAATCCTGCTGGAATATGCCTGGCCGATTGCAGTCATCACTGTCGCTGTGGTGCTGGGCAAAATACTATCTTGCGGCCTTGGGGCGTTTATCGCCGGCAATGACGGTCGCACCTCATTGCGCGTGGGGATGGGGCTTTCACAAATTGGCGAGTTCTCCTTCATCATCGCGGCGCTGGGCATGACCCTGCAGGTCACCAGCGACTTTCTCTACCCGGTGGCAGTGGCGGTATCAGCCATTACTACTTTGCTGACGCCCTATCTGATTCGCGGTGCCGATCCGCTGTCACTCAAGCTGGCGTCGATAATGCCCCGGCGGGTTGCACGGGTGTTCGGCATGTACGGCGAGTGGCTGCGCAGCATTCAGCCGCAAGGGCAAAGTGCAGTGCTTGCCGGGATGATCCGGCGGATTCTGCTACAGGTCGGGGTCAATCTGGCGCTGGTAATGGCGATTTTCTTCAGCGGCGGCTACTTTGCCGAGCATCTTGGCGGGTACATGGACGAATGGGTGGCGGATGTCAGTCACCAGAAAGCCTGGATCTGCGGCGCGGCGTTGCTGCTGTCGCTGCCGTTTCTGATTGCGGCGTATCGCAAGCTCAAGGCGCTGTCGATGCTGCTGGCGGAGATGGGCGTCAAACCCGAGATGGCGGGCCGACATACCGTGCGGGTGCGCAAGGTCGTGGCGGAAGTGATTCCGCTGTTGTCGCTGGTGGTGATTTTCGTGATGTTGGCAGCATTGTCGGCAAGCATTCTGCCTGCCAACGAATTGCTGCTGGTCATCGCCCTGATTGCCGCTCTGGTTGCGGCACTGCTTTGGCGCTGGCTGATCCGCGTGCATACGCGGATGCAGATCGCGCTGCTGGAGACGCTGGGCAATAATCAGGAATCGTCCGGGCATTGAGCCCGGCGATTACCTTACAGTTTTTACCAAACGGGGTGTCTCAGCTTTCCAGCCAGACATCCCGAGCCCAGTGCCAGACTGACTCCCAGCTTTCCTCGGTGACCAGTTCCTCTTCGGCGGACCACAGCACGACCGTGCCGTCTTCCTCGACGCAGTAGTAGTCGTCGCCGTCCTGGCAGATCGGAATCAGCTCGCGCGGCACGCCCAGATCCCAGGCCGTGGCGGCCACGTCCGGCAAATAGGTGTGCGACTGCGGATCGGTCACGGTGACGGGCTCAAGGCTGCCGTACACCACATCGCTGACCGTCAGGAGAAACTCTTTGAAGACGAACGGAATATTGATGAACAGCTGTTCTTCAATTTCGACCAGTTGGTCTTCGTCTGGCAGCTCAAGCGGAACCGGGACCGGTTCGTTTGCTTCACGCAGTTGTTCGATGACTTCTTCCACGACACAGATCCTCTCACTTGATGGCGCGGGTTATACAGTAGCGTAAAGCCTTTCTCAAAATAACTATCCGAACGGATAAGCAAAAACCCCGGACATGTCCGGGGTTCTGAACGCGAGAAAGGAATCTGGTTCAACCGTTCTGGCGAATTCCTGCTACCAGCCACGGCTGGTTATCACCCTGTGGGCGCTCCATATTCCAGCTTTCGCTGAACACTTCGCCCTGGTCGAAGCGCGACGACTTGGACACGCCCGAGAAGGTCAGGGTAGCGATGGTCTTGTCGGCGCGATCATCCACACCGTCCAGTTGAACCTGGAGGTTGTCGATGTAGGTCGACTGAAAGCCATCGCCCAGGTCCGCACGTTCCTTTTTCAGGAACTGCAGCATTTGCGGGGTAACGAACTCGGCGATCTTGTCCATTTCGTTGGCGTCCCAGTGCTGCTGCAGCGACTGGAAGTGGCCACGAGCGGCTTCCAGAAAGCGCTCTTCGTTGAACCAGGCCGGGGCGTTGATCACTGGCGCAGCGGAGGCCGGTGAGGAACTGCCGAAGATCGGGTTCTGCGCAGGCTGGCTGCTTTCACGCTGGTACGGTGCACCGGCAGCGGCCATTTTCGGCTGTTGCTGCTGACGACGACGCGCAATGAAGCGGAAGATCAGGAAGGCGATGAGACCCATGATCAGGATGTCGAACAGTTGCAGGCCGTTGAAGCCGTCACCCATGAACATCGACGCGAGCAGGCCACCGGCAGCGATACCGGCCAATGGGCCCAGCCAGCGCGACGCACCGCTTGCCGCAGGCGCAGGACGGCCAGCAGCGTTAGGTGCAGCCGCCGGAGTGGAGGGTGCGGTCTGGCGTGCCTGATGCGTAGGCGCCGAGCCCATGCTCTTGCCGCCACCGAAACGCGCGGCGTTCACATCCAGGCTCATGGTGAGCCCGATGCACAGCGCCATCGCGATGCTAAGAAAACGTTGCATAAGGGTATTCCCGTTTTGTGATTGCACGCGCGCCATGTTGCACAGCAGATGACTACATGACCAGCGCGTTAGTGTTTCGGACTTTTACATAAATAGCGTAGGACTTTTCAGCGCGCTTCGTAAGACTTTTGATTAGCCTCACGCACCGAGGTTATACACAGGTCTTGGAACGCCTGGAATAAATGGCCCCTGTGCATCTGCCCGAAGGGCGTGGGAGCGAACTTGTTCGCGAAAAGGTCTTTATAATCGCCGAAAATGCATCGACTGAAACAGCGCCTTCGCGAGCAATCTCGCTCCCACGGCCTGCGGCCAGAATCAAAAGCGGACTAATGTATGACGCCGAGCGCGGGAACAAGAACTGGCACCGCGCCCAACCACTGAACGCTACAACGGCACCAGCTTCGCATAGCCCATCATCAGCCACTTGCTGCCTTCGGCGAAGTTGACCTGCACCCGTGCCTGAGCGCCAGCGCCCTCGAAGTTGAGGATCACGCCTTCGCCGAACACCGCATGCTGTACGCGCTGGCCCATGGTGAACTCGGTTTCCGGAATGCCGGTGCCGTTGAACAGGCTGCTGCTGTTGAACTTAGGAGTGCCACCGAACGGGCGACTCACGCTGTTGGACAGGCGCACTTCCTGGATCAGCGCCGGCGGAATCTCGCGTACAAAACGCGAGACCTTGTTGTAGGTTTCGCTGCCGTACAGACGACGCGTTTCGGCGTAGGTCATCACCAGCTGTTTCATGGCGCGGGTGATGCCGACATAAGCCAGACGTCGCTCTTCTTCCAGGCGCCCCGGCTCTTCCAGACTCATCTTGTGCGGGAACAGCCCTTCCTCCATGCCCACCAGGAACACATGCGGAAACTCCAGGCCCTTGGCGCTGTGCAGGGTCATCAGCTGAATGCTGTCTTCATGCTCCTGCGCCTGGGTGTCGCCTGCTTCCAGCGAGGCATGCCCCAAAAACGCTGCCAGTGGCGTCAGGTCTTCTTCGCTTTCGTGATTCTCGAAAGCACGGGCCGCGCTGACCAGTTCCTCAAGGTTTTCTACCCGCGCCTGGCCTTTCTCGCCTTTTTCCTGCTCGTGATAGGTGATCAGCCCGGACTGCTCGATAACCGTCTGGGTCATCAGGTGCAGCGGCATCTCCATGACCTTCGCCGACAGGTTCTCGATCAGCTCGATGAACCCGCCCAGGGCCGTGGCGGCGCGGCCGGTCAGGCCCTTGTTAGCGACCAGCAGGCGCATGGCTTCCCACATGGAGACGTCGGCATGACGCGCATGCTCGCGAATCGCTTCGACGGTTTTTTCGCCGATGCCGCGAGCCGGAACGTTGATCACCCGCTCCAGCGCTGCATCGTTGCCACGACCTTCCAGCAAGCGCATATACGCCATCGCGTTCTTGATTTCGGCGCGCTCGAAGAAGCGCTGCCCGCCGTAAATGCGATATGGAATACGTTCGCGCAGCAGGGCTTCTTCCAGCACCCGCGACTGGGCGTTGGAACGGTACAGAATGGCGATGTCGTTGCGCGAGATGCCGGTTTGCAGCGCGTTTTCGATGGTCTCGACCACATAGCGCGCCTCATCGTGTTCGTTGAAAGCGGCATACAGGTTGATCAGCTCGCCATCGCCGACGTCAGTCCACAACTCCTTGCCCAGGCGACCGCTGTTATTGACGATCAAGCCGTTGGCGGCCTTGAGGATGCTCGCTGTGGAGCGGTAATTCTGCTCCAGACGGATGACTTCGGTGTCCGGGAAGTCAGACGAATACTGGTGGATGTTCTCGATCTTCGCGCCACGCCAGCCGTAAATGGACTGATCGTCATCGCCGACCACCATCAGGCTGTCGCCGCCCTGAGCGAGCAGACGCAGCCACGCGTATTGCACGGCGTTGGTATCCTGGAATTCATCCACCAATACATGGCGGAAACGACGCTGATAATGCGCGAGCAAACCCGGATTATCGCGCCACAGGTCGAGTGCGCGCAGCAGCAGTTCGGAGAAGTCGATGACGCCAGCCCGCTGACAGGCGACCTCGTAGGCTTCGTAGACGCTTTTCATGGTGGTCAGGAACAGATCGCCGCTGGCCTGAATATGTTTCGGGCGCAGGCCTTCATCTTTCTGGCCGTTGATGAACCACTGTGCCTGACGTGCAGGCCAGCGTTGCTCATCCAGGCCCAGCTCGCGCATCACGCGTTTTACCAAGCGCTGCTGGTCATCGCTGTCGAGAATCTGGAAGGTTTGCACCAGCCCGGCTTCCTGCCAGTGCGCTCGCAGCAGGCGGTGGGCCAGACCGTGGAAGGTGCCCACCCACATGCCAGCAGGGCTGATGCCCATCAGCTGCTCGATGCGGTGGCGCATTTCGGCGGCAGCCTTGTTGGTGAACGTCACCGACAGAACCGAATGCGGGGAGGCTTGCTCGACCTGCATCAGCCATGCGATGCGATGCACCAGCACACGGGTTTTGCCGGAGCCAGCACCAGCCAGGACCAACTGACGACCCAATGAGGCGGCTACGGCCTGACGTTGGGCATCGTTGAGGGAATTCAGAAGAAGAGAGAGATCATCGCGCATCCGCGCATTCTAGGGTGCTGCGTCATGCCGGGCAAACCATGCTTTGCGTCAGGCAATAAAAATGACCGGGTGCTGACGACCGGTCGTCGAGCGTTGCAGGGTCGAGCGCGGTCAGTCGACCTTGAAGATTGGCCATTCGCAGGCCAGGCGCAGGATTCCGCGTAATGTAGGATTATTCCCACAATTTTTTTCGATTCACCCATTCAGGGCCCGTGTAACAGGTTTCAGCGTCGTTTAACTGGGCGGTTTGCAGGTCATGTAGTATAACTACAAGAAAGCTACAACCCAGCCCATCTTCCTTTTGCCGAGTCTGCCCCTTGAATCTGCTGCAACACATCGCCCAGTCACGTAATTTGCTGCGCAAATCGGAGCTCAAGGTTGCCGATCATGTGCTGCTTGACCCTGCGGCTGTGATGCACAGTTCCATGGCGGATCTGGCGCACAGCGTCGGCATCAGTGAGCCGACCATCGTGCGCTTCTGCCGCGCCATTGGGTGCACCGGGTTTCAGGACCTCAAGCTCAAGCTGGCGCAGAGTCTGGCAGCGGGTGCGAGTTTCGGCCAGTTCGCGATTCACGAAGACGATTCGGTCGCCGACTACAGCCTGAAGATTTTCGACACTACCCTGCACACGCTGATGGAAGTGCGCGAAAACCTCGACCCCCATGCTTTACAGATGGCAGTCACGGCCATGGCCGGGGCCAATCGGGTCGAATTTTATGGGTTTGGCGCTTCCGGTGCAGTGGCTGCCGATGCGCAGCACAAGTTCTTTCGTTTGCTGCTGACCGCGGCAGCGTATTCCGACCCGCACATGCAGGCGATGTCGGCGGTCACGCTCAAGCCGACAGACGTCGCGGTATGCATTTCCCAGTCGGGGCGCTCCAAGGACTTGCTGATCACCGCCAATCTGGTCCGCGAGAGCGGCGCGACGCTGATTACCTTGTGCCCAAGCCAGACGCCGCTGGCCGAGCTGTCATCGGTCAATCTGGCCATCGATGTACATGAAGACACCGAAATCTACACGCCGCTGACGTCCCGTATCGCGCACCTGGTGGTGATCGATGTGCTGGCGATGGGTGTGGCAATGGCCCGCGGCCCGAGCCTGGTCAATCACCTCAAGAGCGTCAAGCGCAGCCTGCGCGGCTTGCGTCTGTCGCCGAAGTCGATAAAGACTCACGAAGACTGATCGCTCAACCGAGCGAAATTCATCGATCTGTCATCTGCATGCCGCCTGATTGTCACTGTCGCGCTCCATTCTGGTGCTCCCACAAAACGTATTGGGAGACAGGATATGGCTCGGCATTACGATGATTTACCTACCAGCACCGTGAAAACCCGCCGCCAGCAGGAAGACCAGCGCCGCATGGAGTTTCGTCGGGCTATTGAGAGCTACAGTGAAGCGCGTCAGCTTAATCAGGAGCTGTGTGACTACATGGATGGTATCGACAACGCTGTATGGCAGACTATCAAGTTGCCCGCGGTCGACCGTCGAAACGCTCGACAAGCTGGTTGATCTGCGCACGTTCGGTGCGGATGAACGCAAGAAAGGCATGTGCCACGGGTGAAAGGCGTTTGTCTCGGGCCTGAGCCACGCACCAGCTTCGATACAGCGGCAGCTCCGCCACGGGTAGCTCCACGAGAGCACCGGTGGCGAGTTCCTGGCAGACCGCATGCCGTGTCAGCATCGCCAGGCCCAGTCCGGCGACCACGCATTCACGTTGCGCCTCGCTGGAAGACACCTCCAGCGTCTGCGTGAAATGCACGCGTTTCTCTTTGAAGTACTCCTCGCAGGCCCGGCGTGTGCCTGAACCCGTTTCCCGGGTCAGCAACGGCCAGGGCTCCAGGTCTTTCAAATTCAGCGTCGCATGGCTGCTCAGCGGGTGGTCGGGTGGTGCTACGGCGACAATCGGGTTGTTGAGAAAGGGTAGAAACTCCAGACCCATATCCAGCGGAACCGCTGACATCACTACAAGATCATCGCGGTTGTCCGATAATCGCCTGATTATCTGTGCACGATTGACAACCATCAGGCTCAGGCTGACTTCCGGGTGCTGGCGTTTGAATGCAGCGAAAAGGTGGGGGATGAAATACTTGCAGCTGGATTCAATCGCCAGCTTCAACTGGCCTTGCAGCGAGCCCTGCATGTCCGAAAGCTGCATGTCGAGACTTTCCAGGCGTCCGAAAATATCCCGGCTGGCCAGTTGCAGTGCCTGCGCCGCCTCAGTCAGGTAGAGCTTTTTGCTGACGTATTCGAACAGCGGCTGGCCGATCAGCTCCTCAAGCTGGCGAATCTGCAGGCTGACGGCAGGCTGCGTCAGAGACATCTCTTCGGCTGCACGGCTGTATGAGCGCAGATCACATACTTCATTGAAAATACGCAGCTGACGCAATGTCATACGCATCAATGACTTACGCATTTATAAGAGCTTCCTGAGACGACAAGAAGCTTCAACTATAAGCTTTTACTTATGCATGTCCCAACTTTTACTCATTTTTGTTAATCCTTGATTCGGCATAGGGTGTCCCTGCGGCATTCAGTCACATGCCCTGTTACAAAAACGGGTCGAGGAAAACGCCAGTGATAACAAAAATTCTGATTGCCAACCGCGGGGAGATTGCCGTCCGGATCGTGCGTGCCTGCGCCGAGATGGGTATTCGCTCGGTCGCGATCTTTTCCGATGCCGACCGGCATGCCCTGCATGTCAAGCGTGCTGACGAAGCCTATAGCATTGGTGCCGAACCGTTGGCCGGTTACCTGAACCCGCGCAAGCTGGTGAATCTGGCGGTAGAGACGGGCTGCGATGCGCTGCATCCCGGTTATGGCTTTCTGTCGGAGAACGCCGAGCTGGCCGACATCTGTGCTGAACGTGGCATTAAGTTTATCGGTCCGTCCGCAGAAGTGATTCGTCGCATGGGTGACAAGACCGAAGCGCGGCGCAGCATGATCAAGGCCGGTGTGCCGGTTACGCCCGGCACCGAAGGCAACGTCGCGGACATCGACGAGGCGCTGGTCGAAGGCGAGCGTATTGGTTACCCGGTAATGCTCAAGGCCACCTCCGGCGGCGGCGGGCGCGGCATACGCCGTTGCAACAGCCGCGAAGAACTCGAGCAGGCCTTCCCCCGGGTGATTTCCGAAGCAACCAAGGCCTTTGGCTCGGCGGAAGTGTTTCTCGAGAAGTGCATCGTCAATCCCAAGCACATCGAAGCGCAGATTCTGGGTGACAGCTTCGGCAATGTAGTGCATCTGTTCGAACGCGACTGCTCGATTCAGCGCCGTAACCAGAAGCTCATCGAAATCGCCCCCAGCCCGCAGTTGACGCCCGAACAGCGCGCCTACATCGGCGATCTGTCGGTACGTGCGGCCAAGGCGGTTGGTTACGAGAACGCAGGGACCGTGGAGTTCCTGCTCGCCGAGGGCGAGGTGTACTTCATGGAAATGAACACCCGGGTGCAGGTCGAGCACACCATCACCGAAGAAATCACCGGCATCGATATTGTTCGCGAGCAGATCCGTATTGCGTCCGGCCTGCCGCTGTCGATCAAGCAGGAAGACATCATTCACCGCGGTTTTGCCCTGCAATTCCGGATCAATGCCGAAGACCCGAAGAACAATTTCCTGCCCAGTTTCGGCAAGATCACCCGCTATTACGCGCCCGGAGGACCAGGCGTGCGCACCGATACGGCGATTTACACCGGCTACACCATTCCGCCGTTTTACGACTCGATGTGCCTGAAGCTGATCGTCTGGGCGCTGACCTGGGAGGAGGCGATGGACCGTGGCCTGCGTGCGCTGGATGACATGCGCCTGCAAGGAGTGAAGACCACGGCTGCCTATTACCAGGAAATTCTGCGTAACCCGGAATTTCGCAGCGGTGAATTCAACACCAGCTTTGTCGAGAGCCACCCCGAGCTGACCAATTATTCGATCAAGCGCAAACCCGAAGAGCTGGCTCTGGCCATCGCCGCCGCCATTGCCGCACACGCCGGTCTGTAAGGAATAGTGAAATGTCCAAGAAGATTTTCGTAACCGACACCATCCTGCGTGACGCTCACCAATCATTGCTGGCGACCCGCATGCGTACCGAGGACATGCTGCCGATCTGCGACAAGCTCGACAAGGTCGGTTACTGGTCGCTGGAAGTCTGGGGCGGCGCGACCTTCGATGCCTGCGTGCGTTTTCTCAAGGAAGATCCATGGGAGCGCCTGCGTCAACTGCGCGCGGCCTTGCCCAATACCCGGTTGCAAATGCTCCTGCGCGGCCAGAACCTGCTGGGCTATCGGCATTACAGCGATGACGTGGTCAAGGCGTTCGTCGCCAAGGCGGCGGTGAATGGTATCGATGTGTTCCGTATTTTCGATGCCATGAACGACGTGCGTAACCTGCGCGTTGCCATCGAAGCGGTAAAAGCTGCGGGCAAGCATGCGCAGGGCACCATCGCTTACACCACCAGCCCGGTGCACACCATCGAAGCGTTCGTCGCACAGGCCCGGCAGATGGAAGCGATGGGCTGCGATTCGGTGGCGATCAAGGACATGGCCGGTCTGCTGACTCCCTATGCCACGGGTGAACTGGTCAAGGCGCTGAAAGCCGAACAGTCGCTACCGGTGTTCATTCACTCCCACGACACCGCAGGCCTGGCTGCCATGTGCCAGCTCAAGGCCATTGAAAGCGGCGCGGATCATATTGATACGGCGATCTCCAGCTTTGCCTGGGGCACCAGTCATCCAGGCACAGAGTCGATGGTTGCGGCGCTCAAGGGCAGCGAGTTCGACACCGGGCTGGACCTGGAGCTGTTGCAGGAAATTGGTCTGTATTTCTACGCGGTGCGTAAGAAGTATCACCAGTTCGAAAGCGAATTCACGGCGGTCGATACCCGTGTGCAGGTCAATCAGGTGCCTGGCGGGATGATTTCCAACCTGGCCAATCAGCTCAAGGAGCAGGGCGCGCTCAATCGCATGGGCGAAGTGCTGGCTGAAATTCCGCGCGTGCGCAAAGACCTCGGTTATCCACCGCTGGTAACGCCGACCTCACAGATCGTCGGTACTCAGGCGTTCTTCAATGTGCTGGCTGGCGAGCGCTACAAGACCATCACCAATGAAGTGAAGCTTTATCTACAGGGCGGTTATGGCAAGGCGCCGGGGCCGGTAGATGAAAAGCTGCGTCGTCAGGCCATTGGCAATGAAGAACTGATCGATGTTCGTCCGGCCGATCTGCTCAGGCCGGAGATGACCAAGCTGCGTGCCGATATCGGCGCATTGGCCAAATCCGAAGAGGACGTGCTGACGTTTGCCATGTTCCCGGACATCGGCCGCAAGTTTCTCGAAGAGCGTGCAGCTGGAACGCTGACGCCGGAAGCGCTGCTGCCGATTCCCGAAGCCGGAAGCGTGGCCAGAGCGGGCGGCGAGGGCGTGCCGACCGAGTTCGTCATTGATGTGCACGGCGAAACCTATCGGGTCGACATCACCGGCGTGGGCGTCAAGGCCGAGGGCAAGCGCCACTTCTACCTGTCCATCGATGGCATGCCGGAAGAAGTGGTGTTCGAACCGCTCAACGAATTTGTCGGCGGCGGTGCCAGCAAACGCAAGCAGGCTCATGCACCGGGCCACGTCAGCACCACCATGCCGGGCAATATCGTCGATGTGCTGGTCAAGGAAGGCGATATGGTCAAAGCAGGGCAGGCGGTATTGATCACCGAAGCCATGAAGATGGAAACCGAGGTCCAGGCGTCGGTCGCGGGCAAGGTTGTGGCGATTCACGTTGCCAAGGGCGACCGCGTCAATCCGGGTGAGGTTCTGGTCGAGATCGAAGGCTGACCGGGCACATACAGATAATTCAACGATTTACCTCAGGGAAGCACTCGTGGCTTCCCTTTTTTTATTCTGTGCAGGCGGGCGCGGTTGTCACCGCTATCGTTGCGCACGCTCCAGCGTGGGAATGCCGTTCTCGACGCTCTGCGTCCTAAGGATCAGCGAAACGCCTCAAGCCCTTTGATCTGCTGCCCGTCCGCGAAGTTATCCACAGCCAGCCAGCATTCAAAGGCCTTCTGCAATTCAGGCCATTCGCTGTCAAGGATCGAGTACCACGCTGTGTCCCTGCTCTGGCCCTTGACTACCATGTGCTGGCGGAAGGCGCCTTCGTAGCTGAAGCCAAAGCGTTGGGCTGCGCGTTTGGAACGGGCGTTGTTGGCGTTGCACTTCCATTCCAGGCGGCGATAGCCCAGCGTGAATGCTTCTCTGGCCAGCAGGTAAATGGCTTCGGTGCCTTTGGGGGTTCGTTGCATGGCCGCGCTGAAGGTGACATGACCTATTTCGATACGCCCATGGGCGGCGACGATCGACATCAGGCTGATGACACCTTCGGCTTTACCGGTCTGCTGATCGACGACCGTATAAAACCATGGGTCGGACGCTGCCTGATGCCCGGACAGCCATGCATCAAAGGCACTGCGCTCGATAAAAGGCCCGTAAGGCAGGTAATCCCACAGTTTCGGGTCGGCATTCGGGCCCTGAAGCGCAGCCCACAAGTCATCGGCGTGACGTGTGGCATCGAGTTTTTCCAGGCGAATGAAACGGCCTGTCAGTGTGTTGGTTGTGGGCAATGCAGCGGCTTGCCAGTCCAGCAGAGTGTCGGACATCAATCACTTCCTGTTTCAGAGCGCTTTGCGAAATTGTATAAGGCCAGGCCGTTCGGCAATCCTTTCGTACAACTGAATGGCCGTGGCGTTGGTTTCGTGGGTCAACCAATGCACCTTGTCGCAACCGTCTGCCTTGGCCGTGGCGTAAACAAACTCGATCAGCTGCCTGCCAATGCCTGTTCCGCGTTGTTCGGGCGCGACAATCAGGTCCTGCAGGTAACAGGCATTGTTGATGCTCCAGTTGGAGCGATGGTAGATGAAGTTCACCATGCCCACCGCTTCGCCATCCAGCCAGGCCAGCGCCGAGTGGGTCGGCTCGTGCGAATCCACAAGGCGTTGCCAGGTGACGTCGCTGACGCCTTCGGCCAGCTCGGTATTGTAGAAACACAGATAGGCCTGCCATAGCGGCAGCCAGGCTTTATGGTCGTTGACAGTAACGGCGCGAATCCGGACATCGGTCATGACGTTCTCCCTGCGCTCATCAGGCGAGCGATTTGCTGGTCGTTTGCATTCTCGCTTGCTGCGAGGCCGTCGCGTACACCGGCCATGTCCGAAGCGCTGCGGTTCTGGCTGAGTTTGCGTTTGCCTTGCAGCCGCTGCACGGGAATTGCAAACCCTGCAATCGCCCCCAGCATTTTTGCAATGTAGTCCGCAGGTGCATCCTCGATTGACCAGGGTTGCGGGCGGCTGGATTCATGGTGATGGGTCAGGTCAGCCAGCAATTGGTGCAGTTGCGCTGCATCGGTAAAAACCGTGGCCTGCCCATAGGCATGCACGGCCAGATAATTCCAGGTAGGTACAACCTTGCCGTGTTCTGCCTTGCTCGGGTAGAAAGACGGGCTCACATAGGCATCGCCGCCGGGAAAAATCACCAGCGCCTCGACACCTGAGTTCAACTGCTGCCACTGTGGGTTGGCTCGGGCCAGATGCCCGTAAAGCGTGCCGTGCGGACCTTCATCGCGGCGCAACAGCAGCGGCAAGTGAGTCGCGTGCAATCCTTCTTCACCCTGTGTGACAAGAATAGCCAGGCGAGTTTGATCCATCTGCTCGTGCAGGCTGAGCGTGTCGTTTTCCTTGAAGGCAGCAGGTATGTACATGGTCATGTTCCTTGGCTGATGAAGCGATCGTAGGCAAGGTATTGGTCTGATGTAAGATCCATTTTTTATAAGTTTCATGGGACCAATTCATGCCCATCGCCCCTGTCGCGTTTCCACCCACGCTTACCGGCATTGAGCTGGACCCGAATCACGGCTTGAGCAAGCAGCTCTACGAGATTTTGCGCCAGCAAGTGCTGGATGGGCGCTTGAGTGGCGGCATGCGTCTGCCCGCCAGTCGCGATTTGGCGCATTCACTGGGCATCTCCCGTAACAGCGTCATACGGGCCTATGACCAGCTGTATGCCGAGGGTTTTATTGAAGGGCGCGTTGGCGACGGTACGTATGTTGCGCAGCTGTCTGAACGAAGCGCTGCGCCTCGACGGCCAAGCCGTAAAAAACTATCCACCAACTTACCCACAGGTGTATCCACAGGGTTACACACAGGTTTGTCCACAATTGCGGCTGAAATGCCGTCGAATTGTTCCGATGAAGTTATCCACAACCCGACACGCGTGCGGCTCGAAAAGCATCATTTGCACGAGCCGCCGACGGGTAGGCCGCGGGCTTTTCGGGTAGGCGTTCCAGCCTTCGATCTTTTTCCGTTTGCCTTGTGGGGCAAGCTGTATGCGGCCTTTTGGCGCAAGCCGGACCTTGCTCAGCTGGGTTACGGCACCGCTGCGGGAGATTCGCGGCTGCGTGAGTTGATTGCCGTTTATCTTCGTTCATCGCGTGGGTTGCACTGCACGGCTGAGCAAATTGTGATCACCAGTGGCGCGCAACATGCAATCAGCCTTTGTGCACAGTTGCTTTTGACGCCGGGCGATGGCGTTGCTGTGGAAAATCCAGGCTATCGCGCGGCGGGTCATGCGTTTGCACTGGCAGGTGCGCGATTGCACGGCGTGCCTGTGGATAACGAGGGCATGCGTTGCGCCGAGCTTGAGCAGGCCGATTGCAGATTGGCGTATGTGACCCCTTCGCATCAGTACCCGACTGGCGTAGTCATGAGCCTGGCACGGCGCCTGGAGTTACTGGCCTGGGCCGAGAGGCACCAGAGCTGGATTGTCGAGGACGATTACGATGGGGAGTATCGGTACAGCGGTTCGCCATTGGCCCCGTTGGCTGCGTTGGAGCAGAGTGGTCGAGTGCTCTATGTCGGCACATTCGGAAAAGTCGCCTTTCCGGCGCTGCGCCTGGGGTATCTGGTTCTGCCTGAGCAACTTGTCCGCCCGTTCAGCCAGCGCAAGGCGGTAGACATGCGCCATACCGAGATTGGCGTGCAGGCGGTCATGGCGCAATTCATTGCGTCGGGGCATTTCCAACGACACATCCGTCGTATGCGTCGCGCGGCGCTGAGTCGTCGCAATGCGCTGCTGGATAACTGGCCTGCCGACATAGCAGGGTGCGCTGCAATGCCCAGGGTGGTTGCAGGGCTGCATGTGATGGTCAAGGTAGACAGTGTCGCGCGTGAGCAGGCACTGATTGCCAAGGCTGGTAGCGTTGGCGTCGAGATGAATGCCTTGAGTGATTACTGGCTGCCCGACTCCAGTGAGCCAGTGGATAACCGCGCCGGGCTGGTTTTGGGTTTCGCCGCCGTGCCCGAGGTCGAGATCGCCGTTGCATTGAACAGGCTGCGCAAGGCCTGGTCCGAGTAGTCCCGCTGGCAGGCGTATAATCTGCACTTTCTGTTACTTGTCCTGAGATACCCATGAACAACTCTCTTACTGCAACACCCGGACGCAAGTTCGGCGCGCCGCTGGCTGCGCTGTTCCTGCTGCTGATGGGCGCCCAGTTTCTGCTGCTCAGTGTCGGCGCCCGCCAGGTAATGCTGTGGATCGTCGGCGCAGCGCTGGGCGTGACGCTGTATCACGCGGCATTCGGCTTCACCTCGGCGTGGCGGGTGTTTATCCGTGAGCGGCGCGGTGCGGGTTTGCGGGCGCAAATGGTCATGCTGGCGGTGGCTGTGGTGCTGTTTTTCCCTGCGCTGGGTGCTGGCACGCTGTTCGGTCAGCCCGTTACCGGACTGGTTGCGCCGGTCGGAATTTCGGTCGTCGTGGGGGCGTTCATCTTCGGTATCGGCATGCAACTGGGCGGTGGCTGTGCGTCCGGTACGTTGTTCACCGCAGGTGGCGGCAATGCACGCATGCTGGTGACGCTGCTGTTTTTCATCCTCGGTTCGTTGATTGCGACCCATCACGTCGACTGGTGGTTTGCCCTGCCTTCGTTCCCGGCAGTTTCGGTGGTCAAGACCTTCGGCGTATTGCCTGCGCTGATCGTGAATCTCGCTCTGTTCGCCTTGATCGCTTTCATAACCGTGAAGCTCGAAAAGCGGCGTCATGGACAGCTTGAAACGCCGGTTACCACTGACCATCGTGGGTTGAGCCGGGTGCTGCGCGGGCCATGGGTTCTGGTCTGGGGCGCTGTCGCGCTGGCGCTGCTCAATTACGCAACACTGGCGCTGGCGGGTCGTCCGTGGGGCATCACCTCGGCGTTTGCGCTATGGGGCGCGAAGGTAGCCAGTGGTCTGGGTGTGGACGTCGGCAGCTGGGTGTTCTGGCAGAGCGCGGCGAATGCCAAGGCGTTGGCGGCTCCGGTGTGGGAAGACGTCACCAGTGTGATGGACATCGGCATCATGCTCGGTGCCTTGCTGGCGGCAGGGCTGGCCGGCCGTTTTGCGCCGAGCCTGGACATTCCCACGCGCTCGCTGGTTGCTGCGGTCATCGGCGGGTTGCTGCTGGGTTATGGCTCTCGACTGGCCTACGGCTGCAACATCGGCGCGTACTTCAGCGGTATTGCCTCGGGTAGCCTGCACGGCTGGCTATGGCTGGTTGCAGCCTACGCCGGTAACGTGATCGGCGTGCGTTTGAGGCCGATTTTCTTTGCTGGCGAACGCCCGCAAGTGACGCTGACTGGCTGCTGAGGAAGTCTGTAACCCCAAGATAAAGCGGGTCGTTTGCGAACCATCTGCCGGTTTGGCATTCAAAGGCCATGCGGCAGATGTCAGCCTGCGATTCGCTTATTTTTCGATGGGGTAGTTCTTTTGCAGCAAACGATCATTTCGAAAATCCGTTTTCTCGGCAAGACCATCGGTTACGTGGGTTGGTCGCTTTTCTGGTTGTTGATTTGGGATGTGATCGTCACGGTCGACTTCATGCTGTATCTGGAGCGCAAGATCACGTTGCCTTCCATGCCGTTGACCCTGCTGGGCTCGGCACTTGTGGTCCTCACCAGCTTTCGTAATTCCAGCGCCTACAACCGCTGGTGGGAAGCACGAACGTTGTGGGGCGCGCTGGTCAATAGTTCGCGCAGCTTCGCTCGGCAGGTGTTGACGCTGGTCGAGGATGACGACGGGATCAACCCGGTCAAGGCCACGCTGTTGCGTCGCCATGTTGCCTACGTGAAATGCCTGTCCGCGCACCTGAAGGGCGCCAAATGTGGTGATGAGGTTCAGATGCTGATTCCTCGCGAGGAATTCGAACGTCGTCACGACACCAACAACTTTCCCAACGACCTGCTCAATACGTCGGCTGCGCTGTTGGCCAAGGAGTATCAGGCGGGGCGACTGGACAGCATTCGTCTGGCGCGTCTTGAGTCGACCATGGTGGACATCTCCAATTGCCAGGGCGGTATGGAGCGTATTGCCAACACACCATTGCCTTATCCGTACGTCGCTTTTCCGCGTCTGTTCATCACACTGTTCTGCCTGATCGTACCGATTGGCCTGGTGGAGACCCTGGGCTGGTTCACGCCGCTGGCATCAACCGTGGTGGGTTTCATGCTGTTGGCCATCGAAAAGATCGGTACCGACCTGCAGAGTCCGTTCCGTGCCAGCGAACATGAGATTCAGATGACGGCTTTGTGCGAAAACATCGAGCGTAATCTGGATTCGATGCTCAGGGGCGCGCAGGAAGAAAGCAAGGCTTCGTAAAGAGGGTGAGGCGTTGCGCGTGTGCAGAACGCCTCGGATAACGCAGAGATTGCGGCGGCTTAACGCAGCTCGCCACACAGGTCCAATTCGACCAGCCGCCTGACTTCCTCGGTCGTCAGGCTTGCCCCCAGCAGTGCATGCAGTTTGCCAAGCGCTGCCTCACGGGTCATGCCGCCACCGGAGAGCACGCCTGCACCGCGCAGACGGCTCCCCGCTTCGTAGACATCCAGCTCGACACCGCCTTCGTGGCACTGGGTAATCGCCACCACGCAGATACCAAGCGCTCGTGCATTTTCCAGGCTGGCCAGAAACTGCGGATCATCACTTGGCCCGGTGCCGCTGCCGAAGCACTCAAGCACCAGACCCCGAATACCGCTGTTGATCAGACCGTCCAGCTGAGCTGCGCCGACGCCGGGAAACAGCGGCAACACGGCGACCTCCGCCAGCGTCTTCGCCTGCCGGTAGTTCAGTGCATCGGGCAGCGAAACCACCGCATGACCGCCACGCGAGCGTTGCAGCGGTGCGAACGGTTGACGACCGAAGCTGCGAATTTTCGCGCAGCGCACAGGCGTCATCAGTTGCCCGTGGAAATACAGCTGAACGCCTGACACCAGACCCGAACCCAGCGCCAGCAGGGCACCGTTGACGTTTTCCCAGGCATCGCTGTCCTGCACGCCGGCAGGCAGCATAGAGCCGGTGAACAGCACCGGTGCGCTGAACCCCAGCAACTGGAAGCTCATCGCCGCTGCGCTGTACGCCAGGGTGTCGGTGCCATGCAGCACCAGAACAGCATCGCAGCCATCGACCTCCACCGCCTCGATCACCGCCTCACGCAGGCGCAGCCAGTAGGAAGGGGTCATGTTGGCGCTGTCGATCAGCGGCGACATCTCGCGAAAGCGCCACTGCGGCACCACCAGTTCCGGGTGCTCGGCCAGTTGCCCGGCCATCCGCGCCTCGAAACCCGAGGCAGGTGCCAGGCCGTTGGCGCTGGCCTGCATGCCAATGGTGCCGCCGGTGTAAAGAACCATGACGCTCTGAGCGGGTTTATGTGCATGATCAGTCATGGTTGTTCTCCGGCGTAAGGTCGCGTTGGTTATCGTGCTTCGGGTACAGGCTTGGCGGCCGCTTCGGCGTCCTGTGTCGACTGACGGGTCGGATTGGCTGGCCATGCGTTGCGGTCCAGGTCCAGATCAGGGAACTGGCTGGAATCGAACACCGGCGTCTTGATACCCGCCCGACGCTGCGAATCGTAGTCGTTCAGAATGCGCTTGACGACTTTGAACAGCATGGCGAGTGCGATCAGGTTAACGAACGCCAGCATGGTCATGGTGATGTCGGCGAACGCCAGTACATCTTTCAGGTCGACGACGGCACCCCACATGATCAGTACCAGCACCGCGATACGGTAGATGATGATGGTCTGGATCTTCTCGCCAAACAGGAACCGCAGGCTGTTTTCACCCAGGTAGTAGTTGTAGAGAATCGAGGTGAAGACGAACAGTGCCAGCGCCACGCTGATGAAGATTCTGCCCCAGTCACCGACCACTGCGGCCAGCGAGTTCTGCGCCAGAACGATGCCGTTGCCGTCGTAACCGATGTCGTAGATACCGGACAGCAGGATCAGCAAGGCAGTGCAGGTGCAGATCACGAAGGTGTCGAGGAACACGCTGAACGCCTGAACCACGCCTTGTGCAACCGGGTGCTCTACATGCGCCACGGCAGCCACGTTGGGCGCACTGCCCAGACCGGCTTCGTTGGCAAACACGCCACGCTTGACGCCCATCACGATAGCGCTGCCGATCAGGCCGCCGAATACCGGGTCAAGACCGAAGGCGCTTCTGACGATGGTCATCAGCATGCCGGGAACGTGGTCGATCTGCAGAACGATGACGTAGATGGTGACCGCGATGTAGATCAGGGTCTTGACTGGAACCAGCAGGTCGGAAATTGCCGCGATACGCTTGATGCCGCCGACGAAGGCCAGACCCAGCAGCACGACCAGACAGATGCCGGTGGTTCGGGTGTCGATGTTGAACGCGCTTTTCAGCGAGTCGGTCACGGCGTGGGATTGCAGGCCGTTGAAGGCAAAACCGAAGGTCACCAGCAACAGTACGGCCATGACCATGCCTAGCCAGCGCTTGCCCAGACCGTGCTGGATGTAAAACGCCGGACCGCCGCGGAACTGTCCTTCGGAATCCTTGCGTTTATAGAGCTGGGCGAGTGAACACTCGATGAAACTGCTGGACATGCCGACCAGTGCGGTTACCCACATCCAGAATACGGCGCCCGGACCGCCCAGCGTTACGGCAATGCCGACGCCTGCGATGTTGCCTGCTCCGACGCGGCCCGCAAGGCTGAGCATCAGGGCCTGGAACGAACTCAACTGACCCGCGCTGCTGCGCAGACTGTCGCGAAAAACCGAGAACATGTGGAAAAAGTGTCGAAACTGAACGAAACGCGAGCGGATCGTGAAGTAACTACCCAGGCCAACGATAAGTACGATCAGTACCTTACCGGAGAGAAAGTCGTTAATCATTTCCAGCATTTTTGTTATTCCTCGCTACTTTTGAGGGGGCGCACTATACCGGTGCAAAGTTTTTACGTCTGTAGTCGCTTTCTTGGACGTCTGATTCTTCATTCGCGACGATGAATGAATACTTCCACGGATTACTCCGCCAAAGTGGGGTGCCGAAGGCTCTGGGTCCAGTGTCGGAGCCCTTTGCTGCGGGCAAAAAAAAGGGTCTGGAGAATCACTCCCAGACCCTCAAAAAATTGAGGGGTGTCTAGGCCCTCAATCTGGTGAGCTTGGTGCGCAGGTCATTTCCTGTCAGGCCTTCAAGGGGGCCAGACGCGGAGCGATCATGTTTTCCGGGCGCAGGATGTCGTCGAGCATGGCATCGTCGAGCAGACCTTCCTCACGCACCAGTTCCAGCACGCCGCGGCCGGTTTCCAGCGCGATGCGGGCGATACGGGTGGAGTTTTCGTAACCGATGTAGGGGTTCAGTGCGGTCACCAGGCCGATCGAATGCTCGACCAACTCGCGGCAGCGCTGTTCGTTGGCCGTGATGCCCACAATGCAGTGCTCGCGCAGCATGTCCATGGCGCGCTGCAACAGGCGGATAGAGTCGAAAATCTTGTAAGCGATCAGTGGCTCCATCACGTTGAGCTGCAATTGTCCGCCTTCAGCGGCCATGGTCAGCGACAGGTCGTTGCCGATGATTTCGAAAGCAACCTGATTGACCGCTTCCGGGATTACCGGGTTGACCTTGCCGGGCATGATCGAGCTGCCTGGCTGGCGTGCCGGCAGGTTGATTTCGTTGATCCCGGTACGCGGGCCGCTGGACAGCAGGCGCAGGTCGTTGCAGATCTTCGACAGCTTGACCGCAGTACGCTTGAGCATGCCCGAGAACAGTACGAACGCGCCCATGTCGGAGGTCGCTTCGATCAGGTCGGCTGCCGGCACCAGCGGCTGGCCGCTGATCAGCGCCAGGCGGTCGACGGCAAGCTTTTGGTAGCCAGGGTCGGCGTTGATGCCGGTGCCGATGGCCGTACCGCCCAGGTTCACTTCGGTCAACAGCTCGGGTGCCAGGCTGCGCAGGCGGTTGAGGTCTTCTGTCAGCGTGGTGGCAAAGGCGCGGAACTCCTGACCCAGGGTCATTGGCACGGCGTCCTGCAACTGAGTACGACCCATTTTCAGCACATGGTTGAATTCTTCGCCCTTGGCGGCGAACGACTGGATCAGGCTGGAGAGGCTGGCGAGCAGGGCGTCATGGCCCAGCAGCAGACCCAGGCGGATCGCGGTCGGGTAGGCGTCGTTGGTCGACTGCGCCATGTTTACATCGTTGTTGGGGTGCAGGTGCTTGTATTCGCCTTTCTCGAAGCCCATGGTTTCCAGGGCGATGTTGGCGATGACTTCGTTGGCGTTCATGTTGGTGGACGTGCCGGCACCGCCCTGAATCATGTCGACCACGAACTGATCGTGGAAGTCGCCACGGATCAGGCGGGCGCAGGCCTCGCTAATGGCCGCATGCTTTTTATCGTTGAGGTGTCCGAGCTGGTGGTTTGCATCAGCTGCCGCCTGTTTGACCATGGCCAGGGCCACAACCAGTTTAGGGTAGTGCGAAAGCGGCACGCCTGAGAGGTGAAAGTTGTTCACCGCTCGCAGGGTCTGAATGCCGTAATACGCGTTGGCAGGTACTTCGAGAACACCAAGCAGGTCTTTTTCGATGCGCGATGATGCAGGCGAGGACATGATAAAAGAAGTCTCAAAAAGGCACGGACAATGCCGGAACGCCGCGAATAGTGGGCTTCCCACCCTGTCTTGACCAATGCTGTTAAACGCTGGCCTATGCAATAACGGCATAATCAGGGTGTGACCCGGATTCCGTTAAGTGCGTAAAGGGGGCAAAATGTCGCACCCGGACGCTGCCTCTGCAGCCTTGCCAGAGCCGTCTGGCCATGTATCCGCAGCGCATTGCCGGTCGTCCCACTGCGGTCGCTTCAAGCCGGGTGGGTGCAGGGCATGCGCAGTCGCCTGTCGAAGCAGTCATCCATTGTCCGGGAGGACCTGATGAATCTGGAAAGCAAATGGCTGGAGGATTTCAGCGCCCTGGCGGCCACCCGCAGCTTTTCTCAGGCCGCCGAGCGTCGTTTCGTGACTCAGCCAGCGTTCAGTCGGCGTATCCGCAGTCTTGAGTCGGCCTTGGGGCTGACGCTGGTCAATCGCTCGCGCACGCCCATCGAACTGACGGCTGCCGGGCAGCTGTTTCTGGTCACCGCGCGTACCGTGGTCGAGCAACTGGGCGAAGTCGTGCGCCATCTGCATCATCTGGAAGGTGGGCAGGGCGAGGTGATGCAGGTTGCTGCGGCACACTCGCTGGCGTTGGGGTTCTTTCCGCGCTGGATTGCCCAGCTACGTAACGAAGGGCTGAACATTGCCACCCGGCTGGTGGCCACCAACGTTGGCGATGCCGTACACGCGTTGCGTGAAGGTGGCTGCGATCTGATGCTGGCGTTCTATGATCCTGACGCCGCGCTGCAAATGGACGCTGAAATCTTCCCCTCGCTGCATCTGGGCCATACCGAGATGTTGCCGGTCTGTGCGGCAGATGCCGATGGGCAGCCGTTATTCGATATGGAAGGCGAGGGCAGTGTGCCGTTGCTTGCCTACAGCGCCGGGGCCTTTCTCGGGCGCTCGGTGAATCTGCTGCTGCGTCAGCGCAACCTGCGGTTCACGACGGTTTACGAGACGGCGATGGCCGATAGCCTGAAAAGCATGGCACTGGAAGGGCTGGGCATCGCCTGGGTTCCGCAACTGAGTGTGCGCGCCGAACTGGCGCGCGGTGAACTGGTGGTGTGTGGCGGGCCGCAGTGGCATGTGCCGCTGGAGATTCGCCTTTACCGTTGCGCTCTGGTACGCAAGGCCAATGTGCGCCTGCTGTGGCGCAAGCTTGAGAGTGCAGCGTCGCCGGGCGAAGCATAAAAACGGCCTGTTGTGATGCATGACAACAGGCCGTTTGCTCAGCGAACAGATATGTTATCGACGTATTTGCGAATCAATTCCTTGTTGGCATCGCTGAAGTAATAGCAGGGGATGATTGAAGTGGTGGAATATCCCCACATAGTCGTCTGGCATGGAAAACCGCTAGCCGCCTCATGCGTAGCGCCAAACAGGTGGCCGATCTCATGCGGCAGCGTGTTGTAATCTTTCAGAGACGCCATCGCGACGTGATGGCTTGTTGCTGCAACGCCGTGTAACGTCCCGTGGATTTTATTGGAAGTCACCAGCACGTATTTATGGCGCTCGGACGGGCGTGGCAGGTTTTTAGCGTCTGCGTAAGCGGTGCTCGTCTGAAATAGCCTGTATAACGACTGTTCATCCTCCTCCCCACGATAGGCGAAGTCTGTAAGGCCCGGTTCGTCGTTGATGAATGTGACCGTTGTCCTGCGCCCCGTGATTTCCTGCAACTGAGCGAGAAAGGGATTCAAGTAGTTGTCACCCAGTTCAGCGCGTTCATATTTTGTCAGTTGATCGTGCATGATCACGAACAGTCCCAGATTGGGGCCGTCGGCGCTGGCAAATGGCAGGTAAAAAAAGACGGCAAGTGACAGCCAGACTGTCAGTTTGTTTTTCATTGGTACGTTCTCATCCTTGAGAGTCAGGTTAGATTGCGACTTCAATGTCGCGCTTCCAGTTAAACAAATACTGTCCGGGCCTGACAGTCCTGCTATGTCGTTTAGCGTCGTAGGGCAAGGCCTTTCATGTTGTAAGGCGCGCTGGTTAACGTGTTGGAATTTCAGTGTGTCCGGCTCCAGGGCACGGCTTGCGTCGATCTCTGGCGGTGCTGCTGACAGAAGGTGATCGCAGGTGCTTTAAACTCACCACTTTGCGGTATACTGCGCGGCCTTTGGCCGGCTAAATCGGTCACTATTCGTACAACAAGCCACGCCGGTTCCCCCGCGTGGCTTGTTGTTTTCAGACGCGCCTGCGGGCGCCCGATGAGAGGCACGACGATGAGCGCACTGGTTGGCGTGATCATGGGCTCCAAGTCCGATTGGTCCACCCTTAGCCACACTGCCGACATGCTGGAAAAGCTCGGCATCCCTTATGAAGTCAAGGTGGTTTCAGCTCACCGCACGCCGGACCTGCTGTTCCAGTACGCCGACGAAGCAGAGGGCCGTGGCATTGAAGTGATCATCGCCGGTGCTGGCGGTGCCGCTCACTTGCCGGGTATGTGTGCCGCCAAGACCCACCTGCCTGTGCTAGGCGTTCCGGTACAGTCGTCGATGCTGTCGGGTGTCGACTCCCTGCTGTCGATCGTGCAGATGCCTGCCGGTATTCCGGTAGCGACCCTGGCCATCGGCAAAGCGGGGGCGATCAACGCTGCGCTGCTTTCGGCCAGTATCCTGGGCGCCAAACACCCTCAATTCCACGCAGCGCTGAAGAAATTCCGCGCTGAGCAGACAGACAGCGTCCTGGACAATCCAGACCCACGCCACGCCTGAGGTTTTTCCATGAAGATCGGTGTAATCGGTGGCGGCCAGCTCGGCCGCATGTTGGCATTGGCAGGTACGCCGCTGGGCATGAACTTCGCCTTTCTCGATCCCGCGCCGGATGCCTGTGCTGCTGCACTTGGCGAGCATCTGCGTGCCGATTACGGCGATCTGGACCATCTGCGTCAGTTGGCTGATGAAGTCGATCTGGTGACTTTCGAGTTCGAAAGCGTTCCGGCCGAGACCGTGGCGTTTCTGTCGCAGTTCGTACCGGTCTATCCGAGCGCCGAGGCGTTGCGCATTGCGCGTGACCGCTGGTTTGAAAAAAGCATGTTCAAGGATCTGGGCATTCCGACGCCCGCATTCGCCGATATTCAGTCGCAGGCCGATCTGGATGCTGCGGTGGCCAGCATTGGCCTGCCGGCCGTGCTCAAGACTCGTACGCTGGGTTATGACGGCAAGGGCCAGAAGGTCCTGCGCTCGGCAGCAGATGTGACCGGTACGTTCGCCGAGCTGGGCAGCGTGCCTTGCCTGCTGGAAGGCTTCGTGCCGTTCACTGGCGAAGTGTCGCTGATCGCCGTTCGCGCACGTGATGGCGAGACCCGGTTCTACCCGCTGGTTCACAACACGCACGACAGCGGCATCCTGCGCCTGTCCATCGCCAGCACCGATCACCCATTGCAGGCACTGGCCGAAGACTACGCCGGTCGTGTCCTGAAGCAGCTGGATTACGTGGGCGTGCTGGCATTCGAGTTCTTTGAGGTCGACGGCGGCCTGAAAGCCAACGAGATTGCGCCGCGGGTACACAACTCCGGTCACTGGACGACCGAAGGCGCCGAGTGCAGCCAGTTTGAAAATCACCTGCGGGCGGTTGCCGGTCTGCCGCTGGGCTCCACAGCCAAGGTCGGCGAGAGCGCCATGCTCAACTTCATCGGTGAAGTGCCAGCAGTGGACAAGGTCATCGCCGTCGAAGATTGCCACCTGCACCACTACGGCAAGGCGTTCAAGGCAGGCCGCAAAGTAGGGCACGCTACGGTCCGCAGCGCTGACCGCGCTACGCTGGATCGTCAGGTGAAGCTGGTTGAAGCGTTGATCAAGGGCTGATCAGGCCCGCGGCTATCGTGCCAATGCTCTGCGCTCGACGTAATACACAAATCCAACTGACTATCGTGCCAATGCTCCGCGTTGGCATGCATTGGGTGACGCTCCGCGTCACGAAATGCATTACCACGCGGAGCGTGGGAACGAGAATTAGCGGGGTGTCAGCCTTGTTTAGCCGTTCTGCGCTGTCGCCAGGCCCTGTCATTCATGAAGAATCCTCCACCTCGAAGCAAACTGTCCATTGCGCCGGAACCATTCCCTGCCGCTGTTCTCAGATAGCAGTAGGTCGGGGCTGCTCATTAGCCCAGGCATATTCACTTAATACAGAGGGGAATGGCATGGGTATCATTGGAACCATCTTTATCGGCCTGATCGTTGGTCTGCTGGCTCGCTTCCTGAAGCCGGGCGACGACAGCATGGGCTGGATCATGACCATCGTACTGGGTATCGCCGGCTCGCTCGCAGCCACTTATGGTGGTCAGGCGCTGGGTATCTATCAAGCGGGCGAGGGTGCAGGTTTCCTCGGCGCGCTGGTAGGTGCAATCATCCTGCTGGTTATCTACGGCATGATCAAAAAGAAATAACGTTTAATGTTCAGCCCTCTGTTCTGCGCGGTACAGAGGGCTAGAATGCGCGGCAACTCTTCCTTCTTTGCCGAGCTTTATCATGCGCCGCTTCTTGTTGATGACTCTTCTGCTGCTGTCCGGGCTTGCACACGCCCAGTTGCCGGAAACCGACTGGCTTGAGCTGATGCCCAAGTCCGATCAAAAAGCCCTCGAAGCCATGCCCGAGATTGACCACAATTCTCCGGAAGCGATGGGCACGTTCGACAGCAAGGGTGGCTTGAAGCAGAGCAAGGGTTTGCCAGCGGTCATGTATTCGACCAAGACCGTCCCGGCAATGAACGGCAAGACCATTCGTCTTGGCGGTTACCCTGTACCCCTCGAAACCGATGCCAAGGGCCACAGCACGCTGTTCTTCATCGTGCCCTATCCAGGCGCCTGCATTCACGTTCCGCCACCGCCGCCCAACCAGTTGGTGCTGGTGCGTTACCCCAAAGGCCTGAAACTGGATGATATCTACACACCACTGTGGGTAGAAGGCACCCTGAAAATCGAGAAGGTCAGTAACGATCTGGCTGATGCGGCGTATGCGATGGATGCGTCAAAGGTCCGCGTTGTGGTTGAGTCGGACCTTTGATGGGCTTGATCAATAACTGATCAGAGCGCCTCGCTCCAGATACTCACACCCAGAACATGCATCTGGTCGGGGGCCAGCGTCACCACGTCGTCCAGCACGTTGGCCGTTTCGACGCAGACCATGCGCTGCCAGCCATCTGCTGCCATGTCGGTGAATTTGCCGGTTTTCTCGATCCACGGGTTCCACAGGATGGCTGATTTCGAGCCGGTACTGCGGATATGGATGCGGCGCTGCCATTGGGGGTCAACGATGCTGAGTACCCCCGGCGTATCCTTGTAGATACGGTCGGTTTCGCCAGTGAACGTCAGGTCGCCGGCCTGTTCACGTTCTTCCCAGTTTGCCAGGGTTTCGATGTAGCGCAGGCCGTCGAGCCCTTCGACGCTGACCTGACGAACATCGCTGACGGCGAAATAGGTGTGCAGCGCCTGGCTGATAACGACAGATTCTGTGCCGCAGTTGTAGCTGACCAGGCTGACGTTCAGAGCATGGTCCAGACGGATGCTGAGTTTCAGGGCGACGTTGTGCGGCCAGCCTGGCAGGTGGCCTTCGGCTTCCGGAAGGACGAATTCCACCAGCAGTGCGTCGCCATCTGCTCCGATCCCCAGCAACTGCCAATCCAGCGCTCGCACTTCACCATGCGCCTTGGCAGGTTCGCTGCTGTCGCGCATTGCCTGCACGCTTTGCGGGTTGCGTTCCAGATTACCGAACCACGGCCAGCAGATGGGCATGCCCGCGCGAATGGGTTTGCCTTGCTTGAAAACCGCCTCTTCATTCAGCCACACCAGAGGCTGCTGTCCGGCCACTTGATAGCTGAGGATATGCGCGCCCTGCTGCGCAACCAGCAGCTCTGCTTCGCCGTGGCGAATACGCCAGCAGTTCAGTTCGTCGTACTGGACAGATTCAACGTTGGGTTCAACCGGGGATGTTGGCATGCAAAGTTCTCACTCAATGACCGTGACGAAAATAGACCGCTTCACGCAAGGTGAGTTTAACCGGGCAGCCATCCTTGGGTTGAGCAACCAGTTACCGTCGTGCGGGAACCGAGCGTGTCCGCCCGCTGGAATCTATGGCCACGAACACGAATGCGGCCTCAGTGACCTTGCGCCATTCGCTGGTGAGCGGGTCATCGCTCCACACTTCGACCATCATCTTGATCGAGGTGCGTCCGACTTCCAGGGTGCGGGTGTAAAAGGAAAGCTGCTCGCCAACTGCGACCGGGACCAGAAACGCCATGCGATCAATCGCCACGGTCGCTACACGGCCGCCGGCCACTTTACTGGCCATGGCTGTACCCGCCAGGTCCATCTGGGAGACCAGCCAGCCGCCGAAGATGTCGCCAAAGCCATTGGTTTCGCGGGGAAGGGCGGTAATTTGCAGTGCAAGGTCGCCTTGCGGAGTTGGATCTTCTTGTTCGAGCTCGATCATGCCTAGGGTGCCTCTGACCCATGACTCTCATTATTGTATGCCGCGGTTAACAGGCGCCATTCAAAACCATGCGCATGAACATTGTGTGTTCAGTGCCGGTGTGGCCCATAGAGAAACTCTGCGAAACCCGCTGATTCAGACGTTTTCGCACAACTTCCCAGTGCTGCTGACGACTTGCGAGTATATCGGGCGTTGCGTCATAGAACGACCGTCGGGTTTCCATTTTGTAATGATGCAGTTCTTGACATGTGTTTTTAAGAGCAATTTGCTATCTTGCTGGACCTCTACAGGTGACAAGACTGCCTGTACACGCAATTTTGGTGCCTATCTGCGCCTTTGCCCTCGACAATCGCTTCTGCACGGCACCCCGCAGCAGCCAGCGTTGCTGTCGCTTGCCCCTTTTTAAAGAACAAGTAAAGAGAAGCCTTGTCATGTCATCTGTTCCTTCAAGTTCCACGCAGCCTGCGCGGCCTTTGACCCGCAGCGATTACAAAACCCTTTCGCTGTCTGCTTTGGGTGGCGCGCTGGAGTTCTACGACTTCATCATTTTCGTGTTTTTCGCGGCGGTGGTCGGCAAGCTGTTTTTCCCGGTGGACATGCCCGACTGGCTGCGCATGATGCAGACGTTCGGCATTTTCGCCGCCGGTTATCTGGCGAGGCCCCTGGGCGGCATTATCATGGCGCACTTCGGCGATCTGCTGGGGCGCAAGAAAATGTTCACGCTGAGCATTTTCATGATGGCGGTGCCGACCCTGATCATGGGTCTGCTACCGACCTACGCACAGATCGGCATGTGGGCGCCGATTCTGCTGCTGTTGATGCGCGTCATTCAAGGTGCCGCCATCGGCGGTGAAGTGCCTGGCGCCTGGGTCTTCGTGTCCGAGCATGTGCCTGCACGGCGTGTCGGGTATGCCTGCGGCACCCTGACCGCAGGGCTGACAGCGGGCATCCTGCTGGGCTCGCTGGTCGCCACGGCGATCAACAGTATTTATACCCCGGTCGAAGTGTCGGATTACGCCTGGCGGATCCCTTTCCTGCTGGGCGGCGTGTTTGGCCTGATGTCGGTTTATCTGCGCCGTCTGTTGCACGAAACGCCGGTGTTCGCCGAACTGCAACTGCGCAAGGCGCTGGCTGAAGAAGTGCCGCTCAAGGCGGTGCTGCGTGATCATCGTGGTGCAGTTGCGCTGTCGATGCTGATGACCTGGTTGCTCTCGGCCGGCATCATCGTCGTTATCCTGATGACGCCGACCATTCTGCAAACCATCTATGGCTTTCCGGCCGCTACCGCGCTGAAAGCCAACAGCCTGGCAATTGTCTTCCTGAGCGTGGGTTGCATCGCTGCTGGCGCGCTGGCGGATCGTTTCGGCGCAGGCTGGGTGTTTCTGCTGGGCAGCGCGGGGTTGCTGGTCAGTTCCTGGACGTTCTATCACGTCCTCGGCAGCCATCCGGAAGTGCTGTTCCCGCTGTATGCCGTGACGGGCCTGTTCGTCGGCACTATCGGCGCGGTTCCTTATGTCATGGTCAAGGCTTTCCCGCCCGTGGTGCGTTTCTCCGGGCTGTCGTTCTCCTACAACCTGGCATACGCCATTTTCGGGGGGCTGACGCCGATGGTGGTGACGTTCATGCTCAAGAGCAGCCCGATGGGCCCGGCCTGGTATGTCGCGATTCTCTGCGGCCTGGGTATGGCAATCGGCGTGTTTTTGCTCACCAGAAAGCGTTGATCAGCACCCACTGGTAAAACGCTCAAGGTATCCGCTACAGCGAAAGGCTATCTCCCTGCGAGGGGCGATGGCCTTTTCATCTTATTGTCATAATCAATTCATAGAGTAGTCACAAGACTGGCCCAAAAGGCTTGTGGACACCTACATACCCTGCCAGGAGCGCAAGGATGACACTCAAGCGTTTGATGGCTGCACTGATATGGGTTGCCGCCAGCGCGACGGCAGCCAATACGCTGGCTGCCGTCGACCCTGCCATCAAGGCCTATACCAGGACCTCCGGTGTGTCGGGCAATCTCTCCAGTGTCGGCTCCGATACTCTGGCAAATCTGATGACCCTGTGGGCCGAGGCCTACAAGAAAGAATACCCGAGCGTGAACATCCAGATTCAAGCGGCCGGCTCTTCCACGGCGCCACCCGCGCTGACCGAGGGCACGGCCAATCTGGGCCCGATGAGCCGCAGGATGAAAGACGGCGAGCTGTCGGCTTTCGAGCAGAAGCATGGCTACAAGCCCACTGCCATCCCGGTCGCGGTGGATGCACTGGCCGTTTTCGTGCACAAGGACAACCCGATCAAGGGCCTGACCCTGCAGCAAGTGGACGCGATCTTTTCCGCGACCCGCCTGTGCGGTGCCAGGGCGGATGCGAAAACCTGGGGTGATGTCGGTGTGAGCGGCAGCCTGGCAGGCAAGCCGATTCAGTTGTTCGGTCGTAACTCGGTGTCGGGTACCTACGGTTACTTCAAGGAAGAAGCCCTGTGCAAAGGCGACTTCAAGGCCAACGTCAACGAGCAGCCCGGCTCTGCTTCGGTGGTCAGCGCGATCAGCAATTCGCTTAACGGCATCGGTTATTCGGGAATCGGTTACAAGACATCCAATGTCAGAACTGTGCCGCTGGCGAAGAAGGAAGGGGGCGAGTTTGTCGAAGACAGCGAAGCCAATACCTTGAACGGCAGTTATCCACTGTCGCGCTTCCTTTATGTGTACGTGAACAAGGCGCCGAACCAGCCCTTGGCGCCGCTGGAGGCCGAATTTGTAAAACTGGTGCTGTCGAGACAGGGCCAGGAAGTGGTGATGAAGGACGGTTATATCCCGCTGCCCGCCCGTGTCGTCGAGAAGACGCTGGCCGATCTTGGCCTGCAGGGCGCGGGCGGCGTGGCGGTAAAGTAGTCACGTACGCGTTGGAGCGGGGCTCAATGGACTGGCCTGCATACAAATTGAACAGTCCGCCGCCGGTTTCGCAGGCAGCGGGCTTTCTTGCGTCACCTTGCTGTAATGTTTCTGTCATACAAGGCGTCTACGGTGTGTGCGCATGAATGAGCTGTTCAAATCGACGATGGACCAAAGCTCGCCTCCAGCGCGTATTGATTTCAATACGCCTGCGATGGTGAGAAAGCGTCGTGTCCGTGCGTTCAAGGATCGCCTCACTCACTGGTACGTCGCTATTGGTGGCCTTGCCGTTCTGGCGGCGATCACACTGATCTTCTTCTATCTGGCCTATGTCGTCGCGCCGCTCTTCAAAGGCGCAAGCCTCACCTCCGAACCCGTGCTGAATACCGCCTGGATGCAGGATGCGGGTGCGCCGTTGATGATCGCAATCGAAGAGCAGAACCAGATCGGGATGCGCATTTCCGACAAGGGTGAAGTCATCTTTTTCAACGTCAAGGATGGCGCAGAGCTGCATAAGGTTGCCTTGCCACTGCCCGCTGGCGTGTCCGTCGCTTCCATCGGCAAGGATCAGCCCGGCGCGCCATTGATAGCCTTGGGCCTGTCCAATGGCCAGGTGCTGGTGTTCAGGCACTCGTACCTGACGACCTATCCGAACAATCAGAAAACCATCACCCCGAGCGTGGCCTGGCCCTACGGCGAAGCGCCTTTGGTGCTGGATGAGGCCGGTCGCGCAGTCGAGCATGTGACCGTCAGTGCCGATGGCGACAGCCTCAAGCTGGCAGGGTCTACCGGCACTCAGTTGCACGTTATCTCGCTCGAGCAGAAAGAAAACATGATGACCGGCGAGATGACGCGTGAGCAGACGCGCATCGAGCTACCGCAGATGTCGGCCGCCGTTAAAGCGATTTACATCGACCCGCGCCAGCAATGGTTGTATGTCATCAATGGTCGCGCGCAGGCGGATGTGTTCAGCCTGCGCGACCGAACCCTCAATGGTCGCTATAAATTGCTGGAAGACGGTAACGCCGAGATCACGGCGAGTGCCCAGCTGGTCGGCGGTATTTCGCTGATCATTGGCAACTCAAAGGGCAGCATGTCCCAGTGGTTCATGGCCCGGGACACTGACGGCGAGCAGCGCCTGATGCGCATCCGCGACTTTAAAATGGGCAGCGCACCTATCGAGCAGATCAAGGCCGAACAGCGGCGCAAGGGCTTCATTGCTCTGGACGCCTCGGGAAAGCTTGGCGTGTTCCACAGCACCGCGCACCGAACCTTGCTGATCGACAAGGTAACTGACGGTCCCGGCATTCTGGCGTTATCGCCGCGCGCCAACCGGGTTCTGATCGAAAGCGCTGGCAAGCTGTTGCCGCTGGCGCTGGACAACCCGCACCCGGAAGTCTCCTGGAGCTCGCTATGGGGCAAGGTCTGGTATGAGAATTACGACGAGCCCAAGTACGTTTGGCAATCCACGGCGTCCAACTCCGACTTCGAGCCGAAGCTGAGCCTGGCACCGTTGACCTACGGCACCCTGAAAGCGGCTTTCTACGCCATGCTGCTGGCCGCGCCGCTGGCCGTGGCTGCCGCGATCTACACCGCCTACTTCATGGCGCCGGGCATGCGCCGCAAGGTCAAGCCGGTGATTGAATTGATGGAAGCGATGCCGACGGTGATTCTCGGTTTCTTTGCCGGATTGTTTCTGGCACCGTACCTGGAAGGTCATTTGCCGGGCATCTTCAGTTTGCTGCTACTCACGCCGATCGGCATTTTGCTGGCAGGCTTTTTCTGGACCCGTCTGCCTGACTCGCTTCGCCTGCGCGTGCCCGATGGCTGGGAAGGCGCGATCCTGATTCCCGTTGTGCTATTGGTGGGCTGGTTTTCACTGAGCATGAGTCCGCACCTGGAGAGCTGGTTCTTCGGCGGCGACATGAGCACATGGATCCGCGACCAACTGGGCATCACCTACGATCAGCGCAACGCGTTGGTGGTCGGCATTGCAATGGGTTTCGCGGTGATCCCCAACATCTATTCAATTGCCGAAGACGCCGTGTTCAGCGTGCCGCGCAGCCTGACACTGGGCTCTCTGGCGCTGGGCGCAACGCCGTGGCAGACCCTGACGCGTGTAGTCATCCTGACCGCCAGCCCCGGTATTTTTTCGGCCTTGATGATCGGCATGGGCCGGGCCGTGGGGGAAACCATGATTGTGCTGATGGCGACCGGCAACACGCCGATCATGGACATGAATCTGTTTGAAGGCATGCGCACGCTGGCGGCCAATGTCGCGGTGGAGATGCCGGAGTCGGAAGTGGGCGGCAGCCATTATCGGGTGCTGTTTCTGGCGGCCTTGGTGCTGTTGATGTTCACCTTCGTGATGAACACCCTCGCAGAGTTGATTCGTCAGCGACTGCGCAAGCAATACTCGGCGTTGTAAAGAAGGTAGGCGTTGGTGAAGCGGAACTCCCTCAAGAGCTGGTTCAAAAGCGGCGCCCCTGGCGTCTGGATGAGTGCGGGTGCCGTATCCATCGCTGTCATCATGACCATCGGCCTGCTGGCAGTGATCGCCGTGCGGGGTCTTGGGCACTTTTGGCCCGCTGATCTGGTGGTCGCACGTTATGCGGTGCCCAATCAGGAATCGAGTGTGCTGGTCGGTGAGCGGGTCGAGCAGGAACAGGTTCCTCGTGCGCGTTTGAAAAGCGCGGGTCTGCCGGTGCCTGACCAAGGGCCGGAGTTCATGACCCGTGAGCTGTTCAAGGTTGGCAACCGTGACCTCAACCCCAGCGATTTCACCTGGGTTGTGGGCGACTGGCTGACCGACCAGAGCCGTCCTGCCGAACTGATGACACTGGAGCGCCGGGAGTGGGGCAATTTCTACGGCTATCTGGTCAACGTCAAGGAAGATGGCCGGATAGTGGCGCAAGGCGAAGCTGCCTGGCCGATCCTGCAAGAGCGCATCAAACGCGTCGAAAAGCTGGCTGACGAACTCTATATTCTGGAAAAGAAAGACATCGGGGCCATCAATCACGGTATTGAGCGCCTGCGTCTGCAGGCCCGCAAGCTGGAACTCAATGGCCGGCTCGATGCCGCTGCGCAAGCTGACATGGCTGCAGAACGTGCCGAGCTGGACGCGCGTTACAAGGTCATCGAGGGGCGTCTGGACGGCCTGCATGAGGCTTTTGATCGCGACAGCCTGACGGCACGCGATGGCAATGGCAAAGAAATCGAACTCAGCCTGGGCAAAGTGGTGCGTGCTTACCAGCCCAACGCGATGGGCACCTTTACCAAGCTGGGTTTCTACTTCCAGAAACTGTGGGAATTTCTCAGTGACGACCCTCGCGAAGCCAACACCGAAGGGGGTATTTTCCCGGCTATCTTCGGCACGGTGATGATGACCCTGATCATGGCAGTGATCGTGACGCCGTTCGGTGTGCTGGCAGCGGTTTACCTGCGCGAGTACGCGCGTCAGGGGCCGGTTACCCGGCTGATCCGCATTGCGGTGAACAACCTGGCCGGTGTGCCGGCGATTGTGTACGGCGTGTTCGGCCTCGGTTTTTTCGTTTATGTGCTCGGCGGCTCGGTAGACCGGCTGTTCTTTCCTGAAGCGCTGCCAGCCCCGACGTTTGGTACGCCAGGCCTGTTATGGGCCTCGCTGACCTTGGCGCTGCTGGCCGTGCCGGTGGTGATCGTGGCCACCGAAGAAGGGTTGGCGCGTATTCCGCTGACCCTGCGCGAAGGCTCGCTGGCGCTGGGCGCGACCAAGGCCGAGACGCTGTGGAAGATTGTATTGCCAATGGCCAGCCCGGCAATGATGACCGGCCTGATTCTGGCGGTGGCGCGTGCCGCTGGGGAAGTTGCGCCATTGATGCTGGTGGGCGTGGTCAAACTGGCCCCGTCGCTGCCGCTGGATGGCAACTATCCTTATCTGCATCTCGATCAGAAGATCATGCACCTGGGTTTCCACATTTACGACGTCGGCTTCCAGAGCCCGAACGTCGAGGCGGCGCGCCCGCTGGTCTACGCCACCGCGCTGTTGCTGGTGCTGGTCATCGCCTTGCTCAATCTCTCGGCTGTGAGTATCCGTAACCATTTGCGGGAAAAATATAAGGCGCTCGACAATTGATCCCGAATTCGCCCTTTGGCAAACGCAGCCGTTCGATGAAGCGAATCGTTCGCACAGGAGCAATCCATGCAGCATGAAAGCCCGACTCACGGCATGAACATGTCGGCCCTGAGGCGTCACAAGCAACGCCTGGATCTGGCCGATGAGACCGTGGCCATCGAAGTGCCGGGTCTGAATCTGTTCTATGGCGACAAGCAGGCGCTGTTTGATATTGCCCTGAATATCCCCAAGCAGAAAGTGACCTCGTTCATCGGTCCGTCCGGTTGTGGCAAGTCGACCCTGTTGCGCAGTTTCAATCGCATGAACGATCTGGTCGATGGCTGCCGCGTTGAAGGCGCAATCAACCTGTACGGTCACAACATCTACACCAAAGGCGAGGAAGTTGCTGAATTGCGTCGGCGCGTCGGCATGGTGTTCCAGAAGCCGAACCCGTTCCCCAAGACGATTTATGAAAACGTGGTCTACGGCCTGCGCATTCAGGGCATCAACAAGAAGCGCGTACTCGATGAAGCCGTCGAGTGGGCGCTGAAAGCCTCTGCGCTCTGGGATGAGGTCAAGGATCGACTGCATGAGTCGGCATTGGGTTTGTCCGGGGGGCAGCAGCAGCGTCTGGTCATTGCCAGAACGATCGCCGTGGAGCCGGAAGTGCTGCTGCTCGACGAACCCTGTTCGGCACTTGACCCGATTTCGACCCTTAAAGTTGAAGAACTGATCTACGAACTGAAATCGAAATACACCATTGTGATCGTTACGCACAACATGCAGCAGGCGGCTCGGGTGTCGGATTACACCGCGTTTATGTACATGGGCAAACTTGTCGAGTTCGGTGATACAGATACCTTGTTCACCAACCCGGCAAAAAAACAGACAGAAGACTACATCACCGGTCGTTACGGCTAGGACGTGCTTCGTCAGACCTGAACCACCGCTGCGTTTTCGCTATTAACCGGACGTTCCAAGGACACCCAGCATGATCCACAAAGACAGCCATACGCATCACATTTCCCAACAGTTCAACGCTGAACTCGAAGACGTTCGCAGCCATTTGCTCGAAATGGGTGGCCTGGTCGAGAAGCAGGTGAACGATTCTGTCACGGCACTGATCGAGGCCGACTCTGGTCTTGCCCAGCGCGTTCGCGAGGTCGACGACCGGATCAATCAGATGGAGCGCAGCATTGACGAAGAATGCCTGCGCATTCTGGCTCGTCGCCAGCCAGCGGCGTCCGATCTGCGCCTGATCATCAGCATTTCCAAGTCGGTGATCGACCTGGAGCGCATCGGTGATGAAGCCACCAAGATCGCCCGCCGCGCCATCAAACTCTGCGAAGAGGGCGAGGCGCCACGCGGTTACGTCGAGGTCCGTCATATCGGTGATCAGGTGCGCAACATGGTTCGCGATGCCCTGGACTCGTTCGCGCGTTTCGACGCCGAGCTGGCCCTGTCGGTCGCGCAGTACGACAAGACCATCGACCGTGAGTACAAAACCGCCCTGCGCGAGCTGGCGACCTACATGATGGAAGATCCACGCTCGATCTCCCGCGTGCTGGACGTCATCTGGGTGCTGCGCTCTCTGGAGCGCATCGGCGACCATGCTCGCAACATTTCCGAGCTGGTGATTTATCTGGTGCGTGGCACCGACGTGCGGCACATGGGGCTCAAGCGCATGAAGGAAGAAGTGCAGGGTATCTCGAGCGAAACCGCTAATGTTCCGGGCGACGCTGACGATAAGTAAGATTGCCTGCGAGAAAAACGCCCAGCATGCGCTGGGCGTTTTTCGTTGTGCAGACGAGTATTCCCGTCGCCTGCGGATTAAATGTCGCGGCGCAGTCAATCAATATGGCAGTTGGCCACCGGTCAACGCTATGCTTGCCGAAACAAAGGGCGTGTTGGCATACCGCAGTTCGCCTCCAGGTGAACACGCCCGCAGGAGCGTCGATGAGTAAGGTCAGTGTATTGGTGGTGGATGACGCGACTTTCATTCGCGACTTGGTCAAGAAAGGGCTGCGCAATTATTTTCCCGGGATTCACACCGAGGACGCAGTCAATGGTCGCAAGGCTCAGGCTTTGCTGGGCAAAGAGTCGTTCGATCTGATTCTGTGCGACTGGGAAATGCCCGAGATGTCCGGCCTGGAGCTGTTGACATGGTGTCGTGAGCAAGACAATTACCTGAGAACCGTGCCGTTCATCATGGTGACCAGCCGTGGCGACAAGGAAAACGTCGTGCAGGCTATTCAGGCCGGCGTGACCGATTTTGTCGGCAAACCGTTCACCAACGAGCAGTTGCTGACCAAGGTCAAGAAGGCGCTGGCGAAGGTCGGCAAGCTTGATGCTGTTATGTCCACAGCCCCGGCACGCATGAACTCGCCGCTCAATGACTCGCTCAGTGCATTGACCGGCGGCAAGGCCGAAGTGGTTCGCGCCACGCCAGCTGCCGCGCCTGCCGGTATCGCCAAAGCGCCGCCTGTAGCAGCCAAATCGCCGGAGCCTGCCGGTCGTGGACAGGGTCAGTTGCGCCTGCCCAACGGCATTCAGTCGTGCGTGATCAAGGCTTTGACGCTGAAAGACGCCACACTGGTGATACGCGTCAGCGAAAACCTGCCGCAGGTGCTCGACAGCGCGGTACTGGACCTTGAGCAAGGCGAGAGCAACGAGGTCGCACGCCTGAATGGCTACCTGCACTCCGTTGCCGCGTTCGAGCAGAAGCCTGACAGTGAATGGCTGCAAGTGACTTTCCGCTTTGTCGATCAGGATGCGCAGAAGCTCGACTACCTGTCGCGCCTGATCGCACGTGGCACGGCTCAGAAGCACTTTATCCCCGGAGCCTGATACACGCCTCCTGCTGACTGGCATGCCGACGTTCGCGTTGGCATGCCCCAAATACCTACTGCACAGCTACCCAATAACTTCACCCCGCTGCAATCACCCCCTCGCTGATCATGCTGTGTCCGTGGCTTGTCTGGCGCGTTATTCATGTCCGATTGATACCGACGAGTCCTCTTCTGTCTGCAAGGCTGCTAGGCTTGGCACCCAGTGCCCTTGAACCCGAACGCCTCTGATGCTTGCACGCTTGCTTATCCTGTTTGCCTTGATGTTGACTGTGCAGTCGGCCGGGGCAGTCACGATCTATAAATTCACCGATGCCGATGGCGTGGTGTCATTCTCGGATCGGCCAACACCTGGCGCATCGGTCATGGTGTTTCGGGACCGGATGGTCGAGCGCATCGACGGCCAGGTGCATTTGAGTGTCAGACGTGAAAAGGGCGTGCACAGCCTGTACGTGCGCAACGATCTGTACGCCCCGGTCGAGGTCGAACTCAAGCTTTCCAGCGTAACCAACGTGCTGGGCGTCTCTGGCTCGTCAGCAACGCTGCGCCGCACGATCCCTGCGCGCAGTAATGAACGTGTGGTGGTGCTGAGCCCCAAAGTGGGGAGCAAGCCGATGAACTACGCCTCGGTGCTGACTTCAACCCTGGGCGATCCCAAAGGTTCGGTGCAGGCCTATAAATACCCATTGCCGTGGATTGGCGGACCGTTTCGCCTGACTCAGGGGCCGAATGGCAAATACAGTCATTACGGTGCCAAGGGCCGCTATGCGATGGACATTGCCATGCCCGAAGGCACGCCGATCATCGCCGCACGCGGCGGGACGGTGATAAAGATCGAAAACAGCCAGTCAGGGAGGGGGTCGAATGCGTCAGGCAACTTCGTACGGATTCTGCACGAAGACGGCACGATGGGCGTCTACCTGCACCTGATGCGCGGTTCGGTGAGTGTCAGGGAAGGTCAGCGGGTCAGCGTCGGAACCGCGCTGGCGCGGTCGGGTAATACCGGCAACAGCACCGGCCCGCATCTGCACTTTGTCGTGCAACGCAATTCGGGCCATGAACTGGTATCGATCCCTTACGAATTCGCCAGACCAGTGCAGAGCCTGCCCAACTTCGCCGTCGGCGGGAATTGACTGCTGGGGCGACCGTGCATTTCTTGACTATCGTGCCGACGCTCCGCGTCGGTATGCCGTTCTGGGCGCTCCGCGTCCGCTTTGAGTATGCGGAGCGTCACCCAAGGCATTCCCACGCTGGAGCGTGAGGAACGATAGGCGTCCGGAGAGCACCTATCGTGCCCATGCTCCGCGTGGGTATGCAGTTCTGGACGCTCTGCGTCCGCTTTGAGTATGCGGCGTGGCGCAGACCTGTGACGCGGAGCGTTACCCAAGGCATTCCCACGCTGGAGCGTGAGGAACGATAGGCGTTCGGGAGAGCACCTATCGTGCCCATGCTCCGCGTGGGTATGCAGTTCTGGACGCTCTGCGTCCGCTTTTGAGTATGCGGCGTGGCGCAGACCTGTGACGCGGAGCGTTACCCAAGGCATTCCCACGCTGGAGCGTGAGGAACGATAGGCGT
>NZ_JAWHPL010000015.1:163830-184925 GCF_032587875.1 Pseudomonas syringae group sp. 243L2
CCAAGGCATTCCCACGCTGGAGCGTGAGGAACGATAGGCGTCCGGTAGAACACCTATCGTGCCCATGCTCCGCGTGGGTATGCAGTTCTGGACGCTCTGCGTCCGTTTTGAGTATGCGGCGCGGCGCGTTACCCAAGGCATTCCCACGCTGGAGCGTGAGGAACGATAGGCGTCCGGTAGAACACCTTGCGTCCGCTCTTGAGCGGGTGGAACTGATCGGGTCAGTCCAGCTTCAGCACCTTGGCGAGTACGATTTTAGGGCCTTTCATCTTCTTGATGATGATGCGCAGGCCTTCGACTTCCATTTGCTCTTCTTCTTCCGGCACGCGCTTGAGTGTGTCGTAGATCAGACCGGCCAGTGTCTCGGCTTCGATGTGGTCCAGATCGATGCCCAGCAGACGCTCGATCTTGAACAACGGTGTATCGCCCCGTACCAGCAGTTTGCCCGGCTGATACGCGAGAATGCCGCGTTCCACCTTGCGATGTTCGTCCTGAATGTCGCCCACCAACACTTCAAGCACGTCCTCCATGGTCAGGTAGCCGACGATCTTGCCGTCGGCTTCCTCGACCACGGCAAAGTGCGCGCCGCCCTTGCGGAACTGCTCCAGCAGCTGCGAAAGCGGCATGTGTCGCGAAACACGCTCCAGCGGGCGGGTCAGTTCAGCCAGGTTGAACGACTCCGGGATGTGGTCCAGCGCCGCCAGTTCCAGCAGCAGGTCCTTGATGTGCAGCAGGCCGACAAACTCGCCACGTTCAGCGTCATACAGCGGATAACGGCTGAATTTGTGGCGGCGGAACAAGGCGAGGATTTCCTTGAGCGGCGCATTGAAGTCCAGCGACACCATGTCTTCGCGGGAGTTGGCCCAGTCGACCACTTCCAGCTCGCCCATTTCGACAGCAGACGCCAGCACGCGCATGCCCTGATCGCTGGGGTCCTGGCCACGGCTGGAGTGCAGAATCAGCTTCAGCTCATCGCGGCTGTAGCTGTGTTCGTGATGCGGACCGGGTTCACCCTGGCCTGCAATGCGCAAAATGGCGTTGGCGCTGGCGTTGAGCAGGTAGATCGCCGGGTACATCAACCAATAGAAGAAGTACAACGGGGCCGCTGTCCACAGCGACAGCAGTTCCGGTTTGCGGATCGCCCAGGATTTGGGGGCCAGCTCGCCGATGACAATGTGCAGGTAGGAAATGATGAAGAACGCAGTGAAAAACGACACGCCCTTGATCAGCTCCGGAGTATCGACGCCCAGCGCTGCGAGCAACGGCTCCAGCAGATGCGCGAACGCCGGTTCACCGACCCAGCCCAGGCCCAGGGAGGCGAGGGTGATACCCAGCTGGCAGGCTGAAAGGTAGGCATCCAGCTGGCCGTGTACCTTGCGCAGAATGTGCCCGCGCCAGCCGTTCTTGTCGGCAATGGCTTCAACCTTGGTCGAGCGCAGTTTGACCATGGCGAATTCTGCCGCAACGAAAAAGCCGTTGAGCAGGACCAGGAACAAAGCAAAAAGAATCATGCCGAAATCGGCGAAGAGTGAAGACAGGTTGAAACTAGGGGAAGGGTCCATGATGGGGTTTTGCAGGGTCCGTATTAACAGAAGAGGGTAATGTCACGCCAGAGAAGACGCTATGAGCCCGGCAATGTAGCGGCTCAAGGCGCGATTGCCTAGTAGTCTGAATCGTCGTGTACGGGTTTGGACAGTTGGCCGCTGGCAAAGTGACAGGTAAAAACACTGCCCTTGCCGGGAACACTGTTGATTTCAAGGTTGCCGCGATGGCGCAGCAGCACATGTTTGACGATGGCCAGACCGAGCCCTGTACCGCCGGTATTCGACGCGCGGCTGGTATCGACCCGGTAGAAACGTTCAGTCAGGCGCGGCAGGTGTTTGGTCTCGATGCCGATCCCCGAATCCTGCACGCTCAGGTGCGCGCCCCGCTCGTCGGCCCACCAGCGGATACGGATGACGCCTTCTGCCGGGGTGTACTTGACGGCATTGAAGATCAGGTTGGAAAACGCGCTGCGCAGCTCGCTTTCGCTGCCCTTGAGGCGCATATCGCTTTCCAGGCTCAGGTGGATCTGCTGGTTCTTGCTGCCCGACAACGCGTTGGCATCGGCGGTGATGGTTTTGAGCAAGGTACTGACCATTACCGGATGATTGTCCGATGGGTAATCGGTAGCCTCGAGCTTGGCCAGCAGCAGCAAGTCGTTGAGCAGCGTCTGCATGCGCCCGCCTTGCTGATGCATCTGTTGCAGCGCCCGCACCCAGCGCGGATTGACCTCGTCCACGTTATCGAGCAGGGTTTCCAGATAACCGAATATCACCGTCAGTGGCGTGCGCAACTCATGAGACACGTTGGCGACGAAGTCTTTGCGCATCTGCTCCAGCTGATGGATGCGCGTCACATCGCGCACCAGCATCAGGTGCTCATTGTTGCCGTAACGGGTAATCAACAACTGAATGCGCAAGCGATCATTGGTCGGTGAGGGAATCTCCAGCGGCTCGCTGTAGTCGCCCAGCGCAAAGTACTCTTTGAAGCGTGGATGCCGGACCAGGTTGGTCACGGGCTGACCACTGTCCTGCGGCGTCTTTAAACCCAGCAGGGTTTCAGCGGCACGGTTCCACCATTCCAGGTTGCCGTCGCTGTCGAGCATGATTACGGCATCGCGCAGGGCGGCGGTGGATTCCTGTACCCGGTCGATGACCGCCTGGAGGCGTCCGCGGACACGCTGATCACGGCGTTGCAGGTGGTAGATGCTGTCGAAGACTTCGCCCCACAGACCATAACCGTCCGGAGGCGGCTCGTCGGCCTTGTGACTGCTCAGCCAGTCATGCAGGCGCAGCAGTTGTTTGAGGGTCCAGGCCAGATACAGGCCCAGTCCGGTGGCCAGGCTCCAGCCATACTGTCCACTGATCAGGCCGACCAACAGGCAGGCGGTGACCAGCAACAACATGTGGCGTATCAAGGTGCCGTGCCAATTTTGATTCAATTAAGGGTAAATCCTTGTCTGGTCACTGCCCTGCGTCGACGCAACGCCTGTCAGCTCTTTGTCGAGAAGCGATAGCCAGTGCCGCGCACGGTTTGTACCAGATTTTCGTACGCATCGCCCAATGCCTTGCGCAGGCGGCGGATGTGCACATCAACCGTACGCTCTTCGACGTAGACGTTGCCGCCCCAGACCTGATCCAGCAACTGGCCACGGGTGTAGGCGCGCTCCTGGTGGGTCATGAAAAATTGCAGCAGACGGTATTCAGTGGGGCCCATTTCAGCCGGTTTGCCGTCGATGGTGACGCGGTGGCTGATCGGGTCGAGCAGCAGACCGCCGACTTCGATAGGTGCTTCGCCATCAGTCGGGCCGGCACGACGCAGCACGGCCTTGAGACGTGCCACCAGCTCGCGGGGCGAGAAGGGCTTGGTGATGTAATCGTCGGCGCCCACTTCCAGGCCCTGGATCTTGTTGTCCTCTTCACCCTTGGCGGTGAGCATGATGATCGGGATGTCCCCGGTCAGTTCATCACGTTTAAGGCGACGGGCCAGTTCGATGCCGGATGTGCCAGGCAGCATCCAGTCGAGCAGAATCAGGTCAGGTTTGCGGTCGACGATAATCGCATGGGCCTGCTGAGAGTTTTCGGCTTCAATACAGTCGTATCCAGCCATTTCCAACGCAACGGCGATCATTTCACGAATAGGCGCTTCGTCGTCAACGATCAGGATGCTCCTGCCAGCCATGCTCGAACCTCTTGTCATTTAACTGTCTTGGGGCGCATTAGATAACGGAATTATTGCAGTCGTGTGACAGGTGTGGTTGAGGCTAGCACGCCGACAGGTTTCGGGAGGTCGGCGGGCCTCGCGATCCTGCGTTTACTTCAGTCGGAAAGAGGCTGGCGGTGGCTGTTTTCAGCGCACCGCATAGTCGGCGACGATACCCAAAAATATCGCCAGCCCGGCCCAGTGGTTGTGCAAAAAAGCCTTGAAGCAGGCGTCCCGCTCGCGCTGACGGGTGCTCCAGAATTCCCAGGCAAAGCATCCTGCTGCTGCCAGCAGGCCTGTGTAGAAGCACGCACCCAATTCAAAACGCGCGCCGGCCAGCATCAGGCAACCCAGCGCCAGACCTTGCAGGGTCAGGATGATCACCCGGTCGGCATCGCCGAACAGTACGGCAGTGGATTTCACGCCGATTTTCAGGTCATCGTCACGATCGACCATTGCGTAATAGGTGTCGTAGCCCACGGTCCATAGCAGGTTGGCGATGTACAGCAGCCAGGCCGCAGCTGGCAGGTCGCCGGTTTCTGCGGTAAATGCCATCGGCATGCCCCACGAAAACGCAGCACCCAGCACCACTTGCGGGTAATAGGTGTAACGCTTCATGAATGGATAGCAGGCAGCCAGCGCCAGACCGCCGAACGACAGCCAGATGGTTGTCGCATTGGTAAACAGCACCAGCACAAAGCTCAGGCCGACCAGCACCGCAAACAGCGCCAGCGCTTCCCGTGAGCTGACTTTGCCACTGACCAGAGGACGCTGCTCGGTGCGTTTGACGTGGCCATCCACCTTGCGGTCGGCGAAGTCATTGATCACGCAGCCTGCCGCGCGCATCAGAAATACGCCCACCACAAAGATGAACACTGTCTTCAGCGACGGCGAGCCCTTGCCTGCAATCCAGACTGCCCACAGGGTTGGCCACAGCAGCAGGTAAATGCCTATGGGCTTGTCGATACGTGTCAGCTGGATAAAGTCCCAGGCGCGGGGGCTAAGACGATTGAGGGATTTGAGAAGGGACAGGTACATCAGACAGGGTCCTTGTCATGGATCGTATTGCACAGAGCGGGCAGGAACACTTCGGCGACCAGCACGCTCAACGCACCACGACTGAATCGCGAGCGGCGTGCCCATAGTCCGCGAGCTGCAACAGCGTCAGGCAGCCAGGCTTCAGGGTAATGACACACTTCAAGGGTGCCGCGCGCGAACGCAGGGTCGCTGAACAGCAACTCACCCAGCGAGCGCGTGCCCAGCTCATCCATATTCAGGCCACCGTCCTGCAAAGCGCTGCGGGCGGCTACACTGCGAGCGAATACCCAGTTGCTGTCATTACCGCACAAGTACACCTCGCGCACCCAGCCTTCGCTGGCAAGTGGCAGGCCCAGCGCCAGACACTCATCACGGCGCAAAGCCTGCCAGCCTTCGAATTGCGGAAATACGCTGAAGCCACCGTCAGACAAACGGTCCAGCCGGCGTGTGAGGGAATCCTGATTGAACAACCAGTCGAGCATTATTGGTTCGGGCGCATCGATCAATTGCTCGCGCTTGAGCCAGATCGGGCTAATGAATGCGGGGGATTGCTGGGTCACGGTAAGCCAGTTCCGGCAGCCAACGAGGCCGCGAGCTTAGCATGATTGCAGGCCCCGACCGACCGCCGGTAGTACGTCAGGTTATAGAATCAGACTTGCATCCGGGCCTGCCGATCAGTACAACGCCCGTTCAGACGGCAATCGACCGTCACACGCTATTTAGCCTGATAAACGAGAGAACCGAACATGAAGAAGTGGCAATGCATCGTCTGTGGCCTGATCTATAACGAAGCCGACGGCTGGCCGGATGACGGGATTGCGCCTGGTACGCTCTGGCAGGATGTGCCGGAAGACTGGCTGTGCCCGGATTGCGGTGTGGGCAAAATGGACTTTGAGATGATCGAAATCGGCTGATAGCAGCCAGCAGAAAAATAATGAATAGGGAAGAACAATGAGCGCACCTGTGGTCATCATCGGCACCGGCCTTGCGGGTTACAACCTCGCCCGAGAGTTTCGCAAACTGGACGCAGACACGCCGCTGCTATTGATCACGGCCGATGATGGGCGGTCCTATTCCAAACCGATGCTTTCCACCGGCTTTGGCAAAAACAAGGAAGCCGACGGGTTGAGCATGGCCGAGCCCGGTGCAATGGCCGATCAGCTCAAGGCTGAAATTCGCACGCATACGCGGATCAGCGGGATCGACCCGGGTCACAAGCGTCTGTGGATCGGTGAAGAAGCGGTTCACTACCGCGATCTGGTGCTGGCCTGGGGGGCTGAAACCATCCGCGTACCGGTGGAAGGTGATGCAGGCGATGCGATTTTCCCGATCAACGACCTTCAGGACTACGCCCGTTTTCGAGCGGCTGCGGCGGGAAAGCGTCGGGTTCTGATTCTGGGGGCCGGGCTTATTGGCTGCGAGTTTGCCAACGATCTGATTCTGGGCGGTTATGAAGTGGATCTGGTCGCGCCGTGCGAGCAGGTCATGCCAACCCTGTTACCACCTGCCGCTGCGGCTGCGGTAAAGACCGGCCTTGAAAGCCTGGGTGCACGTTTCCACCTGGGCCCGGTGCTGACCCGCCTGAATCGCAGTGGTGACGGCCTGCAAGCACATTTGTCGGACGGGCAGGTGATGGACTGCGACCTGGTGGTTTCGGCCATTGGTCTGCGCCCACGCATCGATCTGGCCGCTGCCGCGGGCTTGCAGACGGGGCGCGGTATTCTGGTGGATCGCCAGTTGCAGACCTCCCACGCCAACATCCATGCGTTGGGTGACTGCGCTGAAGTCGATGGCCTCAACCTGCTCTATGTCATGCCGTTGATGAGCTGCGCTCGGGCGTTGGCCCAGACGCTGGCCGGAACGCCAATGGCCGTAAAATATGGCCCCATGCCGATCACCGTAAAGACGCCAGCCTGCCCGCTGGTGGTTTCGCCGCCACCGCGTGGCACCGACGGCCGCTGGAGTGTCGAAGGGCAGGGGGCTGATATCAAGGCGCTGTGTCATGACGCAGATGGCAACCTGCTGGGCTATGCGCTGACCGGTGCGGCAGTTATGGAAAAACTCGCACTGAACAAGGTTTTGCCTGCGTTATTGGCATAATTTCGCGTCATTTTGTCGGATAGACCACGTATTTTTGTCAATAAACCCCGCCTGCGCACTGGCGCGGGCTGGTTCGGCATGCCATCCTCGGTCTTGTCTGCCGCTACGTAGAGCCGTCGCGGCGCCTTGTTGCCGTTTTTTACAAAGCGGCGCGGGACATAAAAACAAAAAACCGTAAAAGAGGCTTCATATGCGTAAACCAGAAGTTGCAGCCGCCATTGCTGAAAAGGCGGATCTCACCAAAGAACAATCCAATCGTGTTCTCAATGCCATCCTTGAAGAGATTACTGGCGCACTGCACCGTAAGGACAGTGTCACGCTGGTAGGCTTCGGTACTTTTCTGCAACGCCATCGCGGTGCCCGGACTGGCAAGAACCCACAGACCGGGGAGCCGGTTAAAATCAAGGCAAGCAACACAGTGGCCTTCAAACCGGGGAAAGCCCTGAAAGACAGCGTCAACCCTTGACGCCCTGTTGTGCGCCTCGGCGGGAGGCGGGCAACTCACAGGCGGGCATACCAATCAGACTGGGTGCCCGCTTTTTGTTTGTGTCGTTTGTACCGCCGATGATTCGTAGAAACGCTCAGTGAGAATTGTCCTACTCAATTTCGTATGAATGCCTTCTCAAACCCCGGCTTTGCCTGACTTTTTCTTATTGCTGATTCCCTTAGAGTCCCGCCCCTGCTGCACTCCTTCAATTACTCTTGGGAAATCTCGAATGAAAAAGCTATGGAAGTTTGCTGCTGTTGCAACTCTGATCGCCGCTACCAGCGGCTGCGTGAGCTACAACGTCAGCCAGCCAAGCGCACCGCTGGAAGGCACGGTCAAAACCGACCTGAAGGCGGACGTCAAGGTAGGCGGTACCATCAGCGGCGAGTCCTCCACCAATGTGTTGTTCAATTTCCTGAGTTTCGGCGGCGATAACGAGTTCGCCGATGGCGTGACCTACGGTGGTGCAAGTGGCGGTGGCGGCCTGGGTCTGGCGCTGCCTGATCCTGTCTCGACGACCAAAGCGGCAGCCGCCTTCAAGGCGGTTAAATCCTCCGGTGCCGATCTGATCGTCGCGCCGCGTTACGAAGTCAGCATCAAGGACTACTTCATCTTCAAGAAGGTCGATGTGAAGGTCACCGGCAGCAAAGGCAACATCAACAGCATTCGTTAATGCTGTCGTGATGCTGCTTCCCACGCGAAGCAGCATCCTCGCGTTCAACAAGTGTTTTGTTCCGATCTCCCTCGAAATTCATCTTGTCCTACAGGTTTTGGGCCGATAAACCGCTACACTGCCACGCCGATCCCGATCACCGGATTCAGTGCGTACAGAGGCCGAGCATGAAGTTTCGTTTTCTATTGTGGATGCTGGGCCTGCTGATGGCCCGCGCCAGTCGTAATAACCCCGCCTTCCAGCAGCAGTTGGCTGGCAAGGACCTGACATTTCAGTTACAGACCGCAGATGGCAAAATCGCGCGTCACTTCGTGGTGCACGATCAGCGCATTCGCAGTGCCAGCGGTGTGGTTGCAGAGCCAGCCTTTGCCATCTCGTTTCGCGATGCAGCCTTTGGCTTTGACACCCTCCAGGCGAAGAACAAGCAGCTGGCGTTCATGAAGGGCATTCAGGACAAGGATATTCAGATCAAGGGCAACCCGGCCCTGGTGATCTGGTTCCAGGGCCTGGTCAAATACCTCAAGCCGAAAAAGAAAGCTGCCTGATCACGGCAGTTGCAGCCCGCCTGCCGCCTTATGCAGCGCCCTAAGGTGCTCGGACACCTGTTTGAGGTTGGCTTCGTTGGCTGCAATTTCCTTGGCGCGGTCTGGCTCCAGCAGGGCGCGCACTTCCTTGTCGAGATCGCCGGTCAGACGCTTGAGTTGTTTCTGGCGTTGACTGCTTTCTGCTTCAAGCCGCTGCCATTCTCCCGCCTGTGGCAAACCGTACCCGCCGCTGCCGAGCAGCTCGGCTGGCCGGCTGAGAAAGCCACTGCTGGCGAGGATCTCCTGTAGCGTTTTGGTGGCATTGGAGACCTTGCCGTCTTTCACTTCGCGTGCACCGAGATAGCTCTGCTTCACTTCGTCCTGGGCCAATAGCAGTTGCCTGCGCAGGCTTGCCTGCTCCAGCAGCAGAATCGCAGCACTGGTACGCAGATCGGCCTTAGCGAACCACTGGCTGCGCTCACTGGCTGGCAGGGCCATCCATTCTTCCACGGTGTTCTGCTTGATCGGCAGGTGCTTCTTCAAAACCTCGAACATGGCCTGATAGCGGTCACGGTAGGAATCGAACCGGTAGCCCAGACGCAATGCTTCTCTTGGGTCGTCCAGCACACTGGTATCGGCCAGCCCTCGGCCTTTGAGGACTTCAAGCAGGCCGTTGGGCAAAATGCTGTCCAGGCCGACGAGCTTGGGATTGTGCGTACCGGCGCGCAGCAACTTGAGGTTTTCAACGGCGCAGTTGTTCGAGAGGAAGTAGTAATTGCCGTCGTAGCTCCAGTGCATCTCGGCAGCGTGCTGAACCAGACCTTCGATTTCCGGACGCGACAGCTTGATTGGCACGGAGGCCAGGCTGCGCAGTTCGGTCTTGGTGTATTCATCGATGACCTGCGCCAGCGGCAAGACGAACAGCCGTGACGGGTAGGCACCCATCAGGCCGTCCCAGCTCGATAGCTGTACATCGCCGACGAATGCCCGATAAGACAGCACCAGATGCTGGTCAAGGTCCAGGCGGCAGTCCGGCCCGCGAGGACGACCAGGTTTGCAGATCACCAGGCGCAACATGCTGTGGCCCCAGCGGCTCGCCCAGTTCTGATTCGCCTCGGCGAGCAGATAATCCACCGCGTAGACCCGCTCGGGGTCCAGCTTGCCCAGCGGCTCACGGCCGAAGTCGCTGCCGGCATTCAGATAAGGGTAGTACGTGGGGCATTTATCCCGTGCTGCGGGTGCCCAGCCAAAGCGCTCTTTGTAATACGCATACAGCGCCGGGCGACGACAGGCGTAGGCCGGGTCGAGGAGGAAATACTCCATGTTCACGGCCACGAATTCCAGCGGGCTGGTGGTTTCGTAGATGTCCGGGCTGCGGGCGACCTGGCCGTTATGTTCCTCGCGTTCACCGCGGCGTCCGACGTATTGCTGCCAGCCCGCCAGGTCCAGCAGGCGAGGGTCGTCACTCAGGGTAAAGCGGCGCTCGGTCTGGCCGCGGCAGTCGTCAGGCAGACCTACCTTGCCCAGTGAACTGCTACGTGATGTGCAGCGAAAAATCGCCGCTCGCTCGCTGGGCGACCACAGGCGGGCGCGGTCGTAGACGTGGGTCAGCTCATGCAGGACGGTGGCGAGCAACTCCTGGCGCACCGTTCCGTGTGGACGGCCTGTCTGGGCGGTGGCTGCCGAACCGTCGGTCAACGAGGCCAGCAAGTGGCTGTTGAGGTATAGCTGATAAGGGCCCGCCGCCTGACCGTAGGCGTTTTGCGGCATGTCGCTGGACCAGCTTACCTCGACGGTTCGGTCCAGTGCTTCGACGAAGCTGGGCGGCAGCGCGTGCATGGCTTCGTCGAGCAGCGTCTGGCTGGCTTGCTGTTGCGGCGCATCGAGGCCGTCCGTGTGCAGTTCCAGCTTCAGGCTGGCAAAGGCATGCGTCCCGACCAGCGACAGCGCGCCAGCAAGCAGCCAGGCGCGAAATCGCCTCACAATGCGAGGATTGCTTCAGCCAGGGTCTGATCGCTTGCGCCGCGCGCTTCCGGTACGCGGGTACGCAGCGTATCGAAGGCTGCATCCAGCTGGGCACCGTGGATGTCACCGCCGCTGGCAACGTAACTGGCGGCGTCGTCCTTGGCCTGGAGCACGACTTTGGAGTCTCGAATTGATGTGGTGGTGTCCGAGGTGAAATCAATGGTACGGCCAAACGCGCGAACGATGATGTTGCTCGTGGCTACAACGGTCTGAGCCTGGGCAAAATCGGCCAGCAATAGCAGGCCAAGGGAAGCAGCAATCAGCGGGGTACGCATGTAGTGACGTCTCCAGTTACGCAAAGAGGGGAAAGTGGCTATTGGACGAGGATTGCCTGCGCCAGTTCAAGGTCGCTGGCACGAAGTTTTGCATCTGCCTGACGCAGGGCGTGCAGCGCGGCCTCAAGCCGGGCACAGCGTATATCTCCGTCGCTGGCGATGAACGCAGCAGCGTCGTCTCTGGCAGCCATCATGAGTTTGTTATCGAAAGGTGCTGTTGTGACCTGACTGGTTGCATAGCCGGTCTTGACCAGACCCTGCGTGGTCGTATCGAACGCTTGAACCTGACTGATACACATCAGGCTGGCAACGGGTGCGATAAACAGAAGGTGCAGTAAGCGCATGACTTTCACGAACCGGCAAAACAGGTAGCAAGGCTAGCGCAATGCTCTGGCCAGAGCTACCCCGGCACATGGCCGGGGCACAACGGTCAGATGGCCAGAATGGCCTGAGCCAGTTGGCTGTCGGTCGCTTGCAGTTCAGGCAGAACCTGGCGGATGTGTTGCAGCGCACCTTCGAGACGAGCGCTACGGATGTCGCCGGAGCTGGCCACGAAGCTGGCGGCATCGTCTCGGGCGGCCAGAACGATCTTGTCGTCTTTCAGAGAGGAGGAAATGTTGGACGTGGCACGTGTCGATGCATTGACTGCATCGACCACTGCGTCAGTGGTCACAATAAAGCTAGAGGCGTTGGCACCTGCAGCAGCAGTCAACAGGAAGGCAGCGCCGAGGGTACGTAGCAGAGACATGATCGAGTTCCATTGTGGTCAAAAGGGCACAGGCTGCCTGCGAGGCCGAAGGGCCGAGGTAGAGCGCTAGACTATCCCACTGATAGCGCGCTTGTCATGGCAGTCGATGGCTGCAGCTTGCACAGTTTGCATTATTTGGTAACTGTACCTGACGTTTTTGATTTATCTGAAACTGTGCTGTTATTGGCAATCTGTTAAGTACCTGTCCGAAAACGACAAAACCCGTCTCGGTTGCCTGAGACGGGTTTTGTATGAAGCAATTCGGGTTGCTGGCGAGAGACTTTAAGGTCTGGGACCAGCGAGCGCTGATTTAGCGCCAGAACGGCTTGCTCAGCTCTTCGTAACGCTGGGATTCGCTGATACCGGCGTCAGCCAGCAGGCGTGCATCCAGACGAGCCAGTTGATGGCGGCTGGACAGGCGACGCTGCCAGAGCATCAGGTTGGCGAATACACGCAGAGGCAAAGAAGCTTTTGCAGTGGTAACGGTGCTTTCGCTGAACAGATCGGAACTGATTGTACGTTCCATGGTGTGACTTCCTTCCGCTTGTGGCGGGATAAGTGAGTTGCTTGACTGGTGCCCATTTTCCTCGCACGCGTCCAGCTTCCATAGACACAGTTCACTTGTATTGTGAGGGTTCAGTTAACTGTGATTGGGCACTGTTTTGTTCATAAATGGGGCAACTGTACCGGTCAGCACCATATGAGTGCATTTTGTGGTCGATTATGGTGATTTTGGCGATTTGAGGCAGTTTTATGACCGGTACAGCAGTACAGTTTTTCAAGAAGCTGTTGAGTACGAGCAGGAAGTGAGTCGGGAAAGGTCTCGTTCACTTCCAACTGTCCTGTTCAGCCCGGCAGCATGCGCCCGGTTTCTTCCAGGTTGATGTGCCAACTCAGTGCTTCGCGCAGGATGTGCGGGGTATGGCCGCCCAGCACGCAAGCGGCATTGAAATAGGCGTTCAGCGCGTCGCGGTAATCCGGGTGTACGCAGTTGTCGATGATGACCCGCGCACGTTCGCGAGGGGCCAGGCCGCGCAGATCTGCCAGGCCCTGCTCGGTGACCAGAACGTCAACGTCATGCTCGGTGTGGTCGACATGGCTGACCATCGGCACAACGCTGGAAATCGCGCCGGCCTTGGCAATCGACTTGGTGACGAATATCGCCAGGTGCGCATTGCGCGAGAAATCCCCCGAGCCGCCAATGCCATTCATCATGCGCGTCCCGCACACGTGGGTAGAATTCACGTTGCCGTACAGGTCGAATTCCAGCGCAGTGTTGATGCCGATGATGCCCAGGCGGCGGATAACCTCGGGGTGATTGGAGATCTCCTGGGGACGCAGTACCAGCCTGGACTTGTAGCGATTGAAATCGGCAAAGACTTCCGCGTGTTTGGTCGCCGACAACGTCATGGAACTGCCTGAAGCAAAGGTCAGTTTGCCCGCGTCGAACAGATCGAATGTCGAGTCCTGCAGCACTTCGGAGTACATCGTCAGGTCCGTGAAGGGAGACGCCAGCAGGCCGTGCATCACGGCGTTGGCGATATTGCCGATACCCGCCTGTAGTGGCATCAGCTTGTCGGTAAGTCGGTCTTCGCGCACTTCCTTCTTGAAAAACTCCACCAGATGATTGGCGATGGCCTGCGTGTCGGCGTCAGGTGGCGTGACGGTGGACGGTGAATCTGGCTGGTTGCTGATGACAATACCGACGATCTTCGCCGGGTCGATCTTCACTGCATGACTACCGATGCGCGAGTCTGCTTCCAGCACCGGAATCGGCAGGCGTGTCGGCCGGTAGCTGGGTATATAGATGTCGTGCAGACCTTCCAGCTCCAGCGGCTGCGACAGGTTGATTTCCACGATCACCTGCTTGGCCAGAATCGCGAAGCTGGCCGAGTTGCCGACAGAGGTACTGAGCACCAGATGGCCTTCCTCGGTGATCGCAACGCATTCGATCACCGCCAGGTCCACCGCCTTGATCTGCCGATTGCGCAGCATCTCGACGGTATCGGACAAGTGCTGATCGATGAACATCACCGTGCCGTTGTTGATTGCCTTGCGCAGTGTGCTGTCGACCTGAAAGGGCATGCGCCGGGACAGCACGCCGGACTCGGTCAGTTGCTTGTCCAGATCATTGCCCAGGCTGGCACCGGTCATCAGGCTGATTTTCAGCGGTGTCACTTTGGCGCGCTCGGCCAGCGCATGGGGCACGGCCTTGGCTTCGCCTGCACGGGTGAAGCCACTCATGCCGACGGTCATGCCGTCTTCAATCAAGGCGGCAGCGTCGGCTGCGCTCATAACCTTGCTCATCAGGGAGGGCAGGCGGATACGGTCACGGTACATGGATTCTGTCTCGTAGATAGAAGCGAGCGACAAGTCTAGAGCGTTGAACGAGGTTCGTCCTGCTACCAAGGTCGCATTTGAGGGCTCTAATTGGCGGCTTTCAGCGCAAAACACTGTTACGCAGAATGTAAAAAGCCCCGGTCGCCAAGCGAGCCGGGGCTTTAATGTGGCTGGGTCAGGCTAGGCGTTTTCGACGGCCTTCACCATGTCCTCGATCACCTTTTTGGCGTCTCCGAATACCATCATGGTTTTATCCAGATAGAACAGTTCGTTATCCAGACCTGCGTAACCACTGGCCATCGAGCGTTTGTTGACGATGATGGTTTTGGCCTTGAATGCCTCCAGAATCGGCATCCCGGCAATGGGCGATTTCGGATCGTTCTTGGCGGCCGGGTTGACCACGTCGTTGGCGCCGAGCACCAGTACCACGTCGGCCTGACCGAACTCGGAGTTGATGTCGTCCATCTCGAACACCTGATCGTAAGGCACCTCGGCTTCGGCCAGCAGTACGTTCATGTGCCCCGGCATGCGCCCGGCCACCGGGTGAATGGCGTACTTCACCGTGACACCACGGTGCACCAGCTTCTCCGTCAGTTCCTTGAGTGCATGCTGCGCGCGCGCGACTGCCAGCCCGTAACCCGGCACGATGATCACGGTGTCGGCGTTGGTCAGCAGGAAGGTGGCATCGTCTGCCGAGCCGGATTTCACCGGGCGGGCTTCCTTGCTACCTGCCGGCCCTGCCGAATCCGTTGCGCCGCCGAAGCCACCGCCGATCACATTGAAGAACGAGCGGTTCATCGCCTTGCACATGATGTAAGACAGGATCGCGCCCGAAGAACCGACCAGCGAGCCCGCGATAATCAGCATCGAGTTGTTCAGCGAAAAGCCGATCCCAGCCGCTGCCCAGCCTGAATAGCTGTTGAGCATCGAGACCACCACCGGCATGTCTGCACCGCCAATCGGGATGATCAACAGCACACCGATCACGAACGCCAGCGCGAGCATGATCGCAAAGGCAGTAAGGCTACCGGTGAACATGAAGGTCAGACCAAAGAACAGTGTGGCCAGACCAAGCACCAGGTTGAGCTTGTGCTGTCCGGCAAACTGTACTGGTGCACCTTGAAACAGCCGGAATTTGTACTTGCCCGACAGCTTGCCAAAGGCGATTACCGAGCCGGAAAAGGTGATCGCGCCGATGGCTGCTCCGAGGAACAGCTCAAGACGATTGCCCGCGGGGATGGGATCGCCCAGATGACCAACGATGCCCAGTGACTGAGGCTCTACTACGGCCGCGATGGCGATGAATACCGCTGCCAGGCCGATCATGCTGTGCATGAACGCGACCAGCTCAGGCATTTTGGTCATTTCAACCCGCTTGGCCATGATCGAGCCAGCGGTCCCGCCCACCAGCAGGCCGACCACAATGTAGCCAATGCCCGCACTGGTACCTTCAGCGGTAGACAGCGCAGCCAGTTTGAACACCAGCCCGATTGTCGTGATGACCGCCAGACCCATACCGAGCATGCCGAACAGATTGCCGCGGCGTGAGGTGGTGGGGTGTGACAAGCCTTTGAGTGCCTGGATAAAGCAGATCGACGCGATCAGATACAGCAGGGTGACCAGATTCATGCTCATGACTTCGGCGCCTCATCCTTTGCCTTGGGGGCCTTTTTCCTGAACATCTCCAGCATCCGCCGAGTGACCAGAAAGCCGCCAAACACATTCACCGCTGCCAGTGCGACAGCCAGCGTGCCCATGGTTTTGCCCAGCGGCGTCACCGTGAGTGCGGCGGCGAGCATGGCGCCAACGATGACGATGGCCGAGATAGCATTGGTGACGGCCATGAGCGGCGTATGCAGCGCGGGCGTGACGTTCCAGACCACGTGGTAGCCGACATAGATTGCCAGTACGAAAATGATCAGGTTGTAGACGCCGGGGGAAATCAGCTCTTCCATTGGTGTGTCCTCAGCCGTTCTTGCGCACGACTTGCCCGTCGCGGCACATCAGGCATGCGGCGACGATGTCGTCTTCGAGGTTGATCGAGAATGTGCCGTCCTTGTCGAACAGCAGCTTCATGAAGTCCAGCAGGTTGCGGGCATAGAGCGCAGAAGCATCGGCTGCGACCAGCGCTGGCAGGTTGGTGTGGCCGACGATGGTCACTCCGTGCTCGACGACGACTTGATCTGCCACAGTCAGCGGGCAATTGCCGCCTTGTGCAGCGGCCAGGTCGATCACTACCGAACCGGGCTTCATCTGCGCCACGGTTTCGGCGCTGAGCAGCACCGGTGCCTTGCGGCCGGGGATCAGGGCGGTAGTAATGACGATGTCCGCCAGCCTGGCCCGCTCGTGAACGGCTGCGGCCTGGCGTTGCATCCAGCTGGCAGGCATCGGGCGGGCGTAACCGCCAACGCCTTCGGCGCATTCGCGCTCTTCGTCGGTCTCGTAGGGCACATCAATGAACTTGGCACCCAGCGACTCGATCTGCTCCTTCACTGCCGGACGCACATCCGACGCCTCAACCACTGCACCCAGCCGTTTGGCGGTGGCAATGGCCTGCAGACCGGCAACGCCTGCGCCCAGGATCAGCACCCGTGCGGCTTTGACAGTGCCGGCAGCGGTCATCAGCATGGGCATGAAGCGCGGGTAGTGGTGGGCGGCAAGCAGCACGGCCTTATAGCCCGCGATATTGGCCTGCGAAGACAGCACATCAAGGCTCTGCGCGCGGGAAGTGCGCGGCGCGGCTTCCAGGGCGAACGCGGTGATGCCCTGTGCGGCCATCTTGCCGATGAGTTCATTGTTGAAGGGGTTGAGCATGCCGATGACCACCGAGCCGCTCTTGATCAGGCTCAGCTCATTGTCGTCGGGCGCTACAACCTTGAGGATTAACTCGCCCGCAAACGCTTCGTTCGCGCTCCCAATCACAGCGCCTGCAGCTTCGTAAGCGCTGTCCGGAACGCTGGCGTGAATGCCCGCGCCGCTCTGCACAGTAATCCTGTGCCCTTGGCTGATCAGCTTTTTGATGGTTTCCGGGGTAGCAGCTACCCGGGTTTCGCCCGCTTGCGTTTCGAGAGGAACACCAATGTGCACGACAAATCTCCTGCGCGATTTTTTATCGTTCGTGTGTAGGCCAGTGCACTACGGCTGGTGCATCTGGCATGGCCAGGCAGCACGCCCCTTTGCAGCAGGGGCGGGGCATTTTGCAGGCGAAGTTTGCGGGCTTCAATACATTCTGTAACGAAACTATAGATGAACTACAAGTCACACTGTGACCTATTGTCGCAGTAATTGGACGCAGACCATTACCTGTATGGGTTTTGGCGCTATTCCGTACAAAAAAGGTGATTAATATTTTTTTGCTCGAAAATATCGCACTCAAGCCAAAATAAGGCAAAAGACCTTGTAAATATTAGGGGTAAGCCTTTTTTTGCGGCGAGCGAGAAGTTGTTTTAACGCGACATAAGGTTATATCTGTAGGTGTTATCTTCCGTTGACTACCTGAAATGCTGCTCAGATCTGCTCTTGGGGCAGCTGGTAATTCCGGGCCTGAGCGACCAGCCAGTCGCGAAATGCGCTGAGTGATGCCGACTCCACTTTCCGTTCGGGAATCATCAGGTGGTAGGCCTTGCTGCCGGGCAGCGAACAGACGTTGGCAATCACCAGGCGCTTTTCATGCAGTTCGCGCTGAATAAGGAAGGGCGGGATCAGTGCCACACCCATGTCGTGCATGGCTGCCTGCGCGAGCATCGAAAACAGCTCGTAGCGAGGGCCGGTCATATCGCGGGCCACATCCATGCCCTGCGCGTTGAACCATTGGCGCCACGCATAGGGGCGCGTGGTTTGTTGAAGCAATGGCAGCTCGGCGACCTCGCTTGCTTGCAGATGGTCTCGCCCGTTCAGGAAGGAGGGGCTGCAGACCGGCATGGAGTTTTCACCCATCAGCCGATGCGACTGGGTGCCGGACCAGTCGGCGTCGCCGAAATAGATAGCAGCATCGAAGTCAGTGTCAGCAAACAGAAAAGGGCGCGTGCGGTTGGTCAGGTGAACCGTGACATCGGGGTGCTTGTGCTGGAAGTCCTTAAGGCGTGGCAACAGCCATTGGGTGCCGAACGTCGGCACCACGGCGAGCTCGATGGCGTTGGCGCCTTGTTGGCCCATGACCGACAGGGTGTCGCGCTCGACTGCGTCCAGTTGCTGGGCCACGCGGCGGCTATAGGAAAGCCCTGCCTCCGTGAGCTTCACACCCCGTCGAGAGCGCCGGAACAGCTCAACGCCGAGAAACTCCTCAAGCCCGCCAATCTGTCGGCACACCGCGCCTTGTGTCAGGGACAGCTCGTGAGCGGCCTTGGTAAAGCTTTCGTGTCGGGCAGCTGCTTCGAAACTGACCAGTGCACTGGTGCTGGGTATTTTGCGTCTCATATCCTTTCTTCTCACTGGTCTTTTTGTTATGCGGGCCTGATGCGGCTCTTGGAGTGAGAAATTAGCACAAGAGGTTGATAAAACCTCGTTTGTCGCCGGGTGACACCAGGACTAGGATCGTTACAGGATTTTTCAGCTGAACGTGAGGAACAGGCATGAGCGGTAAAGCAAGTTTTAACTGGATCGACCCATTGCTGCTGGATCAACAGCTTACTGAAGAAGAGCGCATGGTTCGCGACACTGCCGAGCAGTTCGCCCAGAGCAAGCTGGCCCCGCGCGTGCTTGAAGCCTTCCGTCACGAGAAAACCGACCCGGCCATCTTTCGCGAGATGGGCGAAGTGGGGTTGCTGGGTGCAACGATTCCGGAAGCGTTTGGCGGCAGTGGCCTGAATTACGTCTGTTATGGGCTGATCGCCCGTGAAGTCGAGCGTATCGATTCCGGCTATCGATCAATGATGAGTGTGCAGTCCTCGCTGGTCATGGTGCCAATCAATGAATTCGGTACGCAGGCCCAGAAAGAGAAATACCTGCCCAAGCTGGCCTCGGGCGAATGGATTGGCTGCTTCGGCCTGACCGAGCCCAACCATGGTTCAGACCCAGGGGCGATGATCACTCGTGCCCGGAGTGTCGAGGGTGGTTATCGCCTGAGCGGCAGCAAGATGTGGATTACCAACAGCCCGATCGCGGATGTGTTTGTGGTGTGGGCCAAGGACGATGCCGGCGATATACGCGGTTTCGTTCTCGAAAAAGGCTGGGCAGGTCTGAGCGCCCCGGCTATTCATGGCAAGGTCGGTCTGCGTGCGTCGATCACTGGCGAGATCGTCATGGATAACGTGTTCGTGCCTGAAGAAAACATCTTCCCGGACGTGCGCGGTCTGAAAGGTCCGTTCACCTGTCTCAATTCTGCGCGCTACGGTATTTCCTGGGGCGCGCTGGGTGCGGCGGAGTTCTGCTGGCACACCGCGCGGCAATACACCCTCGACCGCCAACAGTTTGGGCGTCCGCTGGCGGCCAATCAGCTGATACAGAAAAAGCTGGCGGACATGCAGACTGAAATCACTCTGGCGCTGCAAGGCTGCCTGCGTTTGGGGCGCATGAAAGACGAAGGTACGGCTGCCGTAGAGATTACCTCGATCATGAAGCGCAACTCCTGTGGCAAGTCGCTGGATATCGCGCGCATGGCTCGCGACATGCTGGGCGGTAACGGTATCTCGGACGAGTTCGGCATCGCCAGGCATCTGGTCAATCTGGAAGTAGTGAATACCTATGAAGGTACGCACGATGTGCACGCGTTGATTCTGGGGCGTGCGCAGACCGGCATTCAGGCCTTCTATTAAGGAGGGCTGATCATGGGGGCGCTTTCACATATCCGGGTGCTCGACTTGTCCAGGGTCCTGGCCGGGCCTTGGGCCGGGCAGATCCTTGCTGACCTGGGGGCTGACGTCATCAAGGTCGAGCGACCAGGATGTGGCGATGACACTCGTTCGTGGGGTCCGCCATTTCTTCAGGACGCGGCCGGGCAGAACACCACCGAGGCGGCTTACTACCTGTCGGCCAATCGTAACAAGCAGTCAATCACCATCGACTTCACGCGGCCGGAAGGGCAGAGGCTGGTACGGGAGCTGGCGGCGAAGTCGGATATTGTCATCGAGAACTTCAAGGTCGGTGGGTTAGCGTCTTATGGGCTGGATTACGAATCGCTCAAGGCTGTTAATCCACGTCTGATCTATTGCTCCATTACCGGTTTCGGTCAGAGCGGGCCGTATGCGACGCGTCCGGGTTACGATTTCATGATCCAGGCACTTGGCGGCCTGATGAGTCTAACCGGTCTGCCGGACGGTGAGGAGGGCGCGGGCCCGGCGAAGGTTGGCGTTGCGCTGACCGACATCCTGACAGGTCTGTATTCGACAACGGCCATTCTCGCCGCCCTTGCTCATCGCGATCAAAGCGATACAGGGCAATACATTGATATGGCGCTGCTCGATGTGCAGGTGGCGTGTCTGGCCAATCAGGCCATGAACTACCTGACCACGGGCGTTGCGCCCAGGCGCTTGGGAAATGCTCATCCCAATATAGTGCCGTATCAGGCTTTTCCTACTGCCGATGGCGACCTGATCCTGACAGTGGGCAATGACAGCCAGTTCAGAAGGTTTGCCGAAGTGGCGGGGCAGCCACAGTGGGCTGATGATTCGCGCTTTCTGACCAACAAGCTGCGCGTGGCTCATCGTACCGAACTGATTCCATTGATTCGCCAGGCTACGGTGTTCAAGACCACTGTTCAGTGGGTTGACGAGCTTGAAGCGGCTGGCGTGCCGTGCGGCCCGGTCAATGACCTTGCTCAAGTGTTTGCGGATCCACAGGTTATGGCGCGGGGGCTTGCTATAGAGATGCCGCACGCGTTGGGCGGGCGCGTTCCGCAGGTCGCCAGCCCGATCAGGCTATCGGAAACGCCAGTCGAATATAGAAGGGCGCCTCCTTTGTTGGGCGAGCACACGGCGCAAGTGCTTCAAGAGCTATTAGGGCTTGAGGGTGAAGAGGTTGCAGCGCTGCGCAAGTCTGGGGTCTTGTAGCTATATAGAAGAAAGCGTTTGCGAAGGGCTTTTCTATATAGCTACAGGGCCTTAATGGCTAATTTCGATGTTTTTGAAATTAACGGTTGACGCCCTCTGTGATCTGTCTATAATTCGCCCCACTTCCGGCGCAGACGGAAACGAAAAAGCCTTGT
>NZ_JAWHPL010000016.1:0-500 GCF_032587875.1 Pseudomonas syringae group sp. 243L2
CTGACGCCACCCCGGCGGACCCCGGCGAAAGCGGCGTCAAGGCCCGCGCCTTGGCCCGACTGCAGGCCCTGCGACAGGCGCTGCTCAAGGTGCTGCCGCAGCAGGAGGCCGCCGTGGACGGTCTGCTCGCCACCCTGCTGGCCGGCGGTCACCTGCTGTTGGAAGGTCCGACCGGCTCCGGCAAGACGCTGCTGGTTCGCGCCCTGGCCGCCAGCCTGGACGCCGGCTTCGCCCGGCTGCAGTGCCATCCGGCCCTGACCCCTGCCGAGGTGAGGTGGCCGGCGAAATCGTCACGGACGCCGGCAGCGACAGTGCCCGCCTGCGTCGGGGGCCCCTGTTCAACTCCCTGGTCCTGCTCGAAGAGCTGCAGCGGGCTCCGCCAGCGATCCTCACTCTGCTGGACGACGCCCTGCAGGGTCGCCAGCTGAGTCTGGGCGGCCGCCCGGTGCCCCTGCCAGCGCCCTTCATGGTGATCGCTACCCGCTCCTCGAACAGCGATC
>NZ_JAWHPL010000017.1:0-269906 GCF_032587875.1 Pseudomonas syringae group sp. 243L2
GGTTTTGTGGCGCAAATAGCGCCGTTAGATCCTTTAACATTGTTGCTCCGTTATATAAAACCAGCCGCTCGTTCCGCTAGAGAGTGCTGATATAGAGAGGGGCGTGAGTCTATAGACTTCTTTCCGGGGCACACACTTAAATTGCAATGGGCCATCACCGGGCAACATTACTCCTCATGGCGCGCTGAGGTAGTGGGGAATGGCTAACGATTTCGTCGTCCAATTCATAAGAAGCTGTAGTGCGTTTCTTACGGCGCAATGAACACAGCCATGCAGGCTGCAAGACTTTGCTTTTGGAGAGGGCTGGAGGCGTGTGCTATGAAAAGCCCTGGCTCACGAGCATCAGGGCTTTTTAGTTGGCGATTACTGCAGGCTTATATTGGCCAGCGTGACGATAATGCCGATGCCCGCGACAGTGGCGGCTACTGCGTTGATGGAGAACACTGTGCGTATCTTTCTGGACAGTCTCCATGGCTTTACGGCGAACGCATAAATCAGCAGAAAGATGATCGCAAAGATTTCCACCTGCGCGAGCAGCACTACCGCACTGCCCAAGGCCATTGATCCGGACAGGCCATCAGCGTCTCGCGACAGATAATATGTCAGCAGGGTGCCGATGATGGGTAGCCAGATCCCCAGGCTGATAAGAATCAGTGGGATGGGGTTGAAAGGGCGTGTTTGGTTTTCGGTGTCCACTTTTTTTCCTTGATGAGTGATCCAGCGATCAGGGCTTCTCAATCTCTGAAACTGCTGTCGGCGCCTCGGCCTTCGCGGTGCGTATCTCGCGGCTCCATTGCAGGATGATCATCACCAGCGTTGGAATGCCCAGTAAAGCGGTGATCAGGAAGAAATTGTGATAACCGAATTTCTCCACCACCACGCCGGAATAACCGCCCAGCAAACGCGGCAACAACAGCATGATGGAACTGAGCAGTGCGTATTGAGTGGCGGAAAACTTCAGGTTGGTGAGGCTCGACAGGTAGGCGACAAACGCTGATGTCGCCAGCCCGGAGCTGAGGTTGTCCAGTGAGATGGTCAGGATCAGCATCTTCACGTTCGGCCCCATGTCCGCCAGCAACAGAAACAGGATGTTGGTCGCTGCCGAGGTGAAGCCGCCGATGAACAGGATCGGCATGATGCCGAAGCGTACGATCAGCAGACCACCGGCGCCAGCGCCCAGCAGGGTCATGATCAGGCCGAAGATCTTGCTGACACTGGCGATCTGGTCCTTGGTGAAGCCCTGGTCGATGTAGAACACGTTGGCCATGACGCCCATCACCGTGTCCGACATTCGATAGGTTGCAATCAGGCCCAGTAACAGCAGGGCCTGCCAGCGATAACGCATGATGAAGTCGTTGATCGGCGTAAGTACCGGTGCCAGCCCGCGACGACCCATTGACGACAGGCAGGCGAAGGTCAGAAGCGTATAGAGAATGGCGCGCAGGAAAGCCCGGTCTTCCAGCAGCAGGTCCATCCAGCTGGTGCCGTTGAACAGCACGCTGGCGAAGTCGGTGTTGTAAAGCTGGGTAAACATTGCTGGTACTGAAACCAGCAGCACAATGAGCACGAACACCGAGGCCAACTGGTGGGTAAAACCATAGCGCGCTGCCGACAGTTGGGTGCGCAACGGTACGGGTGGCTCGCGCATGATCAGTGTAGTGACCAGCGCTGGCAGCATCAGCAGGCCAAACAGCACATAGGTGCCGGTCCACGCCGAATGCTTGTAGGCAAAGCCTGTTGAGCCGAAACCTTCAGCGAAGTACAGCGCGCCCGCGGTCGCCAACAGTGCGGCCACCCGATAGCCGGACATATAGCTGGCGGCGAGGGCGGCCTGCTGGGTGTCCTGAGCGATTTCAAGGCGATAGGCGTCGATGGCGATGTCTTGGGTTGCGGAGGCGAAGGCCACCACCACGGCAATTGCGATCAGCCAGGATAAATGCTTCTGCGGATCGCAGAAGCCCATCCCGATCAGGCCGAGAATCACCAGACTCTGTGCCAGCACCAGCCAGGAGCGCCGCCGCCCCAGCTTGCCCAGAAACGGCAGGCGCCATTGGTCGAGTAAGGGCGACCAGACCCATTTAAAGGCGTAGGCAAGACCGATCAGGCTCGCATAACCGATGGTCTCGCGAGCAACACCGGCTTCGCGTAACCACACGGATAATGTCGAAAAGACCAGCATATAAGGCATGCCCGCAGCGAATCCGAGCAGCAGTAACACTAATGTCGACGGGCTGGCATATGCGGCGAGCGCGGCGCGCCAGGTTTTACGGGGCATGGGCTGGAATCTGCCTCAGGTTACGAAAACAAAGGGCGCACTCTAACCGCTGTGCTATAGGGGACGCCAGCCATGGCGCTGCATATCCACCCGATTATTCAGAATGGTAACGCCCTCGGCGCGCAAACGGGCCCGCTGTTCGTCACCGGACACACTGCCAACGGGCAGACTGAGCCGACCGCCGGCCCCCAGCACCCGATGCCAGGGCAGGGAAGAGCCGTCCGGCAACTGACTCAATGTACGGCCCACCCAGCGCGCAGCTTTGCCCAGCCCTGCCAGTTCAGCCAGTTGACCGTAGGCGACCACCTTGCCCTCCGGTATTTGCGCCATCGTCAGGTAGAGGGCCGTACGTCGCATTTCGGCAGCTGACGGCTCGCCAGGGTAAAGAAGTGTCAAGTCCGGGTCGGTCACGCGTTTATCCTGTATAAAACGATATTGATTGTCGTTCGCGGAACTTTGATCGATCGTCGCTGTCTGTTACCACCGTGTCCGGCGGTCCATGGATTGAGATCGCCTTGATGTTTTTCTGCAGGATGATGCCCGCCTTCCCGCCAAACAGAGCCTGATTACCGCTTATGTTGTCCAGAACCCTGCTGTGCCTCGCAATTACTACTGTTTCCACTCCATTGCTTGCCGACACTGTCTGGTTGAAGAACGGTGATAGGCTGACTGGCACAATCAAAGTGTTCGACGGTGGCAAGCTGCTATTGCAGACCGAATACGGCGGCGCTATTCCGTTGGACTGGAAGCAGGTCAAAACCCTGCAAAGCGATCAGCCACTGTTGGTAAAGCAGGATGAGCACACAGGCGAAGTCTCCAAGTCGTTGCAGGCTTCGGACGACGGCAAGGTCGTACTGGCTAATGGCGATGCACCCAAGACCGTCGAACTGGCAAGCATTCATCAGATCATCAAGCCCAAGCCGGTTATCACTGATCTTGTCTGGAAAGGCAATATCGATGCGGCGCTGGATTTCCAGCAGGCAGAAAACGATACCAATGACTACAACATTGCCTTCAAGACTTCGGCGCGTCACGGCCAATGGCGCCATAACGCCAAAGGCGATTACAACCGCGAAACGACCGATGATGTGGTGGGCACCGACAACTGGAGCGCCGAATACTCGCTGGACCGCTTCCTGACCGAGAAATTCTTCTGGGATGCTCGTGTGACCTACAAGCGCGACAAGATCGAAGACCTGTCGCGCCAGCGTGTTGTCGGTACAGGTCCTGGTTACCAGTTGTGGGATGACGAGCTGGGAGCCTTCAAGGTCGGTGCGCTGCTCAACCGTACAGATTTCGAATTCTCCAATGGCCAGAAGGAAAACTTCTATTCCGTTGCCGGCACCTGGGATTACAACCGCTACCTGATCGGCAAGAAGTTCGAGTTCTTCAGCAACGGCGAACTGGGCAAGCCGTTGAGTGGCGTTGCCGATTACTCGATGGATGTCGAAGCCGGGCTGCGCTACAAGGTTACCGACTGGGCGTCGCTTAACCTGAAGGCCGAGAAAAACATCATCAGTGGCTCGGATAACGGCGACGTGGACAAGACCCGCTATACCGCCGGTTTCGGTGTGAGCTGGTAAACAATGTGGCGAGCGATGCACACCGTGTGCATCGCTCTGCCGCTATGCGCTGACTAGATTCTCATCGCGCCGTCCAGCTCCAGTATGCGGCCACTGAAATAATCGTTTTCAAGAATGTAAGCCACCGAGTGGGCGATTTCGTCGGGCTTGCCCATACGCTTGAGCGGGATGGCCGAGGTCATTTTCTCAAGTGCCTCAGGGCGCATGCTGCCGGTCATTTCGGTTTCAATGAACCCAGGTGCCACGCCCGCCACACGGATTCCGTAGCGTGCCAGTTCCCTTGCCCAGGTAACGGTCGCGGCGGCAACGCCGGCCTTGGCTGCCGAATAGTTGGTTTGTCCGATATTCCCCGCCCGTGAAATCGACGAGATATTGATGATCGTGCCTTGGCTCTTCTGCTCGATCATTTTCGCCGCCACCTCGCGCGTGCAGAGGAATACGCCGGTCAGATTGACGTCAATCACCGATTGCCATTGCGCCAGGCTCAGTTTGGTCATCACGCCATCCTTGACCTTGACCAGCAGGCCGTCACGCAAAATACCGGCGTTGTTGACCAAGCCATGAATGGCCCCGAAATCCTCGGCGACCTTATTGACCGTGTCGGCGACCTGTTCTTCATTGGCGACATTGCATAGATAGGCGCGAGCCTTGACCCCGAGCGCCTCACAGGCTACGACGGCCTGATCAAGTTTGTCCTGATTCAGGTCCAGCAGTGCCAGGTTCGCGCCCTTGCCAGCCAGATATTCGGCCATGGCTCTGCCTAGCCCCTGGCATCCGCCGGTGATAATTATCAGCTTGTCTTTCAATTCCATGTGCGTGCCCAATCACAGTTGATCGTTTCCATGGCATCACTGGCTTGATGCGAGTGCTTATGCCATAGCCAGAGCACGTTATAGGCTGTTTTCGCCCGTTCGTCTCGCCTCTGCCACCCAGCCCTGAAATACACCGATACACGTTTGTGAAGCCCAGGTTCAGCTGACTTATGCGCATAATTAAGCTGTTACCCAAGCGCAGGGAGCTTGAATTAACGACCTTCTGACATCACATACGGTCTACTCGGAAGGCATTCTTCCCTTGAGGAACTCATTTGATGCGTGTTTTTTTGCTGCTGTTCTTATTATTCCCGGTACTTGAGCTGTTTCTGCTGGTTCGTGTCGGGATGTCCATCGGCTTTCTCTGGACCTTCCTGCTGGTCGTCGCGACGTCGATGCTGGGCTTGTTCGTCATGCGGGTAGCCGGTTTTGCAACGGCGCTGCGTGCGCGCGAAAGTCTGGCGCGTGGCGAGCTGCCTGCCCAGGAAATGCTCGAAGGCCTGATGGTCGCTGTCGGTGGCGGTCTACTGCTGTTGCCCGGCTTCATCAGTGACATTCTGGGTGTGATCTGTCTGCTGCCGATTACTCGTCGTCTGCTGATCAACAAGGTTCGTCGCCGTGCAGAGGATCAGGCTATGCGTCAGCGCGCCTTCGCCGATGATCTGCAGACTCAGGCCAATCAGGGACCTGCCAGCCATCGCCCCAATGCCATTCACCAGCCGACCCGCGAGCCGGATGTGATCGAAGGCGAGTTCGAACATCGCGACAAGTAGCCGTTACACCCCCGGCAGCGCGGCACCTTCGGGTGCCGCGCCCGTTTTGGGGTGGCAATTGGGTTGTAAAATTTTTTTGCCCAAGACTTGTAATCACTTTGCCCGCCCTTATGTATGGGTCACCGCAAGGTTTCTGGCATGAAGGCCAGACCGTATTCTGCGGTTCGCGCGTCGAACCGTAACCGGCAAGTCCGGATTTAAACCGGCCGGTGCACTCACCGGACGATCAAACAAACATAATCAGGAGATCGACAATGAAGCTTCGTCCTCTGCATGACCGCGTCGTAATCCGTCGCAGTGAAGAAGAAACGAAAACTGCCGGCGGTATCGTTCTGCCAGGTTCGGCTGCTGAAAAGCCTAACCGTGGCGAGATCGTTGCTGTGGGTACCGGCCGCGTGCTGGACAACGGTGAAGTACGTGCGCTGGCTGTGAAAGTGGGTGACAAGGTTGTGTTCGGCCCTTATTCCGGCAGCAACACAGTGAAAGTAGACGGCGAAGACCTGCTGGTGATGAGCGAGAACGAGATTCTTGCTGTCGTCGAAGGCTGAGTGTTCCCGCTGATTTCCATTACTACAAAGTATTCAAGGAATAATGATCATGGCTGCTAAAGAAGTTAAATTCGGCGATTCTGGCCGCAAAAAAATGCTCGCCGGTGTAAACGTCCTGGCTGACGCAGTTAAAGCGACCCTGGGCCCTAAAGGCCGTAACGTTATCATCGAGAAAAGCTTTGGCGCTCCGCTGATCACCAAAGACGGTGTGTCGGTTGCCAAGGAAATCGAGCTTAAAGACCGTTTCGAAAACATGGGCGCGCAGCTGGTCAAAGACGTTGCCTCCCGTGCCAACGACGATGCCGGTGACGGTACTACTACTGCTACCGTTCTGGCTCAGGCTATCGTCAACGAAGGCCTGAAGGCTGTCGCTGCCGGCATGAACCCGATGGACCTCAAGCGCGGCATCGACAAGGCGACCATCGCCATTGTTGCCGAGCTGAAGAAGCTGTCCAAGCCATGCACCGACACCAAGGCTATTGCCCAGGTCGGCACCATCTCGGCCAACTCCGATCACTCCATCGGCGACATCATTGCCGAAGCCATGGAAAAAGTGACCAAAGACGGCGTTATCACCGTTGAAGAAGGTTCGGGTCTGGAAAACGAGCTGTCTGTTGTAGAAGGCATGCAGTTTGACCGTGGTTACCTGTCCCCGTACTTCATCAACAAGCCGGACACCATGGTTGCCGAGCTGGACAGCCCGCTGCTGTTGCTGGTCGACAAGAAGATCTCCAACATTCGCGAAATGCTGCCGGTTCTGGAAGCAGTCGCCAAGGCTGGCCGTCCTCTGCTGATCGTTGCCGAAGACGTTGAAGGCGAAGCGCTGGCCACTCTGGTTGTCAACAACATGCGCGGTATCGTGAAAGTTGCAGCCGTCAAGGCTCCAGGTTTCGGCGATCGTCGCAAGGCCATGCTGCAGGACATCGCTGTTCTGACTGGCGGTACCGTTATCTCCGAAGAGATCGGCCTGAGCCTGGAAACCACTACCCTGGAACACCTGGGTAATGCCAAGCGCGTCATCCTGAACAAGGAAAACACCACCATCATCGATGGTGCTGGCGTGAAAACCGATATCGACTCGCGTATCTCCCAGATCCGTCAGCAAATCGGCGACACCAGCTCGGACTACGACAAGGAAAAACTGCAAGAGCGTCTGGCCAAGCTGTCTGGCGGCGTTGCAGTGATCAAGGTCGGTGCCGGTTCCGAAGTCGAGATGAAAGAGAAGAAAGCCCGCGTTGAAGACGCCCTGCACGCAACCCGCGCAGCCGTTGAAGAAGGCGTGGTACCTGGCGGTGGCGTGGCACTGGTTCGCTCCCTGCAGGCTATCGAAGGCCTGAAAGGCGACAACGCTGATCAGGACGTCGGTATCGCTCTGCTGCGTCGTGCAGTCGAAGCGCCTCTGCGCCAGATCGTTGCCAACTCCGGTGACGAACCAAGCGTTGTTGTTGACAAGGTCAAGCAGGGTTCGGGTAACTTCGGTTACAACGCTGCTTCCGGCGAATACGGCGACATGATCGAAATGGGTATCCTTGACCCGGCCAAGGTGACTCGTTCTGCTCTGCAGGCGGCGTCCTCCATTGCCAGCTTGATGATCACCACCGAAGCGATGATCGCTGACGTGCCTGAAGACAAGCCAGCAGGCGGCGGCATGCCGGACATGGGCGGCATGGGTGGTATGGGCGGCATGATGTAAGCCGGCTTTACCCCGAAAAGCTACACCCATAAAGAACCCCGCCTTGTGCGGGGTTTTTTTGTCTTGCTGTTCCGGATCAATCAGTGCGTCGGTTGTACTTTGCTGTTATCGAGGCCCTTGGGTTCGGGGCGGTAAAGTACAAAGTAGTAAACCCCCAGACAGATCAACCAGCAAAACACTGCAGTCCAGATGTTATGGGAAAAGAAGTGCGCGCCTTGCAGCATTCGGCCGATAGAGAACACTGTTCCCAAACCGAAGGCCAGGGCCAGCCCCATTTTCGCCATTCTCGGGCGGCGGTCGCGCAAGGCGAAGAACAGGGCAAACAGGGTAAAACCGGTGGCCGCATGACCTCCCGGCCAGCAGCGACCTGGCTTGTCGGTGGCGGGGCGCGGGCTCAACAGTTCACTGTAGGTTTCCTGGCCGCCGAACTCGGTCAGGCTCCAGGGGCATTGCACCGAGGTCACCACTTTTACTGGTGTCACGAAGGCGGTTGAAAGCGCCATGGACAACACCAGACAACCCAGTTCTCTGCGCCACGGGATCAGGCGTTCTACCTTGAATGACGCGGCAAAGCCGATCATCGCCAGTACGCCGAAAACCATCACCAGTTGTTTGGCGCGGTCGTGAAGGACGTCTTCCAGAAAATAGCTATGCCTGCCAATGAATTGCCCACTGACGGGATCGAAGGCAAGCCTGGCGATGTCCATGTCCAGCGAAGTCAGCTCAAGGAGTACGAGGATCAGCGCGACAACAGCGGGGATACCCAGATAAATCCATGGATTTATTGAGCGAGAATAGGGTGGGGCGACGGTTTTCGACATATCGAATCCAGATCGGTGAAAGGCATGCCGCGATCATTGTGTGCGACGGTTTGTCTCAAAGTGTGTCATGTGCTTTGTAAATCATAGGTGAAAAAATCGTCATGCCATATCGGCGCTGGCCCTGACGCTCACTTCGTCTTAAGCTGCGCCAGCCCAAACTGCATATGAGAGTGCGTTATGCGAATTCTTCTGGTTGAAGACAACCGCGACATCCTGGCGAACATGGCCGATTACCTGGGCATGAAAGGCTATACCGTCGACTGCGCTCAGGATGGCCTCTCAGGACTGCACCTGGCAGCCACCGAGCATTACGACCTGATTGTCCTCGACATCATGCTGCCGGGCATCGACGGCTACACGCTGTGCAAGCGTCTGCGCGAAGATGCCCGTCGCGATACCCCGGTCATCATGCTGACCGCACGTGACCAGCTGGACGACCGTCTGCAAGGCTTCCGCTCCGGCGCTGATGACTACCTGCTCAAGCCGTTCGCCCTGTCCGAACTGGCCGCGCGCATCGAAGCGGTGTTGCGCCGTGCCCAGGGCGGCGGACGGCGTACCTTGCAGGTCGCCGATCTGGTCTATGACCTCGACACCCTTGAGGTGACGCGTGAAGGCCGGATGCTCAAACTCAACCCGGTCGGGCTCAAACTGCTCGCCGTCCTGATGCAGAAAAGCCCGCATGTATTGCGCCGCGAGATTCTGGAAGAGGCTCTGTGGGGCGACGACTGCCCGGACAGCGACAGCCTGCGCAGTCATGTGCATCAGTTGCGTCAGGTGATCGACAAACCGTTCGGCAAACCGCTGTTGCAGACCGTGCACGGTGTGGGCTATCGCTTGGCCGAGGGCCGGGATGGAGTTTAAACAGAGTCTTGCCCAACGGATCATCATTGCCTTTGCATTGATGAGTGCACTGGTCGCCGGGTCTTTCGCCATCGGCATTATTTCCACGGTCCATCTGGTCGAAGAAAAACTGATTTCTGCCGGTCTTGGCGGCGACCTTAATCGCCTGATGCTGATGGACAGTGTCAGTGACTGGAGCCACCGGCCCAAGCCCGATCAGTTGTTCTACTTCAGCAACGGTCCGGGCGATTTCGATCTGCCCAAAGACCTTCGGCACCTTGAACCCGGTTTTCATGAGGTCTTCCGTGGGCCGCTGTCGTACCACGCCATGATCGAGGTGGTAGACGGTCGGCATTACGCCCTGCTTCAGGACCAGAGCGATTTTGAAGAGCGTGAGCGGGTTTTGTTCGCTGTCGTGCTGGTCGGTTTTGTTCTGGCATTGGCGCTGGCGGTATTTCTCGGCTGGGTATTGGCCCGTCGGGTGATGGCACCGGTAGTGCGTCTGGCCAGGCAGGTTCGTCACCGTGACCAGTTGCTGGGGCTGGCACCGCCACTGGCACCTGACTACGCCGCTGATGAGGTCGGCGAGCTGGCGGTGGCGTTCGATGCAACGCTGGGGCGTCTGAGGCAAGCGTTGATTCGTGAGCGCATGTTCACCAGTGACGTGAGTCACGAGCTGCGTACCCCGTTGATGGTACTGGCCAGCTCCTGCGAGCTGCTGCTGGAAAACCCTGCGCTCGACCTGCGAGGGCGTCGTCAGGTCGAGCGCATTGGCCGCGCCTGCGAAGAGATGCGTGATCTGGTGCAAACGTTCCTCATGCTCGCCCGCACCCAGCGTGAAGACCCGGCCATGACGCCCAAGGCCACGCTGGTCGGAGTGGCCGAGCAGTTGATCTCTCAATGGCGTGATCCGATAGAAGGCAAGGGGCTGCAACTGACCTACACGCCACCTGCCGATGACCAACTGTCCGAAATTCGTTACAACGCGACCTTCCTCCATGCCGTGATGGGTAACTTGCTGCGCAACGCGCTGCACTACACTGATTACGGATTCATTGCGCTGACCCTGCACGCCGAAAGTTTCACCGTGGAAGACAGTGGCGTCGGTATTCCCGAGGAAAAACGCGAGGCCATGTTCGAGCCATTTGTACGTGGTAACGAGCAGCGCGGGGAAGGCCTGGGCCTTGGTTTGTCGCTGGTGCAGCGCATCTGCGCCAACCAGGGATGGAGCGTCGATCTCACGCCCATGGAGCCACACGGTTGCCGGTTCGAAGTGACATTGAACCTGAACAAAACCTGACGTTCATTTTTGAGCAGACCCACCTCAGTGTGTGACGGTAAATCGACTACACTTCGTCGATAAGTCACACACGGCGTCTAACTCTCTGTAAAATCTCGAAACATCTGAAGTATAGAGGTAACAATATTTTCACATTCAGATGACCTGACAGTGACAGCGGTGCCTTTAGTTTGGCCCGCATCAACGTCAGGAGCAGCTCTCATGAGCGACCGCATAGAACTCGAGTTTTCCCGCAAGTACGACAAGTCGCATGCTCGTCAGTACCTTGAAAAGCATCAGGACGGTCTTTGGCGCAAGTTGTCGCATCATCGCGATGAACAACTGGCGAGAAAAGCGCTTCACCTGGCCGGTGACCCTGGCCTTGTGCTGGATCTGCCTTGCGGCGCGGGGCGTTTCTGGCCATTGTTGGCCGAGAAACCGAACCGCTCGATCATCGGGGCTGACAACTCCGCAGACATGCTCAGCACCGCTTGTGCCTCACAGCCGGCAGAAGTTGTAAAAAGGGTACAACCTTTGCAGACATCTGCCTTTGACATCGACCTGCCTGATAACGCAGTAGACAGCATCTTCTGCATGCGCCTGCTGCACCACGTCGGTCAGTCAAGCGATCGGATGGCTCTATTGCGTGAGTTCCAGCGCGTAACCCGGGACAGTGTGATTGTCTCATTATGGGTCGACGGCAATTTCAAAGCATGGAAGCGTGCACGTCTGGAGAAACAGCGTCTCCAGAAAAACGGGCAGGAAAGTTACCAGAATCGTTTTGTGTTACCGGTTGCTACCGCAGAATCCGAATTTGAACAGGCAGGATTTCGTATCCAGAACCGAATGGATTTTCTGCCGATGTACGCCATGTGGCGTGTCTACGTCTTACGTAAAAGGTAAACAGATGGGTTTGCAGTCCTTGAAAGAGCCAGTTGTGAACTCGGTGCAGGATGAGTTCAACCATTTCTGGAGTCAGCACGGCGAATGGGTTGAAGAACCCAATTCCCGTCGAGGTGGAGAAAGTGGTGTACAGCGGCTCACGATGGACAACGGGCAAACGCTTTATGCCAAGCGTCAGACAGGGCATATATACCGCAGTTTGCTGCACCCTTTGGGGCGACCGACTGTATTGCGTGAGCGTGAAGCGCTTGAAGGTCTGCGCAAGCTTGGCGTAGTCGTGCCGGAAGTGGTGTTTTGCGGTGCCGAGCGTGGCGAGGACAATGCCTGGCGGGCATTGCTGGTCACGGTTGCGCTGGAAGGTTTCGAAGAGATAGAAAAGTGGCAGGCTGGCGGAGGACGCGAGCGGCATGGCGAGCTGTTCTATGAGCTCGTGCTCAAGGAAGTGGCGGCCACCCTGGCCCGCATGCATCTTGGCCGCTGGCAGCATAGCTGCCTGTATATCAAGCACATATTTGTACGTGTGACCGGTGAGGGGCCGGATGCCAAAGTCGAGGTTGCCTTGCTGGACCTCGAAAAAGGCCGGCGTCGCCTGACAGCCCAAGGGGCGGCCCAGCATGATATGAAACAGCTACGACGCCATTCGTCATTCAGCGCTGCAGACTGGCAAAAGTTGATCTACTTTTATCAGGCAGCGTTTGGCAGCTCTATCAAAGGTTTAGAGTCATGAAGCTAGAAATGGCAAGAGGTCTGTTTATCTTCGGTGCATTGGCAATTGCCACCGTCGCAGTGGCAGCGCTTGAACAACCGTCTACCCAGATACTCACGACACAGCACGGCGAGGGATATTGCCCGTTGCCGCGTGTGGCCAAGAGTCTGGTGAGCGTGCAGCCTGATCATGACCTGTTGCTGTTCATGTACAGCCTGGCGCAAGGGGCTGGGGTGAGGAACTGAGGCGCTTTGCTGCCTGACTTCTGACTATCCTGCTTGAGCCAGATGAAGGTGGTTGTCCCACAGCCCTGCTGGCAGGTCCAACGGTTTGGCCAGCAGTTGCGCTTTGCGACAATCATAGAAGCGGCAACGCCCTTGGCCCGAAGTCACGATAAACCCGTCGGCTACCGCACCCACGCCTGCGCAGTCTGGTAGCGGCGCATCCAGCTTCAATGCACCGCTGTCCAGATCCCAGATAAAGAACCGGTTGCCACGCGGCGCTGTCAGGGCTACCAGGCGCAGATCACTGTGCACTGCAACGCTTGCAGTGTAATGAGCCATCGCCCGCAGTTGTTCTTCTGCCACCGGAAAGGCCTGAAAGGGCTGCCCCGGCCGTTTGATTGCCAGCAACTCGGCTACTTCGTGGCTGTCGCCCATGAACTGCTGGCCTGCCACGATGGTGCCGTCGCTGGCGATGCCCATGTGACGCACGCTGTTCATCTGCTGGGAAAGAGTCTCCTTGCTCAGCAATATACCGTCACGCTGCATGATCACCAGGCTGGGCTGCATGGCATTCAGGTTCATCTCTACCCGGCTTTCCGCTTCGGTGCGAATACCGCCGTTCGCGACTACCAGCGTTTCGCCATCCGGCATCCACGAAACCTGATGCGGACCGATACCGTGCGTAGGAATTTCAGCCGAGTGCACCAGTCGCTGATCAACGAATCGATAGACGCCCAGTAGCCCTCGGCCTGGGTCAAGGGTGTCGTTTTCCGTCGCATATAGCCATTCGCCGTCGCGGTGAATCACCGCATGACCATAGAAGTGTCGGTTCGGCTGCGAAGCGATGGTTTGCAGCAAGCGGCCATCGCGCAAATCGATCAGATAGCTTTCAGTACCTGGACGACGTGCGATGAACACCGCAATCGGCAGGTCGGGATGATTGATGATGTCGTGGCAGCGCTGGCCCACCTGGGTGGCAAATACCTGCGTTCCGTCGAGCCGGAAACCCACCGCGTAGTGTTTGCCTTCGCCATCGTCGCGAGCGGAGAGCAGCAGAGGGGGTGCGTCTTTTTGCCTGAACAGCGTCCAGCCGCCCAGCGTGAAAGCGCTGAGCAAGAGACTGCCGAGGGCCATGGCCTGACGTCGCAACATCACGTGTACCTCTTGATCAATCGCCGTCGTTGGCGTTGAAGCCCAACTGAATGCCCAATGCCTTGGCCAGCTCGCCTTCATGCAGGCGGTGCACCGCATTGAGGCTGTCGTAGAACGCATTGAGCTGCTGACGTCCTGCTTCGGTGGCCAGCAGGTCGGCGAGCGGCGGCTTGAGTTCCGACAGTAATTTGCGGCTGGTAGCGTAGGCCGCATCGATTTTGTCAGCCAGCGGTTTCTGCTCGGCGGGCAGCAAGCTGCGCAGGCCCTTGTTGTCGACACCGGTCCAGACCGTTTCGGCGCTGATCAGGCTGGCTTCCAGGCTGCTGAGCGACGATTTGCTGCGCCATGCATCTGCCTGGAAGGGTTGCGGCTGGCCCTTGCTCTGGCGACCCAGTGGCGTGCCCAGTTTCTTCTTCAGACTGTCGAGGGCCGTGACCTGAACCCGCAGCAGTTCGGCGATGGCTTCATGAGAATCTGCGTAGCGCTGGTTGGGGAATTTGCTCAGTTGCGCAAGCATGCCGTCGGTACTGTTCCAGCTGCTGAGGATTTCCTCGGCAAGCTGCTTTTGACGCTCGCCGATTGCCATCAGCAGCGGGCAGTAGCGGGCTTTCTGTTCGGCGTTGGCCATGTCGATTTCCGCGTCGAACAGAATGTATTCGTAAGCGGACAAACCTTGCACCACGACGCTGGCCTTGGACAGCTCCTGAGCAGTGATCTGCGGCTGTGCCGTCACCAGTTGCTCGACCTGCCGGCCAACCAGGTTCTTCTTGTCTGGCCAGAACTGTATTTGCCAGGCGCGATTGCCCTCGGCCAGAGGGCCGATCAGCAGCGGTTGCAGCTCGGCCCAGGTCTTCTGCGCCTTGAGAAAGTCGGCGCGTGCTGTGGCCAGATCAGTCTTGCCCTGACAGAACGCCAGTGCGCTGGTTGCCAACTGACGATCAGCATCGACCCAACGGCTGTAGGTCGGCAGGATTACCTGTTTGGCAATGGCTGCGGACGTGACCGCCTGAGGGTCGGATGGCGAGCAGGCACCCAATGCAAGCGCCGCAAGGCTGGTCAGCAACAACTTGGGTCGGAACATGTCCGGCTCCTTATTTTATTTTCGAAAGATGATTTTGAAAAAATAATGTTGAACGAGACGATTCTGGAATGGGAGCAATCATAACGAATTCAGAAACGCCAACAGCGCTTCACGCTGTTGCGCGTCAAATGCAAGAACCTGCCGCTGCGCTGCCTGGGCTTCGCCGCCATGCCACAGTATCGCCTCAAGTACATTGCGGGCGCGACCATCGTGCAACAGTTGGGTGTGCCCGCTCACCGTGCCGGTCAGGCCAAGCCCCCACAGTGGGGGCGTGCGCCACTCGCGGCCAGTGGCCTGGAACTCGGTACGGTTGTCGGCCAGCCCTTCGCCCATGTCGTGCAGCAGCAAATCGCTGTAAGGGCGAATATCCTGATTGGCCAGCTCAGGTTCGGCAGCGTCGCTACGGGTCTTGAACGAGGGCGTGTGGCATTGCTGGCAGCCCGCCTCAAAAAACAGATTCTTGCCCGCCAGCACCTGAGGGTCATCGACCTTGCGGCGTGCCGGAACCCCCAGGTTGCGTGTGTAGAACTCCACCAGACGCAGGATGTTGTCGCTGACCTCCGGCTCGCCGTTCGGGCCATTGCCGTTGGGCGCTGCCAGGCAATCGGTCTGGGCGGGCGTGCAGTCATCAAAGCGGCGCAGGCTGGTAGTCAGCCCCATGTCGCCGGAAAAAGCGTGCACGTTCTGCTGATTCAGGTTGGGTTGCCCGGCTTTCCAGCCGAATCGGCCCATGACGACTTTTTGCTGTGCATCGTCCCAGACCCAGTTTGGGCGTCCCGATATGCCATCGGCGTTCTTGTCATCCGGGTCGGCATTGGCAAGAATTGCTTCATCGGCAATCGCCTCAAGCAACCCCAGCCCGATCATCGGCGGGGCTATGCGCGCCGAGATGTGGGTATCGGGGTGCATCGGTCCGTAACCCAACTGGGTGATTCGGAGGGTCGGCTGGCGCAGCTCGACTGAGGTGCCATCGCGAAACTCGACCGCCAGCGCATCGTACTCGACCCGCACCTTGCCCTCGGGGGCCACGCCGGGGTTCGACATGTCCTGCAACTGCCCACCGTAAGTCGGCTCAGGCAGCACGCCATTGCGCTGCACAAGATCGGCGTAGGCCGGGTCATCAGGAATCGACAGCCTGACCAGCATCGACACGGCGTTGCTGTCGCCAGTTTCTGGCGGATGACCACGACCGTCCTTGATGTGGCAGTTCTGGCAAGCGTTGGTGTTGAACAACGGCCCAAGCCCGTCGCGAGCGGTCGTGGTCGATGGCGCAATCACCCACGGACTGCGGAAAAAACTGTTGCCGACACTGAAGTCCAGCCGCCGCACGGGCGACAAGTTGGCCGAGGGCATGGAAAAGGCATTCTGATCGCTCTTCCTGACCGTCGCACTGCCTCCGGACAAGGCTTCTCCCGGCTCGGCATGAGTGAAACGCGGGGCGTCATCGCATGCACTCACGGCCAGAGTCGTAAGCAAGGCGAGGGATAGACGGAGCCGCGTACTCATACACATCCTGCAACGAGGCGAAAATCGGGGCGTGCAAGCTTATCAGCCTCGTGCGGTTTGAATAAGAGGGATTATCGTTTGCCCGCTCTGACGTAATGCGTTGTTACGAATCTCTGAGGCTGGTCCGGTCCCGGCATTTTTGCCTATGCTGCACATGTCGAAGCTGACAGCACACACAGACAACATGCCCAGCAGAGGCCACATCAATGGATAACCCGGAAAACAGCGCGCTCGTGACCACAATCGAGACGCTGGAAGCGCTCTATGGCCCGATTGCTCCTCCTTCCATGATCAAGGAAGTTGACCATATTCACGCGGTCTACCGGCCCTTCATCGAGTCGGCACCCTTTGTTGTGCTGGCCTCTGCCGGGTCTGATGGCCTTGATGCGTCCCCGCGTGGCGATCAGGCGGGCTTCGTGCATATCGAGGACAGCAAGACGCTTTATCTGCCTGACCGGCGCGGCAACAACCGCATCGATACCCTGCGCAATATCATCAGCGACCCACGCGTCGCGTTGCTGTTCCTCATACCAGGAGTAGGTGAGACCTTGCGGGTCAACGGAACAGCGCAGATATCGGTTCAGCCCGAACTGTTGTCGCGTTTTGAGGTGAACGGCCAACTGCCCAGGTCAGTGCTGCGCATCTCCGTGACCAGCGTGTACTTCCAATGCAGCAGGGCAACCATCAGGTCCGGTTTATGGGATGCAACCCGGCACATCGAACGCAGCACGCTGCCGACTGCCGGGCAAATACTAAAAGCGGTTTCGGCCGAGCAGATCGACGGTGACGCCTATGACAAGGCTTTGCCGGGACGCATCGCGGATACGTTGTATTGAAGCTCCGGGAACTCGCTTCTGTAATGGTCAGCGCTCAGCAGTTGAAAGCAACGCATATCGGTCAGGCATAAAAATGCCGGTCAGCGAACTGACCGGCATTGGTTGTTACCGCAAACAGTATCTGTCAGAACTCGTGATCAGCGTTGTCCGGGTTCAGGTCGGTGATGCCGAGCTTGCCAGCGGCCTGTTCGATAGCCCCCGTCTGTTTGACCAGCGCAGCAATGGCGTCACGCACCACTTGATTGCCTGCCGTGTTGCCGGCAGCGATCAACTGGTCGAAGTGCTCACCCTTGTTGGCGTGATCAACGATGACCTGCAGCTTGGCCTGGGTGTCGTCCAGATCGGCGCGCAAGGTGGCGTCGGTGGCAGGGTCTACCTTGGCAACCAGAGACGAAAGGCTCGGGCCGCTGACTTTGCTGCCATCGGTGCGCGTGTATTCGCCCAGGTAAACGTTGCGAATACCCTTGCCGTTGTAGAAGTGCGAGTTGTGCGTGTTGTCGCTGAAGCAGTCGTGTTCGTCTTCGCTGGAGTTGGCTTCCAGTGCGACTTTCATACGCTCGCCCGCCAGTTCACCCAGCGACAGGCTGCCCATGCCGAAGAGCATTTTGCGCAGACCGCTTTCGCCGGATTCGGCTTCCAGCGTGGCGCGGTAGTTGTCGGCAACGCCGGCCTTCCAGTTGCCGGACATTTCTTCCAGATCGCTGACCAGCAGATCGGTAACAGCCTTGAGGTAGGCGCGGCGGCGGTCGTTGTGGCCGCCGGTCGCACCGGCGCCTTCAAGGTAGTCACTGGCTGGACGAGCCCCGGCACCAGGGCCGGTGCCGTTCAGGTCCTGGCCCCACAGCAGAAATTCAATGGCGTGGTAGCCGGTAGCAACGTTCGCTTCGGAGCCGCCCAGCTCGTTCAGGCTGGCAAGTTTTTCGGAGGTGATCTCCTTCACGTCGACCTTGTCTTCGCCGACCTGAATTTCGGTGTTGGCGATGATATTGGCAGTCGCGCCCGGGTTGCCCAGCGCGTGCTGGTAATCCTTGGCGACATAGTCGATCAGGCCTTCGTCCAGGGGCCAGGCGTTAACCTGTCCTTCCCAGTCGTCGATGATGGTGTTGCCGAAGCGGAAGACTTCGCTCTGCATGTAAGGCACACGCGCAGCTACCCACGCATCCCGTGCGGCTTTCAAAGTTTCATCGTTGGGTTTTGCCAGGAATGCGTCGACGGCGGTGCTCAGTTTTTTCGCACCAGCTTCGGCGTCGTCGAACACCGCAGACACCATGTTGGCGTAATTCGCGACCACAGCCTTGGCCGCCGCGTCGTCAGTCTGGGCGGCTGCGGCCGGAGCAGGGGCAGCAGGCGTCGCCGCGGGAGTCGCAGGAGCAGCGGCTGGCGCGGGTGCCGGGACGGCAGCCTTGTCCTTGCCTTCGCCACAACCGGCGAGAGAGATAGCGATGGCCAACAGACTAGCGGTTGCCAGAGGCATACGAATCATGACGGAATCCTGCGTCGATAAAGTTGATGGCGGGGTGCGCCCAGAAAATCTGCGACATGATGCGAAAGATTTGCATTCGATGTAAAGGCAAAACGCCTTCGCGGTCGTGTTCAGGTATTCAGCAGGTTGTAACAGTCGGTTTCAAGATGGCTCGAAAGAGCACTGCCGTTCAAAGGCTGGCGGCGTTACGCTCTCTCGACTGTTTCAAGTAGGCCAGCAATTCCCGACCGGGCAGCGGCTTGCTGTACAGGTAGCCCTGGCCTTCGTGACAGCCCTGAGTGACGATATAGGCTTCCTGCTCTAGCGTCTCCACACCCTCGGCGATGACCTGCATGCCAAGGCTTTTACCCAGCTGGATAATGGCCCGCACGATGGTGGCGTCATCGTCGTCGTCAATCAGGTCCTGAACGAAACTCCGGTCGATCTTGATCTTGTCCAGCGGCAGGCTTTTCAGGTAACTCAGCGACGAGTAACCGGTACCGAAATCATCAATGGCGATCAAGGCGCCGGAGCGTCGCAGGCTCAGCAGGTGCTGGGCGGCGGTGTTGATATCTTCCATCAGGCCGGTTTCGGTCACTTCCAGTTCCAGGCTGCGCGGTGGCAGGCGGTAGATCTGCAACAGGTTGTTGACCACGCGCGGCAGTTCCGCGTGATGCAGTTGTACGGTCGACAGGTTGACCGCCATGCGCAAGTCGGTGAAGCCCTGATCAAGCCATTCGCGTAACTGGCGGCAGGCCTGATCAAGCACCCATTCGCCGATGGCGATGATGGTGCCATTCTGCTCGGCCAACGGGATGAATACATCCGGCGGCACCAGACCATGCTCTGGATGTTGCCAGCGGATCAGGGCTTCCACGCCAACGATGCGGTGATCGCGATAGCTGATCTGCGGCTGATAGACCAGGTACAACTGATTGCCCGGCAAGGCTTCGCGCAGATCTTTTTCGAGTTCACGACGGCGGCGCATTTCGCTGTCGACGCTGGCGATGTAGAACTGATACCGGTTACGCGAGCGGGCTTTGGCCAGCGTCATGGTCTGTTCAGCTTTTTGCAGCAGTTTCTCGGTGTTGTCGCCGTCTTCGGGAAATAGCGTGATGCCAATGGTCGCTCGTAAGCGGATCTGCTGTTCACCGACTATAAACGGGGCCTCCAGCTCATCCAGAATATTCTGCGCCAGCTCTGCTGCCTCATAGGGTTGCTCGATTTTGGCCTGCACCAGTGCAAACTGATCGCCGCCCAATCGCGCCAGAGCGCCGAGTCGCCCGCTGTGGGCGCGCAGCCGGTCAGCCAGCGCGAGTAACAGTTGATCGCCTGCCTGATAGCTGAACTGTTCGTTAATACCTTTGAAGTCATCCAGGCCAACGCAGAGAATCGCGACCCGGTGCTGCTGACGCCCCGCATCTTCGAGAATTCTGTCCAGACCGATCTGCAACTGAAGCCGGTTGGGCAGGCCGGTCAGGAAATCGTATTGCGCCATGCGCTGCAGATTGTTCTCCGCCTCGTGGCGCAGATAAGTGTGGCGCTCGATGGAGGCCAGCAGCTGGTTGGCGGTATTGACCCAAATCCCCAGTTCGTTTTTCTCGTGGCCTTTGAGCAATGGCAATTGGTGTTCGCTGGGGCGGTCGGGGTTGATCGCGATCAGATGTTCGATGATTTTCGACAGTGGCCTGGTCAGCAACCAGTGATAGACCAAGTACAACACCAGCCCCATTGCCAATGCACGCAATACACCAGCGATGAAGATGATTGCGGCATTGACCAGAAAGCTTTCGCCGTAATTGGCAGTGTCCAGCGTGATACGCAGGTCGCCGTAATACTCGCTGTAGGGGCTGCGACCGACCAGTTGCGTGGTGAAGCTGCGCTCCTGGCCGAGGATAAGGTCTGTCAGCCAGCGGGTTGGAGAGCTTTTCAGCGGGCGGTCTTTTTCTGCGAGCAGGCTTTCGTTGGGGTGTCCTATCGATGCCCTGCGTACCGCGTCGTCCTGAAACAGGCCTTCGATGACCTGCATGCCCATTTCGCGGTCCAGGCTGTAAACGGCCTGCGTGGAGGGATCGCGGAACATTCCGAGAATTCGTTCGGCATCGTTCGCCACGGCCTGACGCGTCTTGTAGGCGTCGAAAACGATTTGCGCACAGCTTAGTACGACGCCTACCAGCAGCGCCGAAAGCAGTACGACGCGCAGCAACTTTACCGAAAGGCTATTCTTGAGTTCCAGCTTCAATGGCCGTTCCTTAGTTCGTGTCGGAGGACATATCGCCCTATGACCCTCGAAAAGCCAGATCCGACCGTCGTGACGTGGTCAGAAACGGTGCGTCTGGCTGATCTTCGCGTTCCTTGCACCTACTGGCCCAAGCCACCTGAGTGTGTCGGGTGGCCAGGTGGGTAACTTGAGCAGAACACTGTAAAGAATTACGTCGTGATGCGAGTCAGCTAGCGTTTTCTGACAATACACAAAGTAACAGCGACAGGCGAAAAAACATTTGCTGTTCACCTGACTGGCAGGTCGAAGTCTGACGCCGTTTATTAAACACGAATCTGGAAAGACTACAGGTATAAACCTGGAGCATAAAAAACCCGGCGCGAGGCCGGGTTTTTCGATGAGGCTGGAATCAGGCTGCGAATTGCTTGGCCACGAAGTCCCAGTTCACCAGGTTCCAGAACGCTTCTACGTACTTAGGACGCAGATTGCGGTAGTCGATGTAGTAGGCGTGTTCCCACACATCGCAGGTCAGCAGCGGGGTGTCGCCGCTGGTCAGCGGGTTGCCGGCACCGATGGTGCTGGCCAGAGCCAGAGAGCCATCAGCCTTCTTCACCAGCCAGCCCCAGCCGGAGCCGAAAGTGCCGATGGAAGTCTTGCTGAACTCTTCCTTGAACTTGTCGAAGGAACCGAACGCCTTGTTGATGGCTTCGGCCAGAGCGCCGGTAGGCTCGCCGCCAGCGTTAGGGGCCAGGCAGTTCCAGTAGAACGTGTGGTTCCAGACCTGAGCGGCGTTGTTGAAGATACCGCCCGAGGAGGTCTTGATGATTTCTTCCAGGGTCTTACCTTCGAACTCGGTGCCTGGCACCAGGTTGTTCAGGTTCACGACGTAGGTGTTGTGGTGCTTGTCGTGGTGATATTCCAGAGTCTCCGCAGAAATGTGCGGCACCAGAGCGTCTTTGGCGTAGGGCAGTGGCGGCAATTCAAAAGCCATGGTTTATCTCCTTTCAGGTCAATTGCGGTAGTCGCACGGCCGATCACGGGCGGCCAGATACAGCATGCACCGGGAGTTTTACTCTTTTGCGGCGCAGACCCCGGATCATAGCACCGGGTCTGCGGCTTAACCACGCAACAACTGTGTGGGATAGAGGTTCCAACGCGTTTGACCTGGAGGTCATGAAACCCGTCAGGCTGAGCGGATCAATTGAAAGGCCACGCTGAACATCATCACGGCGATCATCACGTCCAGCATGCGCCATGTGGCGGGGCGGGCCAGCCAGGGCGCGAGCCATGCCGCACCTAGTGCCAGGCTTGAGAACCACAGCAGCGAGGCGCTGGCAGCACCGGCCACGTACGCACCCGGCACGTCCTGTTGTGCCCCGAGCGAGCCAATCAGCAGCACGGTGTCCAGATACACGTGCGGGTTCAGCAAGGTAACGGCCAGCGCACTAAGCAACACCGTGCGCAGCGATCTTTTGCCAACGGCTGCGCTGTGTTCAAGGCTTTGCCGCGAGCACGCGCGCCGCAGTGCCTGCAGGCCATACCAGCTCAGGAATATCACACCGCCCCAGCGCGCTACCGCCAGCAATGTCGGGTTTTGTGCGAGCACATTGGCCAGTCCGAAGACGCCTGCCGCTACCAGAATGGCATCGCACACAATGCACAGCAACGCCACGGGCACGTGATGTTCACGGCGCAGGCCCTGAGCGAGTACAAAAGCGTTCTGAGTACCGATAGCCATGATCAGGCCTGCCGCGATCAGCAGGCCATTAAGGTAGCTTTGCCACATAAAGACGTTCCATTGAGCAGATTCAGATGGCGATTCTTATGCGTTGAGCGCTATAAGGAAAACAAATAATACTCATCGCTCATTAGGAAAACTGATGTTCGACTACAAATTGTTATCTGCATTGGCGGCTGTGATCGAGCAAGCCGGTTTCGAGCGTGCCGCTCAGGTGCTGGGGCTGTCTCAATCTGCGGTTTCGCAGCGCATCAAATTGCTGGAGGCACGCATTGGTCTGCCGGTGCTGGTGCGCGCGACGCCACCGAGCCCGACCGACATCGGACGCCGCCTGCTCAATCATGTACAGCAGGTCCGTTTGCTGGAGCGCGACTTGCAGAGTCAGGTGCCGGCGCTGGATGAAGAGGGCATGCCCGAGCGTCTGCGAATCGCCTTGAATGCCGACAGTCTGGCGACCTGGTGGGCACCGGCCATCGGCGCGTTTTGCACGCAACACCGGCTGTTGCTGGATCTGGTTGTCGAAGATCAGGACGTAGGGCTCAAGCGCATGCGTGCAGGCGAGGTCGCGGCCTGCCTATGTGGCAGCGAGCGTCCGGTGGCCGGGGCGCGCAGCCAGTTGCTGGGGGCCATGCGCTATCGGGCGCTGGCCAGTCCTTCATTCATCGCCCGCCATTTTCCGCACGGCGTGAGCCCGGCAAATCTGGCCAGATCGGCAGCACTGGTGTACGGGCCGGACGACCTTTTGCAGCATCGTTATCTGGCACTTCTTGGCGTTCAGGACGGCTTCGAGCATCATTTGTGCCCGTCGTCCGAAGGTTTCATACGTATGATCGAGGCCGGGATGGGCTGGGGCCTGGCGCCCGAGTTGCAGGTGCGCGACCAATTGCGCAGCGGCACCCTGCTTGAATTGCTGCCGGAGCGCTGCATCGATGTGCCGTTGTACTGGCACCATTGGCGTAATGGCGGGCAGCTCTTGACGCAGCTTACCGAACATCTTGCGCAACATTCGGCCGATTGGCTGGTGCCGCTGAGCGAGGAATGATCGTCAACATGATCATGTGTAATCCATGCAGGCAGGGTTTTCCCTTTTCTGCAGATGCGTTAACGGAGCGGTAAATGAAGATTCTGGTCACCGGCGCGAGCGGCTTCATCGGCGGACGCTTTGCGCGTTTTGCCCTTGAGCAGGGCATGAGCGTGCGGATCAATGGCCGTCGTGCCGAAGGTGTCGAGCACCTGGTCAGGCGTGGCGCCGAGTTCATCCAGGGCGACCTCGCTGACCCTTATCTGGTGCGGGCGCTGTGCGATGACGTGGAAGCGGTGGTGCACTGCGCAGGCTCCGTCGGCCTGTGGGGACGCCGCCAGGATTTCATGCAGGGCAACGTGCAGCTTACCGAAAACATCGTCGAGGGCTGCCTGAAACAAAGGGTGCGAAGGTTGGTTCATCTTTCGTCGCCCTCGATCTACTTTGATGGCAAATCGCACCGCGGCATCAAGGAAGAGCAGGTGCCCAAGCGTTTCCATAATCACTATGCGGCGACCAAATACCTGGCCGAGCAAAAGGTCTTTGGTGCCGAAGAGTTCGGTCTGGAAGTGATCGCCCTGCGGCCGCGCTTCGTCACTGGCGCGGGCGACAACAGTATTTTCCCGCGTTTGCTGCACATGCAGCGCAAGAAGCGTCTGTCGATTGTCGGCAACGGTTTGAACGTGGTGGATTTCACCAGCATGCACAACCTCAACGAAGCCATGCTGAGCAGCTTGCTGGCAACCGGCTCGGCGCTGGGCAAGGCCTACAACATCAGCAACGGCACGCCGGTCCCGCTGTGGGACGCAATCAATTATGTGATGCGCCAGATGCATCTGCCTCAAGTCACCCGTTATCGTTCATACGGACTGGCCTACAGTGCCGCAGCAATCAACGAGGGTGCCTGCCTGCTGTGGCCGGGCCGACCTGAACCTACCCTGTCAAGAATGGGCATGCAGGTCATGAACAGGGATTTTACGCTTGATATCAGCCGCGCCAGGCATTATCTGGATTATCAGCCTCGGGTCAGCCTGTGGACAGCGCTGGATGAATTCTGCGGCTGGTGGCAGGCACAGCACGCAATCTGAATGCGGTAGTGGCACAGTGAGATTGGTTACGCGCTGTTGTTATACTGCCCGACTTTGGTTTAACAGCTTCCTGAAGGGTTATTCATGCGCAACGATCCATACGACGACGTCGATGACGTTCCCAGCCTGAGCGCCAAGGACGACGATGACGACTTCGCGCCGGGCAATGGTGCACGCGAACGCACCACGGTCTATTCGCGTACCACACCGGTGGTCAAGGTAAAGGGCCCGAGCACCGGACCGCTATGGGCGTTGGTCGGCGCGCTGTTCATTGCCTTTTGCGGTCTGGGCTGGTGGAGCTTTCAGCAGGTCTCCCTCATGGAACAGCAATTGGTGGCCACTCAGGAGAGCTTTGCGCGCATCAGCGAAGAAGCGGCGGGACGCCTGCAGGATATTTCCGGCAAAGTCGTTGCGACCGAGGCGCTGTCCAGCGATGGCGAGGCGCTCAAGCAGCGCATCAAGCTGCTGGAAGCGCAACTGGAAGATCAGGACAAACAGCGCGAGGGCGTTGAAGGCCAGCAGGGCAGTCTCGACAAGCGCCTGGAGCAGATGGCCGCGCAAACCGCCCAGCAGCACAGTGAAAGCGCGCAGTTGCAGGAGCAGCTCAAAAGCGTCGTCGCTGAGCTGACCACGCTGAAAGCCGCGCTGCCCGATCTGAAAACCGCACAGGCCGATCAGGGCAAGCTGGATGCGCAAATCAAAAGCGTGGCAGCCGATGTTGCGACATTGAAGAAACAGGGCAACCCGTCGGCTGCTGTCGAGCGCCTGGAGCAGGACCTGATGGTCCTCAAAAGCGAACAGGAAAACCGCCCGGCCCCGTCAGCAGAGGCCAATACTGCCGAGTTCGACGCGTTTCGTGCTCAGGTCACCCGCAATATCAATACCCTCACCAGCCAGATCCAGAATCTGTCGCAACAGCTCAACGCGCGTCGTTGAAGGCAAGACTTGCCGGCGGCTGTCCATAGCAGATAGCCGCTGGCAAATTTCCTGACATTTTTTTTTGTACTCGTTAAATAGATATGTACTTGCCAATAGAAGGAAGGCTTACGCTTGCCTGGCTGTTAACTAAATTGGAGTTTCAACAATGAATGGAATCAATGAAATGTACACCGATGCCCCGCAAGAAAAGACCGAAAATTACATCCCGGCTGAAGACTCAGACCAGGGAGTAGACGAAGTTTCCAGGACGCCGTTGCCCACTTACGCCGACGTACCGGATTATCCGGAAGATTTGGTACGCCAGCAGGTCAAGCCACCGGTAAAGTTCAAACCGCCTGTAAAGCCACCTGTCAAACCGCCCGTCAAACCTGTTATCAAATCACCCGTTGCGCAAAAGTTAACGCCGGCCCCTGAGGCACCTTCGCGCCTGGACAAGCTGCTGGCAGTCATAAGCACGGTCACCGGTGTTTTACAACTGGTCCACCCGCTAAACAGTGTCTTCAACCCCGATGGTACGGTCAGTTATCCGAATGGAAGTGTTGCGGCAGCAGATGGCCAGTCCTTGACGCACACGGATGGCACTGTTCAACACCTGGATGGCACCACCGTGCATGCCGACGGTTCGGTCGAGCACCCCGGCGGCGATGTTCAACACAAGGACGGGACCTGGGTTATGGCAGATGGCTCTGTCAACTACGCCGACGGTCGCTGGAAGTTACCGGACGGGACTATCACTGATGCCGAAGGCAATGTGCTAGGTACAGTCGGGCCTGAGGCTAAGCTGTAACAGTAATAAGTACGGGCGATAAAAAACCCCGGCTCTTGCGAGTCAGGGTTTTTTGCTGTTGCAGCGCCGTGTTACAGGCGTGGGTAGTCGATATAGCCGACCGGCCCTTTGCCGTAGAACGTTTCGGGATGCGCTTCATTCAGAGGCGCATCGCTGGCCAGACGCTCAGGCAGGTCCGGGTTGGCAATATAAGGCACACCAAATGCGATAGCGTCGGCCTTGCCTTCTGCCAGCCAGGTATTTGCGGTGTCCTTGGTGAATTTTTCATTGGCGATGTAGATGCCGCCGAAATCCTTCTTCAACTGCGGGCCGAGGCTGTCTTCGGCGTCACGCTCACGGGCGCAGATGAACGCGATACCGCGCTTGCCAAGCTCTTTGGCCACGTAGCTGAAGGTTTCAGTGCGGTTAGCATCGCTCATGTCGTGCATGTCGAAGCGAGGCGAAAGGTGTACGCCTACGCGACCAGCGCCCCACACCTCAATGACCGCATCAGTCACTTCCAGCAGCAGACGAGCACGGTTTTCTACCGAACCGCCGTACTCGTCAGTGCGCTGGTTGGAGCCGGTCAGCAGGAACTGTTCCAGCAGGTAGCCGTTGGCACCGTGTACTTCCACGCCGTCGAAGCCCGCAGCCTTGGCGTTTTCCGCACCGACGCGATAGGCCTCGACGATGTCACCGATTTCTGCCAGTTCCAGCGCGCGCGGGGTCGGTAGCGGGGTGATCGGGCGCATCAGGCTGACGTGGCCTTCAGCTGCGATAGCGCTAGGGGCCACCGGAGTTTCGCCGTTCAGGTACGCCGGGTGGGAGATACGGCCAACGTGCCACAGCTGCAGCACAATCCGGCCACCAGCGGTATGCACGGCATTGGTGATGTTGCTCCAGCCGCGTACTTGGTCGTTGGACCAGATGCCGGGTGTGTCCGGGTAACCAACACCCATCGGCGTGACAGATGTGGCTTCAGTCAGGATCAGGCCTGCAGAAGCACGCTGCACGTAATACTCGGACATCAATGCATTGGGTACGCGACCTTCGTCGGCGCGGCAGCGCGTCAGTGGCGCCATGATGATGCGGTTTGGCAGTTGCAGATCGCCAATGGTGATCGGGTCAAAGATAGTCGTCATGTGTCGAATCCTCGTGATTGATCAATGTGTAGCAGGTGCCAGATCGGGGTTGCCGGTCTGACGAAAAGTAATCAGTGTGATCAGCAGCGCGAGCACTGCCAGCATGGCAGCGGCCAGCGGTACGCTGGTCAGGCCCAGGCCGTGGGCGATGACGCTGCCACCGACCCAGGCACCAAGCGCGTTGCCCACGTTGAAAGCGCCGATGTTCAGGGTTGAAACCAGGTTGGGCGCGGCTTTGCCGAAGGTCACCACGTTGATCTGCAGAGCCGGGACGGCTGCAAAGGCAGCGACCGCCCAGAGGAACAGGGTGATTTCAGTCGGGATCAGCGCGGCGCTGGTCCAGCTGAGAGCGGTTGAGATCACCGCCATCGAGACGAACACGGCAATCAGCGTGGATGACACACGGCGGTCGGCCATCTTGCCGCCAATCACGTTACCTGCGGTCAGGCCCAGGCCTATCAACAGCAGGGTCCAGGTCACGCCCTTGGGCGATACGCCGGTGACTTCGCCGAGCAGCGGGGCAATGTAGGTGAACAGGGTGAACATGGACGCTGAAAACAGCGCGGTCATGGTCAGCGACAGCCAGATACCGGCACCTTTCAGTGCGGCCAGTTCGGCGCGCATGTCGAGCTTTTCTTCATTGCGGTTGGTCGGCAGAAAGCGGATCAGGCCGATCAGCGCAATCACGCCGATGACTGTTACCGCCCAGAAGGTCGAGCGCCAGCCTGCGTATTGACCCAATGCAGTACCCAAAGGCACGCCCAGCACGTTGGCCAGGGTCAGACCGGTGAACATCAACGCTACTGCCGAAGCGCGGCGATTGGCAGGCACCAGCCCTGCGGCAACCACTGAGCCGATGCCGAAGAACGCACCATGACACAGCGCTGTAACCACGCGGGCGAACATCAATACGTTGTAGTCACTGGCCAGTGCGCAGAGCAGGTTGCCGATGATGAAAATGCCCATCAGCGTGACCAGCGCAGCCTTGCGTGGCAGTTTTGCCGTGGCCATGGCCATGAACGGCGCGCCGACGGCCACGCCCAGCGCATAGCCGGTTACCAGCCAGCCTGCGCCGGGGATAGATACACCAAGGTCAGCCGCCACATCGGGCAGCAGGCCCATGATGACGAATTCGGTGGTGCCGATGGCAAAGGCGCTCAGGGCCAGAATAAGTAGCGAAAGAGGCACGGGGCAGCTCCTGGTAAACGTTGGAAAATCAGGTCGGGTTGTTCAGCTCTTCAACCAGCGCCTGAACGAATGCCTGTATGACTTCTTCGTTGCGTCTGAAGAAATGCCATTGGCCAACCTTCTTGCTGCTGATCAGGCCAGCGCGTTGCAAGGTCGCCAGATGGGCCGAGACAGTGGATTGGGACAATCCTGCACGCTGATCGATCTGTCCGGCGCACACGCCGTGTTCAATCGAGTATTGCTGAGCAGGAAAGCTCGCGCGGGGGTCCTTCAACCAGGTCAGGATTTCTCGGCGGACCGGATGGGCCAGGGCTTTTATTATGTCGTCGAGGTCGATAGGCATGTCGTTCTCACAGGCGGTGTAGCGATATATCGCGATAGGGCGAACCTTATATCTGTATTTCGCGATATACAAATATGATTTTGTGCTTAGGACTGGAAAAATCGCTATATCGGGTTATATCGATATATAGACCTCGGCCTTGAAAGCGGCGTAGGCTTGCAGGCATGAACTATCTGGCACATCTTCATCTCGGCGGGCATCGGCCTGCTCAATTGCTTGGCAGCCTGTATGGCGACTTCGTCAAAGGTCCGCTGTCGGGACGTTTTCCTGCAGAGCTTGAAGCGGCCATTCGGCTGCATCGCAGCATTGACGCTTTCACTGACAGCCACCCGCTGATCAAGGCTTCCATTGCCCGCTTTCCATCCCAGCGGCGACGCTATGCAGGCATTATGCTCGACGTCTTTTTCGATCATTGTCTGGCTCGCGACTGGCATCGCTATGCCGATCTGCCGCTGGACGTATTCACTGGCAAAGTCTATGGCACGCTGGCCGCCGAGCCGCAATTGCCCGAGCGGCTCGCATTGATCGCGCCGCGCATGGCCGCGCAGGACTGGCTGGGTTCGTATCGGAATTTCGACGTGCTGGGGCAGGTGCTGAGCGGGATATCGCGACGCTTGTCACGGCCCGAAGGGCTGGCAGGCGGCATGCAGGAACTGCAGGCGCTTTACCAGCCCTTGAGTGCGGATTTCGCCGAGTTCTATCCGCTATTGGAGAATTTTGCTCAGGCTGCCCTGGCCGAGCGCGAAGCCACTTCGCTCGGCTGAGCAGGCTCGCCGGATACTTGTTTACCGATCACTGACTCCCCCGTGACAGGTTCACCGAACAGCGCCACCTGAACGGCTTGCTGGGCCTTGAACGCCAGTGCAGCGCGCTCCTGATCCGCCGTCGGAATCGGGGTCAGCAGGTGAATGTGCACATCGCTCTGCTCATTGGCGAACAACCGGCGCAAATGGGACAGCAAATCGTCGTCGCCAATGAACGGGGCAATCGGGTCCGGTTTACCGTCACGCGAGTAACCGATGGCCACTGGCTGGATCGGCACGCCGGCTTCAATGGCACTGGACAGCAGACGGCCGTGGAAGGTGCGCAGGCTTCTGCCATCGGTGGTGGTGCCTTCCGGGAAGATCAGCAGTGCGTTGCCTTGTTGCAGGTGATTGCACATCTGCTTTTGAATCAGACGGCTGTCGCCCGACCCGCGACGAATGAACAGCGTACCTGCCTTCAGTGCCAGCCAGCCCGCTACCGGCCAGGTCCGGACTTCGGCCTTCGACAGAAACGACAGCGGTGCCAGCATGCCCAGCAGTGCAATGTCGGTCCACGACACATGGTTACTGACCCACAGCATGGGCTGGGTTGGCAACTGACCTGTCACGGTGACGCGAAACGGCAGGGCATTGGTCAGGCGCGCCATGAACCAACGGCTCCAGCGCTGCCTGCGCTCCATCGACCCACCGATTCTGGTGCGTTCCAGAACCGCGAACGTTCCGGCAATCGTCAAGCCGAGCGCCACGACCAGCAGCACCCGGACTACGCGGGCATAGCCGCGTGCCCGGCTCATCACACGGCCGCCTTGAAGTGGCGGGCGTAACGCGGGCACAAGTCGTCGCGCTTGAGCAGGATGAAGACGTCGGCCACCTGGAAATCTTCGTCCCAGCAAGGTTCGCCGCAGATCTTGGCGCCCAGGCGCATGTAAGCCTTGAGCAGTGGCGGCATCTCGCAGATCACATTGCTCGGGATATCGAGCGTCGGCAGCGGGTTTTTCGGCTCGGCGCGCAAGTGCTCGTTGCACAGGTAGCGTTCGCGCAGGCGTTGCATGATCGCGTGCGCCTGAATGCCGCCGTCGTGCATCGGGATGCTCGCGCAGCCCATCAGGTAGCTGTAGCCGCCTTCGTTCAGCACCTCGGCCAGCTCGCTCCACAACACCGCGATGGTGCCACCGTTGCGGTAGGCCGGGTCTACGCAGGTACGGCCCAGCTCAAGAATCGGACCCTGCAAATGAACCAGACCGTGCAGGCTGAATTCTTCTTCACTGTAGAAACGCCCCAGCGTGCTGGCAGCCTTGTGGTCGAGCAGCCGGGTAGTGGCAACCAGACGCCCGGTGTTCAGGTCACGCACACCAATGTGCGAGCAATGAACATCGTAATCGTCGATATCCAGGCCTTGTTCAGCGCCGTTGAGACGGGCGTTGAACTCTTCGCTGAACACACTGAAACGCAACGCCTGTGCTTCCTGCAGGGCGCGCGCTCCAATCAGGCGCTCGGCCTGAAGACGACGTTCAGAAGTGTTGTCACGAATGCGGGCGATCTGGGTCATACGAATCTCCATGAGCCAGCCATGCAGAGTTTGGCTGGTTGACTGATTTGTCCAGGCGCTTTGCCGTACTTGCAGGCTAGGGAGATGGCGTGTCATGCCTGTGAAGCTTTGGTGATGGTTGTGTGACGGGCAACGCTGTGGGCATTTCCACGCTGGTGGAGCGGGAGGAGCGAGCGGCGTACGAAGGACCACTATCGTGCCTATGCTCCGCGTGGGTATGCCGTTCTGGACGCTCTGCGTCCTGTCCCGGGGTAATGGCTGACTGTCACGAAGCCCTGATACGGTATGCGGATTACTCTGTAGAGGCTCTGTCATGCCGCGTAGATTTTTCCGCCTGTGTCTGGTTTTGATCCTGGGCTTCAGTGCCCAGGGCGTCGTTGCTCAAACATGGCCGACAGAGCAATGGTCATCTCAGCCTGCGCCGCGATCTGCGGCAATCGAAGAACTCGAGGCCTACGCCTTCCCGCCCCGTGACGACGCCACACGCAAGGGCATTCGCACCGATGCGCTGCTGGTGATTCGTGATGGCGAAGTTGTGTATGAGCGCTACGGCGGTGTGACCACAGCGCAAACTCCGCACCTGACCTGGTCGATCAGCAAGAGCGTGATGGCGACAGTGCTGGGCGTGGCGTTTACCGACGGGCGCTTTCAACTCAATGATCCAGTGGCGAAGTTCTACCCGCCGTTCAAGGCGCACCCCGATATCGCCATCAAAGACCTGATGCACTGGGCTTCGGGGCTGAATTGGCAGGAAGATTACGAATATGCACCGCTTAACTCTTCCGTAGTCGCCATGCTCTACACCCGTGGGCGTGACGACATGGCGCGCTTCACCGCCGAGCACCGCGCAGCCAGATCCCCCGGCAAGGCGTACCTGTATTCCAGCGGCGACAGCACGGTTCTGGCTGCTGCGTTGAAAAATATCGTCGGGCCACAGGCGTATGCGGATTATCCGTGGACCGCACTGTTTGACCCGCTTGGCATCCGCAGTGCCGTCTGGGAAACCGATGGCGTGGGTACATTTGTAGGGTCGTCCTATGCCTACATGACCGCCCGCGACCTGGCACGCATCGGCTTGCTGATGCAGCGCGGCGGGCAATGGCAGGCTCGGCAGTTGCTCAACAAGGAATGGATGAACTTCGTGCTGACGCCGTTTGCAGGCGAGCAGATAGATGCCAACGTCGAAGTCCCTGGCGGCCAATGGTGGCTCAATCGAACTGCCGATGGCGGCAGGGGGCCGTGGCCGGATGCGCCCCCTGATACCTTTGCCGCACTGGGCCATTGGGGGCAGGCGCTGTACGTGATCCCCGACCGGAAGCTGGTGATCGTGCGCTATGCCGATGACCGCGACGGTACTTACGACCACAATCAGATGCTCAAGCGCATACAGGCAGCCTTTGGCAAGGAGGGCGGGCAATGAGCAGTCGCCGAATGTTCATCCTGCGTCGACCCTTCAGCAGCCTGCTGTTGCTGATCCTTGCTGCGCTCGCGGTACTTGCCTGGCAGTACCGCGTGAACCTGCAGGCATTCCCCACCATCATCAGTGCCTACACCGCCAAGGAATACTGCTCGTGCAGGTACGTCATGAACAACTCCGAGGCGTATTGCATGGGCTACGTCAAACAGTACGTGCCCAGCGCGCTGATCGACGACAGCAGCCAGAAAAAGGTCATTGCCAACGGGCTTGGACGAACCAGCAGTGCGTCGTGGCAGGGTGAGCGACAAGGCTGCCGACTGTTGCCATCCGAGCCTTGATGGATTACTGCCGAACGTCGTGGTTTGCCAGAGGTCAGACAGGCGGATAAGGTGGCCCTCAATTGCACGTCTGGAGTCTGCATGCTCACTATGAATTGCCTGCTGCTGGTCATGCTGGCCGCAGTGGCGTTACCTGCCCATGCGAACTGGTATCTGGATAACGAGTCGTCGCGGCTCTCGTTCACGTCAACCAAAAATGCCGACATTGCCGAGGTGCATCGCTTCCTCGTGCTGCATGGCAAGGTCGACCCCAAAGGGCTGGCTGAGGTGGAAGTCGAAACGGAGTCCATTAGCACCGGTATTCCCCTGCGTGACGAGCGCCTGCGGGAGCAGGTGTTTCAGGTACACAAGTTTCCCGTTGCGCAGATCAATGCCCAGCTCGACATGCGCCCGATCAATAACCTTGCCCCCGGCGCGCAACTGGAATTGCGTTTACCACTGACCGTCAGCCTGCGCGGCAAGAGTCACAGCTATAACGCCGAACTGCTGGCGACGCGCCTCGACGAGCGCCGCTTTCAGGTTGTGACGCTCGAACCGCTGGTGATTCATGCTCAGGACTTCGATATGGTTTCGGACTTCAATGCCCTGCGCAACGCGGCAGGCTTGTCGGCGGTCAGTCTGTCAGTCCCGGTCGGGGCTGTCCTGATCTTCACGGCGCGCTGATATGAACGGTGCGATTTTCCCGTGGCGTGAAAACAACCGCTTTCAATTGCTGATCGACGGTCCTGCGTTCTTCCCGCGCATGATCGCCGCCATTGATCGCGCTGAGCAGCAAGTTGATCTGGAGCTGTACCTGGTCGAAGCCGGGGCCTGTGCCGATGCCATCGTGCGGGCGCTGGTCGAGGCGGGCAGGCGTGGTGTGATCGTGCGCTGCCTTTTCGACGACTTCGGTTCTAAAGCCTTCGACGCCGGCCTGCGCAAGCAACTGACCGATGCCGGTGTGATTCTGCGTTTCTACAACCCTATTCACTGGCGACGCGGCGTGCGCAACTTCTACCGCGACCATCGCAAATTGCTGGTGGTCGACAAGACGCTGGCGGTGGTCGGCGGTACGGGTGTAACCGATGAATTCTGGGAGCCAGACGATGAATTCTGGGAGCCAGACAAGGATGTCAGCCAATGGCACGAAGTGATGGTGGAAATCACCGGGCCGCTGGTTCTTGACTGGCAAGCGTTGTTCAACCGGCAGTTTCACGCCAATGCCCGACGTTTCGCCTGGCGCCCGAAAGAAAACTTTGGTCTGGATCATCTGCCCACCGCCCCGGTAGCCGGTGAAGGCCTTGGCCGTGTGGCGTACGCCGACTCTCGCCAGCACCGCGACATTCTGCAATCGCTGGTGCGCACGCTGAACACCGGGCAAAAGCGCATCTGGCTGGCAACCCCCTACTTTCTACCCACCTGGAAAGTCCGCCGCGCCTTGCGCAGGGCAGCGTCGCGCGGCGTCGATGTACGTTTGCTGCTGACCGGGCCACGCACCGATCACCCGTCCGTACGCTACGCCGGTCACCGTTACTACCCGCGCTTGCTGCGGGCCGGGGTCAAGGTCTTCGAATACCAGCCGTGTTTTCTGCACTTGAAAATGGTCCTGATCGACGACTGGGTGAGCATCGGCTCGTGCAACTTCGACCACTGGAACCTGCGCTTCAACCTTGAAGCCAACCTCGAAGCCCTGGACCCAGGGCTGACCCGCGATGTGGTCGCCAGTTTCGAAAAAGACTTCGCCCTGAGCGCCGAAACCACACTGGCAGACTGGAAGGCCAGACCACTGTGGCGACGCGTCAAACAGCGCTTGTGGGGGTGGATCGACCGGCTGGTGGTGAACCTGCTGGATCAGCGTAATTGAGGTGTACGCGGGGCCGAGCGTGGCCCCGGGTTGTCATCTGGTCAAACGATGCATTCCAGTGAGCGGTCAACCATGGCTTTGGCCATCTCGGCCATGTGCAATACCGAAAACGCCAGATCACGGCTGGTGCCCTGAGTGCTGTCGCCGGACTCATAGGCCGTCGTGATGATGCAGCGCAGCAGATCCGAAGCGTAGTTGAGCGCTTCTTCCTGGCTGACGGATGCGTTGACGGTGAACAGGGCGGTGGGCGGGTCGGGGACGATTTTATGGGGCATGTTTGCAACTCCTGATCATTGAAGGAGCCGCCCTGTTCGCTACCAAACGATCAGGGTGGCGGCCGTACGCAGGTTGGTAGACCGGTGACCAGGCAAGCCGGTGCGTCCGAAAACGCCAAGCGCACGGCCACCATAAACGCAGGCCGTAAGAATGCGCCCTGTAGAAGGTGGCGCATTGCGCACAGGTCACTCAGGTCTACCAAACCTGATCGCTGATTGGGCAGCGACCGTTGAAGGCTAGAGACCTGAATAGACAAGCGCAAGAGGCCGGGATTTTCTCGGAAATTTCCTTCAAATGGAAGGGAGGTGTCCTGCGGTTAATTCTTACAAGAGTTATCGAAAAAGGTTTTCTGAGGATGTTCGCCGAGTAGGCGGGAAGTGACTGGCGCTGTTTATCAGTATTTCAGCAAGCAGTACATCACCGAGGGGAGACGTTAAAAAGCTATCGGATTACATTGAGTCAGCATGATGTGTCTCCGCCCTACAGATAATGTGCGGCGTAGAGTGCTTGCAATGAAAATAGCCTGTGCAGCGTTTGCCGGACAGGCTTGTTGCATGAAGAGAGTAGTTAAGGCTTTTTGATATTCTGCATGTAGGTCTGATTCGGGTGAGTCACGACCTTTTTCGTCAACGCGTCCAGTTCCTTGCTGTGATACATGTCCAGGCATTTCAGCAGGTCGAATTTTATTCCCTTTATCTGGGATTCGGCCAAAGGGTTTGTGTAGTCTCTGGCGAGGTATTTTTCAACCAATGCCTTGACCGCAAGGGGGCTTTTTTCCATGTCATAGTAGGTCCAGTCACGCATCGCGCTGACACTACTGCCCGCGTCAATGCCGACGTTCACATCATATTTATAAGCGGTGGTTATGCAGGTGGCGAGTGCCATGTCCTTGTAGTTTTTTTCAAAGGTTCTGTACATTCCTTCAGGCGATGAGGTGGGGGTGTAGGCGAAGCTGTTGGATGTTGTTAAGACCAGAGATGCTGTTAGGGCCGTAAGACATGATTTCATTCTACGAACCTCCCTGTGAATATGGATGTTATTTGTAGTCCTGCATGTAGGTGTGTGTTGGATTTACGACAGTTTTTTTTGTCAAGGCATTCAGCTCCTTGCTGTGGTAAAGGTCCAAGCACTTTAAAAGGTCAAATTTCACACCCTTTATCTCGGACTCGGTTAAGGGGTTCGTATAATCTCTGGCCAGATACTTGCTTACGAGCGCTCGAATTCCATCGGGTCCTACTTCCCAGTCGTAATTTGCCCAGTCCTCAATGGCGGTGACGCTACTTCCAGCATCAATTCCGACCTTTACGTCAGAGGCGTAAGCGTTTGCTATACAGGTAGCAAGGACCAGGTCCTTGAAGTTTTGTTCATAGCTTCGGTGCATGCCCTCTGGTGATGAGGATTTTGTATGTGCGAAGCTCTCGGTTGCCAAGAGTGCGAGACAGACTGTGATGGCTGTGACAATGAGCTTCATTAAACTAAGCTCCAGAAATTTGCCATATCCGTACGGTAGTTAACGTCGGGCTCGTTAAAGTAGCAATGGTCATAGCAAATGTCACCGTCAAATAACGTTGCATGGCCTTTTGCGTCTGTCCAACCCGATATTTCAAATAATATAACTCCTTTTTTTCTTGCAAGCGCTCCGCCGTCAGAGGGCGGGTATTTGACGACCTCAGGCTTGCCCCAGTGCGTTTCCAAAAAGCTTTTCAGGTTCGATACACGGAAAAAGTACTGATGCTGATCTGCGCCGGAGACTGTCTGTTTAGCTATCTTAGGTATTTTCAATCCTGAGTAGTTCAGGATGTAACTTAATCGCACAGCACAGGTGTTCCTCCACTTTGTCGAAGGATCAGGATTATTTATATCCTTCGCCACAAGCCCCCCAATCACCTCTGCCACTCGTTTTTCCGGTGCCACCGGATCATAAATATGTTGCGAAGCCGCCCACGCAGCAGTAAAAAATGGCCGTGCCATAGTCTTTCCCTGATCGTTCTGTAAGGTTCAATGCATGAGCGTTTAAAAAATCAGGAATAGACCTTGTTGTTGATACGGTTCCAGCCACCCGAGACATTTCCTCCACCGGCACCATCCGATCTTTTTTGCTGTGTGTAGGTGGTTTTTATTTTCCCGTAATTCAAGCTGATCGTTTCACTGGGTATGCCATCGTTGGCATGCTGGGTGTAGTTGGAAATGATGACTTCTTCCAGCAGCACTTCAAAGTATTTGACCTTTTCTCCGCCTGCACGATGCAGTGACAAAACAACTTCTTTCAGGTGTCTGCCCGCGCACAAGGTTTCCATGAGCTTGCAGCTCGATTTGTCCAGTGATTTGGTGAACGAGAAATCACTCAAGGAAGTCCTTCCGGACGATGCACCACCGGAAGAACTCGCCGTGGCGGAAGTACTTTGATGCATGCCGAAGCCATACCCGGTGATCTCGATACAGTCCTTGTAGCGGTCATCCAGCGCTTCGCCTGGAATGCCTTCTATCTTGATATAGGCGTCAAAAGCCATTTTGAAATCTCCCTGTTTATCAGGCGGTATGCCTGAGAAGTACATTTATTTTTCATGCGCTCACTGGTTTACAGCCAGCAGAAGAATAATCTGTCTTTCAGGGAGAGAAAGGGGTATTGAACCTCTGGGGAGTAGCGAACTGTCTCGGTTTATTGTCTGAAATGTATTACGGACTGATCGCAGGGTGCGATGTATATTACCAGTGAGTCGTATTGTTTATCGGGGATAAGTTGCCTTGTTATATTGGCCACAGGCTGAACGGTCTATTCCGGATTGCACTGGAAGATCGCAGGGACAGTAAGTTAATCCGCATAAAAAACCCGGCTTGCGCCGGGTTTTTATTGTCTTGCAGATCAGAATTTACTGCACTTCCACCGCCAGACTGTCGCTGATCTTCTTCTGCCAGATCTGCGGGCCTGTGATGTGCACGGATTCGCCGGTGCTGTCTACGGCAACGGTAACCGGCATGTCCTTGACCTCGAACTCGTAGATCGCTTCCATACCCAGCTCGGCAAAAGCCACGACTCGGGATTTCTTGATCGCCTGAGCCACGAGGTATGCAGCGCCGCCGACGGCCATCAGGTACACGGCCTTGTGGTCACGGATCGCTTCGATGGCGGTCGGGCCGCGTTCGGATTTGCCGATCATGCCCAGCAGGCCGGTCTGGTCGAGGATCTGACGGGTGAACTTGTCCATCCGCGTGGCCGTGGTTGGGCCTGCCGGGCCAACGACTTCTTCGCGTACCGGATCAACCGGGCCGACGTAGTAGATGAAACGACCCTTGAGATCGACCGGCAGGCTTTCGCCCTTGTTGAGCATTTCGACCATGCGCTTGTGCGCGGCGTCGCGGCCGGTAAGCATCTTGCCGTTGAGCAGCACGGTTTCGCCCGGCTTCCAGCTTTGCACTTCTTCCGGGGTCAGGGTGTCGAGGTTGACTCGGCGGGCCGATGGGCCAGCTTCCCAGACGATTTCCGGGTAGGCGTCCAGCGACGGCGCTTCCAGCGAGGCAGGGCCGCTGCCGTCGAGTACGAAGTGCGCGTGGCGGGTGGCCGCGCAGTTAGGGATCATGCACACCGGCAGCGACGCAGCATGGGTCGGGTAGTCCATGATCTTGACGTCGAGCACGGTGGTCAGACCACCCAGGCCCTGAGCGCCGATGCCCAGCTGGTTGACCTTTTCGAACAGCTCCAGACGCATCTCTTCGATGCGGTTCTGCGGGCCACGGGCCTTCAGCTCATGAATGTCGATGGACTCCATCAACACTTCCTTGGCCATGACCGCTGCCTTTTCCGCGGTGCCGCCGATGCCGATGCCGAGCATGCCCGGTGGGCACCAGCCTGCGCCCATGGTCGGAACGGTTTTCAGGACCCAGTCGACGATCGAATCGGACGGGTTGAGCATCGCCATCTTCGATTTGTTTTCCGAACCGCCGCCTTTCGCCGCGACGTCCACTTCCACGGTATTACCTGGAACGATGGAGTAGTGGATAACAGCCGGGGTGTTGTCCTTGGTGTTTTTGCGAGCGCCTGCCGGATCGGCAAGGATCGAGGCCCGCAGCACGTTCTCAGGCAGGTTGTAAGCGCGACGCACGCCTTCGTTGATCATGTCGTCCAGGCCCATGGTGGCGCCGTCCCAGCGAACATCCATCCCCACGCGCACAAAAACCGTGACGATGCCGGTGTCCTGGCAGATCGGGCGGTGACCGGTCGCGCACATGCGCGAGTTGATCAGGATCTGGGCGATGGAGTCACGAGCGGCAGGCGACTCTTCACGCAGATACGCCTCGTGCATGGCCTGGATGAAATCCACGGGGTGGTAGTAGGAAATGAACTGCAGTGCGTCTGCAACGCTCTGAATCAGGTCGTCTTGCTTGATCACGGTCATGCGGCGCGCTCCTCTGTAAGGACGGGAACATTCAATTACGCTATCGGCGGCAGTCTGGAACTGCGGCTTGAACCAGAGCTGTCAGGTTAGCCGTAGCGGGCGCAAAAAGGCGCGGCAGTATAACCCGCCCGACAGGCCAGTCTGTACAATCGCCGTTATTTTCTGCACAGGCCGCCTGAATGCCTCAATTGCATGTTGGTGAGCGTAGCTGGTCGGTGGCATCGGCCAGCAATCTGCTCGACGCCCTGAACCATGCCGGTGTGCCGGTTCCCTATAGCTGTCGTGCCGGCAGTTGCCATGCGTGCCTGGTGCGCTGTGTCAAAGGCGAGCCTGAGGACGCGTTGCCCGACGCCTTGCCCGCTGAAAAGCGCCAGCAGGGTTGGCGGCTCGCCTGCCAGTGCCGAGTGGTCGGTGACCTGGCTGTCGAGGTGTTTGACCCGCAGCGTGACGGCCTGCCTGCGACAGTAGTGGGCTGCGACTGGCTCTGCCCGACCGTGCTGCGTTTGCGTCTGGAGCCTGCGCGACCTCTGCGCTATAGCGCCGGGCAACACCAGGTGTTGTGGACTGACAGCGGTGTCGCCCGGCCTTATTCGCTGGCGAGCCTTCCGGGCGAGGACCCGTTTCTGGAAGTTCATATCGACTGCCACCAGTCCGGGGCCTTCCGCGACGTCGCCCGACAGCTGCGGGTCGGTGACACGTTGAGGCTCGGCGAACTGCGCGGAGGGGCGCTGCGCTATGACCCTGACTGGCAGGAAAAACCTCTGCTCTTGCTGGCTGCCGGTACCGGGCTGGGCCCGTTGTGGGGCGTATTGCGTGAGGCGTTGCGTCAGGAGCATCAGGGCACCATCCGCTTGATTCATCTGGCCCATGACAGCCAGCAGCACTATCTGGCCAATGAGCTGCAAGCCCTGGCTGAGCGTTATCCACAGTTGCTTGTTCAACTGATTACCGTGCAGACGCTGGAGACGACCCTGGCCGAGCTGCGCCTGTTGTCGCGGCATGCGATGGCGTTGTTGTGTGGCAGTGCCGACAGCGTGGAGATATTTGCCAAGCGGCTGTATCTGGCAGGTCTGCCGCGTAATCAATTGCTGGCGGATGTGTTTGTGGCGCGGGAATAAGGTGCATGTTAGTCACAGCTCTCGTTCGGCACGATTAATCACAAAGATTCGTCAGGCATACACAATGCAAAAGGCCCCGACTCTTGCGAGACGGGGCCTTGGCTTGCAGCGTTCTGCTATCAGACCAATGGGTCGCCGACGTGCAGAATCTTCATGCCGTTGGTGCCACCGATGGTGTGGTAGCTGTCGCCCTTGGTGAGGATGACCCAGTCACCTTGCTCGACCAGACCACGCTTGAGCAGTTCGTCGACTGCGGCCTGGCTGACCTGACCCGGTGGCAGGGCTGCCGGGTCGAACGGCACGGTGTAGACGCCACGGAACATCGCTGCACGCGCTTGAGTACCACGGTGCGGAGAGAACGCGTAGATCGGCACCGAGGAGCGGATGCGCGACATGATCAGCGGGGTATAGCCGCTTTCGGTCAGTGCGATGATCGCCTTCACACCCGGGAAGTGGTTGGCGGTGTACATGGCCGCCAGCGCGATGCTTTCGTCACAACGGGTGAACGAGTGGCCGATACGGTGGCTGGAAGTCTTGCCGGTCGGGTGCTTTTCAGCGCCGATGCAGATACGCGCCATCGCCTGAACCGCTTCGATCGGGTAGGAGCCTGCAGCACTTTCCGCCGACAGCATGACGGCGTCGGTGTAGTCGAGCACGGCGTTGGCCACGTCGGACACTTCGGCACGCGTCGGCATCGGGCTTGAGATCATCGACTCCATCATCTGCGTGGCGACGATCACCGCCTTGTTGTGGCGACGTGCGTGCAGGATGATGCGTTTCTGTACGCCAACCAGCTCGGCATCACCGATTTCAACGCCCAGGTCGCCACGCGCAACCATGACAGCGTCACTGGCGCGAATCAGCTCATCGAGCACTTCGTCGTTGGCAACGGCTTCGGCGCGTTCGATCTTGGCGACCAGCCAGGCTGTACCGCCGGATTCGTCGCGCAACTGGCGAGCGTATTCCATGTCGGCGGCATCGCGCGGGAAGGAAACGGCCAGGTAATCCAGGTCCATTTCGGCAGCGAGCTTGATGTCCTGCTTGTCTTTCTCGGTCAGTGCCGGAGCCGTCAGGCCACCGCCGCGACGGTTGATGCCCTTGTGATCGGACAGCGGACCGCCGATCAGCACGGTGCAATGCAGTTCGTCAGCCGTCTGGGTGTCGACGCGCATCACTACGCGACCGTCGTCGAGCAGCAGCTCGTCGCCTACGCCGCAATCCTTGACCAGATCCGGGTAGTCGATACCCACGATTTGCTGGTTGCCACTGGTCAGCGGATGAGCGGTGGAGAAGGTGAACTTGTCACCGACCTTCAGCTCGATTCGCTTGTCGGTGAACTTTGCGATACGGATTTTAGGACCCTGCAGGTCGCCCAGCAGAGCGACGAAGCGCCCGTGTCTGGCGGCGATTTCGCGGATCAGTTTGGCGCGTGCCTTGTGCTCATCCGGAGTACCGTGAGAGAAGTTCAGACGAGCAACGTCCAGACCCGAAAGGATCAGTTGTTCGATGACTTCCGGCGAGTTGCTGGCAGGGCCAAGTGTGGCGACGATTTTGGTGCGGCGAACGGTCATGCACAAACTCCTTAATTGAAGCGCAGCGAGAGGCTACTCCTGTCTGGGTCTTTAGTCATTGTTCCTTTGCACTACCGTGTTGCTCTCAGGGAGGGCAATCGGCTGACGGTCGGTGTGCGATTTACTTGAAGAAACAGGCTGTGACGCCGATACAGGGCAGAGAACAGGAGAGTCCCATGCGTATTGTAACGATTGTTGTATTACTGACTGCGCTCAGCGGTTGCACCCGCTGGGCGATGAATTCCAACCTCGATCACGCTTACCGTGCCTATCAGGAAGGTGATTGTGACCGGGTCATGCTGGATCTTTCCAAGGTCGAGCGTCAAAGCCGTTCGCGCCGTTATGTTCAGCCGGAAGTGTCGATGCTGCGTGGCCAGTGCCTGGAGCGGCAGAAACTGTATGTCGACGCTGCGCAGACCTATCAATTCCTGATGACTCAGTATCCAGAGAGCGAATACGCGTTCCGTGCACGGGCCAGGCTCGATACGCTCGCACAAACGGGTCTCTACCCCAAGGCTCAGCCTGCCAGGCCGATCCCTGCACCTGTTCGAAACGCTCCCGTATCAAAATAGTTACCCTCATTTGAATGGCAGGCGCCGTGTTCGGGTGGATTTTGAAAAATTCTGAGCTAGGCTGTGATCACATAGTGGACGAGCTGCAGAGCTCTAGGCCGAGGCGGTTATCGCGCAGTGCCTCGTTTTTGAAGTCCGCAGCCAGCGAACGGTGTTACGTGATCGCAACAGTGGTCTTAGAAGGCAGCCTGCCATGTATAAAGAGCGGAAAATAGAACGGCACCAATTGCAGGATTACCTGCAGGTCTTCAATCGTCATACTGGCAAGCTGATGGGGTGTTTGGGGAATGTGTCCGGGGAAGGGCTGATGCTGATCAGCGAACTGCCCGTTCTGGTAGGGGCCAGGTTCGATCTGTGTCTGAAAATGCCGAATGGCAATATCGGGCAATCAATAGATCTTAGCGCCAAGTGCCTCTGGAGCCACGAAGACGAGACGCCAGGGAGCTACGACTCCGGTTTCGAGTTGTCTCAGGTCTCGACAGAATACCTGGCGTTCGTCCAGCTCTTGCGGGAGTATTTCTGTTTCTACCCCTTTTATGAAGCCTCAGCCTGAGGCTGCTGGCTGACCCGCAAGGTTTCGCTTATAGCGTACCTGCCTTTTTCAAGCTCAGATAACGGCTGACCAGCTGCGGCCCCAGCTCCCTTGGTCGAGCATCCATTATTGCAATGCCTTGAGCGCTCAAGCGGTCGTGCAGCGAAGCGCGAGCGTTGAGGAAATTCAGGGTTCCGCAATAATCCAGCGCTTGATCATAGGTTTGTACGGGGGCCTGACGCAGACTGTCGAGCACTTCCTCCCTGAGGCTGGCAATCAGCACCCGGTGCTGCTTGCCAAGCTGTCTTGCAGCAGCCACCAGTTCCTCATCGTCTTCATCGCGCAGGTTGGTGATCAGTACCACCAGTGAACGTCTTTTATGGCGCACCATCAATTGGCGAACGGCGGCGCTGTAGTCAGCAGGGCGCCGGGTGGTCTGCAGGTCATAGACCGAGTTGAGCAACAGGTTGAGCTGCCCCGGCCCTTTTACGGGGGCCAGATAGCGGTCCTGCTCACCCGCAAACGTCGCAAGGCCAACCGAGTCACCCTGACGCAGTGCGACATAACTCAATAGCAGGCAGGCATTGAGCGCGTGATCGAAGTGAGACAAATCACCGTCCTGGCTGCGCATTCGACGTCCGCAATCGAGCATGAAAACGATCTGTTGATCCCGCTCGTCCTGATACTCGCGAGCAATGGGGGAGCGCTGGCGGGCGGTAGCTTTCCAGTCTATCTGGCGCAAGCTGTCGCCTTCACGAAACTCGCGCAACTGATTGAATTCCATTCCTGCCCCGCGACGTTGCAACTGGCGCACCCCCAGTTGGCTCAGCCAGTTGTCCACCGCCAGCAGTTGCCCACCGTAAAGTCGGGCGAAGTCCGGGTAGACGCGGGTCGTGCTGTGTACCGGAAGATAGCGGCGTGCCGTCCACAGGCCCAAAGGCCCCGGCAGGCTGATTTCGCACTGCTCGAAGATGAAATGACCACGGCTCGAGGGGCGCAGACGGTAACCGATGCTGCCTTTGCCGCGCGCAGGCAGGATGATGGACTGCGGCAGGTTTTCATGTTCCAGGCCATGCGGCACATGATCGAACACCTGCATGGTGACTGGCTTGGCACCGTTGTGTTGCAGGTCGAGCCGCGCCTCGTTCCAGCGGTCCAGCGCCAGGCTGCCCGCAAGCTCGCGCTGCACGCGTGGCGAGGGACGCCTGAACAGCCAGAATGCATCAAGCAGGCTGACACCCGCGAATGCCAGCAACGCTGCCCAATAAAACTCGTCGATTTTTGCCGGATACTCGATGCCCAGCGCATGGAGCGTTCCTGTCAGTAATGCAACGCACATGAACCCACCGAGCCAGCGCAGCATCGGAACCGACGGTTTCAGAACCTGATTCACAGGCGCGGTGCCGAGACCTGATCAAGGATCTGCCGAAGCACCTGATCCACTGAAAGGCCCTCGATGTCCAGCTCCGGTGACAGCCTGACCCTGTGTCGCAACACAGCCAGCGCGCAGCCCTTGATATCGTCCGGAGTAACGAACTCACCGCCGCGCAACAATGCTCTGGCCCGCCCGCCACGCACCAGTGCAATTGAAGCGCGCGGCCCTGCGCCCTGGCTAAGACCTGGCCAGGTGCGCGTACTGCGCGCCACGCGTACTGCGTAGTCCAGCACCTGTTCATCAATGGGCAGCTCGCTGGCAATGCGTTGCAGCGCCTGAACCTCTCGAGCCTGCATGATGACCCGCAGCGGTCGCACATCCAGCATGTCGGCACGGGTCGAGCGGGTGACCTGGCGCACCATGTTCAGCTCTTCCAGCGCTTCGGGATAGTCCATGCGCAGCTTGAGCATGAAACGATCCAGTTCGGCTTCCGGCAGTGGGTAAGTGCCTTCCTGTTCGATAGGGTTCTGGGTTGCCAACACCATGAACGGCTGCGGGATGGGCAGCGCCCTACCTTCGAGGGTTACTTGCCGCTCCTGCATGGCTTCGAGCAGCGCGGCCTGCGTCTTGGCCGGTGCCCTGTTTATTTCGTCGGCCAGCAGCAGGTTGGTGAACAGCGGCCCCTTGCGCAGCTTGAACTGCTCGGTCTGCATGTCGTACACAGCATGGCCGGTGACATCGCTGGGCATCAGGTCCGGCGTAAATTGAATGCGCGCGAACTCACAGCCTATGCAACTGGCAAGCGCCCGGACCAGCAACGTCTTACCCAGCCCCGGTACGCCTTCCAGCAGCACATGCCCGCCGCCGATCAGGGCGGTCAGCACGTCCTCGATCACCGCGTTTTGGCCAATCACAGCCTTTTGCAACTCGTTACGCAACGCCTGAGCCAGCTGGCTGGCGCGTTGCCGCTGCTGCAACTGAGTGCTCGCGGCGCTCGTCGGGCTGGCCGGTTCGATGGAAGGCTCGATAAAGGGCCCGGTGCTGCCTGATGTTTCGGGCGTTTGATCGCTCGCGACTTCTGGAGCGTCACTAACTTTTATATTAGATTTATCGTCCATAAATCAATTACTTACCTGATTTGGCTTTTTCGTAATTTTTGTGCGCAGCGACTGAATGTTTTTTCTCTTGCCGAGCATTATTTCCATGGTAACCGCTCAGGGCATGCGGCGTATTGGTGCATGCCATTCAATTGCACTGACATAGCTGCCGTCTGCACCAAAGATAGATATCTGCGCAAGGATGCCTTTTCTGTCTGAAAGGCAGGTGCGTTTGCGTGCCTGTTAGGTAAAGACAGCAATCGACCAGGATCGGGCACTCACAGGCAGTGCCCCTCCGGCTTTATTCAGGAGTAGCGCCGTTCCACAAAGTGTTCACCGCTCAACAGGCTCAAGCCTGTAAACCGCGCCTGGCAGCGTTTGAGTTCATGCTCGATAGCCTTGGCTGCGCACCTGAAGATGTGCTGCACGTATCTTCAAGCTTCCGTTATGACTTGATGTCGGCCCATGACATGAAAATCAAGCACAAAGCCTTCGTCGCCCGCGGCCATGAGCAGCCGGCGGATGTCGCCTTCGGCTACCACCAGATCCCTGACATTGGCGGATTGCCAGAATTGGTCGGTCTTTAAGCCCCGGCGCGGGTCACTTGATTGCCGATATTGTCAGCGTCGCACCCCCGATCGTTGATCCGCGACCGTATCACCCGGGCCGATTCCGGAAATCAGCCTGGAGTAAAGTGGCGGACTTCTGATCGACTGCATTGCTCCGCAGATTAGCTGGCGTCCCTGAACACAGCTTGCATCTGCCCTCTGTCTGCAGTTACGACCTGATCTTGCTTATGAAAGAAGATCAGTCTTGACAAGTTTTTGTCATTGGGGAAATACTTTGCTGCGATTCATATATATGACTATATAACAAGGCGAATAGGTCAATGAATGCTCTGTCCAACGATGCCCGTTTGCCGCTGTATCAACATCTTCATGACCAGTTGGCCCAGCAGATTGCAACCAATCACTGGCACCCTGGCCCGTGACTACGCCGGCACCCCGCTAGAGTGGCGTCGCTCTCATGCCTATTTCCATGTTGACCTCCTGACTGAACTACCTGACAGCAGTGACATGGCAGCAGGTCGCGAAGTGTTTGCCTTTCCTGAAACGGGTGTTGCACGTGAAGGCACCCATACGCTGTCTGGTTTTTTGCGTGCTCCGTCGAGCGTTACGTCTCGAACCGGTTTTTCAAATGCTGAGTGCAGCCTCAGCGCCAGCCCAACTGAGATATTTTCATGACTACCTTAGATATACAGCTTCTAATGACCGCGCTTGTCAGCGTCGTGGTATTGGTGGCACTGATCGTGTCGCGCCTCAAGATGCACCCGCTTTTGGCCCTGATGGTAGTTTCTGTGGGTGTGGGCTTTGCTACCCAAATGCAGCCAGAAAGTATCGTCGCTCACTTGATCGCCGGTGCCGGAAAGACACTAGGGGCCGTTGGGATTGTGATCGCGCTTGGCGCGATGCTAGGCAAAATCCTGGCTGATGCTGGCGTCACGGAGCAGCTGGCCGAGGTCATCCTCAAGCGCACCCCGGATCGCCTGATACCTTGGGCAATGATGATGGTTGCGTTTGTCGTTGGCATACCCATGTTTTTCGAGGTGGGTTTGGTGATTATGCTGCCGCTGATATTCAGTGTGGCGCGAAAGCTGGAAAGCCAGGCTCGCTTCAAAGGCTCGGCGTATGTGTATGTGGGTGTTCCAGTGATTTCGGCGCTCGCCGCTATGCATGGCATGGTACCGCCGCACCCTGGCCCGTTGACGGCCATCGCTGCACTCAAAACCTCAGTGGGGCCCACAATGCTCTACGGCTTTCTCGCGGCTATTCCAGCAATGATTTTGGGCGGTCCACTTTATGGCGCGTTCATTTCGAAGCGCATGAGCACCAGGCCTGATCAGGCATTACTTGATCAGTTCACTCTGGCCGAAAAAACCGACAATCAACCCCGTCCCGGCGTTTTGCTCGGCGTACTGGCAGCCTTGCTACCGGCGATCCTGATGCTGATCAATGCCGTCGCCGAGATGGTGCTACCAAAGGGCAATGCGATCCTGCAAATGGCCAGTTTCGTGGGCAACCCTTTGATATCCATGCTATTAGGCGTGCTTTTCGCCGGCGCAAGCCTGGTACTGGCGCGCGGTGGCGATGCCGAAAAGGTGCGTGATTCACTGGGTAAAAGCCTCAAGCCTATCGCCTCCATCATCATGATCATCGCAGGAGGCGGGGCATTTCAGGAGATGCTAACCAGTGCCAAGGTAGGCGATGCTATCGTGCACCTGACCCAGCAGTCTGCCTTCCCTCCGTTAATCCTGGGTTGGCTGATTGCGATGTTACTCTCGGTCTCTACTGGCTCCGCAACTGTGGGTATCGTAGGGGCTGCAGGCCTGTTGGCACCGCTTGCGGGTGCTGATCCCACCCTCAACTTGCCCTTGCTGGCATTGTCAATCGGCTGCGGTTCGCTGTTTTTCAACTATGCGAATCATGCAGGCTTCTGGATGGTGAAGGAGTCCTTTGGCATGACAATGGGGGAGGCGACGAAGACTATCTCGGTGGTTCAATCCATTGTGGCGGTGGTCGGATTGGTTGTGGTGTTGATCTTGAATGCGGTTATTACAGTAAGTTGAGTCGGGATTCATTCGCAGCGCCGAAGCCTGCCCAAATGAGGTATCCAACACTACGTACCCATGAGCTTCTAAAGGTTTGATTTCAATATCGCAGATATCCAACGATTCGCCAGTGCAGGATCATAGGGCATTCCTGAGCGTTTGCAGGTGGGCTACCTGACGGGTGAATTCGCTGTGTGAGACGCGTTGCGGCGGGCGAGGGCGCAGGGCGTCGCTGATGGCGCTGGTGGGCTGTCGGGTCAGGCGCGAAAGCACCTGCCATTGTTCTGCGACAGCCAGCCGCTCGAAGCCTGGATGAAGCTGGCGGGCGCGGCGCAGGATGTCTTGTTGCAGGCTCTTTATCAGCGTTTGTTGCCCGCTGCGTCTGCGCAGGAATTCGGCGCTGGCACGCAGGTGCTCGGTCAGTTGGCGACGTGCAAGGGGGGCGGGCCGTCGCATCGGGCCTTCGCGCAAGCCGATGTGCCAGAGGCCCAGGCCAATCAGCAACGCCAGCGTCAGCAGTGCCTGAGGGTAGTTGCGCAGCAGCAGGGTCAGCAGGTTGTCGTGTTCGGTTTGCAGCACGAGGGTCACTTCACTGCCCTGGGTCAGATACCAGAGCAGCCAGGCATTGTCATAGTTGCCGATCGAGCGGGTTTTCCACAGGTTGGCGTCAGTCACAATCGTGATCAATCCGTTACCACGGTTTATTTGCAGCAGGTGTGTGGCATCGGCGCTGTTGGCCCACGACTGTGCATGGTCTTGCGGGTCTTCCAGATGGAACGCAGGATCGAAGCTCATGTATGCCGGGGCACTTTCGTTTTCCAGATACAGGCGGGTCAGTTCCGGCCAAGGCTCTTTTTTGCGTTTTGGCGAGGGGGTTATCAACGGGATGGGCAGCGGCGGCTGAGCGTCGCTCAGCTGTTGTTCCTGCGCATTGATGGCCGTGGTGAGGTACTGATGAACCTGCAACCTGTCCAGCAACAGATCGCCGCTGCGACCTTTTTTCTCATTCCAGAGTTGCTCGGCCACCAATAGCAGGTGCCCGCCCGCTTCGGCCCAGTTCAGCAGCCGTTCGGTTTGTGCAGGTGTCATTTCTTCCCGGTCATTGAGCAATAGCAGCGTCTGGGTACTTTGACTCGGGTCGGGAAGTCGGGCCAGCGTGTCAGTGGTGTTTACCGGGATAGAGAGGCCACGCAGGAAGTATTCGGCCGCAAGCCAGGGATTGGCCTTTGCCTGTGGCGAGGGGCCCTGATCCACGGTTTTCTCGTAGCGCTCCAGGTGACGGCTCAGGTAAAGCCCTGCGCCTGCCAGCAGTAAAAGGGCCAGTAGCCCGATCAGTATTCCGCTACGGCGGCTCATGCCTGCACCGACGAGTTGAACAGGCGACGCCAGCCATCGCAGAGTTGCTGCCGGGCATGGGCCGGTGGCAGTCGATGTCCGTAGGCAAGGTTCTGCCAGTGCATGGTCAGGTCATGACTGAATTCACTGAGCAGCGGCTGGTTCAGCGCAGCGATGTGCGCCAATACCTGAGCTTCGGTATCGGCGCTTTTCAACGGCAGTCGATAGTCGTTCAGCAAGCGACTGAGCAGTGCGCGGTACAACAGGCTGAGGGCTTCACGAGGCTGACTGCTCCAGAGCTGTTCGGCCCGGCCAGCGACATCGTCAGGCAGGCTTTCGGCATTCACTTGCAGGCCCAGTAGCTGCCGGGGAGCCGGGCGGGCGGTTTTTGTTCTGCCGGGCGCCCTGCTTGCAAAGGTCTTGAGCCAGTCTCTGTAATACCAGAGCACCAGCCCGGTCAGGCCGATAACCACGCCCCAGAGCAGCACTTCAATCAGGCTGGCCAAGGCGCTTGCGGCCCGAAGAAGCCCATTGAGCCAGGTAATCAGCCAGCCCTGATCGTGCGTGTCCCGAACCACTGACTGGCTTTTCTGTTGTTCAGGGAAGTGCCAGCCTGTCTCAATTTTGGGGTTCTTGAAGGGCGGCTGTTGCAGGATGCTGTGTATTTCGCTACGTGCCGCTTCGCTGGTCAGTGTCTGGCGGGTCAGGCGCGGCGTGTCCGGTGCAGCTAGGGAGGTGGGCGGTTCTGTCGCGCTGCTATCGGGCAGCGGGCAGCTGTAGCTCTGTTGTTCGGCCCAGACCGTGGCCGGTGCCGTCGAAAGCACCAGTCCGACACCGATCAACACTACATAGGCGCTGCCGATCAGGCGCTGACGCAGGCGTCTGAAAACCAGCTCTATATCCCACGCCTCAAGGACCGTACGGCGATTGAGGTACAGGGTGAAGCCGCACGCAACGTAGATGGGTTCCCAGAGTACCAACGCCAGTGCATAGAAGAGGTTGGTCAGGTGGTCGATCCATAGCCACTGGTTTTCAACTTCGAGCAGACTCATCCAGTGCCAGTCGATCTGGATCTGCTGCGGAATAAACGCGTAAAGCAGGATCAGCAGACCTATCCACAATGAGTATTCCAGGTGTGCGCCGACGATGGTAAGCAGCCGTGCGGCGCGCAGGTCTTTCTGGCTGAGCAGGCTGATACGCAGGTCGCGTTCCGTGCCTGCCAGATGCTCCAGTTGCTGCACCGGTAACTGAAAGCTGCGACTCAGGCTGAGTCTTCGCCATAACAGGCTTGGCAACAGCTGGCTTTTCAAAGTGGCGGGCCACGCCTTGAGGGCTTGCCCGGGCGTCGGCGTTGCCCCGAACAGTGACTGCGACAGGATGAGCAGCGGCAAGCGTTCGAACGCAGGCTTGAGCCACCAGAACAGCAGAATGGCGGCCGTGGGATAGTCCCATAGCAGTGCGCTGAGCAGGCAGAAAACGGGCAGGGTGACGATTGCCCAACTGCTCATCAGCAGACCGCGGTGACGACCCGCGAGCAGCACGCCCAGGTCGATGGCTTCCCAAGGAGATCGAGGACGTATGGCGACGTTTGACTCAGTCAGGCGCATGGGGGGTACGTCCTGCGAGGGTCAGATACGCGGCGACCAGCAACCATAGGGCGGCACCTGCAAGGTACTTGAGCAGCGGTCCGGGCCAGGTCATCGATGACCAGTAAGCCTCAATGAATGCCGCAATAAGCAGGAACAGAATGACCCCGCCGATCAGTTGCACACTGGTCCTGGCCGCAACACGCAGCGCGGTACTGCGCGTCAGTCTTCCTGGGGCCAGCAAAGCCCATCCCAGCTTCAGACCCGCCGCCCCGGCCAGGGCGATGGCGGTCAGCTCGAAAGCACCGTGACCGATGACGAATGTCCAGAATGTCTGCCCAAAGCCTATGTCGGTCAGATGACCGGCAATTGCGCCTGTCATCAACCCATTGAACAGCAGAAAAAACAGGCTGCCCAGCCCGAACAGCAAACCGCTGGCGTAGGTTTGAAAGGCAATACCGATATTGTTCATGATGTAGTAGCCGAACATCATCCAGTCTGCGTCGGAGGCTCTTTCGGCGGGTTGTCCGATCCGGCTGGCCGATGGGTCATACATGCTCTGCATGTCGGCCAGTTGCTCAGGACTGACGATGCTGTAGATCAGTTGCGGAAAACCGTAGACCAACAACCCCATGCCGATCAGGCTGCCGAAGAACAACAGGCTGGCGACCAGGACGAAACGCCACTCGGCGCGCACCAGTCGCGGAAAACCTCCGAGTACAAAGCCCAGCAGACGAGCGCCCATCGCGCTGCGGTGGCGGTAAAGTTGTTGGTGGCCGCGCATGGCCAGTTGATGCAGGGGGTCGACCAGGTGGCTGCTGTAGCCACGCTCCTGTGCCAGCGCCAGGTGGTGGCAGACGCGTCGATAATCACCGGGGAATGTTTCGCAGGCATTGACATCGGCCTTGCCGTTTTCCAGCGCATCAAGGCGCTGACCAAAACGTTGCCACTCATCTTTATGGCGGGTTTCAAAGAGGCTCTGCTTCATTTCGGCCCCAGCAGGTTGCGGGCGATGCCGTTTACATGAGCGACCGCCTGATCAGCGGGGATGTGCAAGGGTTCAGCAAGAATTGCGGCCAGCTCCCGGGTGCGGGCAATGGACAGTTCACCTTGTCGTTCCGCCAGACCGAGCACTGCCCGTTGTTCGTCCAGATGCAGGGCGAACGGCACAATCACCGGTTCTGCCTCTGGCAGGGTGGGGCGCGTTACAGGCTGGTCGCTATAGATAACCAGCGTCCCGGCTGCGAGATCACCCAGCCGTTTGAACAATGGATGGCTCAGACAACTGATTGCACCTAGCCCGTAGCCCAGCGGGAGCATGTCGACGAAACGCAGCAGGTTGCGTATCAACGACGCGGACCAGTCTATCGGTGTGCCGTCATCGTGCACCACCCGCAGGCCGAGGACCCGCTTTCCGGGAGTGCGCCCCTGACTCAGCACTTCAAACAGCACCATGTACCACCAGTTGACCAGAAAAAACACGATGGCGGCCAGGCCCATGCCGAGCTTGTCAAACCACTGCAAGAGTAAAAAGAACACGCCGATAACGGCTGCGCGAATGGCGAAGTCGATTCCGAACGCCAATGCGCGGGAAACAAGTCCGGCAGGGCGAAGAACCATATCGATGCCTTCCGGCGTCTCGATTTCAATGCGGGTGTCCAGTGGCGTGGGCAGCGCTGCATTCCTTGGCGAAGCGGGAAGGGATGACATTGTCGGAGGACGCGCCTGAAAACGAAAACTGATGCTAGCTATCGCAGCGGAGCTAAGCAACCGACCATTCAAGACGCGGGCTGTAAGAAAACATTTCCCGGTACGCCGGATATTACCCGATTAGGCAATGACACCTGTCACGCCCTACACTTCGCGGGTCTTTTGTTCAGGATCAGCCCGTGACTTCCAGCATTTTCTGGTACGACTACGAAACCACCGGCATCAACCCGCGCAATGACCGTGCGCTGCAGATGGCCGGCATCCGCACCGATACCGAACTCAATGAAATCGCGCCGCCGGTCAATCTTCATTGCCAGCTAAGTGACGACATTCTGCCCCATCCCGTTGCCTGTATGATTACCGGAATAACGCCGGCCACGCTGGCGGAAAAAGGCTTGTGCGAGGCGGATTTCATGACCCGCGTACATGCCGAACTATCTGCGCCAGGGACATGTGGTGCGGGTTACAACACCTTGCGTTTTGACGATGAAGTCACGCGTTACAGTTTTTACCGCAACTTCTTCGACCCTTATGCACGCGAGTGGCAGGGCGGTAACAGCCGCTGGGATCTGATTGATGTCGTGCGCGCGGCCTATGCATTACGCCCCGACGGCATTGTCTGGCCCGAACAGGACGGTCGCGTCACACTCAAGCTGGAACGACTGACTGCTGCCAACGGTATTGATCATGGACAGGCGCATGATGCGTTATCCGACGTGCGTGCAACTATTGCCCTGGCGCGCCTGATTCGTGAAAAACAGCCGAAGCTTTATGACTACCTGTTCGCATTACGCAGTAAACAGAAAGTCCAGGAGCAGGTTCGTCTGATGCAGCCACTGGTGCATATATCGGGACGTTTTTCTGCGGCACGCAATTACCTTGGCGTGGTGCTTCCGCTGGCATGGCACCCGCATAACCGCAACGCGCTGATCGTCTGTGACCTGCACCTTGACCCTTCACCGTTGTTGCAAGACGACGCTGAAATACTCAAGCAGCGTTTATATACCCGGCATGAAGCGCTGGGGGAAGGCGAATTGCCGGTGCCGCTCAAATTACTGCATATAAACCGTTGCCCGGTGATAGCCCCCCTGGGGGTGCTACGCAGCGAAGATCAGCAGCGGCTGCAACTGGACATGGCGGGCTACCAGGCACGCGCAACGCAGTTGAGTGAAAGCCGGGAAGTTTGGCAGGATAAACTGAGCGTCCTTTATGGCAAGGAAGATTTTGCTGCAAGTGAGGATCCAGAACAGCAGTTATATGACGGTTTTATTGGTGACCGTGATCGTCGACTGTGCGAGCAAGTTCGGCAAGCCGAGCCCGAACAACTGGCACGTGACGCGTGGCCGTTTGATGACGCCCGCTTGCCTGAATTGTTATTCAGGTACCGCGCTCGTAACTTTCCTGACACCTTGAGCAGTGAAGAGCAACAGCGGTGGCAGGACTTCTGTCAGCAGCGGCTGAGCGACCCGGAACGGGGGGCGCCCAATACCCTGAAGGACTTTGCGACTGCGCTGGCTGAATGCTCTCTTAGTGCCGCGCCAGAGCAGTTGGAGGTATTGCGCCAATGGCAGGATTACGCGCAGGCGCTGAGTAAACGTCTGGGTGTATAAATAACGGACAATAAAAAACGCCAGCAGGCTGGCGTTTTTGCAATCGCAATGAAGCGCGACCGTTTGAAGCTTAGCCCAGCAGAGTGGCCCAGCTTTCGACGTCGTCGCTGCCCCACTTGGCTTTCCACTCTTTCAATGTCTTGTGGTTGCCACCTTTGGTTTCGATGACTTCACCGTTGTGCGGGTTCTTGTATTGCTTGACCTTGCGGGCGCGTTTGGTACCGGCAGGTTTAACAGCGCCGCCACGGGGGGCTTTGTTTACCTTGGCATCCGGATCCAGCAGGGCAATGATGTCACGCAGCGACTTTTGATATTCGCCCATCAGCGTACGCAGCTTGCCTTCGAATTCCAGCTCGGTTTGCAGTTTGTCGTCTTGCGACAGGTTCTTCAAACGGGCTTGCAGTTCTTTGATGGCTTCTTCTGTGGCGCGGTATTCGTTGATCAGGGACATGAGGAGACCTTATGTTGTGTAGGTTGCAGGGATACAGTGGGGCAATAATAGTCACTGTAAATGAGCAAGTAAACATTAAATAAAAGTTTTATTTGAATTATTTAGCAATATACACGCGTCCTACAGACGTCTGAACTAGGCAAGCGCCGAGCCCCCTTCAAAAGATCCTCGCTATAAAGCCCTTCTTTATATAGGTCTTGTTAGGCGTCGCGGGTGGTAAAAGTCGATACTGGCACGGTGCAATCTTTTGCCTGGGCGGTGTCCTTTTCTGCCTGCACATTCAGGCAGCAAAGATACTGCAGTTTTGCTGCGCAGCCGCTAGAATAGCGGCTTTGCGAAGTTCTGGAGTTTCCCCCAATGCGCACTTTTCGTCTGGTGATTGCTTGCCCGGACCGTGTAGGCATCGTTGCCAAAGTCAGTAACTTTCTGGCGTCCCATAACGGCTGGATCACCGAAGCGAGTCATCATTCGGACAATCTCAGCGGCTGGTTTTTCATGCGTCACGAGATACGTGCCGACACCCTGCCTTTTGACCTGGACGGGTTCCGTGAAGCGTTCACGCCGATCGCGGAAGAGTTTTCGATGGACTGGCGCATCACCGACTCGGCGCAGAAGAAGCGCGTCGTGCTCATGGCAAGCCGCGAATCGCACTGTCTGGCCGACCTGCTGCACCGTTGGCACAGCGACGAACTCGACTGTGACATAGCCTGTGTGATTTCAAACCATCAGGACCTGCGCAGCATGGTCGAGTGGCATGACATTCCTTATTACCATGTCCCGGTGGACCCGAAAGACAAGGAGCCTGCATTTGCCGAAGTTTCGCGTCTTGTCGGGCATCATCAGGCGGACGTTGTGGTCCTTGCGCGTTACATGCAAATTCTGCCGCCACAGCTGTGCCGTGAATATGCCCATCAGGTGATCAACATTCACCACAGCTTCCTGCCATCCTTCGTCGGCGCCAAGCCTTATCATCAGGCGTCGTTGCGTGGCGTCAAGCTGATTGGCGCGACCTGTCACTATGTGACCGAAGAGCTCGATGCCGGCCCGATCATCGAGCAGGATGTGGTGCGCGTCAGCCATCGCGACAGCATCGAAAACATGGTGCGCTTCGGTCGCGACGTGGAAAAGATGGTATTGGCCCGCGGCCTGCGCGCTCATCTGGAAGACCGTGTTCTGGTACACGACAACAAGACAGTCGTCTTCGACTGATCTATCTTTTCGGGAGTGCGCCTGTCGCGCTCCCGACCTGGCTCGTCGGCAATGGTGCAACGCTCAGGGTGACAGCCAATGACCGATCCTTTCGAAAAAGCCACATCCACCGCTCCCGCCACGCTTGGCGAGGGCTGTCTCAGCCGCTATGACCCCGCTGCCCTGACTCCGGAAAACGGTGCCGATTTCGACGGTGCAGCAGCGCTATGGCGTGAGTTGCAGCAATCGGAAATGCCCGCTGAAAGGCTTGTCGAGAAAGGTGCGGAGGGAGAGGGGTGAATCAAGCCCTTCAGGCAGTGCAAGGCTGCACCACCTGAAGGGCTCTGAGTCAGGACAGTGCCTTGGAGGCCAGCCAGAACAGCGCTGCGGACAAGGCGACCGTTGCAGGCAGGGTCAGCACCCAGGCCAGCAGGATGGTGCGAACCGTTCCGCCTTGCAGGCCGCTCTTGTTGGCGACCATGGTCCCGGCAACGCCTGATGACAGGATGTGGGTGGTGGAAACCGGCAGACTGAACACGTTAGCCAGGCCGATTGCGCAGGCGGTGGTGATTTGCGCCGACATGCCCTGTGCGTAAGTCATGCCTTGCTTGCCGATCTTCTCGCCGATCGTCAGTACTACGCGTTTCCAGCCAACCATGGTACCGATGCCCAGTGCCAGTGCGACCGCCAGAATTACCCAGAACGGTGCGTATTCTGTGGTGGTGGTCAGGTCTTTGCGAAGTTTCTCCAGATCGGACTTTTCACGCGCTGACAGGTCTGGAAGTTTGCCGACCTTGCGGGCCGTGTCGTCCAGGCACAAGAGATAGCGGCGCACTTCGATACGGCTTTCAGGGGCCAGCGAGTGGTAGTCGGAAACGCCTTTGAGGCGGTCGAGCAACGCGTCGATGGTGGGTTCGGTCTGCTTCGGATTACAGGCAGAGCTGGACGGCAAGTCGCCTTTTTCAGCCTTGCCCATGGCCAGATATTCGCCCAGCGTGCTGCTGTTGCGTTGATAAAACTGGCTCAGATGCTGGGTCGCATCGCGGGTACGTTCGATCTGGTAGGTCGTGCTGGTCAGGTCCAGTACAAACTGGCTGGGCACGATGCCGATCAACACCAGCATGATCAGGCCGATGCCTTTCTGGCCGTCGTTCGAACCATGTACGAAGCTGACCGCCATTGCGGAAATGACCAGCACCAGGCGGTTCCAGAATGGCGGGTGCTTTTTGTCGTCCAGCTTGCGACGCTGGTCCGGGGTTTTATGCATCTTCGACTGCGGGCGCCACCATTTCAGCGCAACCAGCACCAGGCCTGCAACGATGAAGCCGGCCAGCGGCGAGAACACCAGCGAAGCGCCAATGTCGATCGCTTTCTGCCAGTTGACGCCGTCGGCCAACGGAATGCCGTTGATCAGTGCATTGGCCAGACCGACACCGAGTATCGAACCGATCAAGGTGTGCGAGCTGGAGGCCGGGATGCCGAAGTACCAGGTACCGAGGTTCCAGGTAATGGCCGCCGCCAGCAGCGAGAACACCATGGCCAGGCCATGTCCGGTGTTGACGTTGATGAGCAGTTCGACCGGCAGCAGATGGACGATTGCGTAGGCAACACCCACACCGCCCAGCAGCACGCCGAGGAAGTTGAATACACCAGAGAAGAACACGGCCAGATGAGGCGGCATGGCTTTGGTGTAAATGACTGTCGCCACCGCGTTGGCGGTGTCATGAAAGCCGTTGATGAACTCGAAGGTGAGGACAAAAGCCAGGGCGAGCAAAAGGCTCACAAGCACCCAGGCATCAAGCCCGCTGAATAAATCGATCATGTAGGTTTTCTGACCGGGTCTGAAGGGGGCGCGATTATGACAGAAAAAATACCGAACGACTTGTCGTCACTGCGAGGTGTCGCCTCAAACCAAAAAAAAGACGCATGAGCGCCGCCCCGTTGAATACTCAATGAGGCTGTGAGGCGTTTAGTTCCGGGGGCTGGAAGGCAGAGATGAGCGGTCGGGGATCATGAGACCCGCGATGTCACGGCTCTTCTTTCAGGCCTTCTTCCATTTTTTGCAATTCTTGCTTGAACGCCTGGTCCAGCAGGCTGGCTCTTTTGCGCCAAGGCTTGCGTTCCGGTTCCGGTTGCGCGGCGTAGGTGGTGATTTCACCGCCGTAGACATCCTTGTAACGTTGTTCCTGGCGCTCAAGTTCCGCGCGCAGTTCATCTTTAGTCACTGTAATACCTGATCGAGTCGATTGAGTTCTGGTGATGACGCAAAACAATGCAAGTATGTTCACGCCATTCGGACTGTATACCAGATACAGCCAGCGACCTGCTCGGGCCATTACCCGAAAAGGTTGCGGAACATCCTGTTATTGCCTGCGGCTACGTACACCAGAGAAACAGCTGTCGTAGCGACATGTGTGTGATTTCAAGCGCAAGGCTTGCGCTGGCAGGCTTCCCTTTGATCGCGCGGCGATGGTGCACCGTGACAGCGCTTCGACGGGATAATCGAGGCAGAAATCGGGTGAACGGATCAATCGTTTGCGAGGGTGTTGCCGACCCACTGATGGATACTATCTCCAAGAAGTTCTGTTACGTCAACAACAGAGGTTGAATAAGTTCACAGGTCTGGTTTTTTTGTACGATTGTTCCGAAGTTTTAGTGAGCCATTTATATGACGGAACTTTTATAAAACAAATTTTACACACCAGGTGACAAAACCCTGACGATGGAATTCAGAGAGTTTTATATGCACGATATCTGGAGTTGTGATGCGGGGGTTCAGCAGGCGGGGCGTGTTCATGCGCAGCAGGCGCTGCCGCAATGAAAACGGCCTTGCTTGGTGAGCAAGGCCGCTGCCTTGGACTTCTCAGTGGGTACCTGACCAGTAATTTCCAAGAAGTCACTTCGTGGCAGAGGTAAAGGTATAAGTATATTTACGGCGGGTCAATTGCGATTATCGGCCACCTGTTCGATAATCGCACAAGCAGAGGCTGTCTTCACTGCTTCCAATAGACCTGAAACCTGCGCTCCACAGGGGCTGAAGGGAGTTACAGAGGGTGTGTCAATGAACGATGAACTGCGTAAATCTTTTGCCTCATTGGCACCGCCCATCGTGGCGTCACCCGCAAAGCGCATTCAGGCGCTGACCGGAGACCCGGATTTCATGACTTCGCTGGCGCGCGGGCTTGCCGTTATTCATGCATTTCAGGAGCGCAAGCGGCACCTGACCATTGCACAGATCAGCCACCGGACGGAAATTCCCCGGGCGGCAGTGCGCCGCTGTCTGCATACGTTGATCAAACTGGGTTACGCGACCACCGATGGTCGTACGTACTCGCTGCTGCCCAAAGTGCTGACCCTGGGCCACGCCTATCTGTCATCGACGCCTCTGGCGACCTCTTCGCAGCCGTATCTGGACCGTATGAGCGATCAGTTGCACGAGGCATGCAACATGGCCACGCTGGAAGGTGACGACATCCTTTATATAGCGCGCTCGGCGACCACGCAGCGATTGATCTCGGTCGACCTCTCGGTGGGCGGCCGCCTTCCGGCATATTGCACGTCCATGGGCCGAATTCTGCTGGCCGCGCTGGATGATGTGTCGTTGCATGAATACCTTGATCATGTCGATCTGCAGCCCAAGACCAGTCGTACCATTCGCACGCCGGAAGCGCTGCTCGAGTGTCTGCAACTGGTTCGTCAACAAGGCTGGTGTATTGTTGATCAGGAACTGGAGCAGGGGCTGCGCTCGATTGCCGTGCCGGTCTATGATGCGTCGGGCCAGGTGCTGGCTGCGCTGAATGTCAGTACCAGCGCCGGGCGTGTGGCACGCAGCGAGCTGGAACAGCGCTTTCTGCCGATCATGCTCGATGCCAGCCGCGACCTGAGTACGCAGCTGTTTACCTGACCTTGTTTGCCTGGGTATGGTTAAACGGGCTTGGTTATCCGAGCTCGTGAGCGATCGTTAGTTAGCTGAATTTGTTCGGTTACCGAACGGTTAGTCGATTATCGGATTGTTTGCCCGTCTGCTCAGGCATAACCTCATTTTCATTCCGGCGCAGGTCTTCGCGCTGTTCATTGAACGTGATGTTGGGTTCGGAGCACCTCATGGCAGACATTCTTTCTCTACGCGATGCGGTGAAGCAACTGGTCAACGATGGCGACATCGTTGCGTTGGAAGGCTTCACGCATTTGATCCCCACGGCCGCTGGTCATGAAATTATCCGTCAGGGTAAAAAAGACCTGACCCTTGTGCGCATGACGCCCGACCTGATCTACGACCAGTTGATCGGTGCCGGTTGTGCGAAGCGTCTGATTTTTTCGTGGGGCGGCAACCCCGGCGTCGGTTCTCTACACCGTCTGCGTGATGCGGTTGAAAAGCAATGGCCGCGCGCGATGGAAATCGAAGAGCACAGCCATGCCGACCTCGCCAACGCCTACGTGGCTGGTGCGTCGGGCCTGCCGTTCGCAGTGCTGCGCGCCTACGCCGGGTCCGACCTGCCCAAGGTCAACCCGCTGATCAAGACGGTAACCTGCCCGTTTACCGGTGAGGTGCTGGCGGCTGTGCCATCGGTACGCCCGGATGTGACTGTTATCCATGCGCAGAAAGCCGACCGCAAAGGCAACGTATTGCTGTGGGGGATTCTCGGCGCGCAGAAAGAGGCCGCGCTGGCTGCGAAGCGATGCATTGTGACGGTGGAAGAAATTGTCGATGACCTGCAAGCGCCGATGAATTCCTGTGTACTGCCGACTTGGGCATTGAGCGCCGTGTGTCTGGTGCCCGGTGGTGCTCACCCCTCCTATGCGCACGGCTATTACGAGCGTGACAACCCGTTCTACCAGGCCTGGGACCCGATTGCCCGGGACCGTGAAACCTTCACCGCGTGGATTGACGAATATATCCACGGCACCGCAGATTTCAGTGAATTCCAGAGCAAGCTGGCTCGCGCTTCGGAGGCCAAATAATGACTTACTCCACCAGTGAAATGATGACCGTTGCAGCAGCCCGTCGTCTGCGTAATGGCTCGGTGTGCTTCGTTGGCATCGGTCTGCCCTCCAAGGCTGCGAACCTGGCGCGTCTGACATCAGCACCCGACGTGGTGCTGATCTACGAGTCCGGCCCGATTGGTGCCAAACCTACCGTGTTGCCGCTGTCGATTGGCGATGGCGAGTTGGCGGAAACCGCCGACACGGTGGTATCCACCAGCGAAATCTTTCGTTACTGGCTGCAGGGCGGGCGCGTCGACGTCGGCTTTCTCGGCGCAGCGCAGGTGGACCGTTTCGGCAACATCAACACCACCGTTGTCGGTGATTATCATCATCCCAAAGTGCGCTTGCCGGGTGCCGGTGGCGCGCCGGAAATCGCCGGTTCGGCCAAGTCAGTGCTGATCATTCTCAAGCAGTCGGCGCGTTCGTTCGTCAACAAGCTGGACTTCATTACCTCGGTCGGCCACGGCGAGGGCGGCGATTCGCGCAAGCGCCTGGGGCTGCCCGGTGCCGGCCCGGTGGGGATCATTACCGACCTGTGCATCATGGAGCCGGAAGCAGGCACCAACGAGTTCGTTGTGACCACGCTGCACCCTGGCGTGACCCGCGAGCAGGTGATTGCTGCCACGGGCTGGGAGATCCGCTTTGCCGACACAGTGGTCGTTTCCGAAGAGCCTACCGAGGTCGAGCTGACGGCGCTGCGTGATCTGGAAGCCCGGACTGCCGCCGCTCATGGTCAGGTTGCAGGAGAAGCGTGATGCGTGAAGTATTTATTTGCGATGCGATTCGCACACCCATCGGTCGCTTTGGCGGGGGGCTGTCTTCGGTGCGTGCCGACGACCTGGCCGCTGTGCCGATCAAGGCACTGATGGAGCGCAACCCATCGGTCAACTGGCAGGAGATCGACGAAGTGTTCTTCGGCTGTGCCAACCAGGCCGGTGAGGACAACCGCAACGTTGCGCGCATGGCTGCGCTGTTGGCGGGGCTGCCGGAGAGCGTGCCGGGGGTGACTCTCAATCGCCTGTGTGCTTCCGGGATGGACGCCATCGGCACCGCGTTCCGTGCCATCGCTTCCGGCGAGATCGAGCTGGCGATTGCCGGTGGCGTCGAATCGATGTCCCGTGCACCGTTCGTGATGGGCAAGGCTGATGCAGCGTTCTCGCGCAACATGAAGCTGGAAGACACCACCATCGGCTGGCGCTTCATCAATCCGGCGATGAAAGCACAGTACGGCGTGGACTCAATGCCCGAGACAGGCGACAACGTTGCAACCGACTTCAGGATTTCTCGAGCCGATCAGGACGCTTTCGCCCTGCGCAGCCAGCAGCGCACTGCCGTTGCCCAGGCTGCGGGCTTTTTCGAGGAAGAGATTGTGCCGGTACGGGTTGCGCACAAAAAAGGCGAAACCATCGTCGACAAGGATGAGCATCCGCGCAGTGATACCAGCCTGGAAACCCTGAGCAAACTCAAGCCGGTCAACGGCGCGGACAAAACTGTCACCGCAGGTAATGCCTCCGGGGTCAACGACGGGGCTGCTGCATTGATTCTGGCTTCGGCCGACGCTGTCAAAAAGCACGGCCTGACGCCACGCGCCCGTGTGTTGGGCATGGCCAGCGCGGCGGTTGCGCCTCGGGTGATGGGCATCGGCCCGGTGCCTGCGGTACGCAAGCTGGTCGAGCGGCTGGGTCTGGCGGTGACTGATTTCGACGTCATCGAGCTCAACGAAGCCTTCGCCAGCCAGGGTCTGGCAGTTCTGCGCGAACTGGGCCTGGCGGACGACGCACCGCAGGTCAACCCCAACGGCGGGGCCATTGCGCTCGGTCATCCGCTGGGTATGAGCGGCGCGCGCCTGGTGCTGACGGCGTTGCACCACCTGGAAAAAACCGGGGGGCGCAAAGGCCTGGCAACCATGTGCGTCGGCGTAGGGCAGGGCCTTGCGCTGGCCATCGAGCGGTAAGCGCTCCCGTTTCAACCTGTTGTCCAGCAACCCGGATCGTTTGTCTGCCTCCACGAAAAGGCGGGCCGATGATCCGGGTTGTTGTTCGTCCGGGCACTGGATATTCAACCCTGCCGATTTTTCCTGGTGGCTGAATTGCTCTGACTTATTGTGCTCGATTAAAGACGGTGTTACAGATTGTTTCTTATGGACAGTTCTGCTTGGGGAAAATAATGACTACAACATCAAAAGCACCGCATTACACCGGCGAGGAGCGAAGCAAAAGAATTTTCGCCATTGTCGGTGCTTCATCCGGCAACCTGGTCGAATGGTTCGACTTTTATATCTACGCCTTCTGCGCGATTTATTTCGCACCGGCTTTCTTTCCTTCCGATGATCCGACCGTTCAGTTGCTCAACACCGCAGGTGTGTTTGCCGCTGGCTTTCTGATGCGTCCGATTGGCGGCTGGCTGTTTGGTCGTGTCGCAGACAAACATGGCCGCAAGAACTCCATGCTGATTTCGGTCACCATGATGTGCGCGGGATCGCTGATCATTGCCTGCCTGCCGACCTACGCGTCGATCGGTGCCTGGGCGCCGGCCTTGCTGCTCATGGCGCGCTTGCTTCAAGGCCTGTCGGTGGGCGGTGAATATGGCACCACGGCCACTTACATGAGTGAAGTGGCCTTACGCGGGCAGCGCGGTTTTTATGCCTCGTTCCAGTACGTCACCCTGATCGGCGGCCAGTTGCTTGCCGTGTTGACAGTGGTCATCCTTCAGCAATTCCTGACCACCGAAGAACTGCGTGACTACGGCTGGCGTATCCCGTTCGTGATCGGTGCGGCCGCCGCTGTCATTGCCTTGCTGCTGCGTCGCACACTCAATGAAACCACCACCGCCGAAAGCCGTCAGGACAAGGACGCCGGCAGTATTGCCGCACTGTTCAAGCATCATGCCGCAGCCTTCATCACAGTGCTGGGTTACACCGCCGGTGGCTCGCTGATTTTCTACACCTTCACGACCTACATGCAGAAATACCTGGTCAACACCGGAGGCATGGAAGCCAAGACCGCCAGCTACATCATGACCGGCGCGCTGTTTCTGTACATGTGCATGCAGCCGTTTTTCGGCATGCTGGCGGACCGCATCGGTCGTCGTAATTCGATGTTGTGGTTCGGCGCGCTGGGTACACTGTGCACGGTGCCGATTCTGATGACCCTGAAAACCACCACCAACCCGTTCATTGCCTTTGTGCTGATTACCCTGGCGTTGGCAATTGTCAGCTTTTACACCTCGATAAGCGGGCTGGTCAAAGCCGAGATGTTTCCGCCTCAGGTCCGCGCACTGGGTGTCGGGCTGGCTTATGCGGTTGCCAACGCAGTGTTCGGCGGTTCTGCCGAATTTGTCGCACTGAAACTCAAAAGTGCCGGGATGGAAAACAGCTTCTACTGGTACGTGACGGTAATGATGGCTGTGGCCTTTCTGTTCAGTCTGCGCCTGCCCAAAGAGCCCAAGTACCTGCATCAGGACCATTGATCGCAGGCTTGTTTCGGCCACAAAAAAACCACCTGATCAGGTGGTTTTTTTGTGTGCCGCTTTAAATCAGAACAGCTGAACCGAAGGCTTCTCTTTGGAGATGGTTTCGGTCTGCCCGGTTCTTTCGTACCAGCCGCCGCCGAGGGCCTTGTACAGGTTGACCTCGCTGGTCAGCTGCGACAGACGATCGGTGATCAGCGTTTGTTGCGCGCTGAACAACGAGCGCTGGGCGTCGAGGAAGGTCAGGTTGCTGTCGATACCGATCCGGTAGCGACGCTCGGCCAGACGGTAGTAGTCCTGGTTGGCCGCGACGAAGTCACGTTGCGCCTGGAGCTGCTCGTCGTAGGTCTTGCGTGAAGCCAGGCCGTCAGACACTTCCTGGAAGGCGGTTTGAATCGCTTTCTCGTAGTTGGCGACGCTGATTTCTTTCTGGATTTTCGAGTAGTCCAGGCTGGCGCGCAGGTTGCCGGCGTTGAAGATCGGGATGTTGATGCTTGGCTGGAACAGCCATGCGCCCGATCCGCCCTTGAACAGGCCGGACAGCTCGCTGCTGCTGGTTCCGGCACTGGCCGTCAGGCTGATGCTGGGGAAGAACGTTGCGCGTGCTGCGCCAATGTTGGCGTTGGCTGCCTTGAGCGTATGCTCGGCCTCCAGAATGTCCGGACGACGCTGCAGCAGGTCGGACGGCAGGCCAGCCGGCATTTCGGTCAGCATGTCGGAATCCAGCAAGTGGCTGGCCGGCAGGTTGTCAGGCAGGCTGGTGCCGAGCAGCAGCACCAGACTGTTCTGATCCTGTGCAACCAGACGCTCGTACTGAGCCAGTTTGGCACGCGCGCTTTCGACGGCGGTGCGTGACTGGCTCAGGTCCAGGGCCGAGGAAACACCGACTTCATTGCTGCGCGAGGTCAGGCGATAGCTTTCTTCGTAGGTCTTGAGGGTGTCCTGCGTCAGCTTGAGCAGTTCCTTGTCGGCCTGCCAGGTCATGTAGGCATTGGCGACGCTGGCCACCAGGCTGATCTGGGTGCTGCGACGCGCTTCTTCGCTGGAGAAGTAGGTCTCCAGCGCCTGCTCGCTGAGGCTGCGGACCCGGCCAAAGAGGTCCAGCTCGTACGAGCTGACACCCAGCGTTGCCGAATAGCTGCTGGTGATGCCTGCCTGACCGGTTTGCGACTGGTCGGCTGGCACGCGTTGACGAGTACCGCTACCTGTCGCCGAAACAGCAGGGAACAGGTCCGAGCGCTGAATACGGTACTGGGCACGGTAAGCGTCAATGTTCAGGGCCGCGACCCGCAGGTCGCGGTTGTTGAGCAGTGCAGTCTGAATCAGCTGTTGCAGCGCCGGATCATTGAAGAAGTGCCGCCAGCCTTGCTCCGCGGCAGCCATTTTGGCGCCTTCGACCGGCGAGTACGCCGGCCCTTGCGGATATTGAGCGGCGACCGGTGCTTCCGGCTGCTTGTACTCGGGGATCAAAGAGCAGCCGCCGAGAATGAACGCGGTAACTGCAAGAGAGATCAATGACTTGCTCATTGGCCAGCCTCATCGTGTGAAATATGTTTCTTCTTGCTCTTGAAGAGCCCTGAAACCGAGACAAAGAACAGGGGCACCCAGAAGATCGCCAGGATAACGGCGGTGATCATACCGCCAATTACACCAGTACCGATCGAATGTTGACTACCTGAACCTGCGCCCGTGGAGATTGCCAGCGGCACAACGCCGAGGATAAACGCCATGGACGTCATGATAATTGGGCGCAGACGCATGCGGCACGCCTCGATTGCCGAGTCGACCAGGCTCTTGCCCTGTTCGTGCAGCTCTTTGGCGAACTCGACGATCAGAATGGCGTTCTTCGCCGCCAGACCCACCGTCACCAGCAAGCCCACCTGGAAGAACACGTCGTTGGACAGGCCACGCAGGCTGGTTGCCATCAGTGCACCGATAACCCCCAGCGGCACCACGAGGATGACCGCGATCGGGATCGACCAGCTTTCATACAGCGCCGCCAGACACAGGAACACCACCAGCAACGACAGCGCGTAGAGGGCAGGGGCCTGCGAGCCGGACAAACGTTCCTCGTAGGACAGACCGGTCCACGAAATGCCGATACCTTGCGGCAGTTTCTTGGCCAGGGCTTCTACCTCGGCCATCGCCTCGCCGCTGCTGTAACCCGGGGCAGGAGTACCGAGCACTTCCTCTGCTGCCACGCCGTTGTAGCGCGACAGTTTCGGTGAGCCGTAGGTCCATTTGCCGCTGGCGAAGGCCGAGAATGGCACCATTTCACCCGAGCTGTTGCGTACGTACCACTTCTTGAGGTCTTCAGGCGTCATACGGGCACCCGCATCGCCCTGGATGTACACCTTCTTCACACGGCCACGGTCGATGAAGTCATTGACGTAGCTGCCGCCCAACGCGATGGACAGTGTGTTGTTGATGTCCGACAGGGTAATGCCCAGCGCACTGGCGCGTTCGTCGTCGATGATCAACTGGTATTGCGGTTCGTCATTCAGCCCGTTCGGACGCACGCCTGCGAGAATCTTGCTCTGCGCTGCCATGCCGAGGAACTGGTTACGCGCTTCCATCAGTTTGTCGTGACCCACGCCGCCCTGATCCTGCAGGTAAACGTCGAAACCTGTGGCGTTACCCAGCTCGAGAACAGACGGTGGAACGACCGCGAACACCATTGCGTCGCGCAGGCTGAAGAAATAGCCCTGAGCGCGCTTGGCCAGTTCGAAGACGCTGTTGTTGGAATCACGTTCTTCCCACGGCTTGAGCATGACGAACGCAATCGCCGAGCTTTGACCGCGGCCCGCAAAGTTGAAGCCGTTTACCGAGAACACCGACTTCACTGCACCGCTTTCCTTGGTCAGCAGGTATTCACGCATGTTGTCGATGACTTCCTGCGTACGCTCGGTAGAGGAGCCTGCCGGGGTCTGGATCTGGGCAAAGATGACGCCCTGATCTTCTTCCGGAAGGAACGCGGCCGGGATACGCATGAACATCCAGACCATGCCTGCGCAGATCAGGATATAGCCCAGATACGCCGGCCATTTGTGCTTGAGCATGTTGCCGACGCCACGTTCGTAGCTCAGAACGCTGCGGTCAAAGGTGCGGTTGAACCAGCCGAAGAAACCACGTTTTGGCTGGCCGTGCTTCTCGTGATCGATAGGCTTGAGCATGGTGGCGCACAGCGCCGGGGTGAAGATCAGGGCGACAACCACCGACAGGGCCATGGCCGAGACGATGGTGATCGAGAACTGTTTGTAGATCACCCCGGTAGAGCCGCCGAAGAACGCCATGGGCAGCAGAACCGCCGACAGCACCAGCGCAATACCGACCAGCGCACCCTGGATCTGGGTCATGGATTTGATCGTGGCGTCGCGCGGGGAGAGCTTTTCCTCCTCCATGACCCGCTCGACGTTTTCCACCACCACGATCGCATCGTCCACCAGCAAGCCGATGGCCAGCACCATACCGAACATGGTCAGGGTGTTGATGGTGAAGCCGAATGCCGCGAGGATGCCGAACGTACCCAGCAATACTACCGGTACGGTCATGGTCGTGATGACCGTGGCACGGAAGTTTTGCAGGAACAGGTACATCACCAGGAACACCAGCACGATCGCTTCGATCAGGGTGTGCACCACACCATTGATCGATTCGCTGACCACTGGCGTGGTGTCATACGGGTACACGACTTTCATGCCTGGCGGGAAGAACGGCTCCAGCGACGAAACGGTCGCGCGAATAGCCTTGGCGGTATCCAGTGCGTTGGCACCGGTCGCGAGTTTGATTGCCAGACCCGATGCCGGTTTACCGTCGAACTGCGAGTCGGTGCTGTAGTTCTCTGCGCCCAGGCCGACAGTCGCGACGTCCTTGAGGCGAACCTGCGAACCGTCGGTGTTGACCTTGAGGAAGATGTTGCCGAACTGCTCGGCGGTCTGCAGACGCGTCTTGCCGATGATCGTGGCGTTCAACTGCTGGCCGCTGATGGACGGCAGGCCACCCAGCTGGCCGGACGATACCTGGACGTTCTGCGCGGTGATCGCGTTTTTCACGTCCACCGGAGTCAGCTGGAAGTTGTTCAGCTTTGCCGGGTCCAGCCAGATACGCATGGCGTACTGCGAACCGAACACCTGGAAGTCACCCACACCGGAGGTCCGGGAAATCGGGTCCTGCATGTTCGACACGATGTAGTTGGCCAGGTCTTCCTTGCCCATGCTGCCGTCTTCGGACACCAGGCCGATAACCATCAGGAAGTTCTTCACTGCCTTGGTCACGCGGATACCCTGTTGCTGCACTTCCTGTGGCAACAGCGGGGTCGCGAGGTTGAGCTTGTTCTGCACCTGAACCTGCGCCGTATCAGGGTTGGTACCCTGATTGAAGGTCGCGGTAATGGTCATGCTGCCGTCGGAGTTACTTTCCGAGCTCACATAACGCAGGTTGTCGATACCGTTGAGCTGTTGCTCGATCACCTGCACCACAGTGTCCTGCACCGTCTGGGCAGAAGCGCCCGGATAGGTGACCTGGATACCGATGGCTGGTGGTGCGATGCTCGGGTACTGGTTGATCGGCAGGCTGGAAATCGACAGCGCACCGACCAGCATGATCACGAGGGCAATAACCCAGGCAAAAATGGGTCGATCAATAAAGAATTTCGACATGGGTTACTCCCCTTTGCTGCCTGCGGCTTTATCAGTGGCCGGGGCAGGTGCCGGGTTTGCTCCTTTGACGTTGGTCGCTTCGGCGACTTTCACTTCGGCGCCTGGTTTGACGTACTGCAAGCCTTCGGTAATGACCCGATCACCTTCTTTCAGGCCGTCTTCGATCAGCCAGTCGCTGCCCACGGTGCGGTTGGCCACCAGCGTACGCATTTCAACCTTGTTGTCCTGGTTGACGATCATGGCGGTCGGCGTGCCTTTCAGGTCGCGGGTCACGCCTTGTTGCGGTGCCAGAATGGCTTTCGCACTGACGCCAGCCTGCAATTGCGCGTGGACGAACATGCCAGGCAACAAGCGATGTTCCGGGTTCGGGAACACGGCGCGCAAGGTGACCGAGCCTGTAGTCTGATCAACCGATACTTCGGAGAATTCCAGCTTGCCTTCCTGGCCATAGACACTGTTGTCTTCCAGCGTCAGCTTGACCTTGGCCGCGTTGTCGCCGGCTTTCTGCAGCTTGCCGCTTTCCAGGTCATTGCGCAGCTTGAGCATGTCGGCAGACGACTGAACCACATCCACGTAGATCGGGTCGAGCTGCTGGATGGTTGCCATTGCTTCGGTCTGGGCGCTGCTGACCAGCGCGCCTTCGGTCACTGCGGAGCGGCCGATACGACCGGAAATAGGTGCCAGCACCTTGGTGTAGCGCAGGTTGATCTGGGCGGTCTGCAAGGCGGCCTGAGCTTCCTGCGTCGATGCCTGGGCGGTGTCGTATTCCTGACGGCTTACCGCTTGCTCGCTGACCAGTTGCTTGTAGCGATCAGACATCGACTTGGCAGACTGCAGAGTCGCCTTGGCGCTGTTGGCATTGGCCTCATAGACAGCCGGGTCGATCTGATAGAGCTGCTGACCGGCTTTGACGTCGCCACCTTCGGTAAACAGACGTTTGAGAATGATGCCGTTGACCTGAGGGCGTACCTCGGCGACGCGGAATGCGGTGGTCCGGCCTGGCAGCTCGGTGGTCAGGGTATAGGGCTGTGCTTTGAGGGTAACGACGCCGACCTGAGGGGTTTGCGCAGGCGGGGCCGCCTGTTCCTTCTTGCTACAGCCACTGAGCAGGGTTGCCAGGGCGACGGCAGTGACCAGAACGGTAACAGCTGGCTTGAATTGCATGAAGATCCTCGGGGCAGGAGCCTGTTGTCTCAACAGTACGTTGAAGTGTTAAAAAATATTTCGGCTAGATAAGTAGCATGCTAAGGAATATACTTACATTCGCGGCTGTTTGTAAACACCCGCTGTGCGCATTCGGCCACTATTCACAGTGCCGACAGCCAATTCGGGACAAGGCGAGACAAATGCCGCCCGGTCATATCTCCAGGTCTGCCGCCAGACGCATGCCTGAGGTAAATTTTTTGAGGTTTTATTGCCATGGTTCGTCGCACCAAAGAGGAAGCTCAGATCACTCGCAGCCAGATTCTGGAGGCTGCCGAGCAGGCTTTTTATGAGCGAGGCGTCGCCCGCACCACGCTGGCTGACATCGCAACCCTTGCTGGTGTGACGCGAGGAGCCATTTACTGGCACTTCAACAACAAGGCCGATCTGGTCCAGGCAATGCTCGACAGCCTTCAGGAACCACTCGATGAAATGGCGCAGGCCAGTCAGAGCGAAGAGGAAGAAGACCCACTGGGCTGTATGAGAAATCTTTTGATTCATTTGTTTCATGAGCTCGCACTGGACCCGAAAACCCGTCGCATCAATGAAATCCTGTTTCACAAGTGCGAGTTTACTGACGAGATGTGTGATTTTCGTCGTCAGCGCCAGGACAACGCCATACAGTGCCACGACCGGATCACCCTGGGGCTGAACAATGCCGTGCGCCAGGGGCAACTTCCCAAAGATCTCGATACGGCCCGGGCCGCAGTCGCCCTGTTTTCTTACGTAAACGGCATCATTTATCAATGGCTGCTGGTTCCAGACAGCTTTTCATTGCCGGCAGAGGCCGAGCAACTGGTTGATGTGTGTCTGGACATGCTGCGTTTCAGCCCTACGCTAAGAATCAGCAAGGCTTCCTGACGGAGATGACAGGTCGTAGCGCCTGCCGGTTCGGTCGGGCCGTTGTCTTTCCCACAAAGCCTAACTCCAATTCGTGCTTTTCATACAGTGTGTTTACTGACTGTGTACCCGTCCTCATCAATTGCCCCCGCCGGTTGCCGCCGATCAGACCTTGATCCGACAAAATATTGTAGGAGGCAGGTAGGACATTTCCTGATACATGTAGCTGATTTCCCAAAGTAATTTCCGAGTATTGCCCCGCGGGAAAACTCCCTTCACTCTTCGCTTCCGGAAAGATCAGAAGAGAGGAAGGTTGCATGTTTTTGCCGAATCTTGCGCCTATGTGCCTTGAAGTCATCGCCAGATCCGCTGAAGTGTACGAGCGTGGACAGGGCCGTGGCTTGCATGAGCGCAGGTCTGTGTCGGGCGTGATCGAAACATGCAAAGGGCATGCAGGCGTTAGCGTAAATCCGCGTCTCTCGATCAAAGGGAGGGCGGAGCATGTCGGACACTACAACTGATGCTGTGAGGCTACTGGCCGGAGTCGCGCAGCAATCCGAACGGGTTGCCATGGATTCTGAATTGGGGACGCCCGTCATTCGACTTGGGTTGATCACCACGCTGTATTTCCGCAATGGCCACACGCTGGAGATGAAGCGTCGGGTCGAAGCCTGCTTTTCGCGCTTCTATGGCGCGTTCAAGCCGAAACTCAAGTGGCAGCTGTTCAAGCGTATGCGTCGCTTGAGCGCATCGGGTTTTGCATCGACCCGGCGTCAGGTTGTCGAAAGCCTCCCGGACGAGCAGTTCATCTGGTCTATCGCCAGTGCGACCCAGGCCGAGGTCGCCATGTACAGCCTGTTTGTCATGAACACCCCGCAGGGGCAGGCCGATAATGATCGCTCTTGTCTGAAAATGGTATTGCCCTGGTCCTGCCTGACCGAGCCCGACGGTTTGAAGAACTACGAGGCCTGGATCCGCTATCTAAGCAGCGAAGTGCAGGCCGAGCATGGCTTTGGCGGGCTCGCCTGTGTACTGCCTTGCGATGGTCATCAGTATTTACCCTGGGAGTATCGACTGGCTCAGGACTACATAGGGTTGATGGTCGATCCCGGTCCGCACATTGAAAGCCTGCGTTTGCTGGACCGTATAAAGGGCGTCAGTTGGTACACGGTGCTGGGCGAAGGGTTTGTCAGACAGCTGGGAGGGAGCGACAGATTGCGGGGCGAGATGAGCGCGCACAGCGACATCGTGTTTCATAGCTATCGCAACGGGTTGATCATTCGGGCGGGTGCGGTGCCTGAATTGGGTGGTCGAGGCCTGCCACCGCCGCAACCCTATGTGACGGTCAACCGGATGATCAAACCGGTTCGCCTGCAGGACACCGGCAACCTTCATCCCTACCTTGCTCCCGGTATCGGCTTTACCGAGGAAACCACTGCGCAGTGGTACGCGCGATTTGATGAAAAACCGCTGCCGCCAGTTGATGCGGGGCAGGCATGCCCTCGATCAGGCTGCTGGTTCAGCAGCGCACAGTTTGGCTCGCGTCGACATTTCGACGAAGGTGAACTCATGCCGGCGTTCAACCATATAAAAAGCAAGAAAACCCAGTGGTTTTGGGCCGGCATGCCTTCCTGATTCAGCGCGTCGAGCTAATCCCGGCCTCGCAATAGCGTATTGGGCATTGCTACGGCTGCGGCAAGGCCGAGCAGCGAAATGGCCGCACTGGTGATCAGCAGGTTTCTGAAGGTCAGCGCCAGTTCGGCTCGCAGTGTTTCCAGTGCCGGTCCGGTTGCTGCATTAAGGCTGTCGAGCAGGACATTACCGGAGCTGCCTTCGCCACCCAGCGCTCCCGAGCCGGGCAGGCCGACACCGGTATGCTGCAACATAGCCAGTAGCAGCGCCGACATCAATGCCACGCCTACTGCACCCCCCAGCGAGCGGAACAGATTGGTTGTGCTGGTGGCCACGCCCATATCCCTTGGTTGAACCGAGTTCTGGGTGCCGACCAATGAGGTGGGGAACTGCATGCCGGTGGCGATGCCGGTAAGGACCATGAACAGGCTCATCGCTATCAGCGATTGGGGAGGCGTAAAGGCCATGCCCAGAATCGCGATGGGCATCAGCAACGCCCCGGTCAGAATAAGCGGTTTGTAGCGCCCGGTTTGCGCGGTGCGTCGCCCGGCGAAATAGGCACCCATCGGCATGCCGATCGCCAGCGGAAGCAGGTGCAGGGCGGCACTGTCTGCACCGCCACCGGTGACGGTCTGGTAACGCAACGGCATCAGGACAATCAGGGAAATAGCCTGAAAACTGGTAAAGAACACCGTGCACCAGCAAAGCACGGCACTTTTATTGGTGAACAGGTGCATGGGCAACAGGGGTTCGGCGGTGCGGCGTTCGTACCAGACGAAAATGCCCAGCGTCAGCAGGGCGGTGCCCAGTAACAACTGAACCTCGAAATCGCCCAGACCATGCCCCTGACCAATTTCGGTAATTCCCAACAGCAGCGCGGTCAGGCCGATGATCATCAGCACCGTACCCAGGTAGTCGATAATCGGTTTGCGCTGCGGCACTGGCAGGCCGACCAGGGTTCGATATGCGACGATCAGCGCGGCTGCCCCCAAGGGCAGATTAATCAGGAACACCCAGCGCCAGGACAGGTATTCGGTCATCAAGCCGCCCAAGACCGGGCCCGCGACGCTGGCCACGGCGTACATGCTGCTGAAGTAGCCTTGGTAGCGGCCCCGCTCACGAGGCGGAACAATGTCGGCGATGATTGCCTGGCTTACCGAAACCATACCGCCTGCACCGATGCCTTGAAGGACGCGCGCCAGCACCAGTTGTTCCATGCTCTGCGCCATGCCACAGAACAGCGAGGCGAGGGTGAAAAGCCCCAAGCCGAACAGCATCAGTTTACGCCGTCCGTAAAGATCGCCCAGCTTGCCGTAGATCGGCACTGCAACGGTCAGTGAAACCATATACGCGGAAATGACCCACGCCAGCAGATCGATGTCCCTGAACTGGGCGGAAATGGCAGGCATCGAAACAGCAACGATGGTCTGATCCAGAGCGCTGAGCAATACCGCCATCATCAACGCGAACAGAATGCTGCGAATGGCCGGAGGCGTTTGAGTAAGACTGGTCAAGGCAAAACCTGATGGCAGTGTTGACCCGCCGCAAGTGAGGCGGGAGAGTCTGACCAGTCTAATCCGATAGCTTGCTAATCGATAGCTGCCTTTGCTGAACGATGACGCAATTCACGCTACACAAGCGTCATCGCAAGGCGCTGAAGGTTGCGTCGGTCGGCACGCAATGGCCAAACGTGCAACTGGCGACCTGTGGGGCCTGACGAGCCAGCTCGTTACGATAGGCCCCTGCGGTGTATACCGCCAGGACCGCTATAGCACCGACGACAACCATGCATTTTCTTGTTCTGACTTTCATGACGCACTCCTTACCTCGGCTACAGAGCAGTTTGAAAGAACTGATTAAAGTGTAGGACAAGGTTGGAGTTTGCGTCGGTAGTCATCATCTGCGGTTGCTGCGTGACGAATGCCCTGGAAGACGCGTTAGAATTCGCGCTTTGATTTATGAGCAGGGTCCATACGCATGGCACGCAAGGAATACAACGGGTTTGAAGTGGTGTCGGCAGTCATGCCTGCCGAGCAGGGGTACAACGCGGCAATTGCCATCAAGGCGCTGGGTGCAGGCGGAGCGCCGCGCTTTCATGCGCTGCTGCCGGACCAGAAATTCAAGACCGCCGATGATGCCGACCTGGCCGCTGTGCAGGAGCTGCAGCGGCTGATCGACATTGATGCCGAGGGCGAGCCTGTATGGGGCGATTCCTGATCAGGCGCCTGGGCGAAACATCTTGAACAGCGCTTCCGGCCCAAGCTGGAAGTAATCTGCAGGACCGCCGCCACGCAGGATCGGCTCGGCGGCCGCGGTGTCATAAACACCGTCCTTGAGCAGGGATTTCTCGATGTGTACGGCTACCACTTCGCCCAGAATCAGCCAGCTGGGCACCAGTTCCTGGTCGGCGCGTTGCAATTGAATGATCTGCGTGACTTTGCATTCAAACGACACCGGCGTCTCAAGCACGCGTGGGACCGAGACGATATGAGAGGCCAGCGGCGTGAGGTTGGCCAGTTCGAACTCGCTGACATCCTGCGCTACCGGGGCACAGCTCTGGTTCATGGCTTCGGCCAGCGAGCGGGTCGCAAGATTCCAGACAAACTCACCGGTCTGCTCGATGTTATTCAGACTGTCCTTGCGACCAACGCTGCAGAACCCAATGATGGGGGGCACGTAGTTGAAGGCATTGAAGAAACTGTAGGGTGCCAGATTCAATTTGCCGTTGGCATCCTGCGATGAAATCCAGCCGATCGGGCGTGGGCCTACAATCGCGTTGAACGGGTCATGCGGCAGGCCGTGGCCCTTGGACGGCTCGTAGGAGTGAATAGCGTCTGACATGCTTGATTCCTGATGGGCTCTATAGGGTGCGGACATAGTGCTGCGCATTTGCAGAGGATGCCAGAGTAGCGTGTATTTCAGCCTGGGCCAGACATGAAGAAGCCCGACATCGGCCGGGCTTGGGGTGTTGCGTGGGCTATCAGCCCAGACGATTGGCACCGACGTGGTCTGCGCCATCAGCGGCCAGGCGGTTGGCACCGACGTGGTCTGCACCATCGGCGGCCTGACGGTTTGCACCGACACGGTCCGCGCCATCAGAGGCCAGACGGTTGGCACCGACGTGGTCTGCACCATCGGCAGCCTGACGATTTGGACCGACACGGTCTGCGCCATCAGCAGCTACGCGAATTGAACCGACGTTAGTGTGTTTGGTGCCGCCTTCAGCAACGATGGTCGAGCGGGACATATCGCTTTGAACAGTTGTGACTGGAAGTGCAAAGGCGCTTGAAGCCAGAACAGAGAAAGCCAGGCCGAAGATCAATTTAGTGGTTTTCATGATGATGTCTCCAATGAGTGTCGGGTGAGTTGTCATCCCGGTATGGAGGCAATGCTACGCGCCAGCGGATTATTAAGAAGTTAATCGGATTGCTAGCGACCATCGCTGAAAATGATAGTTGGCTGTGATGCTCTGATTTCGGGCCTTGTGGGCGATATTGCGTTATTGAAGTGCATATTTTGAAAAATCTTGTAATAAAGCCTCTTGACAATCTGGAAGTATAATTTTTTCAATGTCTTATCGCTGGTTGATCTCGAAAGTGTGCACTGTATTGAAACACTTTGTAGCAAGTGCTCATGTCGCTCCAGGGGGCATTCATGGCGGTTGTATCGATGTAACCGATATTGATGCTCCTCACACGGGTGTGGAAACGGCACGCCAACTCAGGCGTTGGCATGCCATTCAAGCGGGTTAATGAAGGGTGATCAATCTGTCTCGATCCGCGAATGTTTGCGCGTGTCTTTCATGAAGACATACACCAGCAGCGAACAGGCGATGCAAGCGGTTACGTACCAGTAGTAGCCGGTTTCCATACCGATGCTCTTGAACCACAGTGCGATGTATTCCGCAGTACCACCGAAAATCGACACCGTCAGTGCGTATGGCAGGCCGACACCCAGCGCACGGATCTCGGTCGGAAACAGCTCGGCCTTGACCACTGCGTTGATCGAGGTGTAACCGCTGACGATGATCAGCGCCGCCATGATCAGGAAGAAAGCGCCCCACCAGGTTTGAATGGTATGCAGCGTGGTCAGGATCGGTACGGTACACAGCGTTCCCAGTACGCCAAACGCAATCAGGATCGGACGCCGCCCGACCTTGTCGGACAGGGCGCCAATCACCGGCTGCAACAGCATGAACAGAAACAGCGTCGCGGCTGATATCGAGGTCGAGTCGGTGATGCTCATGCCGACGGTGTTGACCAGATACTTCTGCATGTACGTGGTGTAGGTATAGAAAGCCAGGGTCCCGCCCATCGTCAGGCCGACTACGGTCATCAGTTCCTTGGGATGACGCATCAATGTGCGCATCAGGCTTTCCTTGGCCTTTTCCTTTTTCTTGCGGGTGAACGACTCGGTTTCTTCCATGCCACGACGCAGAAACAGCGCGACGACTGCACACAGGGCACCGATGACAAACGGGATGCGCCAGCCCCAGGCATACAGTTGCTCGGTGGTCAGCGTCTGCTGCAGCACGATCAACACGCCCAGCGCGATGAGTTGGCCGGAAATCAGCGTGACGTACTGGAAGCTGGAAAAGAAGCCGCGACGTTCCTTGGTGGCCATTTCGCTGAGATAGGTGGCCGAGGTGCCGTATTCACCCCCGACAGACAGGCCCTGCAGTAGTCGGGCGAACACCAGCAGGATCGGGGCACCGACGCCGATGCTCTCATAGCCCGGGGTCAGGGCAATGATCAGCGAGCCGAAACACATCAGCAGCACCGATGCCATCAGCGCAGCCTTGCGCCCCTTGTAGTCAGCGTAAAGCCCCATCAGCCAGCCACCGATAGGCCGCATCAGAAAGCCGACGGCAAAAATCGCGGCCGTGTTGAGCAACTGTGCGGTGGTGTCGCCCTTGGGGAAGAACGCTTTGGCGAAGTACAGCGAGAAAGCGGCGTAGACGTACCAGTCGTACCACTCGACCATGTTGCCGACCGAGCCGCTGAAAATGGATTTTAAACGGCTGGAAGTGGTTTTTTGGCCGGCAGCAGTAGCAGCCGACCCACGGGAGGCGGGATTGGAAGTTTCCATGGTGTTCCTTGTTTTTCATTATTTTTGGAAGGAGGCATTAGCTGCCCTGCCTGTGACGTAGCAGGAGCTGTGCCACACCATGAGAGCTTGTTCTAGAGCGGTTGCGATATTTTGATGAGCAAGAATCCGCTTATCTGTACAAAATAGATAAGCGGATTCTTGCCGATGGGTGCTCAAGCGAGGTTAGTGACCGCGTGCCGGCCCGAACACAATCACGCCCACGACGAAAGCGAGCATCAGACCCAGAACGATCATGATTGCCTTGAAGGTATTTCTGACGCAGAAGGCTTTTACGCTATCCCAGCCTCCGGTCCTGACGGAAATGGCATCCTGAAAACCTGAAATCCGGTAGGGCGACAGCACGATCCATAGCAGCAGGACAGCGCCATACAGCGCTGCCAGTACGGGCCCTTTCTGTACACAGATATAGCCTAGCGTGACGATCGGAATACCGTGGCGCAGCGCCAGCGCCTGATAACCGGGCCAGCTCAGGTAATCGGGCAGCAAGCGCGCACTCCAGCGCGTATCCACCGGCTTGATACGCTCAGCGAAAGGGCGCCAGAACGACATGAATATATGGATGACAAGCAAGAGGAAAATCGGCGCGGTAAGCGCAAGGCCAGCTATTTCGTACCAGGTGGCGTTGCTGCCGGAAGGGTCCAGTGATGCCGTCGTGAAGATCGTCAATACGCCGAAAAAATAGGCCCTGAGATTGAAATTGGATGACACCTGCTCAGGCAATTTACGCCAGGATTGTACGTCGGCGTCCGGGAATTCTTGTATGGCATCCGGGAATCGGTGAGTGAGGTCGGACGCCAGTTTTTCGCAGGCTTGCCACAGCTCTTGATTACCGTGCCTTGCCAGTCGCAGCCTTTCATCCAGGGGGGGTGGTTGCAGAAGAAGACGCGCAGCCGTGGCCTCGGGACTGTCTTGTGAGGCTTCGAGCAGTTTCTGCTGACGTGCGACGAATGCCTTCTTTTCACAACGCTGGACCAGATTCATCCACAGGGAAAGCGGCCCTGCATACACGTCATGTTTCTGATCCCAGGCAAAAAGGCTGCTCACGCGTTCGAACAGGGCAGGGGACCAGTCATGGTTGTTGAGCAGCAGTGTCATGGTCCACTGTTCAAGTTGCTCCTGGCGATCAAATGATGTCAGCCATGGCTGCTGCCGGAGTGCCTTGAGCGTATCGAGAAAGGCACGTTCCTCGTTGTTTTCGAGCATGGCATGAAATGACTCAAGCGAGCTGTCCAGCAGTGCCTGAGTCAGCCGATGCGCCTGATGAGTCCTGAGCTGTACTTTTTGCCAGGGTGTCAGCCAATGCAACTGTTCGACGGCGGCCTTGATCAGCGCCTGATTGTCCTCCGGGTCCAGCAGGCAACGCCGGGCCAGATGTTGCTGGAAGAGCTCATCGCAGCCTTGATCCTGGGCTATCTGACGTTGTGAGTGCAGGTTTTCCGGTGTGGTCTGACTGGCTTGCTCATACCAGCTCAACTCTACTGCCGGGCGTGCAGGAGGCTCGGCCATGTCGAATGCCGGGTGTACCTGTCGATGGTCCGGTCGGACTACCAGCACAGGCTCATCAAGGGGCAGCGATTCGAGGGGCTGGCCAGCAGTTGACCAGACTTCACTGCCCTCATCATCGTCTTCGGCACGATTTCTTGCCCAGTCCAGCGCCTGCTCGTAAGCATCGCGCAGCGCCTGAAAGGCAGCCGGGTCGTCGTCGGGACGCGTGGTTTTCAACAGCCTGGCGTATTGGCGCTTGATGCTGCGCTCGTCGGCATCATGGCCCAGATCCAGTACGCTCCAGCAATCCATTGCCGTCACCATTCACCTCGTTCGAAACGGTCTGCTTCCTGTTCAAGCTGTTTGCGCAGTTCATTGATCTGCCGGTCATCCTGGGTTTCCAGCACGCGCTGGAATTGTGCAGCCCAGACTCCGATGGTTTCACGTGCCTCGCCCAGATACTCCTGATAGAGCCGTTCCAGACGTGCTGTCAGGTGAGTGTTGACCTGTTGTTCGCGAGGATGAACCTTGAGTGCTTCCAGCACCTTGAGTCGTTCACGGATTTCGGCGGGTGTCATGACTCCGGGGTTGTTCTCGATAACCAGCTTGTGATTTTCGCCGGTCATCTGGATCCGCACGTCGGCCTCCAGCAGGCCGTTGTTGTCGTATGTGAAACGCACGTCCAGTTCGACCTCGCCAGCCTTGGCTTTCGGCACGGGAATATTCAGCTCGCCCAGCGCGATGTTGTCTTTGACCAGGCGGCTTTCACCTTGAAAGATCCGCAGCAGAACGTGCTCCTGATTATCGGCAACCGTGTTTACGGTACGCACCCGGCTGACCGGTACCACGCTGTTGCGCTCGATGATCGGAAGGTAATGCCCGGACTGATAGCCGTTGAACACGTATTGTGTGGTTTCGATACCCAGGGTGTAGGGGCACACGTCGGTCAAAACGACTTCTTCCAGCGCCGCATCGCGCTGCTTGAGTGCTGCCTGAATTGCAGCACCCTGCGCGACAACCTCATCCGGGTTGAGTGTGATGGCCGGAAAACGGCCGAACATCCCCGCGGCCAGTTTGCGGATCAGCGGCATACGTGTAGTGCCGCCCACCAGCAGGATTTCGTCCAGATCTGCGACGCGAATTTTCGCATCGCGCAAGGCTCGCTCGATAGGCGCGCGCAGGCGGGCCAGCAGAGGCGCAAACAGATCATTCATCTGCTCTTGCGTGATTGTCTTGCGCCATTCGCGGTCGGCATGGCGCAGCACGAAATCGACACTGTTTTCCTGGCCCAGCGCCTTGCGCACGCGCTCGGCTTCACGTCGTAGCGAAGGCGTTACGAGTTGCTTGCCGGGGAAGTCCTGCTCATCTCGGTGCAGGGTCAGAAAGTGCTCGACCAGCAGGCGGTCAAAATCTTCACCCCCCAGAAAGTTGTCGCCCGCGCTGGCACGCACTTCCATCACGCCGTCGAAGAGTTCGAGGATCGAGATGTCGAACGTGCCGCCACCCAGGTCGAAGACCAGAAACGAGGTTTCGCCTTCCTTCTGATGAAGTCCATAGGCCAGGGCTGCTGCTGTCGGCTCGTTGATGAGCTTCTCGACCTTGAGGCCGGCCAGCTCACCGGCAATGCGCGTCGCTTTACGCTGAGCGTCACTGAAGTACGCCGGAACGCTGATCACCGCCTCGGTGACAGGCTCGCCAAACGCGCGCTCGACGTCGGCTTTAAGACTCTTGAGTACCAGCGAGGACAACTCTTCCGGACGATAGGTGGCAGATCCCAGGCGAATCTCCTGAGCGCTGCCCATATAACGTTTGAATAGCGCCGTGGTTTTTTCCGGGTGAGTTTGCAGACGTTCGCGCGCCGCCTTGCCGACCAGAATCTGCCCTTCGTCGTCCAGTCCGACAACGCTTGGAGTCAGCGTCTCTCCCAACGCATTGGTAACCAGCTCGCTGCTGCCGTCGCGCCAGACAGCCACCAGGCTGTTGGTGGTGCCCAGATCAATACCGACGATCATCTCAAAAATGCTCCCTGCTCAAGGATTGTTGCAATGTTTTGCGTGATTCTGAATCAAGGCAACCGGTGTTGTCTTCGTTTTATGCGTCGGGAATACCTGGTTGCGTCCTGCCTCAGGATGCCTTTGCGGGATTATTGTTCCCCGGTGCGGCTCACCGCCCTGTGCAGGATCGCCGCCAGATCTTCTCTGGCATAGGGCTTTTGCAACAGGTCGAAGCGGTGTGCCTCGTCCTTGGCGATCGTCGCAAATTCAGTGCTGTAACCGGTGGTGAGGACGACCGGCATCCAGGGGTAACGCGCCTCGATTTCGGCATACAGTTCCAGCCCGCTCATGCCGGGCATCGCGATATCCGAGAACACCACATGAAAGTTTTCCGGGTTACCGGACAATTCATGCAGCGCCTCGGCGGCACTTTTGACCCATAGCACCTGAAAGCCAAGCTGCTCAAGCATCGGTCGGGTAAAAGTGCCGATGTCCTGATTGTCCTCGACCATCAAAACGCACAGACCGGGCAACGCGATGGGCGCGCAATGCTTGTCTTGCGCGACGACTTCGTGATTTTTTGCACTCGGCAGGCACAGCGTGAAGCAGCTGCCTCTGCCCAGTTCGCTTTCAACCAGCACTTCGCCGCCCGATTGTTTGGCGAAGCCGAATACCTGCGACAACCCCAGCCCTGTACCCTGTCCCACGCTTTTGGTGGTGTAGAACGGTTCAAAGATCAGGCCCAGTTTTTCTTTGGCGATACCCGCGCCGGTATCGGTCAGCGACACCGTCACATAATCGCCATCGCTGAGTGAGGCGGGCTGATCGGCAGTGGGGCAGGCAGCGCATTCAACTTTTATGCTGAGTCGGCCTGCGCCCGACATTGCATCGCGGGCGTTAACCACCATGTTGACCAGCGCAGTGTCGAACTGGCTGCCATCGGCGAAGATAAAGCACGGCTCGGCAGGCAGGTCGATGTTCACCTGAATGCGTGCGCCGGTGAGCGTATCCATCATCTCGCCAATACGCGCTACGCTCTTGCAGACATCGAACACTTCCGGCTGCAAGGCCTGACGGCGGGCAAAGGCCAGCAACTGACCGGTCAAGCGAGCCGCCCGGTCTACCGTACTGGAAATCGCCTCGACGTACTTCACACGGCGATGCTCTTCAAGGTTAGGTGCCTTCAACAGGTCGCTGCAGGAGCGGATCACCGTCAACAGGTTATTGAAGTCGTGCGCCACACCGCCAGTGAGTTGGCCGATAGCCTCCAGTTTCTGCGCTTGATGCAAGGCGTCCTGGGACAGCCGCAACGCTTCATTGGCTTCTTCTTCGGCCTGAATGTCACGGCCGACGGCATGGATGAATTGTTTGTCCGGTACGGCAGTCCACGAGATGGTCCGGTACGAACCATCCAGATGGCGATAGCGATTCTTGAAGTGAGGAATGGTCTGGCCGTTTTCCAGTCCGCTCATGGCGGCCAGCGTACTGTCCACGTCTTCGGGGTGCACCAGCCCCAGGAACTGGCTGTCGAGCAGTTGTTCTGCCGACCAGCCGAGAGCTTGAGTCCAGGCCGGATTGACTGCCGAGATAATGCCGTCGAACTGCGCCACCAGCATCAGGTCAGTCGACAGGCGCCAGATGCGATCACGGTCACGGGTGCGCTCAATCACGCGCTGCTCGAGCGTTTCGTTGAGAGACATCAGCGCTTGTTCAGCGTCTCGGAGCTGGGTCATGTCACGGGACACACACAGGATTTTCTCCGGCTTGCCGTCCTTGCCGAAAATCGGGCTGACTTGCACATGCCACCACTTGGCTGTGCCCGTCAGAGTTTTCGCCGATCCCATGAAACTGGCGTTCTGACCCGCGCGGGCCGCTTCGACAGCCGCGATGGCGTCCAGATTGCCTTGGTCCTGCCAGAAATCGGGCCAGGGGCAGCCGCGAATCGCATTGAAATCGCTGACTTCCATGATCTGCTGGCCGCCTTCGCTCATGAAGGTCAGGCGCGAATCGAGGTCCAGCACCTTGATGCAATCATTGATGCTCGACAGAACACGGTCGGTAAACGCTTCGTTTTCATTTTGCCGGACCTGGGCAATGACTTGGGAGGTGGTTTCATTGACCCGGCAGAACACGCCCTCGATCAGGCCGTTATCGCCGTAGAGCGGCGAATAGGAAAGCGACCACCAGGTTTGCTCGGGCCTGCCGTTGCGCACGATGGTGCGCTGAATATCGTCAGACCGGCGGCTGTTTCCACCAAGCGCCTGCTCAGCCAGCGGGCGCACGGCCTCCCAGGCATCACCCCACACCGAGGCAATGGGTTGTCCTTGTGCCTGCTCTGCTGCAACGGGCAAAACCTGGGAATAGGCGTCATTGAAGAACAGGACAAAGTCCGCCCCCCAAAGCAGGTACATGCTGTCAGGGCAACTGAGCATCAGGTTCATTGATGACAGTAACGCTGCAGGCCATGCTTGCTTTGGTCCCAGTGCAGACGTCGACCAGTCTGTCTCTCGGATAAGCCGGCCCATATCGCCGCCTCCCAGTGGGAGGTCGAGGGGAGTATTCACGGTAGAAAATGCCCCAACTTTCGGACTGCCAATGTGAGCTTGAATAGCCAGGCGGGAATGATGTCATTATGCCTTAAAACTATCCAGCCATCACGGCCTTACATAGCCGGGACAGTATGCAGACCCGGCAGCGTGGGAAATGTTCGGTTATCGCCAGAAGAAGCCATACCGGATGTCCGTAGCCACTAGCTCAGGAACATTTCCCGTACCAGAGCATGGCGCTGCATTTTCTCGTTCAGCGTCCGTCGCGGCAGTTGCAGCTCGTTGAGCACAGCCTTGATATCACCTTTGTGACGGGCCAGCGAAGCGCGCAGGCATTGTGCTTCGAAGGCTTCCTGGCGTGCTGCCAGAGAGTGTCCCTGCAATTGAGTATCGGGCTGCGGCGAGGTGAGTTCCAGGCCCAGCGCCTGCCGCTCAGCCGCATTGGCCAGCTCGCGTACGTTGCCAGGCCAGTCATGGCTGAGCAACTGACTCAGGCGTGCGGCGCTCAGGGCAGGCGATTCGCGGCCCATACGCTCGGCGGCGGCTCGGGCGAAGTGGCTGAACAGTTGCGCGATGTCTTCAAGGCGTTCGCGCAACGGCGGCAGGCGCAGCTCGGCAACGTTCAGGCGATAGGCCAGATCTTCACGGAAGCGCCCGGCGCGGGCCTCTTCAAGCAGGTCCGGTTTGGTCGCAGCAACGATCCGCAAGTTGACGTCGATACTCTGATTCGAGCCCAACCGTTCAAGGCGCTTGTCTTGCAGAACGCGTAGCAGCTTGACCTGTTGCGCCATGGGCATGCTCTCTATTTCGTCAAGAAACACGGTGCCGCCGTCGGCATACTCCAGTCTGCCGATACGTTTGCCCTGTGCACCGGTAAACGCGCCGCTTTCGTGCCCGAACAACTCGGCTTCGAACAGATGTTCCGGGATGGCCGCGCAATTAAGCGCGACAAAAGGTTTGCCTGCGCGCGGCCCGAAGTCGTGCAGGCAGCGAGCGACCAGTTCCTTACCGCTGCCGGTTTCCCCCCGAATGATTACATTGACCGGCAGCTGCGCGAGCTCAAGCACCTGACGGCGTAAGGTCTGCAGGCTGGGCGACACGCCGAGCAGCGTGGCGTCCAGTCGGGTTCTGGCATCGGCCTGTTCATGCAGACGGCGGTTTTCCAGCACCAGTTGGCGTTTCTCCAGCGCGCGCCGCAGGTTGCTGATCAGCGTTTCAGGGCTGAAGGGCTTTTCCAGAAAATCATAGGCACCTTCGCGCATCGCCTCTACAGCCATTGGCACATCACCATGGCCGGTCAGCAGGATGACCGGCAGGTCCGGGTCCATGCCTTGCAGGCGGCTTAGCAGTTCCAGACCACTCATGCCCGGCATGCGTACGTCGGTCAGCACCACACCGGGGAAATGTTCCGGCAGTTGTGCCAGGCATTCCTCGGCACGGGCGAAGACTTGCACCTCAAACCCCGACAGCGTCAGCCATTGCTCGACGGCTTGCCGAATGGGAGCCTCGTCGTCTACCACGATGACCGCGTTCAACATGTCGGGTCAGGTCTCCAGAAAGTCATTGGGCAGGCTGAACCAGAACACAGCACCTTCGGCATGATTTTGCGCCGTCAGTTGCCCGCCCAGTTCGTGAATGATGGCGTAGGACACGGCCAGACCAAGGCCCAGACCATCGCCCACAGGTTTGGTGGTAAAAAACGGATCGAAAATACTGGCCAGGTTTTCTTCGGCGATCCCCGTTCCGTTGTCTTTGACGCTGAGCCGCCATTGTTTGTCGATGGCGTCGATACGCACTTCAAGGCGTCTGGACGGGCACTCGCGCATGGCATCGAGCGCATTGCGCAGCAGATTTATCAGCACCTGCTCCAGACGTATGGCATCGCCACGCACCCAGGCGGGACGTGACAGATGCAGCACGCAGTCGATGTGTTCCTCGCGCAGGCGCGGGTCGAGCAACAGCAAGGCCTGATCGACCACCGTGGCCAGGTCCAGTCTTTCGCGCAAACCGCTGGGGCTCTTGCGGGCAAAGGTCTTCAGGTGGCTGGTCAAGGCGGCCATACGTGTCAGCTGTTGATCGACTGGAACCAGCGCTTTGCAGGCTTCATCGATTCGGCCCTGATCCAGCAGCAGTCGCACGGTCGCCAGTTGCATGCGCTGGGCAGTCAGGGGCTGGTTGATTTCGTGGGCCAGCGCTGCCGACATCTGCCCCAGTGCCGCCAGTTTGGCCGACTGCACCAGACCGTCCTGCGCGGTTTGCAGATCACGGGTGCGCTCTTGCACCAGACGCTCCAGTTCGTCCCGGTTGCGCTCCCGTAATCGCGCCAGTCGCCAGCGCTGATAGAGAAACAGCCCCAGAAATACCAGTGCCAGCCAGATACCCGCTGCGGCGAGGCCCGCATTGCGAATGTCCTCGCTGGACGTAGGTGGCTTGCGCAACAGGTGCAAGGTCCAGTTTTCATCGGGCAGCGGCAGCGACTGCCAGAGATAATCCGTGGTGCCATCCGGGCCTTCTACACGGCTCAAATGACTGTTTTCGCCGAAGCTGTCCATGACCCGACTGCGCAGCGGGGAAAGTACCTTCTTGTCGTATTGGCGAGTGCGCAGCAGGTCGGCACGGTCCTCTACAGAAATAGGCAGCAGTTCCCGATAGCGCCAGCCCGATTGATTGGCAATGAAAACGATGCCTTTTTCGTCGCTGACCAATAGCAGGTCGTCACCTTGGCCCCACTCCTGCTCAAGGTCTGGAAACTCCAGCTTCACGACCATCGCACCGATGAAGGCACCCGTATCGTTCACCACCGCACTGGACAAGAAGTACCCAGGGATTCCGGTGGTCACACCGACCGCGTAAAAGCGCCCGGTACCCTGAGCCCGTGTTTGCAGAAAGTAGGGGCGAAAGCCGTAGTTGTGGCCGACATAGCTGTTGGGTGCGCGCCAATTGCTCGCGCTGATTGCCAGACCGTGCAGGTCGAGCAATTCAAGCGTCGATGAATGCGCCGTATTGTTGATTTTTTCCAGCTTGAGATTGAGCGCGTTCTGCACGTCAGCGGCTACCGGACCGCTCAACGCCGCACGTATCTCCGGGTCCAGTGCCAGAACAGAGGGCAGGGCGCGATAACGTTCGATCAGGGTATGCAGGGTATTGGCATACAGTGCCAGTTGCCCTTCGGCACGCACCGCATCTTCTGATAGCGCGTGACGCTGGGCCTGATGCATCGCAAGCCCGGCGCACAGCACCGCACCGGCCATAATCAGCAGCATGTACAGGGTAATGCGCCAGTAACGATGCTTTAGCGTCATGTTGCGGCCTGATCGGACTCCGCTGGCGCGTTTGCAGATCAATGCCTGCGAACGCGCCATGGACGAGCGTTACAACAGATTGAAGGTCGCTTCTTTCACGGTCTGCGAGTCCAGGCCGATCATGACCTTGAATTCACCAGGTTCCGCAGCGTACTTGAGCTCGCTATTGTAGAACTTGAGGTCGTTTTCACTGAGCGTGAAGTTAACGACTTTTTCCTCGCCAGGCTCAAGCATCACTTTTTCGAAGTTCTTCAGTTCTTTCACCGGGCGACTGATCGACGCAGCCACATCATGCAGATACAACTGCACCACGGTCGCGCCTGCAACCTTGCCGGTGTTTTTCACGGTTACGCTGGCAGTGAGCTTGCCTTTGCGCGTCATGCTGGCGTCAGACAGCTTGATGTCCGAGACGTCGAACTGCGTATAGCTCAGACCGTAACCGAACGGAAACAGCGGGCCATTGGGCTCCTCGAAATAGTGCGAGGTATAGTTGCCCGGCTTGTCTTCATGATACGGACGGCCGGTATTCAAGTGTGCATAGTAGACCGGCAGTTGACCGATCGAGCGCGGGAACGACATGGCCAGCTTGCCCGACGGGTTGTAGTCGCCGAACAGTACATCCGCCACCGCGTTGCCACCTTCGGTGCCCGGGAACCAGGTTTCGAGCATGGCATCGGCCTGTTCCTGCTCGTCGACCAGTACCAGGGGACGGCCATTCATCAACACCAGCACCAGTGGTTTACCCGTGGCCTTGAGTGCCTTGATCAGGTCACGCTGCTTGCCCGGAATGTTCAGGCTGCTGCGGCTGGCCGACTCATGGGACATACCGCGCGACTCGCCTACCACGGCAACAATCACATCAGCCTGCTCGGCGACCTTGACCGCTTCGTCGATCATTTCCTGTGCGGGACGCGGGTCGACCTCGACTTCCTTCTCGATGAAGTTCAGATAGTTGAGGATGTGCTCGTTGTCACTGACGTTGGCACCACGGGCGTAAACCAGTTTGGCCTTGTCGCCGACCGCGTTGGCCAGCCCTTCATAGACAGTGACCGACTGATTGGCACGGCCCGCTGCCGACCAGCTGCCGAGCATGTCGAGGTGGCTTTGAGCCAATCCACCAATAACCGCGATGGTACCTTGTTTCTTCAACGGCAGCGTGTCGTTCTGGTTCTTCAGCAGCACCAGTGTCTTGCGCGCAACATCGCGAGCCTCGGCACGGTGCAGGCGGTCATCGGAATAGGTGTCTGCCGGGTCATCGGCAGCGACGCCGATTCGGCCGTAAGGAGCGGCGAACAGGCCCATGTCGTACTTGGCCCCCAGTACTTCACGCACGGCGCTGTCGATTTCCTTCATGGAAACCTCGCCGTCCTTGACCAGTCCGGGCAACTGCTCGCCATAGGCCATGTCGTTCATGCTCAGATCGACACCAGCCTTGATCGCCAGCTTGGCGGCCTCGCGAAAGTCCTTGGCCACGCCGTGGTCGATCAGCTCCTTGATCGCGCCATGGTCGCTGATGGTCACGCCCTTGAAGCCCCAGTCCTTGCGCAGCAGATCCTGCATCAGCCATTTGTTGGCGGTCGACGGGACACCATTGATCGAGTTGAGCGCAACCATCACGCCGCCAGCCCCTGCATCGATGCCAGCCTTGTAGGGCGGCAGGTAGTCCTGATACATGCGCGTCATGCTCATGTCCACGGTGTTGTAGTCGCGTCCGCCTTCGACCGCGCCATACAGAGCGAAGTGCTTGACGGCGGCCATGATGCTGTCATTGGCTGCGATGTTCTTGCCCTGGAAAGACCGGACCATCACATCGGAAATGCGTGACACCAGGTAGGTGTCCTCGCCAAAGCCTTCGGAGCTGCGGCCCCAGCGTGGATCGCGGGAAATATCGACCATGGGCGCGAATGTCATGTCGATACTGTCAGCACTTGCCTCTTTAGCCGAGACCCGGCCCATCAGTGCGACGGCGTCCATGTCCCAGCTGGCGGCCATGCCCAGGCTGATCGGGAAAATCGTACGATGACCGTGAACCACGTCGTAGGCAAAAAACATCGGAATTTTCAGACGGCTTTTGGCGACAGCAGCTTCCTGCAGCGGACGATTTTCCGAACGGGTAATAGAGTTGAACGTGCCGCCGATTCTTCCGGCAGCAATTTCCTTGAGAATTTGCGGCTGTGGCATTTCGGCGCTGATGCTGATCAAACGCAACTGGCCGATCTTTTCGTCCAGGGTCATTTGTTTCATGAGTTTGCCGATGAAGGCATTCTTGGCTTGAAGCGTTGTATTGTCCGTGACGGCGGCGCTTTGGGCCATCACCGACTGACTGGCCATCCCGACCAGCAAACCTAATAAACACAGCTTATTCATGAATGATTTCTCAAGGCTTTTGTCAGCAACTCGCGTTTAATATCCGACAGCCAGTTTTTGGGTTATGGACCTTTGGCGTTATGGTTCGTACAGGGCGCAAGGATAGTTGCCATCCGCTTCACTGTACGAAGTCCCCCCAAGGTGTGTACGAAAATGGTGGTTTGATTGATTTTTGTACAAACCCTGTTCGATCAATTATTGACCGCATCAGGCGTTGGCGATGGATTATGCCGGGGAACTTGTGTTTTGGCTAAGGCGTGTCGTTTCAATAGTTTCAAAAAAGCACCGGAGGTCTGATTTTGAAGTCTGTTTCACAATGGATGTTGTACGTGGTGATGCTGTTGGGAGGTGGGTTGCGTGCCGAGGCGGAGCCAACCGCGCTGGTTTTTCCGCCAATGACCGGCAGTGTGGTCGATGCTGCACAAATGCTCGACAGTCAGACCACAGTTCGTCTGGCCAGACTTCTGCGTGCCCACGAGCAAGCCACCGGCGAGCGCGTTGTAGTGGTGACCCTGGCCGATCTGCAAGGTACGAGCATCGAAGAGTTCGGAGCCCGACTCGGTGACGCCTGGAGCCTTGGGCCGCACGGCGAAGACGACAGCGTTCTGCTGGTGGTTTACCGTGACAAGCGCAAAGTATTCATGGAAGTCGGTGCTGCCCTGAAGGATCGTTTCAATGAAGCCCAGGCCTCCTTGATCATCGATATGTTGATGACGCCCGAGTTTGACGACAATCGTTTTGCGGTCGGCATCGAGCGCGGCACACGGGCAGTTATCGCGGCTTTGGGCGGTCAGATACCGGATTATCCCGAACCGACGAGACAGATGTCCGAATATGAAGAGCAGACCAGTGACGATCAGGTCTGGCTGATCGCGATTGTTCTGACCCTCATCGTGCTGGGCATCGTGATCATCAGTATCAAACGCGGGGCCGCTGCCCGGCCTGCACGTGACAGGGCCGCTGACCGCAATGGCGGTCGCTTTGGCGGTGGCGGGGCTTCGGGCAACTGGTAGCGGATCGATTGGTCAATGAGGGAAGCATGGCGTTATTGAACAGAGATGAACAGCGGCAGGTCGCCGAAGCGATTGATCGCGTCGAGCAGCGCACCGATGCCGAACTGGTTACGGTACTGGCTGCTCGTGCCGACGACTACGCGTACATGCCGCTGATCTGGGCCGGGTTGATCGGCCTGCTGCTGCCGGGCACGGTCAATTACTGCGTTCAGTGGTTGAGCGCGGACGAACTGATGCTGGCGCAAATGAGTACGTTCATTGTTGTGGCGCTGGTCTGCCGCGTGTCGAACGTGTCGGCCTTGCTGGTGCCGCTTTCGGTTCGGCGCTGGAGAGCCGGAAATCTGGCACGTCGGCAGTTTCTTGAACAAAACCTGCACAAGACCCATGACGGAACCGGCATTCTGGTTTTTGTCAGTGAGGCCGAACGGTATGTCGAAATTCTGGTTGATCATGGCATTGCCAGTCGTCTGCATGACGATACCTGGAAGGCGATGGTCGACGTATTTACCCAGCAGGTCAGAGACGGGCAGACCTTGCAGGGGTTTCTTGGCTGTATCCATGCCTGTGGCGAGTTGCTTGCCGATCACGTTCCAGTGACGCACGGCAGGAATGAGCTGCCGAATCGGCTGGTGGTGTTGGGGTAACGGCAAAAGGCAGATGTCGATTTTATCGACATCTGCCTTGCTTGAAAATCGTCCGGGTCAGACGATACGTTTTACGTCATAAAACGATTTTATGTAGGTCTTCAGTTGTTCGACATGCTGGCTGATCAACGCCGATGCATCACTTGGCGATGTTATCTGATCAAGAAAATGATAGAGCGATTGATAAACCTTTTTCGCTTCTTGTACCCAAAGTGCTTTGCTCTGAGCGACGCCAGCGAGCCCTGTCAACTCGTCGAGTTTTTCCTTGATTACCTTTGTTTCCTGGGTAGACATGCGGGAGTCGTCGAGCAGGGCGTTATAGCGCGACCTCAGCCTGTCGCGTTCTCGAGTAAGATCAAGGTAAGTCAGGGCGCTGCTGATCTTGTCGAGTAGTTTTTCGAGTCTGGCAATCCCTGCGGAGACCAGCGCAAGCTCTGGCGATGGTGTGATGATGAGCTGTAGCTCCTCCTGGGTAGGCAGTAGTTCCTTGAACAGGTCGGCAATGTTGTACTTTTCAAGCGTACTGATCGTTGCGTCAAGCAGGCGTCGGTCTTCAGCGATTAAAGCCATTGCGCTTTCTAACGTGGCTGATCGTTGGGTGATGCTGTCGATCTGTTGCTGGAGTGTTTCCAGCAAACGATTGCTTTCCAGCGTCAGGTTTATCTGCGCCACATTGTCGCTGTGCTCGGCAATGGCCGCCGCGCTGCGGCGTACCGCTGCTGTGATATTCGATACCTGGCGAATGCGCTGCCCGTTCAGCAGGTTGATCGCTTGTTGTTTCTGTTTGTCGCTGAGCGTTGCGTCGGCCTCAATCAGTTGTTGTTTCTGATCGATCGGTTTCAGGTTTACAGTATTCAACTGCACGGTGATATTGGCCAGTTCCTGGCGATAGACCTTGTCTGCGCTAATCAATGCGTCTTGAAGCGGCAGCATTTTTTCTTTCATGGCCGGCAGAAAGTTCAGCTTCAAAGTGCTCACCTGCGCAAGAATATTCTGGCGGGCGGCTGTCATGACTTTATTGTCAGGAGGGGTGAGGACCAACGGCTCACTCAGGGTTTCAGTGCTCATGATCATTGTCCTCTCTTGCCGGATTGCTGTTCGCGTTGAAACTGATCCAGTGCACTATCAAATATCTTAAGTAACTGATTTGCCATGCCTCTTATTTCCCGCCAAGGTGTGACTACGCCTTGAAACTGCATAGCGAAAATCATCAGCGCCTGATCAGTCGTGATCGCTGAAAGTTCACTGGCAGAACGGTCGATATACGCCGCCAGCATGGTCCAGAGGTCTTTCAAATGGGTGGCGCTCTGGTGAGCGTCCATCATACGAATATTCATGTCTTCAAACAGTATTTGCAGGCTGCGAACGGCGGCTGCCAAAGGAGATTTTTCTTCGAGTTTTTGAACTTTCTCGTTCTTGGAAGCCACCATTCGATTTTTTTCTTTTCGGATTTCCTCTGCTTGGGCACCAAAAATGCCCCCCGTGATAGCGACCCCGATGGGCCCGCCGAAAAGACCCCAGGCAATATTATATAGAGCGGTTTTATACTCGTTGTTTTTCTGCTCGATTTCCGTCGTCAGTTGTTCGATATCTTTTTCCAGATCCTGGATCTGCTGGTCCAGATCAGAACAATTTGCCAGTTTCACCTTGTCATTGATGCCGGGAATGAGCTGGACGCTCAGGACGGTGCTGAACGTATCGATGTGGTCCGCCAGGGTTTGCGCAGCGTGCTGATGGTTTTTTATTTGTGACGCCGTTTTCTTCAGAAACTCTGCCAGCGTGATACACACCCTCTGATCGGTTTCACCCAGTGGTACCGGCGCAGTGTTACGGACCTCTTCGATGTTTAAATCGGCAACGGTCATGTCCAGTTGTCTGGCAAAATCCATTTTTTCGATGTAGTTGATGATCTGTTCGCCCTGTCTCGAGAATTGGGTGGCAAACAATTCAATGGCGAACCCGCTGCGTTTGATGCCATCCTCGATACTGAGCCAGCTCTTGCCATGATTATTGATTGCCTGGTAAGTCACTAGCATATCTTCAGGCTCAAGCCCGGGAATGTAACTTCTTGTAAAACCCAATTGCTGTTCGACACGAGTAAGCGAGGTGGGAATGTTCAGGGCGTGACGCTCGTAACGCTTAAGACTGAGGATGTCTTCCCTGGTCAGAATAAGTGCCGCGCTCCGGCCTCCGCTTTTTTCATCATCGAGTATGACGCTCAAGTACTCTACGGGTTTTAAAGTAACCCGTGCGATATCTTCGTTTTCCAAGAGTGCTGCTTGACTCAACATACTGCACGTTCCTTGTACAAGTTATTCTGTTAGAGCAAAAAGCTCCAGGAGTGAGATCTGATTGTCTGTCATCAGTGAGGGCGACTATAAAGGTGTTTTTGCGCGGTACAAGTAATGGCTCGTGAATTTCGTCGTGATTGTTTTACAGGTTATGTGTGTTTCGCTTTGGTGTGTAGGTTCGTGCAAACAGTGTGTGTAGTCTTTGAAAAATAGAGGTGCCCTTGACGCGTCGACGCGCCTAAAATGCCGGTCTGATTTTTCGAGTCCCGGCCGGGACGTTTGAGGCACATTTTCAATGTCAGTCATTACCCCCACGTCATCCAACACTGCGACCGATCACCGCGCGCAGTTTCTCGGCCTGCTGGACACCAGCCTGTCGCAAAACTCGCTGATCAAGCTGGTGCTGGCCAAATACGTGGGCAGCGAGGCCGAATTACAGCGGGTCATCATTAAACCGCTGACCGTCAAGGAACAGCCATGCCTTACCTTTGTGTATCGCTACAAGACCCGCGATATCACCAAGAATTTTCCGCTTGCAGAAGCGGTGGGCGCTATTGCCAGCCTGATACCTGAATCGTTCAAGAACGCGCACCTGCTGTCGCTGACCGACGAGGTGCAGCTGGAGTTCAGCAAGAAGGGCAAGAGCACGCTGTTCAAAAGCAAGGCTCAGCAGGAGCGTGAAGCTCCTTCGGCCGGGCATGATCGTGAGAAAAAGCGCTATCTGGAGCTGAGCCGCCCGTTCCTGGCCGACTTGGGTGTCACCAATCGGCAGCATGAACTGATCCCTGCGATGTCGCGCAAGTGGAAGCAGATCAACAAGTTCATCGAAGTGTTTTCCCATGCCTTGAGTTCATCGCCACTCAAGCTAGATCAGCCGATCAAGGTGGCAGACTTTGGCTCAGGCAAGGGCTACCTGACCTTCGCGATCCATGACTACCTGTGCAATACCTTGCAGGCGCAAGGGCAGGTGACCGGTGTCGAGCTGCGTGAGGACATGGTCACCTTGTGCAACAACGCTGCGGCGGGTCTTGAACACCCCGGCCTGACGTTCCAGCACGGCGATGTGCGTACTGTCGCGCCCAGCGCGCTGGATGTGATGATCGCGCTGCATGCCTGTGACATCGCAACCGACTACGCCATTCACATGGGCATTCGCTCCGGCGCCTCGATCATCATGTGCTCGCCGTGCTGCCACAAACAGATTCGCCTGCAAATCCAGAGCCCGGCCTTGCTGAAACCGATGTTGCAATACGGCCTGCATATGGGCCAGCAGGCAGAAATGGTCACGGACAGCCTGCGTGCCTTGTTGCTGGAAGCGTGCGGTTACGAAACCAAGGTCTTTGAGTTCATCTCTCTGGAGCACACCAACAAGAACAAGATGATCCTGGCGGTCAAGCGCGCCGAACCGGTCAACCCGGACCTGTTGATCGCGCGTATCCAGGAGCTGAAGACGTTTTACGGCATCAGCGAGCAGTGCCTTGAAACGCTGCTGAGGGCGGACGGCTTCATCGGCTGAAATAGCCACCCTGCACACGTAGACCGAAGAGTCTTCGACCAACGGTCTGCTATCAGGCTGCTTCATTGCGCCAGGTCAATGGTTGTACCTCGCACACGGCGGATGCTTGGGCTATCACCCAAGCATCCGAGCTACCCACGAGGGTCCGTCATGATCAGCACCTTTTTCATCCCCGCAGTGAACATCATCGGCACTGGCTGCATTGATGAAGCCATGCTCGCCATTCGCAAATACGGATTTCTCAAGGCGCTGATCGTGACCGACGCAGGGCTGGCCAAGGCCGGTGTGGCCAGTCAGGTCGCGGGGCTGTTGGTGGAGCAGGGCATCGACTCGGTAGTGTATGACGGTGCCAAACCCAACCCGACCATCGCCAACGTCGAGAACGGTCTGGCCTTGCTGCGGGAACGCCAGTGCGATTTCGTGATTTCTCTGGGCGGCGGTTCACCTCACGACTGCGCCAAGGGCATTGCCCTGTGCGCCAGTAACGGTGGGCATATCAGCGACTATGAAGGCGTCGACCGTTCGGCAAAACCGCAGTTGCCGCTGATCGCGATCAACACCACCGCCGGAACCGCCAGCGAAATGACCCGCTTCTGCATCATTACCGATGAAGCGCGCCACGTAAAAATGGCCATCATTGACCGTAACGTGACGCCACTGTTATCCGTAAACGACCCGAACATGATGATTGCCATGCCCAAGTCACTGACCGCTGCCACCGGTATGGATGCCTTGACTCACGCGATAGAGGCCTATGTCTCGACGGCTGCCAATCCGATCACGGATGCCTGCGCGTTGCAGGCCATGGCACTGATTGCCAACAATCTGCGCGACGCCTTCACCAATGGAGCGAACATTACTGCACGCGAGAACATGGCCTACGCACAGTTTCTGGCCGGCATGGCGTTCAACAACGCATCATTGGGCTATGTACACGCCATGGCGCATCAACTGGGCGGCTTCTATGATTTGCCGCACGGTGTGTGCAACGCCGTATTGCTGCCTCATGTTCAGCGTTTCAACGCCAGCGTCAGCGCTGCGCGCCTGACTGATGTTGCGCATGCGATGGGCTGCAATATTCGTGGTCTTTCTCCGCAAGAAGGTGCTCAGGCGGCAATCGAGGCCATTCGCGCACTGTCGGCTGCCGTGGAAATCCCGGCGGGGCTGGCGGTGCTTGGCGTCAAGGAAGAGGATTTCCCGATCCTGGCCACCAATGCCCTGAAAGATGCGTGCGGTCTGACCAATCCGCGTCGTGCCGATCTTGAGCAGATTCAGGAGATATTTCGTCAGGCAATGTGATTAACCGCAACAGACAGGCTAAAAATGGCAACGCTCTTACCCTACACACTTTCGGCCCGGAATATCTGTCTGGATATTTTCGACAGCAACGTACCGCGTTACTTTGATCCTGCGGAGCGCAAGCAATTTGCAAGCTTCCTGATGGCACCGTTGGGTCAGTACTTCGTTGTCGAGCGTGATGGCGATGTTCTGGCTTGCGGAGGATACCTCGTGCTGTCAGACCCGTCAGTGGCCGAGCTTACATGGGGCATGGTCCACGGTGAGCAACACGGTAGCGGCCTGGGCAGGTTTCTGACCCAGGCGAGACTTGATGTCATAAGGTCATTACCGGGCGTTACCCGTTCCCACATCGATACCAGCCAGCACGTTCAGGGCTTCTACTTGAATCTGGGGTTTGTCGTGACCTCTGTCGAAGTGGACGGGCATGGTCCTGGAATCGACAGTATCAGAATGGAGATGGCGTTTTCGTGAGGGATGCTCGCGGCTGAACAGAGCCTGACCAAGTCTACAGAATACGAGTAAGGCAGGCCGCTCTGCGTTTAGCATTCAGACTGTTTTCGCGACCCTTCGCGAATAGGACTGGAAGTTCAACAAATGAGGCTTTTGGGTGCTCTTTTGCAATGCGTTTCTGCTTTGTTCCTGATGCTGTCGGGGGCGCAATACCTGGAGGCAGCGGACTTGCCGGAAGGTTTTGCCAAAGGGGTTACGGGTGGCGGAGCCGCCGCGGCATTACACCCTTCAACGCTTGACCAGCTTCGGTCTGCACTGTGCGCGTCTTACGACTCGCGCGGTGCCTGTACCGATGAAACCCCGCGGGTCATTGTGCTGGAGCACCTGTTCGACTTTCGTGGGAGTCTCGTTGCCAAAGGCAGCGCCGAAACCACCGAACCGGGCTGCATGGTCAAGCAGTGTCCGCATGGCGGCGAGCAGCTTGCTCTCAATGGTCCCAACAACTTCTGCCAATCCAGGCCACCGGTCATGGTGACCTACGACAATGCAGGGCTGAAGCCACTGAAAGTCGGATCGAACAAGACCCTGATAGGCGTGGGCAAAAAGGCCGGTATCCAAGGTGCAGGACTGTTCATCGGTGACGGCGCGCATAACGTGATTGTCCGTAACCTGACGCTTTCAGACATCAACCCGAGTGTCGTATGGGGCGGAGATGCGCTCACTCTGAACAAAGCCGATGGTGTGTGGATTGACCACAACACCTTCGCCCGTATCGGCAGACAAATGATCGTGACAGGCTGGGGCACTGCTTCACACGTCACCATTTCCAGCAATGAGTTCGATGGTCGCACGCCTTACTCGTCGACCTGCGATGGCCATCATTACTGGGTCTGGCTGTTCCTCGGCAGTCAGGACACGCTGACGCTGTCAAAAAACTACATACACGACGCCTCGGGAAGAGCGCCGCACTCCGGGGGCATGAATAATGCGCAAGTCCGCGCTCAACTGGTCAATAACGTCTTTCAGCGCATGACTTACCAAGGCGCAATCATGTCGCGGACTTCATCCTCACAGTTGCTGGTGGAAGGGAATGATTTTGAAAACGTAGCCCATCCACTGTTCAACGATACGGATCAGCCGGGTACAGCGTTTGCTTTGTTTGGGCCGGGTTCAACTGGCGCAAACGATGTGTGTATGAGTGTTATTGGAAGAGCGTGTGTGGCGAATCAGCAACAGATGAGTGGCGATGATTATCGTCCTCAGGACACATCTGTGCTGGAGGCTTTCAGGGATTATCGGCAGTTTCTGGTGGTGCCGGTTTCGGCGCAAGAGGCCAGAGGGCAGGTGATGCGTGACGCGGGAGTGGGGAAGGTGGATGTTGGTTCATGGGAATCACGATAGCTTCGTGACGTATCGTGATTCCTTGGTTGCCCGCGCAATGGCCTGGCACTGTTAGCCGATGAAGTACGTGAGGTCCTTATCATCAGTTTGGGTGCGTTTCAGCCTCTGGGTGCAGTAAGGCTGGGCATACGCAACGCGATATCAGCGCGAGGGGATGGCTTTGATATCGTCGACAATGAAGCGAGGCAGTACACGAATATAAAATTTTTCTACGTCGGAATTACCTTTGTTGGTAATAGCTCCGGCCATCGTCCTCATGTTTTCCCAATTGCCCATCACTCCGGCAGGCTGAAGCGAATCCCGGTACTGGCCAAAGTGGAGTAGCTCCTTCTCCGCTTTTTTTACCGAGACCTGATAGCTGAAGTCCACGCTGCCCATCACCGTATTGTCATCGACGATAAACGATATGAATCCGCCTTTTGAGTCACCGATACGTCGTTTGTACAAGCCCGTAATGTCCAGCAGGTAATCGGCACTCTCTTTTGTCGTTGCATAACGATGGGCCTGCTTCAACTGATTGATCAATTCCAGTTCAAGACCCTCTTCTAACTGGGCCCTTGAAAGAAAGCGATCGTTCTCACCTTCCAGGGCTATCTTGAAAGATTCAACCCAGTAAGTGGCGGTGGCGGAAATGTAGACCGGGGTGGGCGATACGTAGTAATTGGGCTTGGATGCACAGCCTGTAACGCAGGCAATGATCAGCATCAGAATGGCAGCACGCATTTTTCGTCCTTGAGAGTTTAATAAGGCGCACGATGAAAGCACAAGATGGGGTTAGGGTGAAGCATGGGTTGGATCAGCGACGGAGTGCGGCGCCACCACTGCCGGTCTCCTCTATACCGCCCACCCCAGCGTGATCGCTGTCAGCGTCAAATAGCGTAAAGCTTTTGCAAAAGTGACAACCAGCAGAAAGCTCCAAAGCGGCTCACGCAGGACACCGGCGATCATGGTGATCGGGTCACCGATGATAGGCACCCAACTTAGCAACAATGCCCAGCGTCCCATGGCGTCTGTAAATGATTTGAGCTTTGTCGAGGTGTCGCTCGCTGATGGGGAACCAGCGCTTGTGCCGAAAGCGTTCAACCGAGCGCCCCAGATACCAGTTCACGACCGACCCCAGAACATTGCCCGTCGTTGCAGTCAGCAACAGAAGTGTCGTCACGTAATGTTCCGAAAGGAGCATGCCAGCCAATACCGCTTCAGATTGCAGCGGCAGAAGCGTTGCGGCACCAAATGCCACGGCAAAGAGGCCCAGATAGCTGGTCAGCTCGAACACGATGTCATCTCACGAATACAATCCGTTCCAGCCGTGGACACCCACGTACACGCCGGCGCAAATGATCAATACGCTGGAAAGATACGGGGCTCGTCGGGCAGCTGCATTGAGCCAGGGAAAACAGTTTGATGCTTTGCGAGCGCCGATAGCGGCAGCGGCTCCGACAGTCATCAAAGTGATTGCCAAACCAATGCTGAAACAAAGCACCATCGCGGCCCCTAGCGTGACTTGCTTCACTTGCAGGCACAGCAGTAAAACAGTGATTGCGGCTGGGCAAGGGATGAGCCCACCGGTCAAACCGAACATCAGGATCTGACCGTTGCTGACCTCACGATAGGTGAACCGCTTGCGAATGTCTTCGGCATGGGCCTTCTCATGAGCATCCTGATAACCCTCGGCAGCCAGCGTGAATCTGTGCGGATTGCTGTGATCATGGCTAAGGCCGTGGTGGTGTTCCTGGTCCTGGTCATGGCTGTGATGGTGTATTTCGTGGTCGTGGTGATCGCTGTGGCCACCGTTTTCTTCTTTGAATTTAAACAGCTGCTCGCCGCGCCATGTGCGCCACAACATCCACAGCGCGATGGCGATGATCAGCGCTGAGGACGCAAGCTGAAAGTAGGGCTCGGTCGTTTCGGCATCCAGGCCCTGACCCAGATACATGCCGCCGATAGCGACCAACCAGACAACAGCAGTATGGGATAGCGTTGCCGCCAGCGCGAGCATGACAGCCTGCTTCACCGATCCCCGAATGGCCACGATGAATGCCGCCATCATGGTTTTGGAGTGCCCCGGCTCCAGGCCGTGCAATGCCCCTAAAAGGATGGCGCTGGGGAAGTACAGCCAAGCGTGGGCACCGCCTCGCTGCAATAAATCGGCAAAGTCGGGCATGTGAGACCTTACAGGTATTTGGTGATTTGCTTGAAGGCTTCAAGTGGCGCTCGCTCGCCTTTGGCAAGAGCACCCATGGTGTTTTCAAGGCAGTGATCGATATGATCCTGGATCAGCGTGCGTTTCGCCTGACATATCGCTTTCTCGACTGCATGAAGCTGTTGAGCAATGTCCACGCATTCGCGGCCGTCTTCGATCATGGTGATGATGCTTCGCAAGTGGCCGTCTGCACGCTTGAGACGTTTGATGATCGCCTCGTGTGACTGGTGCGTATGGTCGTGTGGGTGGTCGTGCTCACTCATCGCCTGAGCCTGTTGGGTGAATGGTCCAGGCTGGTACCTTATCCCCCCAGGGGGGATAAGGTCAAAGGTGTTGCGCCTGACGGTGCTATTTGGTTGATTGAGGATGGGACTGGCGGGGTGTTGGTTACTCTCAGGCCCCTCTGAACTTGATGGCTTGGGGGTAGTGGCCTGTTAACGTTCGCAGGTCATCTTCAAAAAACTGTCAAGTAGTTGATTTCAGTTTCCAGGGTTCTGAAGCTTGAGCTGGCACGAGCACGTGCTTCCTGCCAAGTCGTTAGCATGTACCAAAGCTTGGTAAGTCGTCATTTCAGACGCTGCGTACTATCGCTTTTTCGGCGGTCAGGTGGCTGGAATGCGTTGATGTATGGATATCAGTCTGACTGAAGATAGACGCGATACCGAACATGAGCAGCTATGCGAAGGAGCGTAGATCCCGCTCGGACAGCGGTAGAGGTTGTCACGTTGCGTGCAATTCGGGGATTTGAGGAGAATTAACGTGTTAGGAGGGAAATGGAGCGGGTAGAGGGAATCGAACCCTCAACTAAAGCTTGGGAAGCTTTCGTTTTACCACTAAACTATACCCGCTCTGGGAGCTGCTCTGAGCGGCTGACTTTGTACCAGAACCCTGCCTTGATTTGAAGCGCTAATTTCACCGCGCAGCGATTTCCCTCCTGATCACACCCCCCGCCAGCTGCACATGCGTGTGGGCTGACGGAGAGGCGCTCACGGGTTTCAGAAGGCGAAAGCATGGTGGCCCTGAACCCGGTTGTAGACGCTGGATGACGCGTGTGCCGGTTGCAGGAAGTTCATGAGCGCCTGTTTCGAGTCGCGGCAGGCGGCCTTGTGTTCCATGTCCAGGAAGTGGCCTGTGGCTTCGATGGTGTTGAAGCTGCAGTTCTGCAGGTATCGGGAGAACTGCGCGGCGTCGTTCGCGGAGGTGTACTCGTCCCAGGCGCCATTGATGAACAGCACCGGCACCTTGATGCGCTGCCCTGCTGTCAGGTAGTTGTCCGGGTCAAGCTCCAGTACCTGACTGAAGTGATAGTGCATCTGGTCATATTCATGACCGTCCAGGCTGCTGACGTGGCGATAGTTGACGCGCTTGAACAGCGCCGGCAGGTGCTTGCCGATAGTGTTGTTGATCAAATGCCCCATGTCGTAACGGCTATGTGCGCCGAGGTAGTCGAGGCCTTTGTCCAGGTACTCGCGCATGGCACCGTTGATGACCGGGGAGAACGAGCGGATCACCGCGCTTTCGACGCGTCTAGGTTGATGCGCCAGTGCAACCAGCGTAGCTGCGCCGCCCCAGGAGAAGGACAGAACGTGCTCGGCATTGAAATGGTCGATCAGTTCCAGCAACAGCTGACCTTCCTCTTCCCGGGTCAGCGGTGCGCCGTGCACGTTATGTGGCTTGGACCTGCCCGAGTAAGGCTGGTCATACAGCACCACGTTGAAGGTGGGGTAAAGGTTGCGGACGGTCTGAGCAAATGACGCGGTGGTGGCCAGTGAGCCGTTGACCAGAATGATGGTCTTTGCGGCGGCATCGGTGTGATAGAACTCGGTATAAACCCGAAACTGTCCTTGTATGTCCAGCACTGCTTTTTCTGGCGACATAGGTGTAACTCCTGGCGTAAACAGGTAGACGTGCACATGACGTTGCACGAGTTTCGTGACAGGCAGGCGATAGCCGATTAAAGGCCCATGTCGATCCGATAAGCTGTTCGACAGGTATTGTTATTGGCGGGCAATGTGTCGCGAACCAGCGGCTCGATACGACAAAGTGTTTCTTGGAATAATGGATTGACTCATCAGTCGCATAAGGACTGACAATCCCAGTCAAGCAGTCGATCCGTTAACCCGCAAGTGTCATTCGTACCTTGTTTGCGTAATCCGCCAAACGGTTGTGACTTTTCAGAACAGGCTGACTTCCGCAGCGTGCAACGCCCGGTAGCCGCCGGGTGCCAGGGCAGGGTCCAGCGCCAGCGCGCCAATATTCTCCCGGTGCAGGCGCAGCACTTTGTTATTGAAGTGACCGAACATCCGTTTCACCTGGTGATAACGACCTTCGACAATAGTCAGGCGTGCGCTATGTGGCCCCAGCAGGATTAATTGCGCCGGTTGCGTGGTGATGTTCTCAAATGAAAAATACATACCGGCAGCGAATGTGGCTGCGTAGCGTTCGTCGATCAGTTGTTCGGTCTCGACGTAATACACTTTGGGCATTTTGGTCTGCGGCTGCGTGAGGCGTCGTGACCATTGACCATCGTTGGTAATCAGCATCAGGCCAGTGGTGTTGAAGTCCAGCCGCCCGGCGATATGCAGCTCGTGTCTGTCAGGCTCGTCCAGCAAGTCGAGGACTGTCGGGTGCTGTGTATCAACTGTCGCGCTGACGCAGCCTTCAGGTTTGTGCAGCATGAAATAGCGGGCAGCTTTGCCGGCTTGCAGTATTTCCCCGTCGAGCGCTACGCGACTGAACTCGCGCACTTCGTGGTGCGGGTCGCTGGTTGTTTGCCCGTCTACCTGCACCCGCCCGCTGGCCAGCGCCAGGCGCACGCTTTTGCGATTGAGGCTTGGCAGGTTACTGAGGAAGCGATCAAGACGCATGGCGACAGCGGCTGATAGGGGATGGGGAGCGCATCCTACTTGTTGATCCGGTCGGCAGACTGGCCGGATGCGGCTTCCTCGATCCCGGCGCAACGCGGACACAGACACGCCTTGTCGCGGATGTCCGCAGGCAGTGCTTCAAGCAAAGCCGGGTCGATGCTTTCCGAAAAGCACCAGCAGGCCTGATCTGCCGTAAGCGGGTCAGCCAGGCTGCACTGGTTGTTGAAGCCGCACAGAGGGCAAAGGCGGGTGTCGTTCATGGCGATTGTCTTGCTCGATGATCGGGGCAGTTGGTTCAGGCGCTCCTGCCAATTGGCTATGTTGCAGGGGGATGATAAACCGGTGTGCGCCGCAACAGTGCAGATATTGCTGCGCATCGGCAGTGCACCAGCAGCACCCTGTCGTAATGGATGCCCTGTGTCGACAGGCTGTTGAACAGGTCGCTCAACGACGGTGGCGTCTTGCCGAAGCGGTTGCGTACCGTCAGTACATCCATTGGCGTTGGCGGTAACCAGCCCTTGAGGGGCGATGCGTTCGAGTTGCCTACCACCCGTGCAATATCGTCATAGGTTTCGTAACTGGTTGTCTGGAACTTGGACAGGCTGTAGTTCTTCAGCCTGCCGGGCAGTGAAGTGCCCGCGATTATCTTGTCCGTCATCAGCAATGGCTCATGCGCGGCTACTGGATATATCAGGATATTTTCCTTTGTATTGGAAATGGCAAACGGCCGGGCATTCTTGTTGACGATACGGTGCAATTTGGGGTCGACCAATTCATAACCATGCGGCGCATAGGTGCGGATCTCCGTGCCGTTGGGGATCTTCACCGTCGCAGTCCACGGGGTGTAGTACCCGTGGGTGCTGACCACCAGTGTCCGCGCCTGACCTCTGTCCGACGTCCAGAGCAGGAAGCGGCGGCCCAGCTTCCAGGCATGCACCGGCAACAAACCGGGCGACACTCTGCTGGTGATGGTCCAGCGTTTTAGCAGGGCGTCGGTATGAAAGAATTTTTCCAGTCGTGTATGGCGTGGTTTTAATGGCCGCGCGCTTAAATGGCTGGAGCCTCGTGAGCCACCGGACAACACTAAAGACGCCCCTGCTGTATGACCGGCAGGTTTGACGATTTTGGTCAGTGTGCGCAGTAGTCTCGGTGTCTGCGGCCCAAGCTGTAACAAACCCAGCGATAATGTTGCCTGCAGCGCCTGATTCTTTTCTGCGTAACGACTGCCCGGCAAATTCGCGGAGGCAATGCTCAGTGCAGTAAGGCCGACATCCGCTGCAAGCGACGTTAAAAACGCCGGTGTCAGCAACAGAGACATGGGCACCAGCAAACGCTGTAAGTGGTGTAGGCGGTCTGTCCAGTACGCCAGCGAAACCTGTGCGGAGGTCACGATCTGCTCTTCTGCATCAGCCAGCGAATTCTGTTTCAGGAGTTGATGCAGATAACCGAACGGCGAGCCCTCCAGTTTTTTTTCACACAATGAGTGGTGCAGGGCTTTTCGAGCGTCTGGGTTGTACAGCGCATCCGTCCACGGGCGCAGGATGGAGACGGGCGGACCGGGTGCCTGAACGCCGCCCCATAGCTTGAACAGGTAGTCCAGACGTTGGTGATGGCGCACGGGAACGTAGCGCATCACGGCTTCACGCCAGTCCGGTTGGGCGGTCTTCAGGTTCAGATAGCGTTCAAGTGCATCGCCGTCCGTAAACTCGATAAAGGCTTCGGGATACCCAGGCTGATAGAGCACCTTCGGTTTACCGGGTTGCTCAAGTATCAACAGCCCGGTGTATTGATGTTCCATGCCGTCGATCAGCGAGCCCTGAACGAAGAAGCCAAGTACCAGCCAGTGATTGGGCGCAGAAGGGGCGAGCGCTTCAACGACTTGATCGAAACCGCTGCGTTTGAGGCTGCCGCGCTTCAGGCTGATCAGCGCCTGATGGATGAAGGCTGATTTGAGTGCCTGTTCGATGGCTTCTTTTTGCTGCCCCCAGAATTCTTGGATACGTTTGGTCATCCAGTTCAGAAAATCGAATGCCTTGATATAGTCTTCAAGTGCCTGCGGCGTGATCGCCAAACTCTGGCCTTGAGCGCGTACGCCCTGGCCGGTGGTGTCGAGAAAGACCTCTGTAATACCGTCGTGATCAATGTAGCCCTGAGGAGCATCCACCCGGTAGTTGATCACCAGCGCTTCGCTCAGGCTGATCGGTTTTTCATCGGGCGTGTGAACATGCGTGGGTGGATTGCGGGCTCCGCCCAGCGGGCTGATAGAGTTACCGGATTGATAGGCGATGAACACGTGGTCAGGGTTGAGCGTCAGACCGTGATGTTCCAGCAGATAAGTCTCCATGACCTGCGCAGCCATTCTGGAGGCCGAGGGGATGTGTTCCAGAAGAGCAGGGTTGGTCTGCCAGAGGTCTACCGCCCCGGCCAGCTTGAGGCTGCGCGATACCGTCTTGAGCAGGTCGATGTTCTGGCTGTTGAGCTGTGTCTCGGCAAATGATGCCTGGGTCAGTTCGGTAAAAACGTCTTCTGCGAGCAGCGGCGCGCTGGCAACTATGCCTGCGTCCTGATCAAGCGCATGCAACGCGTAGCCATAGAGCCTCGAGGCATTCAGGGCCGCCAGCAGCCTGTTGGTCATCTGGTCCGGATCATCGCTGATGTATTCGATGACGTTGCCCTTGGCACTCAGTATGTGAATGAAACAGTGGGAGGTGGTTTTCGACCTGACCTGAAAAATTCCCGGCACCGTTTCGCCGTTGAGTGACAAGATTCGAACCTCGGACTTCTCACCGCGGCCGCTCTGTTCCAGTGTCGCTACGTCGGCAGGGAAATCGCTGAGCCCCAGAGCGTCCAGCGTCAGGAAATAGCCGTCGCGGCTGATGTGCCCGTGGAAGAACCGATGAGCCAGCCCATCCAGAAAACCCAACCGCGACAAGGTGCGGCAGGTGACTGTGTGTCGTGTCCTGAAAGCCTCCAGAGCCATGCTGTAGTCGCGATCCAGCGGTGTCTCGCTGAGCCACTTGAGCACCTGCCTTGCGCTCAGTGACGGGGCTTCCTCGGACAAGGGCGTGTCGATGATTTCACTGCGATACAGGGCCACGAACCGTTCTGGATCGAAGACCGCCAGTGCTACGTTGGTCAGCGACATGTCAAGGCTGTAACGCTCATGCCCCTCGTCGTTCAGGGCGGGCAGGGTCTGCGTGCTGAACGTGATCCGCAGCGTGTCCGGGTCCAGCGTCTTGCCGGTCTTTTGTTCGAGCAGCATGACGAGTTGTTGGTGGACATAGTGTTTTCGAGTCGGCGGGAAGTCCATATCCAGCTGGCACGCTTCAAGGAGCAAGGCCGAGTTGGCGATCAGCTGGAAACCCGGGCTTTTGCGCAGTGCTTCGAGCGTGCGTTCGATGCGTGCGGTCTTATCTTGCTTAGCGTGCTTCTCGGCCAGCGGCGGCAGTGGCTGTTCACGGGGTGGAAGCTGGAGCGCAGGCAGGGTAAAGGGCGCCCAGGCATTGAGCGTATCGTGTCGGCTGTTGCTGTACTCGGGCAGCAGAACGCTTGGCTGTTCCAGCAGAAATGATGAGGCGTGAAGGAGGGTGTCCTGGTGAAGCGGACTCCAGATGTGGTTCATGACGGCTGGTCGAAGTGAGTGGATGCGCACTATGTCGGCAAGGCCGTCCGAACATGACATAACTATGTAGTAGTGGCAGAGCCTTTGGAGTAACAGAGCTGTTTCAGAAAGGGCGGCACGTCAGAGCCTGCCGCCTTTTCGCTTACATCTGTTGCAAGTGGGCACGCCAGCCGCCGAGATGGCTGATGTCGCGAGCACCTGTCAGGCCGTAGGCTTCACAGATAAACCCGTTCTCCCAGCGGCCATCGGCCAGTTGCACCTTCCCCAGGCCCAGCGGTGCCGGAATGCCGGTCAGAAACGAACCCAGCTCGACACTGGGCAACTCCCAGACTTCCACCTCAATGGCCACACCGTCTTCGGCCACCCGTACCATGCCTGGACGAAAGGGCGGGCCACCGGCCAGCGCGAACAATTTATAGTCGGCTGAGCTGTGTGTGCACTCCAGCAAACGGGCACCGCGTCGCTTGAGCTGCCAGTTCAACGCCAGTCCGTCCAGGTGCGCGCCGCAGACCACCAGCCGGGCCATATCGTTACCTGCTACGGCCTTCGGCGCGGGCAATCGAGGTGCTTCACCGCCGATCAAAGACAGGTCGGTGTGCCGCTGGAAAGCATCGGCCAGACTGAGCAGGTACTGATCGGTGAATGCCCGTCCGAACAACGTAATGCCCCACGGCAGACCGTTGCTCATGAAGGCACTGGGTACGGCGATGGCGGTGTAGTCGAGCAGGTTGACGAAGTTCGTGTAATAGCCCAGCTCCGAATTGCGCAGCACTGGCTCGGCAGCCAGTTCTGCTGAAGTTACCGGGCGGCCGATGCTCGGCGTTACCACACAATCCAGCCCTTCAAGCGCCCGATCGCAAATCACCTTGAGCGCCTGTAGACGGTATTGCGCCCGAAACGTATCGACCCCGCTGACCTGGGGTGCCTTGGCCAGCACGTCGCGGATCACCGGCAATACCGCATCAGGGTGTTCTTCCATTAACTGCCCGGCGACGCTGTAGCGTTCGGCCACCCACGGCCCCTCGTACAACAACCGCGCCGCTTCGAGAAACGGTGACAGGTCCACCCTGACAGCTTCCCCGCCCAGCGCAGTGAGATGGGCGATGGCCGCGCTGAACAGCCTCGGTCCTTCGTTACAGCCAAAGAATTCCAGGTCTTCAGCGCGTGGTACGCCGAAGCGAAACGGTCGAGGTGCGCCGAATGCCGAAAGGTCATTCCACTGCGGGTTGTGTCGGCTGTATTCATCGTGCGGATCAAGCGTGGCAACCAGCCCCAGCAACTGGCTGGCTTCCCTTGCTGTGGCAGTAAAGATCGACACGCAATCCTGCGTACGGCAAGCGGGTACGACACCAGCGGTGGAAATCAGCCCCTTGCTGGCTTTCAGCCCCACCAGATTGTTCAACGCTGCGGGCACACGGCCCGAACCCGCCGTGTCAGTGCCCAGCGAGAAGCTACTGACCTCCAGCGCGACCGCCAGTGACGAACCAGAGCTTGAGCCGCCGGACGGGTACTCTTTCAAGACACTGTTGGGGCAGGCGCCATAGGGCGAGCGGCTGCCATTCAGGCCGGTGGCGAACTGGTCCAGATTGGTCTTGCCCATGGGCACCGCCCCCAGCGCGATCAATTGCTCGACGATGGTTGCCGAGCGCTCTGGCGTGTAGGCGTACGCCGGGCAGGCAGCGGTGGTCGCAATGGCGGCCAGATCAATGTTGTCCTTGATCGCGAAGGGCACGCCATACAGTGGCAGGCTTTGAATATCGCGATTTTCCAGCGCGGCCAGATAGGGCTCCAGTTCAGCCGGGCTGAGCAGGTGAATGAACAGGTGATAATCCGCGTTGAGCGTTGCGGCTTTTTCCCGTAGCGCCAGAATCAGCTGGCGTGGGGAAATCTGGCCGGACAGGTAAGCAGTGCGTACGGTATCCAGGCGCAGGTCGTTGGGCAGTGCTGAGTCGTTCATGACGCAATTCCATTGAAAGTGAAAAGTTGATCGGTTCAGTCTGCTGCCAGCACCACCACCCGCTGCCCTGCGCGTACTGCCGAGCCGGGTTGCACCCTGACTTCCTGCACCACACCTGCGACTGGCGCGAGCAGGGGGATTTCCATTTTCATGGACTCCAGAATCACCAGCACATCACCCGCTTCGACACGCTCGCCGGGTTGCACCTGGACCTGCCAGAGATTGCCAGCGATGTGGCTGTCGACGCCTTGTTGGCCCGTTTGCAGTGGCAACTCTTCGGTGTTTGGCGCGACGCCTTCATCGCTCTGAAAGTCGGCCTGGCCGTTGGCGATCCAGCGTTCGCGTTCGGCGTTGAACGCGGACTGTTGCTGAGCACGGAATGCCGTGATGCCTTCGGCTTCGCGGGTCAGGAAGGCCTGGTAGTCAGCCATGTTCAAGGTGCTGTGTTCGATGTTCAGATCGAAGCGGCCCAGCGGGAAATCGCGACGGATGCGTAGCAATTCGTCGGCGCTGACCGGGTAGAAGCGGATCTGGTCGAAAAAGCGCAGCAGCCATGGCTTGCCCTCGAAGGCGGCAACGTCACGGTAGCGATTCCACATCTGCAGTGTGCGGCCGACGAATTGATAGCCGCCGGGGCCTTCCATGCCGTACACGCACATGTAGGCACCGCCGATGCCGACCGAATTCTCGGCGGTCCAGGTGCGCGCCGGATTGTACTTGGTGGTCACTAATCGATGACGCGGGTCCAAAGGCGTGGCGACCGGTGCGCCGAGGTACACATCGCCCAGCCCCATGACCAGATAACTGGCGTCGAACACCGTACGCTGCACCTCGTCAAGATTGGGCAGGTCGTTGATGCGCCGGATAAATTCCAGATTGCTCGGGCACCACGGTGCGTCCTTGCGCACGGTGGTCATGTACTTCTCGATGGCCAGCTGACAGGCCGGATCATCCCAGGACAACGGCAGATGAACGATGCGCGACGCCACTTGCAGGTCTTTCGCTGCGCACACTGCGTCCCACTCTCCAGCGACGATGTCGAGCAGTTGTCGGAGGGGCAGTTGTTCGGGGCGGTAATGGACTTGCAGCGAGCGAATACCTGGCGTCAGGTCAATCACGCCCTCCAGTTGCTTGGCCTCCAGCGCCAGCATCAAGGCATGGCCGCGCAGACGCAGCACCAGATCCAGCTCTGGCGCACCGATTTCCAGCAGCAGGTGGGTATCGCCGGACAGGCGTGCGACCAGGCGTTTATCGCCCTGACCTATGTCGAGAATGACCGGGGAGGGCAAATCCTCTATGCGCACAGCTTCGCTCCCACAGGAGTCCGCGGTGCTTTGAGGGCGCGCGGTGCCCTGTAGGAGCGGACTTGTCCGCGAATAGGGCGGTACAGTCGATGTATTTTCTGCGTCTGGAATATAGCCTTCGCGAACAAGTTCGCTCCCGCATCGTTCTGCATGACACGCCTCGACACTCACCGGATGAAACCGGACCTTGTCGCCAGCCTTCAACTGCCCCAGCTGCCACAAGTCCGCTTCGATAATGGTCACCGGGCATACGAACCCACCCAGGCTCGGTCCATCCGGGCCCAGGATTACCGGCATATCGCCGGTGAAATCCACCGCGCCGATTGCATAGGGGTTGTCGTGAATATTGGACGGGTGCAGACCTGCCTCGCCACCGTCAGCGCGCACCCATTCGGGTTTCGGGCCGATCAGGCGCACGCCGGTACGGCTGGAGTTGAAATGCACTTCCCAGTCGGTTGCAAAAAACGTCTCTATGTACGCTTCGGTAAAGTATTCCGGCGCAGCATGGGGGCCGTAAATGACCCTTATACGGCGAATGTCAGGCAGCGCTTCAAGGGCGTCATCGGCAATCCGCTGGCCCGCGCTACGATCCACCAATGGCGCAATGTGCAACACATCACCGGCCCGCAACGCCCGCCCGCCATGCCCGCCGAACTGGCCGAGGGTAAAGGTGCTTTTGCTGCCCAGATAATCCGGCACGTCCAGCCCGCCACGTACGCACAGGTAGCTGCGTACGCCGGCACCTGCAATGGTGCCCAGCGCAAGGGTCGAGCCTGCGCACACCAGCAGCGCGGTGTTCATGGCGCGGGGTTCGCCATCGAGCGTGATCGGGATCTGCGCACCGGTCACGGCAATCACGGCATCGGTATTAAAGCGCAGCAACGGCCCGCTCATGGTGATTTCCAGCGCAGCGCATCCTTCGGCATTGCCCAGCAGGCCATTGCCCTGGCGCAACGCGCGGCTGTCCATCGGCCCGGATGGCGGTACACCGACCGCCCAGTAACCCAGCCGCCCCGGATAATCCTGAACGCTGGTCTGCGTGCCGCCGCTCAACACTTCGAAGGTGTCAGCGTGATACACCAGACCTTCCAGGCAGCGGGTCCACGGCTGGCCGCTGGCGAACGGCGTGTCGGCAATGATCTGGCGCAGGTAGTCGCGATTGGTCTCGACCCCGTACAGGCGCGTTTCGTTCAGCGCATCGATCAGCCCGGTGCTGGCCCGCTCGCGGGTCGGCGCCCAACTGATCAGCTTGGCAATCATCGGGTCAAAGTACGGCGGTATCTCGCAGCCCGCTTCAACCCAGGTGTCGATGCGCAGTGCATGGCCATCGGCAGGCGGAAAATTCACCGCCGTCAGCAGGCCGGGGCAGGGCTGGAAGTCACGGCCCGGATCTTCCGCGTACAGCCGTGCCTGAATGGCATGGCCGGACGGTTTCAGGCCGGCCTGCAATTGCTCCAGTGGCGGCAGGTCTCCGGCAGCAAGTTGTACCATCCAGCTGACCAGATCTACCCCCCACACCTGCTCGGTGACGCCGTGTTCGACCTGCAGACGAGTATTTACTTCCAGAAAATAGAAGCGCTGATCCTCACTGTCGAAGACGAATTCGACGGTGCCTGCGCTGCGGTAATTGACCGCTCTGGCGAGTTTGATGGCTGCCGCGCAAAGTTCATCGGCCATGCCGTCGGGCAGGTTGGGGGCCGGGGTTTCTTCCAGCACTTTCTGGTTGCGGCGTTGCACCGAGCAGTCACGTACGCCGAGCGCCAGCACCTCGCCCTGACCGTCACCAAACACCTGCACTTCCAGATGGCGGGCACGCTGAATGTATTTCTCGATGAACACACCCGCGTCGCTGAAATTGTTCTGGCCAAGGCGCTTCACCGCCTCGAACGAGTCGGCCAGCTCTTCAGCGCTGCGGCACACTCGCATGCCGATGCCGCCACCGCCTGCAGTGCTCTTGAGCATGACCGGATAGCCGATATCACGCGCCGCTGCGATGGCTGATTCCACGCTGTCGAGCAGTTCGGTGCCTTCCAGCATGGGCACGCCGTGCTGTCTGGCCAGTGCGCGAGCGGTGTGCTTGAGGCCGAATACGCGCAGTTGCTCGGGCGTTGGCCCGACGAAGGCGATACCGGCGTCTTCACAGGCCTGGGCAAACGCGGCGTTTTCGGAGAGAAAGCCGTAGCCAGGATGAATGGCTCTGGCACCGCTGGCTTTGGCGATGGCGAGGATCTTGTCCACCGCCAGATAAGTTCCCGCTGCGCCGCCTTCGCCCAGGCTGTGGGCTTCGTCGGCCTGCATCAGGTGCAGGCTTGCGGCGTCGGCTTCGGAATACACCGCCACACCTTTCACCTGCAAGGTGCGCAGGGTCCGCAGGATACGGCAGGCAATGGCGCCACGGTTGGCGATCAGCAGTTTGTCGAACATGGCATAACCCCGGAAACCCAGACGCGCTTGGTTTCGTGATGGGAAGCGGGCCGTCCCGCTATTGATCTATCTACGCAACGGTCGTCCGTTGCTGAGGGCTGGTGCCGGGTCAGTCGCGAATCAGCAACTGCGCAGGCGTCGGGTTGTAGCCGTTGCAGGGGTTGTTGAGCTGCGGACAGTTGGAAATCAGCACGATCACGTCCATCTCGGCGCGCAGTTCAACGTACTTGCCGGGCGCGGAAATACCGTCTTCGAAGGTCAGGCCGCCTTCGGCTGTCACCGGCACGTTCATGAAGAAATTGATGTTCGGACCGATGTCGGCCTTGGTCAGACGCCCGTCGTGCAGGCAGGCGCGCAGGTAGTTGTCGCGGCAGCTGTGCATGTAGCGTTTTTCCAGGGCGTAGCGCACGGTGTTGCTCTCTTGCGCGCATGCGCCACCGAGCGTGTCGTGGCGACCGCAGGTGTCATCGACAATGGTCAGCATCGGCTGACCGAGGTTGGAAAACAGCACGCTGCCGGTGGTCAGGTACACGCTGTTCTGGCGGCGCAAGGTGCGTTGTACGTCGTAGCGTTCACGCGGGTTGGCGAGGCTGAAAAACAGCGTATCGACAGCCTGGTTGCCTTGCAGATCGAGGATGCGCACGGTCTGTCCGGCCTTGACTTCGGCCAGGAACGGCTCGCCTGCCGGTATGGTTGCGTCGCAGCAAATGTGAGTGTGTGAATTCATGAAAGGGCTCCTCAGGCGAACAGGCGGTCGGTGTTGATGAAGCCGCGCTCGTTTTCCGGGCGCGAGGTGCGGCAGTGCTCGGCAACGCTGGCGTCGGCCTTCATCCAGCTGAGTCTGAGCGGTTGTGGGGCGTATTGCGGGTTAGGGTCCATCGGATGTTGCAAGGCGGTCAGCACCACCAGCGTGTCCATCGGTGCGTACAGCTCGATGTAGTCACCGGCTTTCGAGTTGTTCGCGGCGAAGTGCAGGATTCCTGCCTCGTCGACATCGACTCGGCTGAACAGGTTGAGGGTCATCAACAGGTCGGACAGCCCCAGCCCCCATTTGCCCAGCTCGACCAGCAGGTTGTCGACGCCATTGCGAAAGAAGCCGTTGCGCAGTTCCTGATAGCGGCCCTGACCGTATTTTTCAGCGACTTCCTGAGCATTGAGCACGCCGCCGATGCTGTCGCTCCAGCCGCAGGTGTCAGTGACGATGGCCGCCAGCACGCGGCCCATGTCCGAATACAGGCAATGGCCGTTGCTCAACCTGGCGGTGTGCTGGCATTTGAGGCTGTCGGGCAGGTTCAGCCGCTCGGTTTTTTCGTGAGCGTTGAGCAGGGTCAGGCTGACGTTGGCGTTGCCGTGCAGGTCGGTCAGGCGCAGCAGTTCGCCGCGCTTAAGGATGAACGAACGATGGCCGCCACCGGGCAGCATCTCTTCGGCGAAAACCGGGTACAGCGTGGTTGAGTCAGTCATTGAGCGAGCTCCTCTGAAACGTTGAGCAGCGAATCGATGGCGGCGCGTTCGGCGCGGCGTTCGCTGTTGAGGGGAATGTCGTAAGTGATGCGCGCGCCATACGCGCCGGGTTCGTGCGGGTCGTGGCGGACCTTGTCGAACACCAGCAGGCGGGTGCCGAGGTTGAAACCTTCGGACAGGTCGTGAGTGACCATGAACACGGTCAGCTTCGTTTCGCGCCACAGGTCCAGCAGCAAGTGGTGCATGTCTTTGCGAATGCCGGGGTCGAGCGCGCCGAAGGGCTCGTCCAGCAGCAGCACGCGGGGTTTCATGATCAGCGCCTGAGCAATGGCCAGACGCTGCTGCATGCCGCCGGACAATTGCGTGGGGTACTTATCCAGCGCATGCCCCAGGCCAACCTTGCCAAGCAGTTGCGCGGCGTGCTCGCGTGCCTCGCTTTTTGCCTGGCCGAACAGTCGGCCCAGCCACGCCGAGCGGGGCAGTTCCAGACCCAGCGCCACGTTGTCCAGCACCGACAGGTGCGGGAACACTGAATAGCGCTGAAACACCACGCCACGGCTGGCGTCTGGCTCATTGCGCAGGGTCTTGCCGTCCAGCGTGATCAGTCCACGGCTCGGAGTTTCCTGACCCAGCAGCAGGCGCAGAAAAGTCGACTTGCCGCAGCCCGATGCACCGACCAGCGTGCAGAACTCACCTTCGGCCACGTCCAGATTCAGGCCTTCAAGCACCACCTGATCATCGTATTGTTGCCAGACATTGCGCACACAGATAAAGCTCATGTCCGCACCCCTTCGTACCAAGGAAAGGCGCGTCGGGTCAGGGCTTTGAGGCCCCAGTCCATCAGCCAGGCAAGCAGGGTTATCCACACCACATACGGCAGAATCACGTCCATCGCCAGGTAGCGGCGGACCAGAAAGATCCGGTAACCCAGACCGTCAGTCGAGGCGATGGCCTCGGCGGCGATCAGGAACAGCCACGCCGAACCCAGCACCAGGCGCAGGGCAATCAATAGACGCGGCAGCAACTGCGGCAGGACTACCCGCAGGATCAGCGTCCAGGTCGAGGCGCCGAGGGTCTGCGCCTTGATCAGCAGCTCGACCGGAATTTCCCGGGCACGCTGTTCCAGATCACGGGCCAGAATCGGCGTGATGCCGATCACGATCAGCATCACTTTCGACAGCTCGCCCAGACCAAAGACGATGAACAGAATCGGCAGGATCGCCAGCGGCGGCACCATCGACATTACCGTCAGCAAGGGCGACAGCGGCGCACCGAACAGCGGCAGGATGCCCGCCGCAATGCCCAGGCACAGGCCCAACAGCGCGCTGATCCCCAGGCCGATGGCCAGACGTTGCAGACTCGATGCCGTGTCCTGCCACAGCAGGTAGTCGCCGCTGCGGGTATCGGCGGTGAACGCCATGCGTTTGACAGCATCGGCCATCTGTACGGCGCTGGGCAGCAGTTTGTCGGTGGGGTTTTCCGCAAGCCGGGTGGCCGAGCCCATGAAGTAGGCGAACAGCAACAGGGCGAACGGCAGGATCACCAGAATCAGGCGACCGGCACGGTCCGGATGGCGGTTTATCAAACGCATGGCAATGACCTTTCTACTGAACGTGATTTACAGCTTGCCGTCGACGGCCATCTGCACGTAGCTGGGGTCAAAGTGCAGCTTGACGTTGGCCTTGTCGCCGAGCATCACGCCATTGGCGAACGACATGCCGACCGCATTGGCATCGCGTGCGCCTTCACCGAGCAAACCGTGGGCGAACGAGAAGTCAGCCACCTTGCGCTGGGTGTCTGGCAATTGTTTGCTGGTCGCGAACTCAAGCGCTTCCCTGGGCGTGGCAAACAGCTTGGTGGTGTCCAGTTGCGCCTGGAAGCCGGCCAGATCGGTGCCCGATGCCTTGGCCATGTGTTCCAGCGCTGCCTTGCTCTGGGCGTTTTTGGCGTTAATCAGCGCGACCACTTCAAACCAGGCACCGGTCAGGGCTTTGCCCAGCGCCGGGTTGTCCTTCAGGGTCTGAGTGTTGACGACCATCATGTCCATGATCTCGCCAGGAATCTGACTGGAGTTGAACACTTCGGTCACGCCGGGTTTGGCTTTAATGTCCGACAGCATCGGGTTCCAGGTGGTAACGGCCTGCACATCATCGGTATTGAAGGCTGCCGAGATATCGGCATCCGAGGTGTTGACCACCTTGAGGTCTTTTTCGCTGAGCTTGACGCTGTCCAGCGCACGGGCCAGCAGGTAGTGAGACACCGACAGCTCGACCAGATTGACGTCCATACCTTTCAGGTCAGCGACTTTCTTGCCTTCGCCCTTGAGCACGATGCCGTCATTGCCATTGGAGAAATCGCTGACGATCAGTGCCGTGCTTTCCACACCGCCTGCAGCCGGAATGGTCAGTGCGTCCATGTTGGTCATGGTGCAGCCATCGAACTGGCCAGCGGTGTACTGGTTGATGGATTCGACGTAATCATTGAGCTGGGTGACATCGATCTTGATGCCGTATTTTTTCGCCCACTTGTCGACGATGCCCTGGCTACCTGCGTATTCCCACGGCATCCAGCCTGCGTAGATGGTCCAGCAGACATTGAAGTGATCTTTTTGGGCGGCATTCGCCGAGAGGCTCAACGCAGCAAGCAGGCCTGCCGTGAGCAGGCCGAAGAGACGAGACTTTTGCATGTTGAGAAATCTCCAGTAGTGAAAAAAGGCGGCCAGGAGCAACGTGACACCACTGGTGTCCCTGTCTCCCGGGCTTTTGTCCCGCCGTGTAACCTCTACTGGAGGTCGCCAACTCTCGGACCAGCCACTTGCCTGTCGGCAAGCCGGAACCCTAGTCGGCTATTGCAAATTGTGGTGCCGCGAACCTGTGTTGACTCCTGCACGCCATTCATCAAGCGAGACTTGTGCCAACTCGCCAAGGCCTTTGTTTTTCAAGGCCTGCCCGGACCATCGCAGGTCAGCCCTGAGGGAAACTGCCTTGTGCTGGTGCGTAACCGCACTGTGTTGATGCATGGGTGTTTTGAAATGTTTTGTAGCATCTTTGTAGGAAATCGAAACATGCCTGCATGCCCCGGCTTTAGAGCCCTTGAGTGAAGGATGGCCATCATCTTTCGTAGGGTTTACACGCTGCGCCAACGCACTAGATTCCCTTTTCGGTGTCTGAACTTCTGTCCGTCAACCGCTTTGGCGGACGCCGATCAGCGTCGCTGATTCGTGCCCAATCGCGGTCCAGGAGGCCGCCATGTATCGAAGACCCTTGCTTATCACGTTGCTGACCCTTTTCCTTGCCGGTTGCTACGCAGGCCCTGGTTACTACGAATCCGATGTGTACACGCAGCCGGCAACCGTCGTCGGTGGCGCTTACGCGTACGACAATGGCTACCGCTCCACCTACTATCAGGAGCAGCGCATCTATGTAGCGCCTCAGCCACGCTATTACACCCAACCACGCTACTACGCCCCGGCACCGCGTTATTACGCGCCGCCGCCAGTGCCACGCTACTACCAGCCGGGACGCCCACCGGGTTATGGCTGGAGAAACGACGGCTTTCGCGGCAATGGCGGTTTTGGGCGTAATGACGGCTTTCGAGGCAATGGTGGTTTCGGACGCAATGACGGCTTCCGCGGCGACCGAGGCAACCGCGGCTGGGAGGACCATGGCGGTCGAGGCGGACGCGATGGCCGTGATCATGGACGAGGCGGGCGCGGTGATGGTCGGGGCGGGCATCGGTAGCTGAAACCTGCGCTCACTGCCATGCCAGAGCGGTGAGCTGGCTGCTGCGAACTGACTATCGTGCCGACGCTCCGCGTCGGCACTTCTTTCTGGACGCTCTGCGTCCGATCGTAAAGGCGCATCTAGAAACCGGCATTGACTTTGCTGCCGGGCTTTTCTAGTGTCCGCGCATTGTTTTTACCGGATGTAACCATGACTAGCGACGACCGCATCAAGCTTGAGCCCAGCTGGAAGGAAGCGCTGCGCGATGAATTCGAGCAGCCCTATATGGCGCAGTTGCGCGAGTTTCTGCGCCAGGAGCATGCCGCGGGTAAAGAGATATATCCGCCTGGGCCGCTGATTTTCAATGCGCTGAATTCGACGCCGCTCAACAATGTGAAAGTGGTGATCCTCGGTCAGGACCCGTATCACGGTCCGAATCAGGCTCACGGCCTGTGTTTCTCGGTGCAGCCAGGCGTGCCGACGCCGCCGTCACTGGTCAATATCTATAAAGAACTCAAACGCGACCTGAATATCGACATTCCCAATCACGGCTGCCTGCAATCATGGGCTGATCAGGGCGTGCTGTTGCTTAACACGACTCTTACCGTCGAGCGCGCCAACGCAGCTTCGCATGCGGGAAAAGGCTGGCAGCACTTCACGGACCGGATCATTCAAGTGGTCAGCGAGCATCAGCCGCATCTGGTGTTCCTGCTGTGGGGCGCTCATGCGCAGAGCAAGCAGAAACTGGTCGATGCGACCAAGCACCTAGTGCTGACCTCCGTCCATCCTTCGCCGTTGTCAGCCTACAAAGGCTTCCTGGGTAACGGGCATTTCGGGCGGGCCAACAAGTACCTTGAGCAAAACGGCATCGAGCCAATCGACTGGCGCTTGCCCGTTCTCTGATCAAAGTGCTTCTGATTGGGCTCAGTCAGCGAACCGCTTGTTCCAGCGCCGGTACAGCGGCTCGGCAAGAAACAGCACGAACAGCAGGCGCATGACCTGCATGGCCGTCACCAGGGGGACCGACAGTTGCAGAACTTCTGCGGTCAGGCTCATTTCGGCAATGCCACCGGGCATCATGCCCAGCGTCAGTGAGCGCAGGTCCAGGTGGGTGAGGGCGCTCAGCCCCAGCGCAGCCAGTGCGGCAATCAACATGGTCAGCGCAGTGCCCAACAGCGTACGCGCCAGAAACGATGGCGCACGCCGAAAGAATGCCCGATTGAAATGACAACCCAGCCCGCTGCCGATCAGTAGCTGACCCAGCTGGCTGGCACCGTTGGGCAAGCCGATTTTCAGGTCCCAGACCACGCTCACTACGGCACTGAGCAACAGAGGGCCGAACAGCCACGGGTTGGGTTGCTTGAGACGTTGCCACAGCCAGGCCAGTGCTGCGCCGACCGGCAGCAGGAATGCCAGCCAGCGCCAATCGACCGCTGTGGCATGCAGCGAAGGCGTACCGTCACCCAGCAGGTATTTGAAGATCGCCGGCACGCACAATACTACTGCCAGCACCCGAAGACTTTGCGCGGCTGCGACGCTGCTTAGCGTTGCACCGTTACGTGCGCCAAGGTTGACCATCTCCCCGGAACCGCCCGGCATGCTCGAAAAGAACGCCGTAGGGCGATCTTCTCCGGTGCGCAGCATCAGCCAGACGCCAACCAGACACGACAGACTGGTGACCAGCGCGCCGATGAAAATCAGCCCGAAATGCGCGAGCACCTGCTCGATAACCACTGGCGTGAAATGCAGACCGATGCCGATACCGATGATCAGTTGCCCGCATTTACGACCACCCGGAATCTGCGCCAGTTGCCAGGGTGTCAGGCAGCGCACCAGGATGATTGCCAGCAACGAGCCAACCATCCACGGCAGCGGCCAGCCAACCTGGCTGGCGAGGTAGCCGCCGAGCAGACCGACCAGCGGCGTTGCCCACCATTGACGCAGTGACGAATCAGCCATGCGTTGCGGCAGCCTGCTGTTTTGCGCGCTTGCGCCAGATACGGATCAGCGGAAACAGCAGCATGAACACGGTCACCACCCAGACCCCGAGGGTGATCGGGCTGGCCCAGAGAATCCCCAGTTCGCCGTTGGAGATCGACAGGGCGCGCCGCAGGTTCTGCTCCATCAGACCACCAAGGATGAAACCGAGCAGAATCGGCGACAGCGGGAAATCCAGCTTGCGCAGGATGTAACCGAAGATGCCGATGCCGACCATCAGGAACAGGTCGAAGGTGGTAGCGTGCACTGCATACACGCCGATCCCGGTGATGATCGCAATCACCGGGACCAGCGCCCAGTTCGGCACGGCGAGGATGCGCGTGAAGATACGGATCATCGGGATGTTGAGGATCACCAGCATGATGTTGGCGATGAACAACGAAGCGATCAGGCCCCATACGATGTCCGGTTGCTGTTGAAACAGCATCGGACCGGGCGTGATGTTGTACAGCGACAACGCGCCGATCATCACCGCCGTGGTGCCCGAGCCCGGAACACCCAGCGTCAGCATCGGCACCAACGCGCCGCAAGCGGTTGCCCCGATGGCGGTCTCGGGAGCTGCCAGACCGCGCATGTCGCCCTGGCCAAACTTGCCGCCAGGGCCGGCGATGCGTTTTTCCGTCATGTAAGCGACTGCGCTGGCCAGTGTCGCACCGGCACCCGGCAGTACGCCAAGAATGAAGCCCAGCAGACCGCAGCGAATGTTCACCACGAACACGGCAGCGGCTTCCTTGACGTTGAACATCATGCGCCCAGTGGCCTTGACCGCCTCTTGGCCGCGATGGGTCTTTTCCAGCAGTAACAGGATTTCACTGATTGAAAACAGACCCAGGACCAGCACCACGAACTGAATGCCGTCGGTCAGATGAATGTTGTCGCCCGTAAAACGGTACACCCCGCTGTTGGCATCAATGCCTACCGCAGACAGGAAAAGCCCGATCAGCGCGGCAATGAATGTCTTCAATGGCCTGTCACCGGCCATGCCGCCCAGGCAGACGATGGCGAACACCATCAGTACGAAATATTCCGCCGGACCGAAGGCAATCGCCCACTTGGCGAGCAACGGCGCGAACAGCACCATGCCGCAAGTGGCGATGAATGCACCGATGAACGAACTCCATGCTGACAGCGACAGAGCGACGCCGGCCAGCCCCTGGCGTGCCATTGGATAGCCGTCCAGCGTGGTCATGACGGTGGACGCTTCGCCCGGAATGTTCAGCAGGATCGAACTGATACGTCCGCCGTATTCACAGCCCAGGTACACGGCCGCTAACAGAATCAGTGCCGATTCAGGCGGCAGGCCCAGCGCAAAGGCAATGGGGATCAGCAGCGCCACCCCGTTGATAGGCCCAAGCCCCGGCAGCAGGCCGACGACGGTACCAATCAATGTGCCGGACAGTGCGGTAATCAGGTTGTAAGGGGTGAGGGCGACGCCGAACCCCTGGCCCAGGTAGCTGAAAGTATCCATGTCAGTTCTCCAGAACGCTGAGCAGGCCTAAAGGCAAGGGAACGTCCATGGCCTTGTCGAATAACAGGTAAAGGCCGACGCTCATCAGAATCACCACCACCACGCTCGGCAGCCAGCGTCCGCCATACAGGCGTGCCATGGGAATGCCGATCAGGATGCTGCTGAGGATGAAGCCCAGGGGTTCGAACAGCCCGGCGAATATCAGCAGCAGAATGATGCATGCGCCAATCTTGATCAGGGTTTCACGGTCCAGTGCCGGTTCTTCCTCGGTGTGGACAATGGGTGTGGGCCGAATCAGCAGGTACAGCAGGGCGGCACCCATCAACCCGAGCATCAGCAGCGGGAAAGCGCGTGGTCCGACCGGTTCATAGGAGAACGGCGCTTGATAAGGCCAGGCCATAAGGGCCAGACCTGCGCATGCCAGTAGCAGTACGGCAGCAAAAATGCGTTGTATGACCATGAGAAGCTCCTGAGCCGCGCCCGCTGTGCGGGCGCAACTTAACGTCAGTCAATTGAGTTCAATTACTGAATCAGGCCGAATTCCTTGGCCATCAGTTTGTAGTCGGCAACCTGCTTCTTGACGTAGGTGTCCAGCTCCGCGCCGGTCATGGCGAAGGGGAACAGCTCGCGCTGATCACGCAGTTTGGCGAAGTCTTCAGAGGCCAGGATCTTGTCGAACGAGGCTTTCCACCAGTTGTAGTCTTCGTCGCTGACCTTCGGCCCGAGGTAGAAGCCACGCACCACAGGCCAGACGATGTCGTAGCCCTGCTCCTTGGCGGTGGGGATGTCTTTCATTTCGGGTTCGTCGATGCGCTTCTCGGCGAATACGGCGAGCAGGCGCATGTCGCCACTCAAAATGTGCGGCATGGAGTCGGAGATGTCGGTACTGCCCACCTGAATGTGGCCGCCAAGCAGGGCAGTAGCGATTTCCCCACCGCCCTCCAGCGCGACATAACGCAAGGCGCGCGGGTTGATGTCTGCAGCCTTGGCGATCAATGCGGTCTGCATCCAGTCCTGGCTGCCTACGGTGCCGCCTGAGCCGATGACTACCTTGCTCGGGTCGGCCTTGAGCGCTTTGACCAGATCGTCGAGGTTCTTGTATGGCGAGTCGCTCTTCACTGCAATGGCGCCATAGCTTGTGCCCACGGCGGCGAGCCAGCGTACTGCGTTTTCATCGAAACGGCCGAATTTGCCCTGCGCCAGATTGAGCAGCGAGCCGCTGGACCACGCGACCAGCGTGCCAGCATCTGCGGGGCGCTGAGCTACAACTGCGTTGTAGGCCACTGCGCCGACGCCCCCAGGCATGTAGGTCACGCGCATGGGCGAGGTCAGAATCTTTTCGTTGATCAGCGCGCTTTGCACCAGCTTGCAGGTCAAGTCGAATCCGCCACCCGGTGAAGCGGGTGCAATGCATTCCGGACGCTTTGGCTCGGCAGCAAACAACTGGCTGGCAACCAGCATGCAGGCGGCGGTGGCGGCTATCTGACGCAGAGGGAATTTCATGTTCAGTCTCCAGAGATATTTTTGTTTTTGGAAGAGAGAAGCTGTTCAGCAGATGCTTTTGTCTCGCGCACCACGAGACCTGTTGGCTGACACGCAAGTGCCATCGGTACAGCGGTGGGCGCTGATGTTTTGCAGGAAGGTGGAGCAGGGGCGCGACGGGTGCGGGGAAAACCGCGACGGGCTGTGCTCAATGGACTGGCAAGCCTGGGCTGGCATAGACATGACGTGACTCCGTTTAGCGATTTATTGTTTTTATTGTCCAGACGCATCCGGGCGCCTGTTTTGTACGTACCCTTTTGCCGGGTCGTCTGGCGATGCTAAATGACGAACCTTTCGCAAACCTTTCAGCTACCTTTCATGTCGCAATTGAAGGGCCGCGAATCGTTTCTGTCCTTCACAGGCGGCGGCCTGCCTGTAAACTCCACCGCCACAAGCCTCGATGCCCAGATCGATAACAACAGTGACAATCAGGAGACGGCGATGCGTGTTCTTCTTGTGGAAGATCATCTGCAATTGGCTGAAAGTGTCGCGCAGGCGCTCAAAAGCGCAGGTTTGACCGTTGATGTGCTGCATGATGGCGTTGCCGCCGACCTGGCGTTGAGCAGCGAGGAATACGCCGTCGCCATTCTCGACGTCGGCTTGCCGCGTATGGACGGCTTTGAAGTGCTGGCGCGTCTGCGGGCGCGCAGCAAAAACCTTCCGGTGTTGATGCTGACCGCGCGCAGCGACGTCAAGGATCGCGTCCATGGCCTGAACCTGGGGGCCGATGACTACCTGGCCAAGCCTTTCGAGCTCTCCGAGTTGGAAGCCAGGGTCAAGGCATTGCTGCGGCGTAGCGTGCTGGGTGGCGAGCGGCAACAGCGCTGCGGCGTACTGGCCTATGACTTGGACACGCGGCGTTTCACGCTCGGCGAGGAACTGCTGGCCCTGACGTCTCGCGAACAGGCGGTGCTGGAAGCGCTTATCGCCCGGCCAGGTCGGGTGATGAGCAAGGAGCAACTGGCCGCGCAGGTTTTCGGCCTCGACGAGGAGGCCAGCCCTGACGCCATCGAAATCTACGTCCATCGCCTGCGCAAGAAGCTCGACGGGCATTCTGTGGCCATCGTGACCTTTCGGGGTCTGGGGTATCTGCTTGAAAGCCGCGATGATTAACGACAGCCTGCGCTGGCGGTTATTGTGGAACCTGGCGTTGCTGCTGGTGGTGTTGATGCTGGCCAGCGGCATGAGCGCTTACTGGAATGGCCGCGAAGTGGCCGATACCGCTTACGACCGCACGTTGCTGGCTTCAGCGCGGACCATCGCTGCTGGTCTGACCCAGCGTGATGGCACGCTGAGCGCTGACATTCCCTACGTGGCGCTGGATACCTTTGCCTACGACAGCGAAGGACGAATCTATTATCAGGTCAATGACATCCATCAGAAGCTGATTTCCGGTTATGAAAATCTGCCTTCGCCGCCACCGGGCACCTTGCGTACCGATGATTACCCTGCGCTGGCGAAGTTTTATAACGGGATTTATCAAGGGCAGGATGTACGTGTGGTCAGCCTGCTCAAGCCAGTGACTGATCCGGGCATGAACGGCACGGCTGAAATTCGTGTTGCCGAAACCCAAGAGGCGCGCAAGGGTATGGCGCGCAGCCTGATGGCCGACACATTGCTGCGCCTGGGCATGCTCGGAGGGGGCGCGCTGCTGCTGGTCTGGTTCACGGTCAGTGCGGCACTGCGACCGCTGGAGCGCTTGCGCACCGCAGTCGAAGAGCGTCAGCCGGATGATCTGCGCTCGCTGCCAATGGTTGAGGTGCAGCATGAACTGCGTCCGCTGGTAGGGGCGCTGAACCACTTTACCGAGCGGCTGCGCCTGCAGTTCGAGCGCCAGGCGCAGTTCATCGCCGATGCTGCCCATGAACTGCGCACGCCGCTGGCCGCGCTCAAGGCGCGGGTTGAGCTGGGCCTGCGCGAGCGCGACCCGCAACACTGGCTCAGTACGCTGGAATCAGCCGCACTGGGCACGGATCGGCTCACGCATCTGGCCAATCAGTTGCTGTCACTGGCGCGGATCGAAAACGGTGCGCGGGCCATTGCCGAAGGTGGCGCGCAACAACTGGACCTCAGCCAGCTGGCAAGAGAGCTGGGCATGGCCATGGCGCCGTTGGCTCATTCACGCGGCGTCGCGCTGGCGCTGGAGGCTGACGAGCCGGTCTGGCTGCGTGGCGAGCCGACGTTGCTGAACGAACTATTGAGCAACCTGATCGACAATGCGCTGGCTCACACTTCACCGGGCGGTAACGTGGTGTTGCGGGTGTATGCGCCGGGTGTTCTGGAGGTCGAGGATGATGGCCCTGGCATTCCGGCAGATGAGCGGGAGCGGGTTTTTGAGCGTTTCTACCGTCGCAGTCAGCAGGGCAGCGGTGCCGGGCTCGGTCTGGCTATTGTGGGAGAGATATGCCGTGCGCATCTGGCCAGAATCACCTTGCACGATGGTGCCGAGCGGGGTTTGAAGGTTCGGGTCAGTTTCAGTGCGCCCTGATCCTAGTAAAGCATGCTCTTCGCTTCGTCCATCTGGGCGCTCAGCATGCCTTCAGCCCTGGCAAGCCTCAGTTGGCTGAACGCAGGCAGGTCGACCATCTCGATGAGGCTGAAGGGGTGGTCGGTGTTCCTGTGGATATGCACTGTGGCGATCTGCACCAGATCTGTGTAGTCCGGGCTTTTCGATACGCGCGCGAAGTTCTGGAACTGAATCGGCACGCAGGCCAGCGGCTCGGGAAAGTCCCATGAGCGCAGCAGGCGTTCGCCAATGACCGGGTGAATGCTGTCGATCACGTGGTTGAGGCTGATCGGATCAGCCAGCAGCTCGTAATGGTCTTCGGCATACGTCAGGATCGGCAGAATCCCGATCAAGTGGATCAGTCCGGCGAGCGTGGCCTGGTCGGGTTTGAGATTCGTGTAGTTCTGACACAGGGTGTAACTGATGCCGGCAACCTGCAGGCTCTGCTTCCAGATATCGCGCATCTTCTGCTCGATGACGGGAGACTTCGCGTGGAACATCTGCTCGACCACCAGGCCGATAGCCAGATTACAGGTGTAATTGACGCCCAGGCGCCGAACCGCGGTGGTGACGTCGCTGACTTCAAAATTCGGGCGCAGCAGAGGGCTGTTCGCGACCTTTATCAGGCGTGCGGAAAGGGCTGTATCGCTACCGATGACCTTGCTCAGGGCCGAAATGCTGATTTCGGTGTCTTCGGCGGCAAGGCGAATTCTCAGTGCTACTTCCGGCAGGGTAGGCAGAAACAAGGCATCTCTGTCGATGGCCTTGATCAAGTTTCTCTGCACCTCGTCAGCCATCTTGCTCATGTTGCATCTCGCAGCCGTTGGGGGTGTCCAGAGTTTTCCGCGCGCTCCGCAGAGCGCCAGCATGTGCACTGGAACGCTCTAAAGACACTAGGAACCTGAATGTGTTCGTCTGGCTTAGCGCTGAGTTTCGAGTTTGCTGTCCAGTATGTAGGGCAGATCACTCATTTGCAGCGCTGCGCCTTCTGGCGAGCCAAGATTTATATGGCCATTTTCTGCCGCATCGCCCTGCAATACGGCGAGCAGTTCAACATTCTGGCCGGACTGTGCGGCGATGACCACGTTGCCCACCGCGCTGGCGTGTACCGGCGAAAACAGTGCCGTACCTGGCTCGGGGATTTCTTCGCTGCTCAGCGTCAGGCGGTAGAGCCTGCGTTTGAGTTTGCCCAGGTATTGCATGCGCGCAACGATTTCCTGGCCGGTGTAGCAGCCCTTCTTGAAGCTGACGCCGCCGACCGCCTGCAGGTTGATCATCTGCGGGATGAACTCCTCGCGGGTGCTGCCAAATACCTGGCCGATGCCGGCCCGTATCTGACCCAGCAACCAGTCATTGAGCGGGCCTTCGCTCAACTGCGAAGCCAGCTGCGATTTGACGCTGTCTGCCTGCCCGGCGCGTACCCAGAGTTCGGCGCGGCCCGGGGAGACGCGGATTGCGATGAGCTCATTGGCTCGTACTACCGCATCGGTTTCCTGCGCCAGGTCCAGGCCCAGGCCGACCAGGGCACTGTCGCCATCCTGCAGGCCGAAGCGCACCCATTCTGCGCTTTCGTCAGTCAGTTTCGATTTGGAGAACACTGCGTATTTACGCAGGTCCAGCAGTTGCGGCTCGATCAGCTCGCTGGCCATCGCCAGCAGGCAACCGTCGCCTTCGAAAACGATGCGAAAACTCGACTGCATCCGGCCCTTCTGCGTGCAGCGGGCACCGAGGCTGGATTTGTCTTCATTAAGGTAATTTAGGTTGCACGTCAGCTGACCCTGAAGAAACTTGCTGGCATCCACGCCGCGAACGGCGAGAACGCCCTCATGGGATAGCGTGCAGAAAAAAGCTTTTTGGGTCATGGTCATCGCAGATTGGGAAAAAAGTCCGGGGGCACATCATAGTGCCGAGTCGAGGTTATGCATACGGGGTACGTGAAAACTGCTGCGACCATTGCAAGATTCGCGTGCCCGGCTCACGGCTGTATACTTGCCGCCTACTTTGAGGAGCGCTCCATGGTCGAAGACGTCGAACTCAACCGCCTTTACTGGCACAGCCGCCGTGGCATGCTTGAACTGGACGTGCTGCTGGTGCCGTTTGTCCGGGAGGTCTATCCGCATTTGAATGACGTGGACCGCGATCTGTATCGCCGTTTGCTCACTTGTGAAGATCAGGACATGTTCGGCTGGTTCATGCAGCGCGCCGAGTCCGAGGATGCTGAATTGCAACGTATGGTTCGCATGATTCTGGATCGTGTCCAGCCCAAGTGATCGATTTGAATGTCACTGGCAGGCCTCGCGCCTGCTATTGACGGCGTATCTCGCCGTTCAGCTGCTGGCGCTGATCGCGTTGTTCTGGCTGAACATCGCTTCGTTGGCGTTGGCACTGGGTGTGCTGTTCTGCCTGATGCATGCTGCCTGGACGTTGCCGCGCTCGATCCTGCTCAGTCATCCGGCAGCCTTCACCGCGCTGAAGCGCGATCATCAAGGCTGGCAATTGTGGAATCAACGCGACGGCTGGCAGCCCGTGCAGTTATGTCCGGACAGCCTCGCGTTACCGTTGGTCGTGATTCTGCGTTTTCGCCCGATTATCGCAGGCCGGCCGGGCCGCTCGATAAAAAGCTGCTGCATCCCGCTTGATGCGCTCACGCCGGACACGCACCGGCGTCTGCGTGTGCGCCTGAAGTTCAGCCGACGTAAGTGGGCGGTACCAGAATAGTGTCCAGCGCCTCCGGCAGCATGTCGGGATAGTCCAGCGTGTAATGCAGGCCACGGCTTTCCTTGCGCTGCATGGCCGAGCAGATCATCAGTTCCGCCACCTGCGCCAGGTTGCGCAACTCGATCAGGTCACGGCTGACCTTGTAGTTGCTGTAGAACTCGTCGATCTCATCCAGTAACAAACGCACACGGTGCTGAGCACGTTGCAGGCGCTTGTTGGTACGCACAATGCCGACGTAGTCCCACATGAATCGTCTCAGTTCATCCCAGTTGTGCGCGATGATCACGTCTTCGTCCGAATCAGTGACCTGGCTGGCGTCCCAGGCCGGAAGGTCGGTGGGCATCTGTACGTCGGCCAGTTGCTGCTCGATGTCTGCCGCTGCCGAGCGGGCATACACGAAGCACTCCAGCAGTGAGTTGCTGGCCATGCGGTTGGCACCGTGCAGGCCGGTGAAGCTGGTCTCGCCGATGGCGTACAGGCCAGGCACGTCGGTGTGGCCCTTGCTGTCTACCATGACACCACCACAGGTGTAATGCGCTGCCGGGACCACCGGAATAGGCTGGCGAGTGATGTCGATGGAGAACTCCAGGCAGCGTTCGTAGACGGTTGGAAAGTGGGTTTTGATGAAGGCTTCCGGTTTGTGGCTGATGTCCAGATAGACGCAGTCGATACCCAGTCGCTTCATTTCGTGGTCTATCGCACGGGCAACAATATCGCGAGGGGCCAGTTCTGCCCGTTCGTCGAACCGTGGCATAAAACGTTCGCCGCTGGGCAACTTGAGGTAAGCGCCTTCACCGCGAAGTGCTTCGGTGATCAGAAAACTCTTGGCCTGGGGGTGATACAGGCAGGTAGGGTGAAATTGGTTGAATTCCAGATTCGCCACCCGGCAACCGGAACGCCAGGCCATGGCGATGCCATCGCCGCAGGCACCGTCGGGGTTGCTGGTGTACAGATAAACCTTGGCAGCGCCACCTGACGCGAGGATGGTAAAGCGCGCGCCGTAGGTGTCCACTTCACCGCTGTTGCGATTGAGTACATAAGCGCCCAGGCAGCGCTGGCCTTCCAGCCCGAGACGGCGTTCGGTGATCAGGTCGATGGCGGCGCGCTGTTCGAGCAGTTCGATGTTCGGCCGTTTACGGGCTTGTTCAAGCAGGGTACGAAAGATCGCTGCGCCTGTGGCATCGGCGGCGTGGATGATCCGCCTGTGGCTGTGGCCGCCTTCGCGTGTCAGGTGGAATTCAAAGCCGCTTTCGTCGGTATCTGCGTCATCGCCTCGAGTGAAAGGCACGCCCTGATCGATCAGCCACTGAATGGCCTCGCGGCTGTGCTCGACGGTGAAACGCACTGCTTCTTCGTTACAAAGGCCGCCGCCGGCATTCAGCGTGTCTTCAACATGAGACTGTACGGTATCGGTGTCATCCAGTACTGCTGCCACACCGCCCTGGGCCCAGAATGTCGAGCCATTGGCCAGATCGCCTTTGCTCAGCACTGCGATGCTCAGGTGTCCGGGAAGCGTCAGTGCCAGGCTCAATCCGGCAGCGCCACTGCCAATTACCAGTACGTCATGCTGAAAATGTTGACTCATCTGCGAATTCTGCCCTTGGCGACCACTAGTATAAGTATTGGGGTAACGGCACAATAGCCACGCCTACATGGCAATGTGAGACCACAGCGGGTATGGATTGTGCTCCAGTCCCGGATGTCATGCATATTGTTTTCCCTGTTATCTGTTACTGGAAATGCTCCAGCGCACTGATTTCAAAGAACTTTGTGCAGTCTGCGGCTCACGCCTGTGATTGTGCCAATGGAACTTTTTGCCAGGATCCATGCTCAATAGCAGGTTGCCTACACAGGAACAGCGTCGTTTTCGCAGGGTTAGATAAGTGATCATCAACTGCGAAACCGGCGACAAGACTATTCACGCAGCCGACCGTGTCGCGCTGCGTTTTTCGTGCAGGCTTTACGATGGCCCGCAGGAAACTTGCTTGAAGGGGGAGAACTTTTGCGAAAAGCCCGAGTCTATGTTTGCGAGCCTGAACAATGTCAGTTGCAGCACTCCTTCATGCTTAACGAGGAGTGTTCATGCTAACCCAGGAAGAGGATCAGCAGCTTGTCGAGCGCGTACAGCGTGGCGATACGCGAGCATTTGATCTGTTGGTGCTGAAGTATCAGCACAAAATTCTAGGGTTGATCGTGCGATTCGTGCACGACACCCATGAGGCTCAGGACGTTGCACAGGAAGCCTTTATCAAGGCTTACCGTGCTCTCGGAAACTTTCGCGGTGACAGTGCTTTTTATACCTGGCTGTATCGCATCGCCATTAACACGGCGAAAAACTATTTGGTGTCGCGAGGTCGGCGTCCACCGGATAGCGATGTAAGGTCTGAAGACGCGGAGTTCTACGACGGCGATCATGGCCTCAAGGACATCGAGTCGCCGGAACGTGCATTGTTGAGAGATGAGATCGAGGGCACCGTCCATCGGACCATCCAGCTTCTCCCAGAAGATTTACGTACGGCGCTAACTTTACGTGAATTCGATGGTCTGAGTTATGAAGACATTGCGAGCGTCATGCAGTGTCCTGTTGGTACCGTGCGCTCTCGGATCTTCCGCGCTCGGGAAGCCATCGATAAAGCCCTGCAGCCGTTGTTGCAGGAATCCTGAGACAGCGGCGATAGCCCAAGAGAGGAACCCGCCATGAGTCGTGAAGCCCTGCAGGAATCGCTGTCCGCGGTACTGGATAACGAAGCGGACGAACTGGAATTACGTCGGGTATTGAATGCCATTGACGATGCCGACACTCGCGCTACCTGGTCGCGGTACCAAGTTGCCCGTGCAGCTATGCACAAAGAGCTGCTGATCCCGCATCTGGATATTTCGGCTGCTGTATCTGCCGCGATCGCCGATGAAGTCAGCCCGCTCAAAGCAGCACGTGGACCTTGGCGCACGCTGGGTCGTCTGGCTGTTGCAGCGTCGGTTACCGTAGCCGTTCTGGCCGGTGTCCGCCTGTACAACCAGGACGATATCGCCGGTGCACAACTGGCACAGCAGACCCAACAGCCTGCCAACCTGACTGTTCCACAAGTGAAAGGCCCTGCCGTACTGGCTGGCTACACTGAAAGTACCGAGCAGGCGCCTGGCCCTATGGCCAACGGCGTGTTGCAGGGTGCTGGTCAAGGTGATCAACGTCTGCCTGGCTACCTGCGTCAGCACGCCCAGGAAGCAGCGTTGAAAGGTACTGAAAGCGCGCTGCCTTACGCACGTGCTGCGAGTCTGGAAAACCGTTAAGGAGGATCATGCGAGCCGTCCCTCTACTGCCATTACTGCTTGGTGGATGGCTTGCCCTCCCGGTACAGGCTGATGATGCGCAAGACGCAATCAATCGTCTTGCCAAGGTTGATCAGCAGCAGAGCTATCAAGGCACCTTTGTATACGAACGCAATGGTAGTTTTTCTACCCATCGAATCTGGCACCGCATAGCGGATGGGCATGTTCAGGAGCGTTTGTTGCAGCTTGATGGCTCTGCTCAGGAAGTTCTGCGTGTTGACGGGCTTACACAGTGCGTCAGCGGCACGCTTGAAGCGGGTGTGGCCAATCCGGCCGACTCATCTGCCCGCGCATTCGATGTCAAAAGACTTTCCTCTTGGTACGACATAAAAATTGTTGGAAAATCCAGAGTGGCCGGTCGTCAGGCTACTATCGTTGCGCTGTCCCCCAAGGACCAGCATCGATACGGCCTTGAACTTCACCTGGATAACGAAACCGGTCTTGTGCTCAAGTCGCTTCTGTTGAGCGAGAAGGGGCAACTGCTCGAACGTTTCCAGTTTACCGATCTCGATACCGCCGGCGTTCTGTCCGAGCAAATGCTCAAGACTAGCGCCGACTGCAAGCCCGTGTCTGTGTTGAAAGCCAAGCCTGAGCCGTCCATAAGTGCTGTGGCATGGCATTCTGATTGGCTGCCGCCTGGTTTCGAAGTCAGCAGCAGTGGCGTGCGCAAGGACTCCTCCACGCAATCCTCCGTTACCCATCTGATGTATGGCGACGGTCTGGCGCGTTTTTCAGTGTTCATCGAGGCAGTGAAAGGCGGCGCATCTTCGGATATTCGCACTCAGCTAGGCCCGACAGTGGCGGTCTCGCGTCGTCTCACAACACCGCAGGGCGACATGATGGTGACGGTCGTCGGAGAAATACCGATGGGTACCGCCGAGCGTATAGCCTTGTCGATGCGTAACGACGAATCTCCAGCCAAAAAATAAACATTTGAAGTCACGAATTCCAGGATGTAAAAATTTTCATCCTGGGTTTCAAGAGTCGCCAGGGCGCATTCAACCTGGCCTGGGCGCAGGTACTGAAATGTTTGGTGAGGTTTGCACATTGCAAAAACTCTGGTTTTTTTCTATAGGTCACAGCCTCGCAGCTTTGGCCTTTTGTCGTTTCCAGAGGCCATGTCGCTGATCCAGAGATGAGCATCGCTGCTTGAGGTCTTTGAGTCAGTTGCTTGTACTGCTTAATTTTTTGCTCGTTACCAACGGGAGCTATATGTCGATACCACGCATGAAGTCCTACTTTTCACTGATTGCCGCTGTGCTCATGCTCGGCCAGGTTGCTACGGCTCAAGCCGAGAACCTGCCGGATTTTACCGGGCTGGTCGAGCAGGCCTCGCCAGCAGTGGTGAATATCAGTACGCGCCAGAAACTGCCTGATCGCGCCATAGCCAATCAGCAGATGCCTGACCTGGAAGGCTTGCCGCCCATGCTGCGCGAATTTCTCGAGCGCAGCATGCCGCCAGGGTCGCGTCCGCCGGGAGCCGGCAAGGGTGATCGTCAGCGCGAAGCCCAGTCACTGGGCTCGGGCTTTATCATTTCCCCCGATGGTTACATTCTGACCAATAACCATGTGATCGACGGTGCCGACGAGATTCTTGTGCGCCTTTCCGATCGCAGCGAGTTGAAAGCCAAGCTGATCGGTACCGACTCGCGCACCGACGTTGCGGTTCTGAAAATTGACGGCAAGGACCTCCCTACAGCGAAACTGGGCAACTCCAATACGCTCAAGGTGGGTGAGTGGGTGCTGGCGATCGGCTCGCCATTCGGCTTCGATCACTCCGTGACCAAAGGCATTGTCAGCGCCAAGGGTCGTAGTCTGCCAAACGACACGTATGTGCCGTTCATTCAGACGGACGTTGCCATCAACCCGGGTAATTCGGGTGGCCCGCTGTTCAACATGGCGGGTGAGGTAGTCGGGATCAACTCGCAGATATTTACCCGCTCCGGTGGTTTCATGGGGCTGTCGTTCGCGATTCCGATTGACGTCGCCATGGATGTGGCCAACCAGCTCAAGGCCAGCGGCAAAGTCAGCCGTGGCTGGTTGGGTGTGGTTATTCAGGAAGTGAACAAGGACCTTGCCGAATCGTTTGGTCTGGACAAGCCTGCCGGTGCGCTGGTTGCTCAGGTGCTTGAAGATGGCCCGGCTGCCAAGGGTGGCCTGCAGGTTGGCGACGTGATTCTGAGTGCCAACGGTCAGCCAATCATCATGTCGGCTGACCTGCCGCACTTGATAGGCAACCTCAAGGACGGCAGTAAGGCCGAACTTGAAGTGATTCGCGACGGCAAGCGTCAGAAGCTGACGGTCACTGTTGGCGCGCTGCCTGACGAAGGTCAGGAAATGGGCGATGTTGCTGGCACAGGCGCCGAACGCAGCAGCAACCGTCTGGGCGTGTCGGTGATCGAACTGACTGCCGAGCAGAAGAAATCCCTGGACCTCAAGGGCGGTGTGGCCATCAAGGAAGTCACAGGTGGTCCGGCTTCGCTGATTGGCCTGCAGCCGGGTGATGTGATCACTCATCTGAACAACCAGGCGATTACGTCCAGTAAGCAGTTCACTGAGGTGGCGAAAAGCCTGCCCAAGGATCGCTCTGTTTCGATGCGTGTTCTGCGTCAGGGCCGTGCGACCTTCATCACCTTCAAGCTGTCCGAGTAACAGGGCGGTTTGACCGGGAAGGGTGGCTGCGGCCACCCTTTTTTGTACCTGTTTGTTTACCTTGCGCCTATCCGGGTACCTGTAAGCGTGACGCCTCTTGCTTAGTTCAGGTACAATTCCCGGCTATTTTTCGGCGGGCAATCTGCCTGCAACCTTTTTGAGTGTTGATCCGTGAGTGATTTGAGTCATATCCGCAATTTCTCCATCATCGCCCACATTGACCATGGCAAGTCGACGCTGGCCGACCGCTTCATTCAAATGTGCGGCGGCCTGTCCGAGCGCGAAATGGAAGCCCAGGTGCTCGACTCCATGGATCTTGAGCGCGAGCGCGGGATCACCATCAAGGCCCATAGCGTTACCCTGTATTACAAGGCCAAAGACGGTATCACCTACCAGTTGAACTTCATTGACACCCCGGGGCACGTCGACTTCACCTATGAAGTCAGCCGTTCGCTGGCCGCGTGCGAAGGTGCATTGCTGGTGGTCGATGCAGGGCAGGGCGTCGAGGCTCAATCGGTCGCCAACTGCTACACCGCCATCGAGCAGGGCCTAGAGGTCATGCCGGTATTGAACAAGATGGACTTGCCGCAGGCCGATCCGGACCGCGTCAAGGAAGAGATCGAGAAGATCATCGGTATCGACGCCACCGATGCCGTGGCGTGCAGCGCCAAGAGCGGCATGGGCGTGGACGAGGTCCTCGAGCGTCTGGTAGCAACCATTCCCGCACCGACCGGCAACATCGAAGATCCGCTGCAAGCGTTGATCATCGATTCCTGGTTCGACAATTACCTGGGCGTCGTGTCTCTGGTGCGCGTGCGCCACGGTCGCGTCAAGAAAGGCGACAAGATCCTCGTCAAGTCCACCGGCAAGCTGCATCTGGTCGACAGCGTTGGCGTGTTCAACCCCAAGCACACGGCAACCGTTGATCTGAAAGCCGGCGAAGTGGGCTTTATCATTGCCGGCATCAAGGACATTCACGGCGCGCCGGTTGGTGACACCCTGACCCTGAGCAGCACGCCCGATGTAGACGTGCTGCCCGGTTTCAAGCGTATCCAGCCTCAGGTATACGCCGGCCTGTTCCCGGTCAGCTCGGACGATTTCGAAGACTTCCGTGAAGCCCTGCAAAAGCTGACGCTGAATGACTCTTCGCTGCAATACCTGCCGGAAAGCTCCGATGCACTGGGCTTCGGCTTCCGTTGTGGCTTCCTCGGCATGCTCCACATGGAGATCATCCAGGAGCGTCTTGAGCGTGAATACAATCTCGACCTGATCACCACCGCGCCAACCGTAATCTTCGAGCTGTTGCTGAAGACCGGCGAAACGATTTATGTCGATAACCCGTCCAAACTGCCTGACCTGTCGTCCATCGAAGACATGCGCGAGCCTATCGTTCGCGCAAATATTCTTGTGCCGCAGGAGCACTTGGGCAACGTCATTACGTTGTGCATCGAAAAACGTGGCGTACAGCACGACATGCTGTTCCTCGGCACCCAGGTTCAGGTGAGCTACGATTTGCCGATGAACGAAGTGGTTCTGGACTTCTTCGATCGTCTCAAGTCTGTCAGCCGCGGTTATGCTTCCCTGGATTATCATTTTGATCGTTACCAGTCGGCCAACCTGGTCAAGCTCGACGTTCTGATCAACGCCGAGAAGGTCGATGCCCTGGCATTGATCGTTCACCGCGACAACGCTCATTACAAAGGGCGTGCGTTGACCGAGAAGATGAAAGAGCTGATCCCTCGACAAATGTTCGACGTGGCAATTCAGGCCGCCATTGGCGGTCAGATCGTGGCCCGGACAACCGTCAAGGCGCTTAGAAAGAACGTACTGGCCAAATGCTACGGCGGCGACGTCAGCCGCAAGCGTAAATTGCTGGAGAAGCAAAAGGCCGGTAAGAAACGCATGAAGCAGGTCGGTAACGTGGAAATTCCACAGGAAGCCTTCCTCGCAGTGCTCAGGTTGGAATAGTCAGGTCCTATGTCACTAAATTTTCCGCTGTTGTTGGTCATCGCTGTGTTCGTCTGTGGCGTGCTTGCACTGATTGATCTGGTCATCCTGGCGCCTCGTCGCCGGGCTGCCATTTCGAACTATCAGGGAAGCGTCGGCGAACCTGACATTGCTGTCGTAGAGCGCTTGAACAAAGAGCCTTTGCTGGTTGAGTACGGCAAATCGTTCTTTCCAGTGTTGTTTATCGTGCTGGTGCTCCGTTCGTTTCTGGTAGAGCCGTTCCAGATTCCTTCGGGCTCCATGAAGCCGACGCTGGATGTGGGTGATTTCATTCTGGTCAACAAATTCGCGTATGGCATCCGCCTGCCGGTACTGGATCAGAAGGTCATCCAGCTCGGTGATCCGCAGCGTGGCGATGTGATGGTCTTCCGCTACCCAAGCGACCCAAGCGTCAACTACATCAAGCGTGTCGTCGGTCTGCCGGGTGATCGCATTCGCTATACCAGCGACAAGCGGTTGTTCATCAACGGTGAGCTGGTTGCCAAGAAACTGATCGGCACCGAGCCCGGTACATTGGGCAGTGCAGAACTGTACGAAGAACAACTGGGCGCAGTCGAACATCAGATCCGTCAGGAAATGAGCCGATACCGTGCGCCGCCTGACAGTGAATGGACAGTGCCTGCTGCGCACTACTTCATGATGGGCGACAACCGCGACAACTCGAATGACAGCCGTTACTGGGATGATCCCAATATTCCCAAGGACGAACTGGGCATGGTCCCGGACAAGAACATCGTAGGCAAGGCGTTCGCCGTCTGGATGAGCTGGCCGGAACCGAAATTGAGCCACTTCCCTAATTTTGCACGCGTAGGGTTGATCAAGTAATCGATGCGGCGCTGCCTGGAGCAGCGCCGTATGTCATTTGGGCTGACTGGAAACGCCTCTGAACCCTGAGTCGACCCGGTCGGGCAGGCAGTGAACTCTCGAGGTTGAAGTCGAACATGACGTTCTCTACTTCTCAAAAAGGTTTTTCGCTAGTGGGATGGCTGTTGGTGCTGGCGCTTGTCGCGTTCGCGACGAGCACGGCCTTCAAGCTGGTCCCGCATTACCTCGACTATATGACGATGAAGAAAATCATCGAAACGGTCGACACCAATCAGGCCCTGGACATTACCACGGTCGACGATTTCTACGGTTATGTCGGTAAGAACATGCAGGTCAACAGCATTCGGGATATAGATTTGAACAAGGCGTTGAAAGTGACGGTGGAGAACAATGCGTTCAAGGCTCATTTGAACTATGAGCAGCGTGAACCGTGGTTCCAGAACATCGATCTGGTGATGAAGTTCGACAAGCAATTCAGTGTGGGTAAACCGTGAGCGTATCCTTGAGCCGCCTTGAGCGTCAGCTCGGCTATACCTTCAAGGATCAGGAACTGATGGTCCTTGCCCTGACCCATCGCAGTTTTGCCGGTCGCAACAACGAGCGTCTGGAATTTCTCGGTGATGCCATTCTCAACTTCGTGGCGGGTGAGGCGTTGTTCGAACGCTTCCCTCAGGCCCGCGAAGGCCAGTTGTCGCGCTTGCGTGCGCGCCTGGTGAAGGGTGAAACCCTTGCGTTGCTGGCCCGTGGTTTCGATCTGGGCGAGTACCTTCGCCTGGGGTCCGGCGAGCTGAAAAGCGGTGGTTTCCGTCGCGAGTCGATTCTCGCCGACGCCCTTGAAGCGCTGATCGGGGCGATCTACCTGGACGCTGGCATGGAGGCTGCGCGCGAGCGCGTTCTGGCCTGGCTGACGACCGAGTTCGACAGCCTGACGCTGGTAGACACCAACAAGGACCCCAAGACCCGACTGCAGGAATTTCTCCAATCGCGGGCCTGCGAGCTGCCGCGTTACGAGGTGGTGGATATCCAGGGTGAACCGCATTGCCGGACGTTTTTCGTCGAATGCGAGATCAACCTATTGAATGAAAAAAGCCGAGGACAGGGTGTCAGCCGCCGGATTGCCGAACAGGTAGCCGCAGCAGCAGCACTTATTGCCCTGGGCGTGGAGAACGGTCATGAATGATACAACCGCAACACGCTGTGGCTATGTTGCCATTGTCGGCCGTCCCAACGTAGGCAAGTCCACGCTGCTCAACCATATTCTGGGTCAAAAGCTGGCGATCACCTCGCGCAAGCCGCAGACCACGCGTCACAACATGCTCGGGATCAAGACCGAGGGTGCCGTGCAGGCGATCTATGTCGACACTCCCGGCATGCACAAGAATGGCGAGAAAGCGCTCAACCGCTACATGAACAAGACTGCTTCGGCTGCGTTGAAAGACGTCGACGTGGTGATCTTCGTCGTGGATCGCACCCGCTGGACCGACGAAGACCAGATGGTTCTGGAGCGTGTTCAGTACGTGCAAGGCCCGGTCATTCTGGCGATCAACAAAACCGATCGCATTGAAGACAAGAGCGATCTGATGCCGCACCTGGAGTGGCTGCAAGGCCAACTGCCGAATGCGTCCATCGTGCCTATTTCCGCGCAGCATGGCCACAACCTGGAAGCGCTGGAAAGCCTGATTGCCTCGCACCTGCCCGAGAATGATCACTTCTTCCCGGAAGATCAGATCACTGATCGCAGCAGCCGCTTTCTGGCTGCCGAGCTGGTTCGCGAGAAGATCATGCGTCAGTTGGGTGCCGAGCTTCCATACCAGATCACCGTCGAGATCGAAGAGTTCAAGCAGCAGGGCCGCACCCTGCATATCCATGCGCTGATTCTTGTCGAGCGTGACGGGCAGAAGAAAATCATCATTGGCGACAAGGGCGACCGTATCAAGCGCATTGGCAGTGATGCGCGTCGCGACATGGAGCTGCTGTTCGACTCCAAAGTCATGCTTAACCTGTGGGTCAAGGTCAAAGGTGGCTGGTCCGATGACGAGCGCGCCCTTCGCTCGCTCGGCTACGGCGACCTCTAAGCTGCCCTTTCGCCTGACCCTCCTGCGGTTGGGCGAACACTTCTCTTTCGAGCCAGCCTGATGAGCGCGCCCACCGGCCAACCTGCTTATGTGCTCCATAGCCGTGCGTATCGCGAAAACAGCGCGCTGGTCGATTTCCTCACGCCCCAGGGGCGGCTACGTGCCGTGCTGCGCAGTGCCAAAGGCAAGGCAGGCTCGCTGGCACGTCCGTTCGTGCCGCTTGAAGTCGAGTTTCGTGGGCGTGGCGAACTCAAGAATGTCGGCCGCATGGAAAGCGCAGGCGTTGCTACCTGGATGACCGGCGAGGCGCTGTTCAGCGGCATGTACCTCAACGAACTGCTGATTCGCCTGTTGCCTGCCGAAGATCCGCATCCAGCCGTATTCGAACATTACGCCGCCACATTGCTGGCCCTCGCGCTGGGCCGTCCGCTGGAACCTTTGCTGCGTTCGTTCGAATGGCGGTTGCTGGATGATCTGGGCTACGGCTTTGCCATGGACGCCGACATCAACGGCGAGCCGCTGGCAATTGATGGCATGTACCGCCTGCAAGTGGATGCCGGGCTTGAGCGTGTTTACCTGCTTCAGCCCGGCCTGTTTCAAGGCGCAGAATTGCTGGCCATGTCCGAAGCGGACTGGAGCGTCCCCGGTGCGTTGTCTGCTGCCAAGCGTCTGATGCGTCAGGCGTTGGCGGTACACTTGGGCGGTCGCCCGTTAGTCAGTCGTGAACTGTTTCGCAAGCCTTGATCAGGCTTTATTCTCTACAGCCTGCTTCGACCAGCTCGCTCATTTTTCTGGAGACCACCGTGACCCAAAGCACTCGCATTCTTCTCGGCGTGAATATCGACCATGTAGCCACCTTGCGTCAGGCTCGTGGCACGCGCTATCCGGACCCGGTCAAGGCAGCACTGGATGCCGAAGAGGCAGGTGCCGACGGCATCACCGTTCACCTGCGTGAAGACCGTCGACATATTCAGGAACGTGACGTCTTGCTGCTCAAGGACGTGCTGCAGACCCGCATGAATTTCGAGATGGGCGTGACCGAAGAAATGCTCGCGTTTGCCGAGCGCATTCGTCCTGCGCATATCTGCCTGGTGCCGGAGACACGCCAGGAGCTGACTACCGAAGGCGGGCTGGACGTCGCGGGCCAGGAAGCGCGGATCAAGGCAGCGGTCGAGCGGCTGGCGAAAATCGGCTGCGAGGTCTCGTTGTTTATCGACGCCGATGAGCGCCAGATCGCCGCTTCAAAGCGCGTCGGTGCACCTGCCATTGAACTGCATACCGGTCGCTATGCCGATGCTCAGACCCCGACTGAAGTCGCCGAAGAACTGCAGCGGGTCGCCGACGGCGTAGCGTTTGGTCTCGCCCAGGGCCTGATCGTCAATGCCGGTCACGGCCTGCATTATCATAACGTCGAAGCAGTCGCCGCGATCAAGGGCATCAACGAACTGAACATCGGCCATGCGTTGGTGGCTCATGCTCTGTTCGTAGGGTTCAAGGCGGCAGTGGCCGAGATGAAAGCGTTGATCGTGGCGGCCGCTCGGTAGTCGTCCTGATCAAGGCTTGCGCCCCACAATCACAGCGCGCATCGGCGCTGGCAAGCCTTCGACGGTCTTGCTGTGATCGGCAGGGTCCAGATAGTCGCTCAGTGACTGGAAGCGCATCCATTCGGTGCTGCGCTGTTCTTCGATCGTCGTATGGCTGACGTCGACGCAGCGCACATCGGTGAAGCCTGCGCGGCGCATCCACAGTTCCAGCGCGGGCACCGACGGCAGGAACCAGACATTGCGCATCTGTGCGTAACGGTCCTCCGGCACCAGCACCTGATGAACATCGCCCGGCACTACCAAAGTTTCCATCACCAGCTCGCCGCCTTTTACCAGGCAGTCTTTCAAGGCCAGCAAATGGTCGATGGGCGATTTGCGGTGATACAGCACCCCCATTGAGAACACCGTATCGAAGCCTTCCAGGTTGGCTGGCAAGTCCTCAAGTGCGAAGGGCAGATGCCAGGCAGGAAGGTCAGGCAGGTAGCGCTGCATGGCCTGAAACTGGCAGAAGAACAGCCAGTTGGGGTCAACACCAATCACGCTGTCAGCCCCGGCACCGAGCATGCGCCACTGGTAATAGCCGTTGCCGCAACCAACATCCAGAACCCGTTTGCCCTTCAGGTCCAGATGCGGCGATACCCGTGACCACTTCCAGTCCGAGCGCCATTCGGTGTCGATATGTACGCCGAACACATTGAACGGCCCTTTGCGCCAAGGCGACAGGCCTAATAACGCCTTGCGCAGCACGGTTCGGGTTTCGCCGTTGCACTCGGCTTGCAGGGTAAAGCTATCGAGCAGATCGATTCGCTCGGGTTGCAGGTCTGGAAGCGCGTCCAGCGCACTTTGCCAGCGCTGCAAGTCACCATGACCCTTGGCCATTTTCGTATCAAGCTGGGCTTGCAAGCCGTTTGCCCAATCAGCCAGAGGTGTTCCCGCCAGACGGCGGACAAGAGGAGCGAGATCAATCATGGCAGGGCAATCAACGAGGTGAAGTTAAGGCATTGAAACCAGGGCACCACCTTGGAAAAACCGGCGGCGAGCAGACGTTGGCGATGTTCTTCCAGGCTGTCGGGCTTCATCACGTTTTCGATGGCACTGCGCTTCTGGGCAATTTCCAGATCGCTGTAGCCGTTGGCGCGCTTGAAAGCGATGTGCAGATCCGTCAGCAGCGCATGCTCCTGTTCGTCATCAAAACGCAGTTTCTCCGAAAGGATCAACGCGCCGCCTGGCACCAGCGCATCACGAATGCGCCCGAGCAATGTCAGACGCTGCTCGGGGGCAATGAATTGCAGGGTGAAGTTAAGCGCGACCACCGACGCGGGCTTGAACTCCAGCGCCAGAATGTCACCTTCGATGACCTGCACCGGCAACAGCTCCTGAAACATGGAGTTCTGCGCATTGAGGTACTCACGGCAGCGCTCGACCATCGCACTGGAGTTATCTATCGCAATGACTTCACAGCCTTCGCTGCGTACATGGCGACGCAAGGCTTGAGTCACGGCACCCAGCGAACTGCCAAGGTCGTAAAGTACGGTATCCGGCTGGGCGAACTGCGCGGCAAGTACGCCGAGGTTTTCGACAATCGTCGGATAGCCGGGCACCGAGCGTTTGATCATGTCCGGGAAGACCCGCACCACGTCTTCGTTGAAGGCGAAGTCAGGCACCTGGGCCAGTGGCTGGGCGAAAATGCGGTCGGTTTCTTTGCTCACGGCGGTTCCGGCGAAGGCTTTGAAAAGCGGGCATTCTAGCCAAGTTGTCGCCGTGATGCATGGTGCAGCGCGTGCCTTCGGACAAGCCGCGGGCAAACGGTCAGTTCACCGTGATTGCGCATTCGAAAGTCTGCTCCGGCGCCACTTCCGGAGCCCACGGCTGTTGGTAGGTCATCACCAGTCGTCCGGTGCCTGCGTCGGTTGCCTTGTAGCGCCAGACTGACTGCCCGCCGCTGCCGACCATCTCCTTGCTCTCGGCGTTGGCATACACCTCCGGCCCGAGGCTGCGCAGGATGTTCTGCGCCGGGTTTTGGGTCAGCCAGCGAAAGCCGGTTGTCGGGTTGCTGGGCAGGGTGAGGATCAGCGTCTGTCCGCTCTGGAGCGTCAGTGGGCAGTCGTTTTCAGCCTCAATGGACACGATGTTTTTCGGTGTTTGCGCGCACGCCGTCAGCAGCGCAAGGCTCAACGGTGCAAGGAAACGGGCAGGGGTCATGGCAAGTTCCGGTTTTGCGAGACGAGGCGCAAGGATAACCGATCAGGGTTTTAGGGGGGAGTACGGCAGGTATACCGCTCAGGATCGGAATCAGTTGATCAGATCAGATAGTCAAGGCCGTGGGAGCGGACTTGTCCGCGAAAGAGCCAGTATGATCGCCGAAAATACGTCGTCTGAAGCATCGTCTTCGCGGACAAGCCCGCTCCCACGCCCTGCGGGCAGAAGTCCCATTGTGGGTCAGATCATTCAGCGTTAAACACACGTCCGCTTTTGATTCTGCCCGAAGGGCGCGGGAGCGAGTCAGTGTGAGACGTGCCCCCGCATCAATCTTTAAAACAACACCTTCACCACATCTGCAAAGCGTTTGGCAAAGTGAACGGTGATACCTTCCTTGAGATAGTCCGGCAGTTCTTCGAAGTTGCCACGGTTAGGTTCCGGAAGGATCAGTTCGTGAATCTTCTGACGTCGCGCGGCAATGACTTTCTCGCGCACCCCGCCGATAGGCAATACGTGCCCGGTCAGGGTCAGTTCGCCGGTCATGGCCACGCCTTTTTTCGGCGGTTGGTTACGCGCCAGGGACAGCAGGGCGCTGGCCATGGTAACGCCCGCGCTAGGGCCATCTTTCGGGGTTGCACCTTCGGGAACGTGTACGTGTACAAACGCTTCATCGAAGAACTTCGCGTCGCCGCCAAACTTCGACAGGTTGGCGCTGACGTAGCTGTAGGCAATTTCAGCCGACTCTTTCATGACATCGCCCAGTTGCCCGGTCAGTTTGAAGCCGCGATTCAGGGTGTGAATGCGCGTTGCTTCAATCGGTAACGTCGCGCCGCCCATACTGGTCCAGGCCAGGCCTGTGATCACACCGGTGCCCGACAGCACCTGTTCGCTGCGAAACACCGGCATGCCCAATGACGCTTCAAGGTCTTTCGGGCCGATCTTGATCACCGAGTCAGGCGTATCCAGCAGTTTGACCACCGCTTTGCGCACCAGCTTGCCCAGTTGTTTTTCCAGATGCCGCACACCGGCTTCGCGAGCGTAGCCTTCGATGACGGCGCGCAGGGCGCTGTCGCTGATGCTCAGCTTGCTTTTGGCAACACCGGCTTTCTCCAATTGCTTTGGCCACAGGTGGCGTTTGGCAATCGCAAGCTTCTCTTCAGTGATATAGCCGGACAGGCGAATCACTTCCATGCGGTCAAGGAGCGGGCCGGGGATTGAGTCCAGGGTGTTGGCGGTGCACACGAACAGGACTTTGGAAAGGTCCAGACGCAGGTCCAGGTAGTGATCGAGGAATTCGACGTTCTGTTCCGGGTCCAGGGTTTCCAGCAGCGCAGACGCCGGGTCGCCCTGGTAGCTTTGGCCCATCTTGTCGATTTCATCGAGCATGATGACCGGGTTCATGACTTCTACATCCTTCAGCGCCTGCACCAGCTTGCCTGGCTGGGCGCCGATGTAGGTACGGCGGTGGCCCTTGATTTCGGCCTCGTCGCGCATGCCGCCCACGCTCAGTCGATAGAATGGTCGCCCCAGCGACTCGGCAATCGAGCGGCCGACGCTGGTCTTGCCGACACCCGGTGGGCCCACCAGCAGGACGATCGAGCCGCTGATCTCGCCTTTATAGGCACCCACTGCAAGAAACTCGAGAATGCGCGCCTTGATGTCATCCAGGCCGGCATGGTGTTGATCGAGCACTTTACGAGCGTGCTTGAGGTCCAGTTTGTCTTCGCCGTAGACACCCCACGGCAACGAACTGGTCCAGTCCAGATAATTACGCGTCACGGCGTATTCCGGCGAGCCGGTTTCCAGCACCTTGAGCTTGCCTATTTCTTCGTCGAACTTCTTGCGCGCCTGCGGTGGCAGGGTCTTGCCTTCCAGTCGCTGTTCGAACTGTTCGATGTCGGCACTACGGTCGTCCTTGCTCAGCCCCAGCTCCTGCTGAATAACCTTGAGCTGCTCCTTGAGGAAGAACTGACGCTGATGCTCGCCGATCTTGCGATTGACCTCGGCAGAAATTTCCTTCTGCAGGCGGGCGACCTCGACTTCCTTGCGCAGCATCGGCAGGACTTTCTCCATGCGCCTGAGCATCGGCACACAGTCGAGTACCTCTTGCAGCTCGACGCCGGTGGCCGAAGTAAGGGCCGCGGCGAAGTCGGTGAGCGGCGAAGGATCATTGGGGCTGAAGCGGTTGAGGTAATTCTTCAGCTCTTCGCTGTACAGCGGGTTGAGCGGCAGCAGCTCTTTGATCGCGTTGATCAAAGCCATGCCGTAAGCCTTCACCTCGTCAGTCGGATCGTTGGGTTGCTGCGGGTATTCAACTTCCACCAGATACGGTGGGCGGTGATGCTTGAGCCAGGTACGAATGCGCACACGGCTCAAGCCTTGCGCCACAAACTGCAACCGGCCATTTTCGCGGCTGGCGTGGTGAACCTTGACCAGAGTGCCGTACTCGGGAAGCGCATCGGTCTTGAAGTGGCGCGGGTCTTCCTGAGGAGTGTCCATAAAGAACAACGCCAGCGAATGGTGCTCGGACTTACTGACCAGTTCCAGCGTTTCGGCCCACGGTTCTTCGTTGACGATAACCGGCAAGACCTGCGCCGGAAAGAACGGACGGTTGTGGATCGGGATGATGTAAACCTTGTCGGGCAGGTTCTGGCCGGGCAAGGCAAGCGAGGTGCTGTCGGAGCTCAGAGACACGTCGTGCTCGTCTGCGTCATCGGGCAAATCTGGCGAGTCTGTCTGCTGGTCGCTCATGGGGCACCTGAGAAGTTGAACATGCTTCTTAGATGGGGCAGCAGCCCTCAGGTTTCAATAGTCTTGGTCGATAGTCTGTAAAGCGGTTGCAAAACTGTCATTTATTAGTTGTTGGTCCAGTCCGTGCTGGCCAGCGCTGGCTTATTTCATTTACGGCGCTGCCGTTACGGGTTGAATCAGGTATGACCAACGTATTTATTTCGGCATTACTGGCTGGACTATGGATGGCATCGGCTGCGAATGCATCGGCTTCTACCTTTACCGCGCAGGTACTCGACAAGCAGGGCAAGCCCCTCGCAGATGCAGTAGTGACGCTCAAAGGCCCGGCTGATCCGTCGCCCGCAGTGCTTAAGGCTGCCATGGACCAGCGCGACCAGGAGTTTGCACCGCATGTGCTGGCGGTACACACCGGCACGCAGGTCAAGTTTCCCAACAGCGACAACATCCGCCATCAGGTTTATTCCTTTTCCCCGGCCAAGCGTTTCGAGTTGCGACTTTACGAAGGCACCCCCTCGGAACCGCTGTTGTTCGACAAGCCTGGTGTGGTAGTGCTGGGCTGCAACATCCATGACTGGATGGTCGGCTACATCTATGTCACGGACGAACCCTGGTTCGGCGTGACGGACAGCAATGGCCTGCTCAAACTCGATCAGGTGCCAGCCGGACACTACGCTGCCACGCTCTGGCATCCGCAAATTGAAGACATGCAGCCTGTATCGGGCGGTGAATTCGATGTGCCCGCATCGGGCCTCACCCAGCGTTTCAACCTCGCGGTCGAAGTGAAAGCCGAGGATAAACCTGGCAAGCCGGCCCCCGGCGGTTTCGGCGACGCTTTTCACAAGGCCGCACATGAATGAAATTTAAAGCCAGCTTTCAGGCGCGCATCGCCGGGGTTCTGATTGCCCTGTTGCTGATTGTCGTGGGCGCAGTCTTTCTCGCGGTCAAGGTTGCGACCGACGACGCGGTGCGCACTCAGGCCCAGGCGCAGCTGGAAGTGGGTAGCCGTGTGTTCGAGCGGCTGATTGATCTGCGCGGCAAGCGTCTGCGTGACGCCGTGCAACTGTTGGCGGCCGACTTCGGGTTTCGTGATGCTGTAGCGAGTGCCGATTCATCGACCATTCGATCGGTATTGCTCAATCATGGCAAACGCATCAACGCCAGCGATATGTTCCTGCTGGGCATGGATGGCGTGGTGGTTGCCAGTACCGAGACAGCGGTGCCGGAGGGGTCCAGGTTTGTCTATGACCAGGCGCTGCGCAACGCCAAGCGTGCCGGTCAGTCAGTGCTTATTATTCCGGGTGGCGGAATACCTCATTTGCTGGTGGAAAGTACCGTGCTTGCGCCGTTGCCGATAGGCCGCGTGGTGATGGGCTTCACCATCGACAGTGGCATTGCCGAAGAGCTGCGTTCTCTCAGTGGGCTGGAAGTGTCGTTTCTCACGGTGGAAAACGGTCAGTCCGGGGAACTGATCAGCACCCAGCCGAAAGCCTTGTACGCTGGTCTGATCGAGCTGATGCGCAGTTCCTCTGAAGGGCAGATGCTGCTGACCGAGCAAGCGAACCTCAACTTTCTCAGTCAAACGCTGATGCTGGCCAAAAGCAGCAATGGCGACGACGGACAAGTGATCGCGCTGTTGCAGAGCCCGCTGGACAAGGCTTATCAAGCGTTTGCACCGCTGAATGAAAAGATTTTCTGGATTTCCATGATCGCATTGCTGGCGTCGCTGCTGGGTACGCTGGCGCTGGCCCGCAGCGTGTCGCTGCCGGTGCAGGAGTTGGCTATTGCGGCCAAACGTATTGGCGATGGTGACTATAAAACGCCGGTAACCCTGGTGCGCAGTGACGAATTGGGCATGCTCGCCGACGCGATCAACACCATGCAACAGGGCATCGCCGTGCGCGAAGGGCAGTTGGCTCACAACGCTCTGCACGACAACCTGACCGGCCTGCCCAATCGAGCGTTGGTGATGGAACGTCTTGGCAGTTTGATTGCGGCAAATCGCACGGTCGCCTTGCTGTACCTAGGCATCGAGAACCTGGCCACGATCAACGAAAGTGCGGGTGCCGAAGGCGTTGAGCAACTGTTACGCCAGTTGGGGCAGCGTTTGCAGGGCAATTTGCGGTCTGGCGACACGGTGGCACGGCTGAGTGCCAACGAGTTCTTGCTGTTGCTGGACAACACTGCCAGTGACGGCGCGGTGGGCATGGCCGACGCCGTGCAGCGTTTGCTCAGCGAGCCGCAACGTATCGACAACCATGATCTGATGCTTGAGTGCTGCATAGGCATCACGGTTTATCCGGAACACGGTGATTCGGCTCAGGAACTGGTCAACCGTGCGGCGATTGCACGCAAGGACGCAGCGTTCATTCCCGGTCGCCTGCAGATCTACCAGGACGGACGTGACCTCGCTCACCAGCGTCAGATATGTCTGATCCGCGACCTGCGCAAGGCTCCGCAGAATGGCGAACTGATGCTCCATTACCAACCCAAACTGGATATCCGTCAGGGCTATGTTCGTCAGGCGGAAGCCCTGCTGCGCTGGACTCACCCGCGCTTTGGCAATGTTTCGCCAGCCGAATTCATTGTGCTCGCCGAGCGCACCGGCAGTATCAACCTGCTGACTAACTGGGTTATCGAAGAGGCAATGCGTCAGTTGGCCGAATGGCGCCAGCGCGGTCTGGTGCTGCAGGTATCGGTCAACATTTCCGCCGACGACCTGCTGGGCGACGATCTGGCCGGTTATGTCATGAAACTGCTCAAGCAATACGCGGTGCCTGCCGAACAACTGGTATTTGAGATAACCGAGAGCGCGGTCATGAGCGAGCCGGAGAAAGCCCTGGTGGTTCTGCATCGTCTACGCGACTGCGGTATCAGCCTGTCGGTCGATGACTTCGGCACCGGTTACTCGTCACTGGCCCACTTGAAGCGTCTGCCAGTGCAGGAGTTGAAAATCGACCAGTCTTTCGTGCGCAACCTGGATGAAACCAGCGAAGACGCGGTGATCGTGCGGTCGACCATCGAAATGAGCCATAACCTCGGACTCAAGGTGGTGGCAGAGGGTGTCGAGTACCAACACAGTCTGGACCTGCTCCGGCGTTGGCATTGCGATACGGCCCAGGGTTACCTGATCAGTCGGCCGCTGACGGCGTCAGCATTTGAGGCATGGATTGCTACGTATCAGGCATCACCCAGTCTTATGGTGAATTAATCCATGTCCTACAAGACATCATTACTGTTGAGTTATCTTTTGGCGGGTGTGGCAGGGGTTGCCCCGACGCTCGCGCTGGGCGACAACGGCCGACTTATCGCCACAGGTGGCGCAACCAGTATTGAGGGCAGCGCCGGTGGCGGTATCACCCCATGGGCGGTGATCACCGGTTACAGCGAGCAAGGCGAGTGGGGGGCGACAGCCTTCGCCACGCACATCAATCTGCCGGACTACAACCTTGATGTGGCAGGCCTCGCCGTCGCCTATGGCAACCGCGTCGAGTTTTCCTATGCTCACCAACGTTTCGATATCAGCAACCTGCAGCACAGGCTCAGCCTGCCGGACGACAACCTCAGCCAGGACGTGTTCGGCGTCAAAGTGCGCCTGTTCGGCGACCTGATCTATGAAAGCCTGCCGCAGGTTTCCCTGGGCGTGCAGTACAAGCATCAGAACGATTTCCTGATCCCGAGTCTGGTGGGGGCCAAGCGTGATTCGGATGTCGAAGGGTATCTGACGGCCAGTCGGCTGTTCATGGGCGCGGCGTTTGGCTACAACGTCGTGGTCAACGGTGGCATGCGTTATAGCCGCGCCAACGAAACCGGTCTGCTCGGGTTTGGCGGGGACCGGCGTGACAGTCGCAGTCTGCTCAAGGAGGGCTCGGTAGCGGTGCTGTTCAATCCGCGCTGGGCGCTTGGCGTCGAATATCGCGAAAAGCCGGATAATCTTTCGTTTGCTGGCGAGAGCGACTGGGCAGATGTGTTTCTCGGTTATTTCCCCAACAAGCATCTGTCCGTTGTATTGGCCTACGCCCGTCTGGGCGAAATCGCCACGCTGGATAACCAGAACGGCACTTATCTGTCTGTGCAGGGGAGTTTCTGATGAGACGCTTGCTGATCTGTCTGATGCTGACGGTGCTGGCCGGTTGCGCCCAACAGCAACAGCCCCCCAAGGATGACAGTCTTTATCGAGACCTTGGCCAGCGTGCCGGCATCCAGCGCATCGTCGAAGGCATGCTCATGAACGTGGCCAGGGATGACCGGATTGTCGAGCGCTTCAAGAAAGTCGACATCGTGCGTCTGCGCGACAAACTGGTCGAGCAACTCTGTGTCGAAGCGGGCGGCCCGTGCCGTTACACCGGTGACAGCATGGCCGAGTCGCACAAGGGCCAGAACCTTACCCCCAGCGATTTCAACGCGCTGGTTGAAAACCTGATCGCAGCGATGGACACCGAGAACGTCCCGGTTCCGGTCCAGAACCGTTTGATCGCCCGGTTGGCGCCAATGCGTGGCGACGTGGTCGGTAAGTAATTCGTAGCCTTTAAGTGCAGTCTGACTATCGTGTCAATGCTCCGCGTCCAGGATCGGACGCAGAGCGTCCAGAACGGCGTTCCCACGCTGGAGCGTGCGGAACGATAATCTTCAGGGAGAGCACTTGCGCGAGAACACTATCGTGCCAATGCTCCGCGTTGGCATGCCGTTCGTGACGCTCCGCGTCACAAATCGACGCCGCGCCGCGTGTTCAGGATCGGACGCAGAGCGTCCAGAACAGCGTTGCCACGCTGGAGCGTGGTAACGATAGTCTCTGTCGCGTTAACTCCAACTTTGCCCCATCTCAACTCAATCGCGTCAGGTACCCCGGCACTTCCTGCTCCGGCAGTACCGATAGCACTTTCAGGCGCTGGAGCATGCGCTGCCGGGCGCGTTGCAGGTGCTCCTTGAGGTTCAAGGCCGCGGCGTCGAAAGCACCGTGCAGCAGCAACTCAATGATTAGCCGGTGCTCGGCCAGCATCGCTTCATCCGCGCCAATTTCCAGCAACCGGTAGAAAATCCGGTTGATGATCATTGGGCTCTGCGCCTGACTGATCAAAGTGGCGATCTTGCGGTTTTGCAGGCCGCCCAGACACTGCTGATGCAGGTCGTCCTCAAGGCGCTCTATTTCCTCCAGGCTGCACTGTTCGGCATTTTGCGCTTGAATGACTCTGGCCAGCATGGCCTCCAGAGTTTCGCGACTCAGCTGCGGCGCGGTCTGGCGCAGGGCTTCGGGCTCAAGGCAGGCGCGCAGTTCGTAGTCTTCGGTGATCTCCCGGGCCGTCAGCGGCCCTGCCAGCCACTGTGAGTAAGGCTCTTTTTCCACCAGGCCGCGATCACGCAAACGCATCAGCGCCTCGCGAACCACCGCGCGGCTGACGCCGTAGTGCTGCGCGGCGCTTTGTTCATCCAGCCGATAATGACCAAAGGCGATACAGGCCGACAGCGCCGCGCCGATCTCGTCATGAATACGTTCGCCGAGTGGGCGGGTGTCGACCAGCTCTTCGCTGCTGTCCAGCCCGAACTGCTTGTGGCTCAGGCTTAACCGCAACGGCTCGACTTCCCCGGCGTCAGGATTGACCAGGTAACCCCGGCCATCGAAACGGCTGATCAAGCCTTCTTCATGCAGCAGATTGAGCGCCTTGCGCACTGGCACCCGGCTGGTGCCGAACAGTTCTGCCAACGGTGCTTCAAGCAGCACCAGTCCATTGGCAGCCGCACCCGAGACGATTGCGTTACGCAACACCTCACGGATCGTGGCGTAACGCGACGCGGTGCGCGTGTCCTCTTCTGACATCGGTTTCATACACTTCTGGCGGTTGACGGACGATTCTCGCACAGAAGCGCCGTTGTCACCCTGGGCCACGTCCTGATGCTCGCTCATGGGGCCACCGTTACTTTTTTGCACTAAAATGTATCTTTTGTAAAAGATACATTATTTCTTTATGACGATCCTGTTCGTCCACGACGCCTTATCGCAACTGATTGATGCCTTTGCAGAAAGGTTTCTAGTACGGCGTTTCCAGCGCGAAAGGGCCGTCAGCTCTATCGGGTCAGGGCGTCGCGACATGCAGATTGGCATGGAACCTGCCTTTGTTAAATGTACATTTTATTAATAAGTACATTTTTGAGGGTGTGATGTCCATGACCGATACCGGGAGTCACAGCGTTACCGGTGATGCCTGCGCACTGGCCGAGGATTTTGCCCAGGGGCGCAGTGACCCTGTGCAGGCTCTGGACAAGGCGCTGCAACAGGCGGCACGCGCCGATCATGTGTTCATTTCCATGAGTATCGAACGGGCACGCAGGGAAGCCGAAGCGTCTGCGGCCCGCTGGCAGCAAGGGCAGCCATTGAGCCCCTTCGACGGCGTGCCCATCGCCTGGAAGGATCTTTTCGACGTGGCAGGCAGCGTCACAACCGCCGGTGCTGCGGTGCGCAACAACCTGTCGCCCGCGCTGCTGGATGCGCCGAGTGTCGGGCTGCTGGCACGGTCCGGGATGGTCAGCCTGGGCAAGACCAATCTCAGTGAATTCGCTTATTCAGGGCTGGGCCTGAACCCGCATTTCGGTACGCCGATCAACCCCAACAGCGACGGCTCGCCACGCATTCCTGGCGGTTCGTCTTCGGGTTCGGCAGTCGCCGTCGCCAACAGAACCGTACCGATCGCCATGGGCACCGATACCGCCGGTTCTATTCGTGTGCCGGCAGCGCTCAACGGTCTGGTGGGGTTTCGCAGCACCAGCCGCCGCTATAGCCGCGACGGCGTTTTCCCGCTGGCGCTGACGCTGGACAGCGTCGGGCCACTGACCCGCAGTGTGCGCGACGCTCTAGTGATCGATGATCTGCTCTGTGCGCGCAGCAAACCTTCATCGTTGATACCACGCAGCCTGGCCGGTCAACGTTTCCTGCTCGATCAGGCGGTGCTGGAAGACGAACGAGTCACGCCGGCCGTTCGCGACAACCTGTTGCGTGCTGTTGAAGCCTTGCGTGCAAGCGGTGCGCTGATCGAGGTCAAGCCTTGCCAGGCATTTCAGGCCACGTTGCTGTTAACCCAGCAACAGGGCTGGCTTGGTGCAGCCGAGGCATTCGCGCTGCATCAGCCGTTGCTCGACAGCGACGCAGCCAGCCAGCTCGACCCCAGAGTGCGCAAGCGCCTGGAGGCCGCACGGCATATGCCCGCCAGCCTGCTGGTCAATCTGTACGCCGCGCGCGAACGTTTGCAGGAGCAATTGACCCTCGAACTCGATGGCGCGCTGCTGATTACTCCAACTGTTGCTCATGTGGCGCCGCCGCTCGTGCCCCTGTTGAACGACGAAGAGCTGTTCATTCAAACCAACCTCGCCACGCTGCGCCTGACCATGCCGGGCAGCCTGCTGAACATGCCCGGCGTGTCGCTGCCCAGCGGCAGTGATGCCTCGGGCCTGCCCACCGCAGTGTTGCTTAGCGCTCCGGCGGGGGAAGACGCACGGTTGCTACGCGCAGCGCTGGCAGTGGAAGCACTGATCGCAGCCCCTTGAACAACCTGTGAATTTTGAAACCGGCCCGCGTGCGGTACATCGCGAAGCCGTTCTGATTAACCCGTGGGAGAACAAAGATGGCCAAAGAAATTCTGTGTGCGTTTGGTGTGGATGTAGATGCGGTAGCGGGTTGGTTGGGCTCCTATGGCGGCGAAGATTCGCCGGACGATATTTCTCGCGGCCTGTTCGCCGGTGAAGTCGGCGCTCCGCGTCTGCTCAAGCTGTTCGAGCGTTACGGTCTGCGCACCACCTGGTTCATTCCGGGGCACTCCATGGAGACCTTCCCCGAGCAGATGAAAGCCGTGGCGGATGCCGGGCATGAAATCGGTGTGCATGGTTACAGCCATGAAAACCCGATTGCGATGACCCCGGAGCAGGAAGAGATCGTCCTCGACAAGTCCATCGAACTGATCACGCAAATGACCGGCAAACGCCCGACCGGCTATGTCGCGCCATGGTGGGAGTTCAGCAACGTCACCAACGAGCTGCTGCTCAAGAAAGGCATCAAGTACGACCACAGCCTGATGCACAACGACTTCCACCCTTACTACGTTCGGGTGGGCGACAAGTGGACCAAAATCGATTACAGCCAGCATCCGGATACCTGGATGAAGCCGCTGGTACGTGGCGAAGAAACCGATCTGGTGGAAATTCCGGCCAACTGGTACCTGGACGATCTGCCGCCAATGATGTTCATCAAGAAGGCACCGAACAGCCACGGTTTCGTCAACCCTCGACATCTGGAAGAGATGTGGCGCGACCAGTTCGACTGGGTCTATCGCGAACACGAACACGCTGTATTCACCATGACCATTCACCCGGACGTGTCTGGTCGCCCGCAAGTGCTGCTGATGCTGGAGCGCTTGATCGAGCACATTCAGAGCCATGCTGGCGTCAAGTTCGTCACTTTCGACGAGATTGCCGACGATTTCGTGCGTCGCAATCCCCGTACCCGCTGATTCATTGCCCTGTCCGAGGCGTCACTCATGTCCATTTACAACAAGCTCGACCTGACCGGCTGGAAACCTGAGCAATTGACTCCGGAGCAAGTACGGTTCGCCACATGGATTGCGTTTTTCGCGTGGGTGTTTGCGGTATATGACTTCATTCTGTTTGGCACGCTGTTACCGGAAATCGGTCGGCACTTCAGCTGGAGTGAGGTCGAACAGGCCGAAATCGCGACCTGGGTCGCGGTCGGCACCGCGGTGGTGGCACTGGCCATCGGTCCGCTGGTAGATCGCCTGGGACGGCGCGTGGGTATCATTTTCACCGTGAGCGGTTCGGCGATCTGCTCGGCGCTCACGGCCATCGGCGGATCATGGGGCAAGTCGCCGCTGATCCTGATTCGTTCGCTGGGCGGTCTGGGTTATGCCGAAGAAACGGTCAACGCGACCTACCTGAGCGAAATCTACGCGGCATCCGACGACCCGCGTCTGGCCAAGCGCCGTGGCTTCATCTACAGCCTGGTGCAGGGCGGCTGGCCGGTCGGCGCTTTGATCGCAGCAGGGCTGACCGCCGTGCTGCTGCCGATCATTGGCTGGCAGGGTTGCTTCGTGTTCGCGGCCATCCCGGCCATCGTCATCGCGATCCTGGCGCGAAAGCTCAAAGAGAGCCCGCAGTTCCAGATCCATCAACGTATTACTCAGTTGCGCAAGAAGGGCGACGTGAGCCAGGCACAGGCTGTGGCGCAAACCTACGGGGTCGATTACGACGAGCACAGCAAAGCGGGGATCGGTGCTGCCTTCCGCGGTTCTTCGTGCCGCGCCACGCTGGTGATCGGTGCTGCGATCCTGCTCAACTGGGCGGCGATTCAGGTGTTCAGTGTGCTGGGCACAACGGTGATCGTCAGCGTTCACCACATCTCGTTCGAGAACTCGCTGATCATTCTGGTGCTGTCCAACCTGGTGGGTTATTGCGGTTACCTGTGTCACGGCTGGATGGGTGACCGGATCGGTCGTCGTAACGTGATCGGTCTTGGCTGGATGCTGGGTGGTCTGGCGTTCGCCGGCATGCTCTACGGGCCTAGCAACATGGTGACGGTCGTTGGCTTGTACAGCCTTGGGCTGTTCTTTCTGATCGGCCCTTACTCGGCGGCCTTGTTCTTCATCAGCGAAAGCTTCCCGACCAGCATTCGTGCAACGGGCGGCGCAATCATCCACGCCATGGGCCCGCTCGGTGCAGTGGTCGCAGGCTTCGGTGCCACGTCGGTATTGAGTGCAGGCGGAGACTGGCAGACCTCGGCGCTGTATTTCGGCGCGCTGCCTTGCTTCCTGTCGGGTGCACTGATGTTTGCGGCCAGGCATGTGCGACCTGAAACGGTGAAATGAGGAGCAACACATGATTCGTAAAGTTGCAGTAGTAACCGGTGCCGCCAGCGGCATCGGCCAGGCGCTGGCAGTGGCTTTTGCCCGGCACGATGTGGCGGTGGCAGGCGGATTCTATCCGGCTGACCCGCATGATCCGAATGAAACCCGCAGGCTGGTGGAGGCGGCGGGTGGCGAATGCCTGATGCTGCCGCTGGATGTGACCAGCACCGAGTCGGTCGACGATCTGGCTGCGGCTGCGATCAAGGCCTATGGCCGAATCGATTACGCTGTGGCCAATGCCGGACTGTTGCGTCGTGCGCCGTTGCTGGAAATGACCGACGAGCGCTGGAACGAGATGCTCGACGTGGACCTGACCGGGGTGATGCGTACTTTCCGCGCCGCCGCCCGGCATATGGGCGAGGGCGGTTCGCTGGTGGCGATCTCATCGATTGCCGGTGGTGTCTACGGCTGGCAGGACCATTCCCATTACGCCGCCGCCAAGGCGGGTGTGCCAGGGCTGTGTCGCTCGCTGGCAGTGGAGCTGGCGCCCAAGGGCATCCGCTGCAATGCGGTGATTCCCGGTTTGATCGAAACGCCACAGTCGCTGGACAGCAAGAACTCGCTGGGCCCTGAGGGTCTGGCGCAGGCGGCCAAGGCCATTCCGCTGGGTAGAGTAGGCCGAGCGGACGAAGTCGCTGCGCTGGTACGTTTTCTGTGCAGCGACGAAGCCAGTTACCTGACCGGGCAAAGCATCGTGATCGACGGCGGCCTGACCGTGCGCTGGCCGGGGTAGATCGCGCAAATTCAACCAAGGAACCCGACCCATGCAACAGCTCAAACAAAAACGTGCGGTGATCACCGGTGCAGGCAGCGGCATTGGTGCTGCCATCGCGCTTGCCTACGCGAGTGAAGGTGCGCATCTGGTGCTGGGCGATCGTGATTCGGTCACTCTGGCCAAGGTTGCCGAACACTGCCGTCAGCTCGGCGCGCAGGTGCACGAATGCGTGGCCGACGTCGGCAGCGTCGAGGGCGCGCAGGCCAGTGTCGATGCCTGTGTCGAGCATTTTGGCGGCATCGACATTCTGGTCAATAACGCCGGCATGCTGACCCAGGCACGTTGCGTCGACCTGAGCATCGAGATGTGGAACGACATGCTGCGCGTCGACCTGACCAGCGTATTTGTGGCCAGCCAGCGCGCCTTGCCGCACATGATTGCCCAGCGTTGGGGACGCATCATCAATGTTGCTTCGCAACTGGGCATCAAGGGCGGTGCCGAACTGACCCATTACGCCGCCGCCAAGGCCGGGGTGATCGGTTTCAGCAAATCCCTTGCGCTGGAAGTCGCCAAGGACAACGTGCTGGTCAATGCCATCGCTCCCGGCCCTATCGAAACACCGCTGGTCGCCGGGATCAGCAGCGCGTGGAAAACCGCCAAGGCTGCCGAGTTGCCGCTGGGGCGTTTCGGTCTGGCCGAGGAAGTTGCGCCGGTGGCGGTGCTCTTGGCCAGCGAGCCGGGTGGCAACCTGTTCGTCGGCCAGACGCTAGGTCCCAATTCCGGCGACGTCATGCCATGAGCAAACTGCTGGAGAACACCTGATGTGTGGATTGTGCGGGCTGTTGGGCGAAGATGTGCACTGGAGCGACCCACTGGCTGCCGAACTGCCCCGGCGGCGTGAGCGTTTGCGGCGTATTGCCGCGATCAACAAGGTGGTGGCTCCTTTTCGCCTTAAGGTCGAGGACTTTCAGGGCGTTTCCTACCTTCTGCTGGGGGCCACCGGCAAGCAGGAACTGGCGACCGGCCTGGAGCAGCTCTGGCAGAAAGCCGAGTTACTGATTGGTCGCCCGCTCGACCCGCTGGATTCCCGTTTGCTCGACCATCTGCAGAGGTCATCATGAGCATTGCTCTCAATGTGATTACCGGCTTTCTCGGCAGCGGCAAGACCACGTTGCTCAAACGCCTGCTGGCCGATGAAGACATGGGCGAAACTGCGCTGTTGATCAACGAATTCGGCGATGTCGGTATCGATCATCTGCTGGTTGAAGAGGTTGCTCCGGATACCGTTCTGCTGCCCAGCGGTTGTGTCTGCTGCACCGTCAGGGGGGAGCTGAAAGATGCGTTGCTCGGCCTTCTGGAGCGACGTAATCGTGGCGAGATTCCAGCGTTTCGCCGGGTGATCCTGGAGACCACCGGCCTTGCGGATCCCGCACCGATTCTCACCACGCTGAGCAATGACCCGCAACTGCGCGGGCGTTTTCATATCGGCCTGATCGTCACGTTGGTGGACGCCTGCCACGCAACACTGCAAGAGCGTCTGCATCCGGAGTGGCTGGCTCAGATCGCGGCGGCGGACCGGCTGTTGTTGAGCAAGACCGATCTGGTCGATCAGCCCGCACTGGATGCGCTTCGTCAGCACCTGCAAGCGCTGAATTTCTCTGCACCGCTGCGGGATACTGCGCAGATCCACAGTGGCGATCAACTGTTGCTGGGCGAGGGCATGCGCAGCGACGAACCGGCCGCTGAAGTGACGCGTTGGCAACTGCATCGGGTGCTGTCGACTTCCGCGCGGCATGGTGATGCGCAGGTCTGTTGCCTGACGTTCGAGCGGCCTCTGGACTGGGTCGGTTTCGGGGTGTGGCTGTCGATGCTGTTAAGATGCCACGGTGAACGAATCCTCCGTGTCAAAGGACTGCTCAACGTGAACGACAACCAGGCTCCCATCGTGATTCATGGTGTGCAGCATTGCCTGCATGCGCCGGTGCATCTTGCAGCCTGGCCAGGAGAGGATCGCACTTCCCGGCTGGTGTTCATCCTGCGCGGTCTTGATCCCGAGTTGCTGCGTCGTTCATTCGAAGTGTTTTCCAGTAGCTTCGCGCCATCACTCAGCGAGTCTGCGGCATGACCATTACCTTGCGTGTGCTGGGTACGTCTGTGACCTTGCTGGAGTCCTTGCGTGAGCGGGCCGAGCAGGAACTGGGCATCAAGCTGATCTATCAGATCCATGACGTGCAGACCGCGCAACGCATCGCGGTCATGCAGCCCGACAGCTACGACCTTTACGATCAGTGGTTTCATAATGTTGATTTCGTCTGGCCTGCGCGGGCCATTCAACCCATCGACACGCGGCGCATCGCGCTTTGGCACGAAATCAACGACCTGCCCAAACAGGGGCGACTAAGACCCACCGATCAACCGGGCAGCGGCAGTGTGCCCAGCGAACGTCTGTTCGTGCAGCACGATGGCAGCCTGGGCAGTGCGGTGACTGAGCGCATCAGTATGTTGCCGCTGACTCACAACGCCGACAGTTTTGCCTATCGCCCCGAGCGTTTGCCGGATGGGCTGAGTCCTGCTGACGAAAGTTGGGGCTGGTTGCTCGACCCTGTGTGGGGTGGGCGCATCGCCTTGCAGAGCGACGCTGCTATCGGCGCACTGGATGCCGCATTGGCTGTGCAGGGCGCTGGGCTGGCGGCGTTCAAGGACATCGGCAACATGAGCATCGAAGAAATCGACGTGTTGGCCGACGTGCTGGTGCGCAAACAGCAGCAAGGGCATTTTGGCGCGTTCTGGTCAGACGACGAAGAAGCCGCCGAACTGATGCTCAGCCCGACCATCGACATTCAGAGCCTCTGGTCACCCACCTTGGTCAGGTTGCACCGCGCGGGTGTGAAGTACCGCGTGGCAGTGCCCAAAGAGGGTTATCGCGGCTGGTTCGGCGGGCTGTCTTTATCGCGCCACGCCAAAGGCCCGGTGCTGGATGCAGCCTACGCCTACCTGAACTGGTGGCTGTCCGGCTGGCCGGGCGCAGTGATGGCGCGGCAGGGGTATTACATCGGTAATCCGGCGCGCAGTCGTGATTATCTGAGTGCCGCAGAATGGGATTACTGGTACGCCGGTCTGCCCGCCCGCGAGCAACTGCTCGGCAGCGACGGCCTGCCACTGATCGACGCCGGAGAGATCCGCGACGGTGGTTCCTACGAGGAACGCATGGGCCACATTGCGGTGTGGAACTCGGTCATGAACGAACACAACTACCTGGTCCGCCGCTGGAACGATATCCTCCGCGCCAGTGGCAAAAGCAGCGCCAAAGCGCGTTAGGCACGCATTCAAAAGCGGACGCACAGCGTCCCGAATGGCATTCCCACGCTGGAGCGTGCGGAACGATAATCGTCAGAGCACCATCGTGCCAATGCTCTGCGTTGGCATGCAGTTCGTGACGCTCCGCGTCACAGGTCTGCGCCGCACCGCACATTCAAGAGCTGACGCAGAGCGTCCAGAACGGCATTCCCACGCTGGAGCGTGCGGAACGATAATCGTCAGAACACCATCGTGCCAATGCTCCGCGTTGGCATACATTTCGTGACGCTCCGCGTCACAGTTCTACGCCGCGGCGCACATTCAAGAGAGGACGCAGAGCGTCCAGAACGGCATTCCCACGCTGGAGCGTGCGGAACGATAATCGTCAGAGCACCATCGTGCCAATGCTCCGCGTTGGCATGCATTTCGTGACGCTCCGCGTCACAGGTCTACGCCGCACCGCACATTCAAGAGCTGACGCAGAGCGTCCAGAATGGCATTCCCACGCTGGAGCGTGCGGAACGATAATCGTCAGAACACCATCGTGCCAATGCTCCGCGTTGGCATGCAGTTCGTGACGCTCTGCGTCACAGGTCTGCGCCGCACCGCACATTCAAGAGCTGACGCAGAGCGTCCAGAATGGCATTCCCACGCTGGAGCGTGCGGAACGATAATCGTCAGAGCACCATCGTGCCAATGCTCTGCGTTGGCATGCAGTTCGTGACGCTCCGCGTCATAGATCTACAGCCTTGTCCGGTAGCAAATGCAGCCGAGACAAGGTTTCAGTAGCAAAAAAAAGCGGCTACCTCTCGATAGCCGCTTTCCATTTACCGCACTAATGCATCACTTCGGCAGTTTGAATGCCATCACGTAGTCACCCTGTTTGGTGCCCAGTGAACCGTGACCGCCCGCCACGACCAGCACGTATTGCTGACCGTCCTTGCCGGTGTAGGTCATCGGTGTGGTTTGGGCGCCTGCTGGCAGGCGACCTTCCCACAGCTGTTTGCCATTACGTACATCGTAGGCGCGCAGGTATTGGTCAAGCGTACCGCTCAGGAAGGCCAGACCGCTCGCCGTTGTGATCGGGCCACCCAGGCTTGGAACGCCCATGGTCAGCGGGATCGGGATTGGCGAACTGTCACGCACGGTACCGTTCTTGTGCATCCAGATGGTTTTGTGGGTGGTCAGATCGACCGCCGCCACGTAACCCCACGCCGGTGCCTGGCACGGCAGGCCCATTGGCGACAGCAGTGCTTCCAGGATCACGCCATATGGTGCGCCCTTGTTCGGCTGCACGCCTTCGGTTTCGCTCTTGCGGCCAGGGCCGCCTTCGACTTCGGCAGCAGGCACCAGCTTTGAACGGAACGCCATGTAGCTCGGGTTGACGAAGGCAATCTGACGAACCGGGTCGACGGAAATACCGCCCCAGTCGAACACACCGAAGTTACCTGGATAAACAATCGAACCCTGCAGCGATGGCGGCGTGAACGGGCCGTCGTAGCGCAGCGACTTGAAGTCGATCCGGCACATCATCTGGTCAAATGGCGTCACGCCCCACATGTCGCGCTCTTTAAGCGGCGGCGGCATGAAGTTCAGGTCGGACTTGGGCTGGGTCGGCGAGGTGTGATCGCCTGCAACAGCACCTTGCGGAACCGGTATTTCGTTGATCGGCACAATGGGCTGACCGGTGCTGCGGTCCAGCACGTAGATGCTGCCCTGCTTGGTCGATGCCAATACCGCCGGCTTCACGCCATCAGCCGTTTTCATGTCCAGCAGGGTCGGTTGACCACCCACGTCCATGTCCCACAGGTCATGGTGGGTGAACTGGTAATTCCAACGTACGCGACCCGTCGCGATGTCCAGTGCAACCAGGCCCGCGCTGTATTTCTCGGAATCCGGCGTACGATCGCCGCCCCATTGGTCAGGCGTCTGGTTACCCATTGGTAGGTAGATCATGCCGAGCTTTTCATCGACGCTGAACATGGACCACATGTTCGGCGAGTTGCGCGTGTAGATCTTGCCTTCGGCAATCGGCGCAGTCTCTTCCGGGTTGCCGCTGTCCCAGTTCCAGACCAGACGGCCAGTGTGCACGTCGTAGGCACGGATCACGCCGGACGGTTCGTCCATAGAGACGTTATCGGTAACGTGGCCGCCGATGATCACCAGGTCTTTGGTCACTGCCGGTGGCGACGTGGAGTAATAGCCGCCCGGAGCAAACGTACCCATATTGGCAGTCAGGTCAACCGAACCCTTGTTGCCGAAGTCTTCACACATTTTGCCGGTATCGGCGTTCAGCGCGATCAGACGGGTGTCGGCAGTCGGCAGGAAGATTCTGCGTGGGCATGCATTTGAAGTGGCGCTGGCTGCGCCCGGTGCTGCCGGGCTTTGTGCCGGGGCGCTGGCTGCATAGGCTGCGTCGTCATGATAAGTGACGCCACGGCAGGTCATGTGCGCCCAGCCTTTGAAGTTTTTCGCATTCTGGGTGCTGAGTTTCGGGTCGAAGCGCCAGATTTCCTTGCCCGAATCCGGATCAAGTGCGATCACCTGGCTGTGCGGCGTACACACGTAGAGCATGCCGTTGACCTTGAGTGGTGTGTTCTCGGCAGTGGTTTCACCCGGGTCGTTCGGCCCAGGGATGTCGCCAGTGCGGAAGGTCCAGGCCGGTTCCAGTTTGTTGACGTTTTCCGGCGTGATCTGCGCCAGAGGCGAGTAGCGGTCACCGAATGCGGTACGGCCGTAGGACTGCCAGTCGCCGTCAGGCATGGCCGGAGCGGTGTTGGTGGTGCCGGCAGTTTCGCGGTCCAGCTGGCCTTCGATACGGCCAGGGTTGGTGAACTGGCTCGCCAGCGCGGTCAGACCGGCCAGCACGACAGCAACGCTCAGTGCGCCAGTGCCCATGCGCGCCGGGCCATTGCGCAGCAGTGGCTTGCGGAACCACGGCAGCAGCAGGACGATGCCCAGTGCGAACCACAGCGCCAGGCGTGGCACCAGTTGCCACCAATCGAGTCCGACTTCCCACAACGACCATACAGTGCTCGCGAACAGCAGCAGTGCATAAAGGCCCAGCGCAGCCGCGCGACCAGTGATCAGCAACACGCCGGTCACGGCGAAGCCGATACCGGCCAACAGGTAATACAACGAGCCATCCAGTTGCAGCAGTCGGGCACCACCGACCAGCAAGGCCAGCCCCATCAACAGGATCACCAGCCCGAGCAGGGTCGGCAACAGGCGATTTCTATTTGAAGCACCGTCAGTGCTCATAATGCGAATCTCCGCGAGAAGTAAGTAGTTGATATATTGTTTTCATGTACGCCGCCGACCCTGGCAGCATTCCTTGAGGCTGTTTATTGAAACGAATCACCGACGTTCGAATTCAACATCACACAGAACACGGTTGCCCATTCAGCGCGGCCCGGTCATTGATTCGTAGACCATTGCCGCCCGAATTCGTGCATAGGTGTTTATTCAACGGAGTCTCTTCAGAAAGGAAACCTGCAATCCTTAAACGCGCAATGATAGGACGCTAACGATTTTTCTAAAAGCGATAAACCTGACATGGATCATTGCAAGGTCGGCAACAGTGGCTCAAGTCGACTGTGTTTTATGAAAGCGCGGCGCTTACAATGGCAAACTTTTCGGGAAGACCTGCGCGCTCCAGGAAGCTGTTCAGGCTGCTATCCCTCTTCATCAGCTTCAAGGCTCATCATGACAACACCCAATTCCGATCCGCTGCACGGCGTCACGCTGGAGCAGATTCTCAGGGCTCTGGTCGAACATTACGAATGGTCCGGCCTGGCCGAGCGCATCGACATTCGCTGCTTCAAAAGCGATCCGAGCATCAAATCCAGTCTGACTTTTCTGCGCAAGACGCCCTGGGCGCGTGAAAAGGTTGAAGCGTTGTATGTGAAGTTGCATCGCGGCAAAGGCTGGTAACAGGCCCGCCAGAAAAGCCCGGCATGGACGCTGGAACTCAAGGATAACGATTGATGCACCGCGAACACTCAACTGCGCAGGGACAGCGCTACTACACCCTTGTTGCAGCCTGCCTCGGCTGGTCGGGGCTGGTCATCCAGCTGTACCTGATCTTCATTGGCCGTTATGCCGATCACGCCAGTCTGCTGGGCGGGCTAGTGCGGTTTTTAAGTTTCTTTACCGTACTGACCAACACCCTGGCAGCCGTCGCGCTGAGTTGTGCCCTGACGTCGCGGCAGTCGGCAGGCCACCGTTTTTTCCGGCACCCGGTGGTATGCGGCGGCATTGCGGTGAGCATTGCGCTGGTGGGCATCGCTTACAATATTCTGTTGCGCCATCTGTGGCACCCGCAAGGCTGGCAGTGGGTGGCCGATGAGTTGCTGCACGACATAATGCCGCTGGCGTTCGTACTGTACTGGTGGCTGTACGTGCCCAAAGGCGTGTTGCGCTTGAGCCATGTGCCGCTGTGGGCGATCTACCCGGTCATCTACTTCGCCTACGTCCTGCTGCGTGGCCACATGCTTGGTGACTACCTGTATCCATTCATCGATGTCGGCACGATCGGTTTTCCAAAGGCATTCATCAACGCGCTCGGCGTGCTGCTCGGGTTCTTGCTGGTTGCACTGTTGCTGCTTGGGGTCGACAGATGGGCGGCTCGTCGCACGATGTGAGTCGCCCAGGCTTGCCTATTCTTCAGTGCCGTCCAGCTTCCAGTAGCCAGCGGCCTTGACGAAATCCTCTTGCAGGCCGAACTCATCGAGCAGCACGCGACGCAGCTTGCGTGACAGCGCGGATTCAGTCGCGACCCACGCGTACAGCTTGCCCTCTGGCATCTCCAGGCGACGCGTGACATCCACCAGATTCTGCTCACCGCGTACGATCCAGATCACGTCGACCTGTGCGGCGCTGTCGAACACCTGCTGTTCCTGCGGGTTGGCCACTTCGACCACCACCAGCGCTGCACGGTTGGCGGGCAGCGATTCCAGGCGTCGAGCGATGGCGGGAATCGCCGTTTCATCGCCGATCAGCAGGTAGCTGTCGAACATGTCCGGCACCACCATCGAACCCTTTGGCCCTGCGATGTGCAGAAATTGCCCCGGTTCAGCCTGAGCCGCCCAGGTGGCAGCCGGGCCTTCGCCATGCAGAACGAAGTCGATATCCAGCTCACCGCTGCTTTCGTCATAGCGACGCGGGGTGTAATCGCGCATCGGTGGACGTGGTGCGTCCTTGTCGCTGGTAGCGGTCAGGTCTTCCAGGGCTGCCTGTTCTTGCGCTGTCTGCGGGAAAAACAGTTTAACGTGGTCGTCTGTGCCCAGACTGATGAAGCCTGCCAGTTCCGGGCCCTGCAAGGTAATGCGGCGCATCAGCGGAGTCAGCTCTGTGACTCGCAACACTTTTAGTTTGCGACGCTTGATTTCATGCATGACGCGATGGATTGACTGGGGCGAATTCATGCCGACTCCTCCGAGGTAGGTTGAGGCCCATCGACGACAGCCTTGGCCGTGCTGTTGAGCAGTTCGCTGACCCGCAGAATCTCTTCCGGGGTCCAGCGGCCGTGGTGCATCTGCAGCGCGTGGCGCAGGTTGTGCACCGCTTCGTGGATTTCCGGCGGACGATCGTGGCCGCGCAGTGAGCGCTTGCTGACATCGATGCGCATGCGCACACCTTCCAGCGCCACGGCCTGATCTTCCAGGGATTGGCGACCCGCATCGGTGATGGTGTAGAGCTTCTTGCCAGCCTGGGCATCGCCGACCACCATTTCGCTTTCTTCAAGAAACGTCAGGGTGGGGTAGATAACGCCGGGGCTGGGGCAGTACGCACCCTCGAACAGACCTTCGATCTTGCGGATCAGGTCATAGCCGTGTGCGGGCTGTTCGGCGATCAGTGCCAACAGCAGTAATTTCAGATCGCCAGGGGCGAAAACCCGAGGGCCACGTCCACCGCGTTCACGGCCTGGGCGTTTTTCAAAACCGTCGCGATCTTCACCTGGTTCACGAAGATGCGGCGGACGATGGTGGGGAGGGTGTTTATCTTCACGCATGTTTTTGATCTCTGGTTACAAGTTAGATATACCTTAAGATATATCTTATTGTAATCACAGAGCTGGCAGACGAGCGGTCATTGCCGGTCAAACACCCTTGGGCGGGTCGGCAAGCGGGGCATTGCACATCGCCTGTCCGTGGTTCTCCAGATAAGGCGTCAGGATCGGAGCCATACCTTTGAGTACCTGTACCGGCAATGCCGAGGTGAAGCGAAAGCCTTCGGCGGCGCGTCCCGGTACGAACGCGGTCAATGCGCCGAAGTGGTTGTCGCCGATATAAAACACAAAGGTCGCCGTGCGATTGATCGCCCTGGAACTGAGAATGCGTCCGCCTGCGCCGATGCTCTCGATCCTGTTATCACCCGTGCCAGTCTTGCCGCCCATCGCCAGCACGCTGCCGTCCTGCATCTTGAAGGTGCCTTGCACACGCTTGGCGGTGCCGCCATCCACCACCTGCGACAAGGCTTCGCGCATTGCCGCGGCAACTTCTGCTGGCAGCACGCGCTGGCCCAGCTCCGGGTTGATGGTCAGTTCGGTGTCGTAAGGTGTACCAGCTGCAAAATGCAGACTGTCGATACGCACGGGCGGCAAACGGATGCCGTCGTTCTGGATAATGCCGATCAGCTCGGCCAGCGCCGCCGGGCGATCACCCGAGCTGCCGATAGCTGTTGCCAGCGATGGCACCAGATGGTCGAACGGATAGCCCACGCGCTGCCAGCGCTGTTCGATATCCAGAAACGCTTCGACCTCCATCATGGTCCTTACGCGACTGTCGCGAGCGCTTTTGTGGCGACTCTTGAACAGCCAGCCGTAGACTTCCTGACGCTCGTAACGACTGGCGGCCACGGCGTCCTTGAATTGTGCTTCAGGTTGTTTGAGCAGGTAGCCCACCAGCCACAGTTCCAGCGGGTGGACGCGGGCGATGTAGCCTTGATCGGGCAAGTCGTAAGTGCCCGGCCCATAGCCCTTGTACAAGTCGGCAAGACGCTTGTCGGTCAGCTTCGAGGTTGCTTTCGGCTCATCCAGATGCGCACGGATGAACGCGTTGAACGTCGCTTGATCAGCCCCAGGCAGCAAGTAGCGATGTACGGCAGCCAAGCGGATGGCCGTGGGATGGATACCGTCCAGAAAAGTATCGAGGCGTTCCTGAGTGGTCTTTTCCTTGTAGCGTTTCCAGAAGCGCAGCAGGAAAACCGTGCCCTCGCGGTCGGCAAACTGCGTGAGGTATTCCTGACGGCGCGGGTTGTCGTCATCCTTGAGCAACTCGGCGCTGTTGTTGGGCGCCTGATACGTGCTGTAGCGCACCACATCGCGCATCAGGCGAATGAACGGCAGGTTGATCGACTCACGCAGCGACTCGCGCAGGGTGGGAATCCGCTCGTTGTCTTCGCGCCTGAAGTTATTGAAACGGTGCATGCCGCCACCGGTGAAGAACGCCTCTGCCGGGCTGGCCGAATAGGTGCGATCCAGCGCGGCCGAGAGCATTTTCGCCAGATCACGGTCCTTGTTCATCAGCAGGTAATCCACTGCCCAGCGAGTCAGCCGGTCAGGTTCTTCGACAGGCACCTTGCGCAGTTGCGCGGTACTCAGATTCCCATACCGCCCGTGCAGCTCGGCGATGATCTCCAGGTAAGTGGTCAGCACACGCATCTTCGCGGTCGAACCCAGTTCCAGCTTGCTGCCTTCGTTGATGTCGAACGGCTGATCAGTGCTGTCGGTCTGCACCCTGACCCGCGAGCCATCCACGCCGCGTTCGAACAGCGTGAAGCTATAGCGTACCTGGGTGGTACTGGCCGGGGTCAGCAGCCGCTCTCCCATCAAACCGGTTTTTGCAGCGAACTCAGGGTTGGCCAGGTCACGCAGGTACTGGCTGACGCTGCGCTGCAATTCGCCATGCAGGGTACTGGTGGCCGACAGATCAAGACGGTCCAGGTCGTAAAGCGGGCGATTGAGCAGGTTCGACAAACGAGTGCGCGCGACACTGATGCCTTTATTGGTTTCGATAGGCTGAATGGTCGGCTGCTGCGCCCAGTCGCGGTAGGTGACCTGGGCTGCCAACGCGGCATCGGCCAGCGGTTGATCAATGACATTGGCTTGGGCCAGCAGACGTAGATGGCTGTCGGTCAGGTCCGCCAGTTCCAGGCGGCCCTTGGCCAGATAGTGCGACGGACGACGCTGGGCAATGACCAGTGACAGCACTTCGCGCAGGGCGAGCGCCTTATCGGCCAGCCGCTGTTTGTCTGTGGGGCTGGAGGCCAGTAAGTCATTGGTTTTGGCAAAATCCGCACCGAACCACACCCGCAACCCTTCGGCCAGCCCATGCACTTCACCGTGCCCCGGCACCGCGGACAACGGCACACTGTTCAGATAATCACGCACCACCCGCTGGCGTACCGCGAGGGTCTCGGTGCCCGGTTGATAGGCGCGAACGCTGGCGGAAATCATCTGCCGCAACTTCTCGGAACCCGACAGCGTCAGCCCGTCGGGTGAATGGCGATATTTTTCCAATTGAGTGGCAAGCGTACTGCCGCCAGCCGACTGGCCGGGGAGGGCGAACATCTTCGCCAGTTGCGACCACGCGGCCTTCACGAAGCGTGGCCAGTCCACTGCCGGGTTGGCCAAGGGTTGCTGCGGGTCCAGCAAGTCGCGGTTTTCGATAAACAGCAGGCTGTTCACCAGCAGTGGCGGAATAGCGGTAAAGGTCGGATAAAACTGCTGCGGGTATCTGAACTCATACAACGGTTCGTTTCGGCAATCAGTGATCGACAGGCCAGCCTGGGTCTTTTCCTCGTAAGGCACGAAGAAGCCATGCTGAACGTAGCGCATCAGCTCTGGTGAGAAACGGGTCTGGCGAGTAATCACATAATCGCGCTTGAGCAGACGCTGCAGGAACTCATCCAGCGACGAATAGCCCAGGCGCCTGTCGAACGGCCCGTCACCGGGATACACCACGTCATGGCTCGGCCCAGGCTGCATCGAATAACTCAGGCTCGCGGCAAAGCGGCTGAACTCCCGCGCCTGCAGCCTTGAACTGCGGCTCTCCACCGTTATTGCAACACCCAGCGCAATGCAGGCCAGCACCACAATCACCCAAAACACCCGCCACCCGTATCGCTTGCGACGCGGACGCTTTGGCGCGCGTGGGTCATCCTGGCGGTCAGCTGACAGCGCTTCATGCTTGCTATCGGAATGCCGAAATACGCCCATAGTCGATTGTCCGGTCATCCTTTCAACGCACCTGACCCAAGCTTAGACGCTGGATGGGAATGTGGGGGGAATTGTGTGGTGGTTTTCGAGATTGGCTGAGACGATGCCTGGACTGGCATGGCTTGTATGCATTTTCGTCTAAGCACAGGGTTTGACTGAAAAAATATCAGTCATAGATAAGCGCCTGAAAAGCATTCTTTATAAATCAAGGCGTTGGACTTATAAAATATTATTGGTTATTTGTAGGACGTTTCCGATAATTGTTTCCAACGCTTGATCTCGAATTAAACAGGTGATTACGTCCGGTTTTGTCAGTGGCAATGATGCCCTGATTAGCTAATCCCTATCGAGATCAACAAAATGAAAAACAAGAAAAACAAGGCAGGTCGTGCGTTTGTGTCTGGATTGCTCTTGGCAATGTCTTATCACGCCATGGGTCAAGTAGAAGGAGCTCCTGTCGTCAGTCAACAACCAATGTTGCAGGAACAGGCTGTACAAAACCCAAGCCATTCGAATCCTGTGGTGCTGTCGGACAAGATTCATCAGATCAGTCATATTCTGGAGAATACTTCGGCAGTTCATCAGTATAATTTCACCGCTGCGCGCGGCCAGAACGTACTGATTACAACGCCGGATTCGGATTACGACCAGAAATGGAGGTTGGAGTATCAGGTTGATGGCGGCCGGTGGCAGCCCAAGCGTCATTCATCGGCGCAGAGAATCGAAGGGCTTAATCCTGGTTCACAAGTCAATATACGTATTGTCGCGACTGACGGTGCCAGGTTTGATACCACTGATTACAGCGTGGTGTTTGGCTCGTTTCCTCATATGCGTTATGACTTGCACCACGAAGAGGGCTTCAGGTTGATTCCGTATGGTTTCACCAAACCCGCTTTTCTGGCGACTCAAGCGCTCACAGAGGCAATGCTCGAGGTTACGTTTACCGACAGCAAGGCTTTTCCGCTGGAGGGCGGTGTATTTGATTTCGAGCTCAGTATCAAACATCACCAGGCTAACGGACAATACACCTCGGACAGTTCGGGGAAAATAATACAGCGGGTAACGTTTAAACGCTGCGAGGGCGGCTTGCTCGCTGATAATTTCACTCACCTGAGTGAAAACGGGCGAGAAACCTGGAGTACTCGCTACGAGCCAAAAAAGTATTGGGCTAATAATAGGCTCGCTGAGCAATTGGCGGATAAACCTCATGTGTACAATTTGGGGCTGATTTGCAATCGCTGGCTGATCAACTGGTCAAGGAGCTGACTTAAAAAACGCTCTGTCTGCCGTAGGCGCTACAGAGCGTTTTCTGACCATCAGGCCCTTGTATCGATCAAGTGTGTCGAACCTTTTTCTGCTTTTTCTTTGATCTGACTTATCCAGATTTCACTAGGGTCATCTTTTTTGCTGAGTGCTATTTTTCCAAGATCAATGATGTTTTGAAAATTTAGCAGGTCAAGTTTATAGGTTCCTTTGAATGTGTCTGTGTCATGGTCAGCCAGCGTCATGAGGATTTTGGCATGCGTGATCGCAGCATCCTTGAGGTGGGTTTTTTGGTTGATGGCATCTGATAAATACTTGATTTCATTGATGCCTAACTTATCGTCCAAGTCTATTATTTTAAGCTCGGCATCATCGCCTATCGTATAGCTGAAATTTTTACCCGTCAGGTCGGGGCGCAAATCTATAAGCTCCGCTCTGAACTCTTGGTAGAAACAGGATTGTAATTCCGACATGAGCAATGCATCCACATTAAGGTGCTCTAGATAAAGCTCTTTTGTCATTGGGCGAATGACTTTTTTAGTCGGGTCTCTCTCGTCGGGATGATTGGAGGTGAATTGCAGCCACGGCTCTTCCTCACGCGTGTAGAAAGCATTTGCAAACTCTTCTTTTTTACTCAGTGCCGGTTTATCCTCAGGCGATCGTGTGAGGGGTTCTGTTTGGAGGGGGTTCAAGGGACGTGATAGAGGAAGTAAAAAGTCGGAAGTAATAGTGCTAATGTACATTTTCTGCTCCTTGCTGAATAATTGTATCGTTCTTGTTATCGGTAAATGAACGAGATTCTTGGGCTGATAAAGCTGTGGGATAAATCCTGCTTACAGGCTTTGTGTGATTTGCGTCACGAAACAATGGCATGCCACTGGCTATTTCGAGCGAAATATCAACGGCCTGTATTTGCATTCATCAAACGTGCACATCAACCAGAGGTTTTGGTTCTTCCTCACGCTTCGGCGCATAGCGCTCGATCTGGTAAATAATCGTGTCCATGAAATTGCCAATATGGTTGCGGCTGAAGATCTGTCCGTAGTCGATGACTTTGCTGTAACTCTCCAGATTGAGGGTGTGCTGGTTACCGAATTTTTCCGTGTAATGGTCGAGTAGCGTCATCACAATTTTTGCGTGCGCACGCAGATCCTCTTTCAGTTGTTGACGTTCGTTCAGCTTCTCGGTCAGGTACGTGAACTCCGCCGGCGTGAGTACCTCGTCCGGGTCGGTCACCTGAATGTCCTGATTAAAGCCCAGCGTGAAGCCGAAATGCTTTTTTGACAGCTCTGTATTGAGGTAAAAAAGCTGCTGCTTGAAATCGTGGAAGTTGTCGTACATACGGCATATGGTTTGGTCAAAATCCTTAATGTGGTTTTCCAGATACCTGGCTCGGATATCTTTTGCTTCCTTTTCAGACATGTTCTCTAAAATAGCGCGTCCTGCCGCCGAATTTTTGTAGCTGGAAAACCAAGGTGTCTCTTCGGTCGTATAGAATTCAGCGTTCGGGTCACGCGGTTTTTTTTGTTCTGGCTCTGTAGGGAGCTTGTTCAAAGGGGGCGAGGCTATCTCGTTTTTTTTATCAAACAGGGTTTGCCATTCTTGTGCGGAGATGTAGTTAGGGCCGATATTCATTGTGCACCTGATTTTCTGTAGTCAATTTACTAACGGCACGAACAGGGAAAACTTGCGCTGAGAAGAGTGTAGGAATATTCCCAGGTTGCTGGGGTGGCAATTGTTTTGTAGGAAGTTTCTTTGTTTTTCGTTTTGCTATTGACCTTGAGATTGGATTTCTATTACGTCCTATTTTAGTTGTTTTATTAATATTAGGAGCGTCACATGAATAATCTCAAGGCAGCAAAGATTTTGGCATTTTCGTTGTTGGCATGCGCTTTACACCCGCAAGCGATAGCACACGAAGTGGGGCGGAATATTTTAAATGGGCAGGCAAGTGAGGCGGAAGTTTTAGAGGGATCTGGCGAGGTTAGAACGGAAGAGGCAGTAGAACCTAAATTTACTGAGCTGCCTGACAAATTTAATATTATCAAGGATTCATTGGTAAGCGCAGCGGACAGCCACTATTACGGCTTCACAGCATTGCGCGGGCAAAAGGTGTTGATTCAAGGGCATCTGTCCGGATCTGCTCAGTTGGAAATTCACGATGGCGCTAAATGGAATATGCTCGCCAGTGGTCAGAAAATGGTGCTCTCTTCTTTGACTCTTGGGCAGGATGTAATTGTTCGGGTGTCTCATAACGAGTCCAGTGCTTTTGTACAAGGTTCTACCTATGGCCTGATACTGGGTTCATTTCCAAAGGTCACCTATGCTCGCCTGCGAGATCAGCCATATGGTATGTCAAGAATACCTCCGGATGCGTCTACCCTGGGGCCGTTATCTGCTCAAGGAATAAGTAACGTTGTTCTGGAGATTGATATGACTGATTCGACAGGGACGCCCCTGGAAGGGGGCATTGCGTCATACTCAATTGATCTGCCGAAGTCCGATAAGTCTCGTCCCACTGGCCTTGTGAAGACTGACGCATCCGGTAAAGTCCGCACAGTGGTAGATATTGGCCGCTGCGTCGGTGGTAACGATGCAGATGTTTTTGCAGAGAAAGACAGATGGACACATATTTGGCGCACCCAATATTTTGAAGGTGGTTGGGTGGTGGATAATCCGTATGCTTTAAATACTGGCCTTGACACACCTCATCCTGATAAAGGGCAAGTCGGACATATCTGTCATCAGAGACTGATCAAAAGTACCCCGTAAGTAAATGTGTAAAGAAGACTGGCAAATGCGTTTTGCCAGTCTTTGTATTTGCAATGCTCCTTCCTTTACACCGCTATGGCGGCCTTATATCTCCCCAGCCGCTTATTCAATTCCAACCCATTGGCCATCAACATCATCAAGCCCAGCCCGACAATCGCGGTAGTCACCTGCATAGGCCATGTATCACCTGCCAGTGCGTTTGCCATGTCTGCCAGTGGCGCGAGCAATACGCCCAGGCAGAATACTTCCAGCGAATAACGGCCCATGCGGCAGGTCTGGCGGGCGGGCCAGTTTTCGAGCCAGGCGCTTGAGGTCGGCAGCAGTCGGGCGACGACGTAGACCAGTGCAAGGAAGTGCAGCAGGCGCGCGGGTGCCAGGTCGGTCTTGCTGATGGGGTACAGGGCGTCGAGGTGCAGGGTCGAGACCATTGCAGTGTGCAGGCCGGGCCATTTTTCGCTGAAGGTCAGCATCCCGGCGATCAACACGTAGACGGCGGCCATCAGGAACAGCGGTTGTTGGCGCAACGGAGAGTGTACGGCGGGTGTGGCTGTTTCGCTGCGCAATGCACAGGCACCGCCGAGAATGAACAGCAACTGCCAGGCCACCGGATTGAAATACCACACGCCACCGCCTTCATAGGCACGCAGGTTCCAGCCGAACAACGGCACCATCAGGTACAGGGCAATCGACAGGCCGACCGCCAGTTCCAGTTTGCGCAGCATCAATGGCAAGGTCAGCGGCAAGGTCAGCAACAGCACGATGTACAGCGGCAACGGGTCGGTCAGGTTGGGCTTGAAACGCAGCAACAGTTCATCGGCCAATGCCTGTTGCGGGTTGCCGACGAAGTATTCAAGGCCCATTTGCTGGACCATGTCGCGCGTCTCGACATGATTGTTGGCGACGAAGACGATGCCCATCAGCAGGGTCAGCAGAAAGATATGCACCACATACAGCACCCAGGTGCGGCGCAGGATCCGCACGCCAGCCACCAGCATGCCGTCGCGCCGGGCGATGCGTCCATAGGCCAGGATAGATGCGTAACCGGCAAGAAAGACAAAGATTTCCGCTGCGTCGCTGAAGCCGAAGTTGCGTACGGTCAACTGCGCGAGCGGGTTGTCCGGCACGTGATCCCAGAATATGAAGATCAGCGCCAGGCCGCGAAAGAAGTCGATTCGATGATCGCGTCCGTTAGTCATAACGGGGGACTCTTGAAAGTGCTAATGAGTAAAGATCGGCCACAGAGGCTCAGGTTCCAGGCCAGCGACCAGTGACGTTCGGCGGCGCGGCAGGGTGCCGTTAATTCGGCCCGATTGCAAAAGCACGCTATTACAGAATGTCTCTGGCACGCTGGTTCTGGCGGTTTCAGGACGACAGTTGCTGCACGCACGCGTTCGATCAAGCTCGCCAATGATAGCAATCAACAGCAATCATTCTCATCTTCTGTTATGTTACTGTATAACGATTGCAGTCAACTTACTGGAGAGCTAATCATGAAACCCGACATCCATCCCGCTTACCGTACTGTGCTGTTCCATGATACCGCTGCCGACGTCTACTTCCTGATCGGCTCGACCGTAGACACAGACCGTACGCAGCAGCACACCGACGGCAACACCTATCCTTATGTCGCGCTAGACGTGTCCAGCGCCTCGCACCCGATGTATACCGGGCAGCAGCGCAAGACCACCAACGAGGGCCGGATCGCGGGTTTCAACAAGCGTTTCGCCACCTTCGGCTCTGGCGGCAAGAAAGAAACCGCAGCGGCTCAATGAGCTGTCTGACCTCCCGGTGATGGGCATTTCGCATGGATTGCCCACCACCGGGGTTTTTTTTGCCTGAATTCCAGGCGTATGGCCAATCATCTGCTGGACTAACAGCCAACATTGCTTTTATCTTCGCGGCCTGAAAAACAGGAGTAACCGCTTTGAAAAAGTCAGTCGCCATCGTTTTCGGTGGGCAATCCAGCGAGCATGAGGTTTCGTTGCAGTCGGCACGCAACGTGATCAATGCGATTGATCGTGAACGCTATACGCTGACCCTGATCGGCGTCGACAAGCTGGGCCGCTGGTTGCGCTTCGACGAGGCCGACTACCTGCTCAATGCCAATGATCCTGCGCGGATCAAATTGAGTGCATCCGGCAAGCAGTTGTCGCTGTTGCCTGGCAGCACTGGTGGCCAGTTTGTCGAGGTCGAGACAGGCAAGCCACTGGCAGCCATTGACGTGGTATTTCCGCTGATCCACGGCGCGTTTGGTGAGGACGGTGCGTTGCAAGGCGTGCTGCGCATGCTGGCCGTTCCGTTTGTCGGCGCTGACGTACTCGCCTCGGCGGCGTGCATGGACAAAGACGTGACCAAGCGTCTGCTGCGCGATGCAGGCATTGCTGTCGCGCCGTTCATGGTGCTCAGCCGTGGGGAAACCCTGTCGTTCGCCGATGCAGCCACGCAGTTGGGCCTGCCGATGTTTGTCAAACCGGCCAATCAAGGCTCGTCGGTAGGCGTCAGCAAAGTGTCTGACGAGGCCGGCTTCGTGGCTGCACTGGCATTGGGTTTCGAATTTGACCACAAGCTGCTGATCGAGCAGGGCATCGTCGGCCGGGAAGTGGAGTGCGCGGTACTGGGTAACTTCGATGCGCAGGTCAGTGTCTGTGGCGAAGTGATTGCCAACGACGAGTTCTACGCCTACGACACCAAGTACCTGAATGGTGATCAGGCGCGCATCGCGATACCCGCCGAGTTTCCTGCCGATCTGAGTGATCAGGTGCGTGAAGTCGCGTTGCAGGCTTACAAGGTGCTGGGTTGCGCAGGGCTTTCGCGGGTCGATTTCTTCGTTACCGACACGCGTGACATCATCATCAATGAGGTCAACACGCTGCCTGGCTTCACTTCCATCAGCATGTACCCCAAGCTCTGGCAGGCCAGCGGTCTGACCTACGCCGAACTGATCCATCGCCTGATCGTGCTGGCCCTTGAGCGCGCTGATCAGGCGCGTTTGCTGAAAACGGAAATCTTTGCATGAAGATAATCCGCATCGCGGCGGCGCTGCTGATCGGCACAGACGGCCGGACCCTGCTGGTGCGCAAGCGCGGCACTCAGGCATTCATGCAACCGGGCGGCAAGATCGAACCTGGCGAACCGGCACCGCGGGCGCTGGCCAGGGAGCTTGAAGAAGAACTCGGGCTGATCATCGATCCGCAGCAGGCGCTGTTTCTCGGCGAGTTCGTTGCACCGGCTGCCAATGAGCCAGGTTTTGAGGTGTGTTGTCAGCTTTACGAGGTCAGATCTGATGCCCAGGTTCTGCCCGCCGCCGAGATCGAAGAAGTACTCTGGGTCGGCACAGACAGTCTTGCGGATGTGCATCTGGCTCCGCTGACACGCGACCTGATCCTGCCGTTGTACCGCCAGCGGCAAACCCGAGCGAACTGAACCCGTGTCGTCCTGTGCCTTGGCGCAGGACGATACTGTCAGCGAACCACGCTAACCCCGTCCAGCGTCGAAAACGAGGTGTCCTTGGCGGTCAGCAGGAAATCGCGCATGTACGGCGCGTCGAGCATGTCGGCGCGAATACCGGCATACAGCGTTGCGAACAGCCCTTTCTCACCCAGGCGCTTGGCCTTCACATAGCCGCGTGAGCTGTATTCATGCAGCGCCCAGTGCGGCATCCCACAGACCCCGCGTCCGCTGGCGACCAGTTGCATCATCATCACCGTCAATTCCGAGGTTCGTACCTGTGCAGGCTCGATATCGGCGGGCTCCAGAAAACGGGTAAAGATGTCCAGTCGGTCGCGCTCCACCGGGTAGGTGATCAGCGTTTCGCTGAGCAGGTCTTCTGGAACAATGTACGGCCGGCCCGCCAGCGCGTGTTGATTGGCCACCGCCAGCATCGCTTCATAGGTGAACAGCGGCACGTAGGTGATGCCGGGCAATTCCAGCGGGTCGGACGTCACCACCAGGTCCAGGTCACCACGCGCCAGCGCGGGCAATGGTGCAAACGAGAAGCCGGAAGACAGGTCCAGTTCGACCTCGGGCCAGGCATCGCGGAACTGGTCGATGGTCGGCATCAGCCATTGAAAACAGCTGTGGCATTCGATTGCCATGTGCAGCCTTCCCGCAGTGCCGCCTGCCAGACGGGCGATGTCACGCTCGGCACTGCGCAGTTGCGGCAGCATGGAATCGGCCAATTGCAGCAGGCGCAGACCGGCGCTGGTAAACCGTACCGGTTTGGTCTTGCGCACAAACAGCGGCATGCCCATGCGCTCTTCCAGTTCCTTGAACTGATGGGACAGCGCCGACTGCGTCAGATGCAGGCGTTCGGCGGCCTCCACAAGGCTGTCGGCCTCGCGCAGGGCGTGCAGGGTTTTGAGGTGGCGTATTTCAAGCACCGTCAGTGCTCCATGAGCAGTATTTGTGATCAACACGAAAAAAATGAGTTTGTCTCATGTTGTGTCAGCTGTCGACAATAGACCCATCTTTTATGGAGGACGCATCGTGGCCCTGACTCAATACCCTGACTATTTTCACATTGGCGCAGACTGTGAATTGCAGCACGCTCTGCAGGCTTTCTGGAAACAGGATCAGGGTGTTTCGACAACTGACGCCGAACTGCGCACCTGGTTGATGGCGCGTTACCCGCGGCAGGTGCCACACCTGAAACGCGACCAGCGTTTTCAGCCTGATTGGGCACCGCTGCTGGCGAGCGTCGCTGAAGCGTGCGAGCAAGGCCGCAAGCCCGCATTGATCGGTCCTCTGACACTGCTCTGGCTAAGTGACGTTCAGGGTGACCAGGTAGATCGCCTCGACCTGCTGGAGCATCTGCTGCCGGTGTATGGCGAGATCTTCGGGCGTCTGGCGGCGCGCGGTGTCGAGTGGATTCAGATCGACGAACCGATCCTGGCGCTCGATCTGCCGCTGGCATGGAGCAACGCCTTCGAACGTGCCTATCACATTCTTCAGTATTCGCCGTTGAAGAAGCTCATTGGCCTTTATCACGGTGACCTGCGGCCCAACCTGGGTGTCGCGGCCTTGTTGCCGGTTGCAGGGTTGCATCTGGACAGCGTGACCGAACCGGAGCTGCTGGCTCCGGTGTTTGATCGTCTGCCGGTTTACAAGGTCCTGTCCTTGGGCGAGTGCGACACGCATTCGGGCTGGCACCAGGAGTCCCTCCTCGAAGCGCGCGCCCGTTTTGGGGAAAACCTGATGGTGGCGGATCAGTTCGCCGCGTAACGCAACACCCGATTAACGACCACTCAGCGCCATTCATCAAACTGTCACGCAAGTGTGGCAGCGCGCTTGGCGAAACATCATCAGACTCGCGGCCTACTGGGGATCTGTTTTTTGGTGTTTTTCATGCGGGTTTTAATTTTTCTGGCCGCGCTTCTGTGCGGCTTGCCGTCTTTTGCGGCCGATCGTTGTGATGTCGATGTTCCTGTACAGCATGCTGACCTTAAAGAGGTACGAATTGCCTATCAAAGCATCGGCAGTGAATCCGACCCTGCCTTGCTGTTGGTAATGGGCCTTGGCGGGCAGTTGATTCATTGGCCGGACGAGGTTGTGGTTGCGCTGTGTCAGCAGGGCTACCGGGTGATTCGCTACGACAATCGCGACGTCGGTCTGTCTACCTGGGTGCAACAGCCAGCCGAGGCCAACCTGACCTTTGAAGTGCTGCGCTACAAGCTGGGCCTGCCGGTCTCTGCGCCGTATTCGCTGACCGATATGGCCGATGATGCCTTGGGCCTGATGGACGCCTTGCAGATTCGCCAGTTTCACGTTCTTGGCGCGAGCATGGGCGGCATGATTGCCCAGCACCTGGCCGATCTGGCCCCGTCGCGGGTCGAAAGCCTGACGCTGATCATGACCAGCTCCGGTGCGCAGGGCTTGCCTATGCCCAGTGCGGCGTTGATGCAACTGCTGGCGCGGCGCGGCGCACCCAACCGGGAAATGGCCATCGAGCAGCAGGCCGATCTGCTTGCAGCGCTGGGCAGCCCGCAGGTCAAGGATGATCGCCAGCAATTGCTGCATCAGGCTGCGGTGTCCTACGACCGGGCCTTCAATCCCGAGGGCGTCAAGCGTCAGATCATGGCGATTCTGGCCGAGCCGAGCCGGGTGGAGTTGCTGAACCGTCTGCGCCTGCCGGTTCTAGTGGTGCATGGCACGGCTGATCCATTGTTGCCGGTCATGCATGGTGTGCACGTGGCCGCGCATATTCAGGGCAGCCAGTTGCGCCTGATTCCGGGGCTGGCGCACCGTTTTCAGGAAGCCTTCAAGGCACCGTTGCTCGGGGCGGTGCTGCCGTACCTGAAAGCCCAGCATGAAGACGGTCGCAGCCTTGCCCAACTGTAAACCCTGCCCGGTTGTCAGGCACTGACAGAGGTGTATCGTATGGCCCTTGCTTATTGAATCTGCTGACTGAAAAGGGCCGACATGACGACTGCACTGAAGATCGATTTCATCTCCGATGTTTCCTGCCCCTGGTGTGTCATCGGCCTGCGCGCGCTGGATCAGGCGCTGGAGGCGCTGGGTGATGAAGTGCAAGCTCACATCCACTTCCAGCCTTTCGAGTTGAACCCGAACATGCCTGCCGAAGGGCAGGACATCAAAGAGCACATCGCCGAAAAATATGGCTCTACGCCAGAACAGATCGAAGGTATTCACGAGACAATTCGTGAGCGCGGTGCCGAGCTGGGCTTCACCTTTGCCAAGGGCGAGCGACGTATCTACAACACGTTCGATGCTCATCGCCTGTTGCACTGGGCCGAACAACAAGGCAAGCAGTACGTATTGAAGCAGGCGCTGTTCGAAGCCTATTTCAGTGACCTGAAAGACCCGTCCAGCCACCAGACTCTGGCAGACGTAGCGCAGAAGGTCGGCCTGGACCGTTTGCGTGCTCAGGCCATCCTCGACAGCGGCGAGTACACCGCAGAGGTCCGCGAAGCCGAGCAACTCTGGACATCCCGCGGTATCACCTCCGTGCCGACCATGGTCTTCAACGACCAGTACGCGGTATCGGGCGGGCAGCCGGTTGAAGTGTTCGTCAGCGCGATCCGGCAGATGCTCAGCGAGTCGAAGTAACGCACTGTCTGTGCAGGATCGGTGTCGTGCGGACGCCTATCGTTCCGCACGCTCCAGCGTGGGAATGCAGTGGGTGACGCTCTGCGTCACAGATCTGCGCGATACCGCACACTCAAGATTGGACACAGTGCTCAAAGCCCGTATTTCTTGACCTTGTCGAACAAGGTGGTCTTGGCCATGCCCAGTTCCTGACTGGCCTGGCTGAGGTTGCCGCCGCTGCGTTGCAGGGCCTCGCTGAGCAGGGATCGTTCGAAGGCCTCAACCGCTTCGGCAAACCCCAGGCTTTGATTTTCACTGACCGTGCCTGCCTGTTTGAACGCCGGCAGACCCAAGGCAAACCGCTCGGCTACGTTGCGCAGTTCCCTCACGTTACCCGGCCAGTCGTGGCTCATCAGGCTTGAACTGGTCTGTCTGTCCAGCGTCGGCGGCTCACGGTCGAAGCGCAATGACGACAACTGCAGGAAGTGTTCGAACAGTTGCAGAATGTCTTCGCGGCGCTCACGCAATGGCGGCAGCTCCAGCGTGACGACGTTCAGACGGTAATACAGGTCGCTGCGGAACTGACTGGTCTTGCTCAGTGCATTGAGGTCGGATTTGGTCGCCGCAATGACCCGGCAATCCACTGCAACACTTTGGTTCGAACCAAGCCGCTCCAGAGTTCGTTCCTGGAGGACGCGCAACAGTTTGATCTGCAGGTTGACCGGCATGCTTTCCACTTCATCGAGAAACAGCGTGCCATTGTGGGCGTGTTCGATCTTGCCGATGCGCCGCTTGCCCGCGCCGGTAAATGCATTGGCTTCGTGACCGAAAATTTCCGACTCGAACAGGCTTTCTGCCAGCCCGCCGCAATTGAGTGCCACGAACTGACTGTCCTTGCGTCGGCTGAAGTCGTGCAGGCAGCGCGCGACGAGCTCCTTGCCGGTGCCGGTCTCGCCTTCGATCAGCACATTGGCCGACGTATCGGCGACGTTGGTAATCAATGCACGCAGGTTTTGCATGGCGGGGGAGCGGCCGATGATTCGGCCTTCCAGCGAATCGCGTTCGGCCAGTTGCTTGCGCAACGCCCAGACTTCCCGGGCCAGCCCGCGCTGCTCCAGCGCGCGCCGGGTGACGTCGACCAGGCGCTCGGGAGAAAAGGGTTTCTCCATGAAATCGTAAGCACCATCGCGCATTGCGTTGACGGCCATGGTGATGTCGCCGTGGCCGGTGATCAGCACCACCGGCAGGCTGCTGTCACGCGCCTTGAGGCGGCTCAGTAATTCCAGCCCGTCGATACCCGGCAAACGAATGTCGCTGATGACGATACCGGCAAAATTGTCACCGATGCGCTTGAGGGCGTCTTCGGCGCTGGATACGCCTTCGCTGGCAATGTCTTCCAGCGCCAGCGCCTGCTGGCAGCCGAGCAACACATGCGGGTCGTCTTCGACGATCAGCACGGTCAGGTCGCTGTTGATGCTCATGGGTGTCGTCTCATGTCAGTCCACCTGGGCCGGGCCGCTCGGGCGATTGTCGGTCGGGGCATCGGGGACAAACGGCAGGCTCAGGACAAATGTTGTGCCGCCGTCACCTGGGTGCTCTGCGCTCAGGCTGCCCCCGGCTGCGGCGGCGAGGCTCGCCGACAGGGTCAGGCCCAGTCCCAGGCCTTGTTCGCCGGGTTTGGTGGTGAAGAAAGGTTCGAACAGGTGCTTGCGGGTTTCGGTATCGATGCCGTGCCCGTTATCACGTACCCGCAAGCGATAACGCCCGTCTTCAATTGACCCGGTGAGCCACAATTCGGGCGCTGGCTGGTTGAACATGGCGTCCAGCGCATTGCCGATCAGATTGACCAGGATCTGTTCCAGGCGGGTCTGGTCGATGCTCAGGGTGGCGTCGACGAAGTCTCGGTGTAACGTCAGGCCAGACTGCTCCAGGCGTACGCCCAGCAACTGCGCCGCAGCCTCGACGGCCTTGCTCAGTTGCGCCTGGCCCTGATCGTCGCCGCGTCGGGCGAATGCGCGCAGGCTGGCGGTAATGCGGCCCATGCGGTCGACCAGATCATTGATGGTGCGCAGGTTGGCACTGGCGGTGTCCAGCGCGCCTCGCTCAAGAAAACGCACGGTATTGCCGGACAAGGTGCGCAATGCCGCCAGAGGCTGGTTCAATTCATGAGCGATGCTGGTCGACATCTGGCCGATGGCTGCCAGCTTGCCAGCTTGCACCAACTCGTCCTGGGCTCTGCGCAGGGTGTCTTCAGCCTGTCTTCGTTCGCGAATCTGCGCCTTGAGGCGTTCGTTGCTGGCTCGCAGGTGTTCGGTACGCTCGGCGATCTTGCGTTCCAGCTCATTGTTCGCAGCCTGCAGCGCCTCTCTGGCCGCCAGTCGGGTCGAGATCACCTTGCGCCGCTCGTTCCAGGCAATCAGCAGAAAGGTCACCAGGGCGCAGGCCACAGCTACCAGCATGCCCTGATTGGCCGCTTCACGGCGCAGGTCTTCCAGTGGCGTAAGCAGCGTCAGATGCCAGGCGGTATCGCTCAGCGGACGGCTCTGGGCCAGATAACTGACCTGCTTGTGCTCCCGATCGACGCTGACGTTGGCCGGGAAAACAAGCTTTTCGACGCCTTCGGAGAGGGTTTCCCGTTCCAGTGGCACCAGTTCGTTAAGCGGCCACCAGTAATATTGCAGGCTGCGGGCCAGGCGTTCCTTGACCTGCGGGGTGAGCGGTCGTACTGACTTCAGGCGCCGAGCCGGGTCGCTCGAGAGGATGATGATGCCGTTCTCGTCGCTGACAAACGCCTCCAGGCGAGCACGCTGCCAGCGTTCTTCCAGTGCTTCAAGGCGTACTTTGATCACGGCGACGCCGATGATCCGGCCTTTGTCTTCCAGCCCGTGGGCCAGGTAGTAGCCCGATTCGCCCGTGGTGGTGCCGATGCCGTAAAAACGGCCGGGCAGTCCGCGCACCGCGTCCTGAAAATAGGCGCGGAAGGACAGGTCTTCACCCTGATAGCTGTCGGAATCACGCCAGTTACTGGTGGCCAGCACCCGACCGGTGGTGTCCATCACATAAATGGCGCGGCTGCCGCTGCGTCGGTTCATCCCTTCCAGATAACGGTTGACCTGCTGCTGAAGCTCGGGACTTGGCTTGTTGAGCAACTGCGACACGCTGGATTCAAGCTCCAGCACGCTGGGTAAATAGGTGTATTTGCTGATTTCGCTCTCGACCGTGCGGGCATGTAGCTCCAGCTGGCGCTCACCGGTCTCGCGCAGGCTCTTGATACCGCTGTGTTCGCTTATCAGGTAGGCGATATAGCCCAGTCCGATCATCAGCATGAGGATCAGCGGCGGTAAAAACAGTTGGCGTATCAGACGAGGTTTCACGGCGAGTGATGGCGGCGCGGCGCGATACAGAGTGGGGTCGCATTTCATCACAGTCGTCCTGAACCGAACAGCTGCCCGCGAATGCGCGGGCAGCCGGCATTACCTAGTGCTGGAGAATCTTGGCGAGAAATTGCTGAGCGCGTTCCGAACGTGCGCTGACGTCACCGAAAAACTCTTCTTTTTCGCAGTCTTCGACAATCTGTCCCTTGTCCATGAAAATCACCCGATTGGCGACCTTGCGAGCGAAGCCCATTTCGTGGGTCACGCACATCATGGTCATGCCTTCGTGCGCCAGTTGTACCATCACGTCGAGCACTTCGTTGACCATTTCGGGGTCCAGCGCAGACGTCGGTTCGTCAAACAGCATGACCACCGGGTCCATCGCCAGGGCGCGAGCGATGGCAACACGCTGTTGCTGACCACCGGAAAGCTGCCCGGGATGCTTGTGCGCATGCTCGGAGAGACCGACGCGGTCCAGCAATTTCAGGCCTTTTTCGGTCGCTTCGGCCTTGCTGCGACCCAGTACCTTGATCTGCGCGATGGTCAGGTTTTCGACAATGCTCAGGTGCGGGAACAGTTCGAAGTGCTGAAACACCATGCCGACCCGCGAGCGCAGTTTTGGCAGGTTGGTCTTCGAGTCGGAAATCGATGTGCCGTCGACGACAATGTCGCCTTTTTGAAACGGTTCCAGCGCATTCACGCATTTGATCAGGGTCGACTTGCCGGAACCGGAGGGCCCGCACACCACAACCACTTCACCTTTGCTGACCTCGGTGCTGCAATCGGTCAGCACCTGGAAGTCGCCATACCATTTGTTGACGTTTTTGATGGAAATCATACGGCAAACCTTTTTTGCAGACGCTTCACCAGCAGCGAGGCGGCAAAGCTGATCGTGAAATACACCAGACCGGCAATGATCAGGAACTCGTTGGCGCGCCCGATGATGTCGCCACTGGAGCGCGATGCATTGAGAAAGTCCACAAGGCCCACGGTGTACACCAGAGAGGTGTCCTGGAACAGAATGATGCTCTGTTGCAGCAACAGCGGCGTCATCTTGCGAAACGCCTGGGGCAGGATGATCAGTCGCATCATCTGCGAGTAATTCATGCCCAGCGCCTGGGCTGCGCCCATCTGTCCTTTGGAAATCGACTGCACGCCGGCACGGACGATTTCGCAAAAGTACGCGGCTTCGAACATCATGAAGGCCACGACACAGGAAGCGAAGGCCCCGATGGGCGTGTCTTCACCGGTAATCCAGCGCAACACGAATGGCACTGCGAGGTAGAACCAGGTGATCACCAGCAGCAGCGGGATCGAACGGAAGTAGTTCACGTAAGCGCCAGCCACATTGGCCAGCAGCTTGTTTGATGACAGGCGCATCAACGCCAGCAAAGTGCCAAGCACCAGGCCGCCGACAACACCCATTGCCATCAGCTTGAGGGTCATGACCATGCCGTTCCACAGGCCGGGAATGGCCGGGACGATTCCAGTGAAGTCCATTATTTGCCCCCCAGCGAGATGAGTCCGGGTACAGCGACTTTCTTCTCGATCATGCGCATCAGCAGCATCAGGCTCATGTTCAGCGTGAAGTAGATGAGGGTGGCGAGCGTAAAGGCTTCAAACAGGTTGGCGGAAAACTCGGCGGTCTGTTTGGTCTGCGCGAGCAGCTCCATGAGGCCGATAAGCGACGCTACCGACGAGTTCTTGAACACGTTCAGGAATTCGGAAGTGAGCGGCGGAATGATGATCCGGTAAGCCTGTGGCAACAGCACGTTCCAGTAGATCTGCGGCAGCTTGAAGCCCATTGCACGCGCGGCCGATTCCTGGCCCTTTGGCAGTGCTTCAATGCCGGTACGCACCTGTTCGCAGACCCGTGCAGCGGTAAACAGACCCAGGCAGACCACCACGCTCAGGAACGCGGAGGTAGTCGGGTTGAGGTCCTGCTTGTACCACTCCTGCAGGTTTTCCGGCAGCAGGTCGGGCACCAGAAAGTACCAGATGAACAGCTGCACCAGTAGTGGCACATTACGGAAAATTTCCACGTATACCGTGGCAATACCCGATACCAGACGGCTTGGTACGGTGCGCATGACGCCCAGTACCGAACCCAGTATCAGGGCAATAATCCAGGCAACGACAGCAATGGCGATGGTCCAGCCCAGGCCGGATATGAACCAGTCCAGATAGGTCTCGCTGCCGACGCCGGTGGACTTGAAGAACACGCCCCAGTCCCAGTTGTAATTCATCAGGGTCTCCCCCTATTTTTCTATTTATATCGAGATGCACGCACTGTCGGACTTCGAGAGTGAGGAGCCGGTCCCGAACAGGTTTTGCCTGCCCGGGATGCGATCAGTTCAGGCTGGCTGAACCGGTTGCTCAGGCTTTCTTGTCTTCTGCGGCCTTGTCGGTCGGGTTCTGAATCAGTTCCTTGAGCTTGTCGCTCATCGGGAAATTCAGATTCAGTCCTTTAGGCGGGACGGGGGACATGAACCACTTGCTGTAGATGGCGTTGATGTCGCCAGACTTGTAGGTGGCAACAATGGCGTCATCCACTGCCTTCTTGAACGGGGCATCGCCCTTGCGGACCATGCAGCCGTAGATTTCGTAGGATTGCGCAGTACCGGTCACTGCCCAGTCATCCGGCTTCTTGGCCTTGGCCATCTCGCCGGCCAGCAGCGCGTCGTCCATCATGAATGCGACCGCACGGCCAGACTCAAGCATCTGGAAGGATTCGCCGTGGTCCTTGGCCGAGATCACGTTCATGCCCATCTGCTTGTCGGCGTTCATCGCCTTGAGGATGCGCTCGGAAGTTGTGCCCGCGGTGGTCACGACGTTCTTGCCTTTCAGGTCATCGAAGTCTTTGTAGCTGGAGTCTTTTTTCGACAGCAGGCGCGTGCCGACTTCGAAGATGCCGATGGAGAAGTCGACCTGCTGCTGACGCTCGACATTGTTGGTGGTAGAACCACATTCAACGTCGACGGTGCCGTTCTGAACCAGCGGAATACGGGTCTGAGACGTTACCAGGTTGTACTTGACCTTGAGGTCAGGCATGTCGAGGTCTTTCTTGATGGCTTCGACGATTTTCAGCTGGATGTCATGCGAGTAGCCCATCGGTACGCCAGAAGCGTCTGCGATGTAGGAAAACGGAATGGACGCGTCACGGTGGCCCAGCGTGATGGTGCCGGATTCCTTGATTTTCTTCAGGGTGCCGGTAAGTTCGGCGGCGAAAACCGGGGTGCTGATCAGAGCGGCAGTGATTGCTACGCCCAACAGATGGGGAACGATGCGCATTGATGAATCCTTGATTTCATTTTTATTGATGGGGCCGCAATGTGAGTCGGCCCGCTTCTTGGCGAATGCTTCAACGGCGTCCAGATCCAGACACACGCCCTGTCGAAACGCTCGGTTCAGAGTGTAGAGCATGAGTCGTGCCAAGCAGCTTGAATCAATCAAGGCTATGAATTTAAAGGATTTTATTCGTGGTTGAATGCGACGCCCGGAATCGAAGCGTCCGGGAAGCCGAATCAGGCAGAGCGAAATGTTCGGAAAACCGAATGCAGCCGGGTATTCAGGGGAGGGCGGTGCAGAGGAACAAACCTGTTCGCCGCGCGATGGACGAACAGGTGGTATGCGAGCTATCAGGCAGCCTCGATAGCGCCCTTGTTGCGCACAACAGTTTCCAGGTAGCTGCGCACAGCGGCCTGTTCTTCAGGCGTAGTGAACAGGCCAAGCTTGGTTCGGCGCCACAGGATGTCTTCGATGCTGGTAGCCCATTCCTGGTCGCACAGGTAATCGACCTCTCGGGTGTACAGACCTGCACCCAGATGCTGGCCGAGGTCTTCCAGACCTTGCGCGCCTTCCAGCAAGCGCCAGCTGCGGCTGCCGTAGGTAATCGCCCAGCGTTTGGCGATAGGCGCGGGCAGCCAACTGAAGCGACGGGTCATTTCTGCTGCCAAGGCTTCTGGCGTGGTCATGTCTTCGCCGCCTGGCAGTGCTGCCTTGGCCGTCCAGCTCGGTTTCATCTGCTTGAAGAACGGTGCCAATTGCGTCATCGCCGATTCGGCCAGTTTGCGGTAGGTGGTCAGCTTGCCGCCGAACACCGACAGAATTGGTGCCTCGTCCGCGCCGCCTGACAACGAAAGCGTGTAATCACGGGTAATGGCAGACGGATTATCGGACTCGTCGTTGCACAGCGGGCGCACGCCAGAGAATGTGTGGAGCACGTCTGCGCGACTCAACTGTTTCTTGAAGTGGTCGTTGGCCACTTTCAGCACGTAATCCATCTCGCCTTCGGTGATGTCCACCTTGTTCGGATCGCCCTGATACTCACGGTCGGTGGTGCCGACGATGGTGAAGTGCTCCAGGTACGGAATCGTGAACACGATGCGCTTGTCTTCGTTCTGCAGAATGAACGCGTGCTCACCCTCGTACAGTTTCGGCACGATCAGGTGGCTGCCTTGAATCAGGCGGATGCCGTAAGCCGAATCGAGCTTGAGGTCTTCACGGATGAACTTGGCCACCCACGGGCCTGCCGCATTGACCAATGCCTTGGCGTGGATCGAGAACAGGCTGCCGTCGCTGCGCTCAAGATGCAGATGCCACATGCCCTTGATACGGCGGGCGCTGACACAGCGAGTCTGAGTATGAATGTGCGCGCCGTTTTCACGCGCTGCCATGGCGTTGAGCACCACCAGACGAGCGTCATCGACCCAGCAATCGGAGTATTCGAAGCCACGGGTGATGCTCGAGTTGAGCGGGCTGTCCGCACCAAAACGAATGGTTTTCGAAGCGGGCAGCTTTTCGCGCTTGCCGAGGTTGTCATACAGGAACATGCCGGCACGAATCATCCACGCTGGACGCAGGTGCGGGCGGTGCGGCAAGACAAAACGCATGGGTTTAACGATGTGCGGCGCCTTGGCAAGCAACACTTCGCGCTCTGCAAGTGCCTCGCGGACCAGGCGGAATTCGTAGTGCTCAAGATAGCGCAGGCCGCCATGAATCAGCTTGCTGCTGGCCGAGGACGTGTGGCTGGCCAGGTCGTCCTTTTCGCAAAGAAAAACCGACAGGTCGCGACCGGAGGCATCCGCCGCAATACCGACACCATTGATGCCACCGCCAATAACGGCGATGTCGTAAACCTCGGAGAGGGGTTGGGTTGGCACGGTAGTGTGGGGCATTGGTGGCCTCCTGGACAATTCGTGAGCAAAGCTCGAAAGGCGAATCTGAACATTAATGTTCACTTTCGAAAATAATAGCTCAATAAAATTGCCCTTGCCAGCACGTATCGATTGAAAATACTGATGGTGGAGTCAGGAAAAGAACAAAAATGAACATTGTAGGGCGGGATGTTATGCGCGGGATGATCGTACTTTCTGATGCTTTTCGTTCTGCACGTGCCAGCCTAGACACCTCTCGTGTCTCAGGCTCCAGCGGGAATGCAGATCGCGACGCTCTGGTCGCACGAGGACGCAGAGCGTCCAGAAAGGCATGCGACGCGGAGCGTCGCACGATATTCGGCGCTCTGCGTCACACATCTGCGCCGCGCCTCATATTCAGGATAGGGCGCAGAGTGTCCAGAACGGCATGTGTAATCGCGGAAACCACTCGTTCCTGACAATCACACTACTTCCAGACGAATTTTGTGCTGATTCAGCAACTGCTGCAGCGCGGGCACAGGTGGCTGATCGGTTACCAGGCAGTCGATGAGGGTGATTGGCCCCAAGCGGACCATTGCATTGCGCCCGAACTTGCTCGAGTCAGCCGCCAGCAGCACTTTGCGTGCGTTGGCGATGATCGCCTGGGAAACCCGTACTTCCTGATAATCGAAATCCAGCAGGCTGCCGTCTTCATCAATACCGCTGATGCCGACCAGGGCGAAGTCCACCTTGAACTGGGTAATGAAGTCGATACTTCCCTGGCCCACGACGCCGCCGTCACGACGCACATTGCCGCCAGCTATCAGGACCTCGAAATCATCCTTGGTACTTAGGATCGATGCCACATGCAGGTTATTGGTGATGATCTTCAGGTTGTTGTGGTTGAGCAGGGCGCGGGCGATGGATTCGGTGGTGGTGCCGATATTGATGAACAACGAGGCGTTGTCCGGGATCTGTGCGGCGATGGCCTCGGCGATCCGTTGTTTTTCGTCGCGCATCTGATCCGCACGCATGGCGTAGGCGGTGTTTTCGATGCTGGAGTCATAGGCCGCGCCGCCGTGGTAGCGACGCAGCAGATTCATTTCCGCCAGTTGATTGATATCACGGCGGATGGTTTGTGGGGTCACGACGAACAGCGTCGCCATTTCCTCAATGCTGACGTAACCACGGTCACGGACCAGTTCGAGGATCTGTTGTTGGCGGGGAGGCAGGTTCATTGTTTTTCCTTGAGCGCCCTCTGCAAATGGCGCCCATCATGCCGCAGGCAAGTGTGACCTGTCAGCCGGAATCCTGTCCCCTCCGCACAACAGCGGGTATCACTCTTCGTTTTCGTGCGGTTCCCAGTCACGGGTCCGCGCGACAGCTTTTTGCCAGCCCGCGTAGAGTTTCTCGCGGTGGGCCTCTTCGCAGGAAGGTTCGAACACGCGCTCGATCACCGCCTTGTTGCGCAACTCGTCCAGGCTGCTCCAGAACCCGATCGCCAGACCGGCCAGGAACGCGGCGCCCAAGGCTGTTGTTTCACGCATTTGCGGGCGTTCAACGTGGGTGCCGAGAATGTCCGCCTGGAACTGCATCAGGAAGTTGTTGGCCACGGCACCGCCGTCCACGCGCAGTGACTTGAGGCGTTCGCCGGAGTCCTGCTGCATCGCATCAAGTACGTCGCGGGTTTGATAGGCGATGGATTCCAGCGCTGCACGGATGATGTGATCAACCTTCACGCCACGGGTCAGGCCGAACAGTGCGCCTCGTGCATACGGGTCCCAGTAGGGCGCACCCAGACCGGTGAACGCCGGCACCAGATACACGCCGTTGCTGTCCTTGACCTTGCTGGCAAAGTATTCGGTGTCCAGCGCGTCGTTGATGAGTTTGAGTTCGTCGCGCAGCCACTGCACGGTCGAGCCACCGTTGAACACGGCGCCTTCCAATGCGTAAGCCACTTCACCGCGAGGCCCGCAGCCAATGGTAGTCAGCATGCCATGCGCCGATTTCACCGCTTTCTTGCCGGTGTTCATCAGCAGGAAGCAGCCGGTGCCGTAGGTGTTCTTGGCTTGGCCGGGTTCGACACACATTTGGCCGAACAGCGCCGCCTGTTGGTCGCCTGCGATACCGGCAATCGGGATGCCGCTCTTGCTGTGGCCGTAGACCTCGGAAGAGCCTTTGACTTCTGGCAGGATCTCACGCGGGATATCCAGCACATCGAGCATGCGCTGATCCCATTCCAGCGTATGGATGTTGAACAGCATGGTCCGCGAGGCGTTGGTGTAGTCGGTAACGTGCACCTTGCCGCCGGTGAATTTCCAGATCAGCCAGGTATCGATGGTGCCGAACATCAGTTCGCCTTTGCGGGCGCGCTCGCGGCTGCCTTCGACGTTGTCCAGAATCCACTTGACCTTCGAACCGGAGAAGTACGGGTCAATCACCAGGCCTGTAGTGTCCTTGATGTACTCCTCAAGACCGTCACGCTTGAGCTGCTGGCAAATCTCGGTGCTGCGTCGGCACTGCCAGACAATTGCGTTGTAGATAGGGCGGCCGGTATCGCGCTCCCAGATGACGGTGGTTTCGCGCTGGTTGGTGATACCGATGGCAGCGATCTGGTTATGGTGCAGATCAGCCTGCGCCAGCGCCTTGGTCATGCACGCAGTCTGAGTGGCGAAGATTTCCATCGGGTCGTGCTCGACCCAGCCTGCCTGCGGATAGTGCTGTACGAATTCGCTTTGGGCAGTGCTCACCACGTTGGCATCGCGGTCGAAAATAATGGCGCGCGAGCTGGTGGTGCCCTGGTCAAGAGCAATGATGTAGTTCTTGTTCTGTGTGTCAGTCATGTCGATTGCCTTGCATTGTTGGGTGGGATTCAGTTGGGTGAGATTCAAATTGAGTGAAATTCAAGATGAAGCCTGAACTTTGCCGCGAACCACTGGAGCATTTTTTTCGTTTTCAACAGGATCGGCACTCGGCAGATGACGCGCAATCAGCGCGCGATAGCCAGCAGCACCAAGGCAGGCGCCCAGGATGGGCGCAAAAATCGGAACCAGGAAATAAGGAATGTCACGACCACCGGTGAAGGCTATTTCACCCCAGCCAGCGAAGAACGTCATCAGCTTTGGACCGAAGTCGCGCGCCGGGTTCATGGCAAAACCGGTCAGCGGGCCCATCGAGCTGCCGATCACCGCCACCAGCAGGCCTATCAGCAAGGGTGCCAGCGGGCCGCGCGGCAAACCGTTGCTGTCATCGCCCAGAGCCATGATGACGCCCATCAGAATGGTGGTGATGACCACTTCGACCAGAAACGCCTGACCCACGGAAATGGCAGGGTTTGGATAGGTCGAGAACACCGACGCCAGTTCAAGGCTCTGTTCGCTGCCGCGAATGATGTGGTGCGCGTGTTCGAAGTCGAAAAAAAGACTGATGTACAACAGGTACACCAAGCCAGCTCCGCAGAACGCGCCTGCGATTTGCGCCGAGATATAAAAAGGCAATTTGCGTTTTTCGAAACCGGCAAACAGACTCAGCGCGATGCTGACGGCCGGGTTGAGGTGGGCACCTGAAATGCCGGCGCTGAGGTAGATCCCCATGCTGACGGCCATGCCCCAGATGATGCAGATTTCCCACAAGCCGAAAGTGGCTCCCGCGACCTTGAGCGCTGCAACGCATCCTGTGCCGAAAAAAATCATCAGGGCTGTGCCAAGAAATTCAGCTACACATTGCCCGGTGAGTGTCGGTTGTTTTAGTGCGATGGTCATGGATACCTCATTTTTGTTTTTGTCTCGGCACCCTGAGACAGGCATGGGTGCTCGTTATTCGTGCGTATCAGAAAAACCCCATTTCTGATCGCTGGTGCGAGTTATACCGAAAAACCGCTTTCGATAATATTCGTAAACGAAAAAATATAGACAAGAAACAACGCTGTCAAAGGTCGGAACCGAACGGTCATGGAGTGGATACGAGCCCGCACAGCCGCTTTATACCGGGATTTTATGGCTGTTACCAAAAAGCCATCAGTGTTGCAGGTGGCGTGAATCAAGGCATGTTCACTTTACTTGGCTTAAAGTGGCAGGCAGTCGGAAGCCTAAGGAGCGTTGCATGACCCCTGCATTGGATTTACTGAAAAAACTTCGCGCCGAACATCGTATCCACAGTTACGAACACGATCCCAAAGCAGCGTCATATGGGCTGGAAGCAGCGGAAAAGCTGGGGCTGGAGCCCGCGCGGGTTTTCAAGACATTGTTGGCCAGTACCGAAAAGGGCGAGTTACTGGTCGCCGTAGTGCCGGTCGTCGGAACGCTTGATCTGAAGGCTCTGGCACAGGCCGCCGGGGCGAAAAAAACCGAAATGGCTGACCCCGCGGCGGCGCAGCGCTCAACGGGCTACCTGTTGGGTGGCATCAGCCCACTGGGCCAGAAGAAGCGCCTGCGTACGTTCATTGACGACACAGCGCAGGGTTTTGAGAGTATTTACGTCAGCGCCGGGAGGAGGGGGCTGGAGGTTGAGCTTTCGGCAGCCGTGCTGGCCGAGCATACGCAGGCTCGGTTCGCACCGATTGGCAGGGAATAAGCTGGGGCTCAGTGATTGACCGTATGCGCCGCGACGCTGCCTGGCGCTGCAAACAGCACCAGATGGTCAGCTGCCACCCGAATGCCGACTTCCTCGCCCTGGCTGTGATCGGCATGACTGGGGAAAATGGCTTCAAGTTGGCTGCCGGTAGACAGCTGCAGGCGATACAGCGTCGATGCGCCCTGAAATGTTCGACCGATTACCCGCGCTTTCAGGTCGCTTTGCGGCGCGTAGACGATATCGTCAGGTCGCAGCAAGACATCCACGGCGCTGCCGCTGACGCCCGGATATGCCCGGTTGCCACGCAGAACACCCAGTTCGGTGCGCACCGATTCGGGGTCTATCATCTGCCCGCGAATGAAATACCCCTGGCCAATGAAGCTGGCAACAAAGGGTGTGCGAGGTTCGTGATACAGGTTGTAAGGCGTATCCCACTGCTCCAGGCGACCCTCCTTGAATACGCCGACATGATCGCTGACCGCGAAAGCCTCTTCCTGATCATGGGTCACCAGAATGGCACTGGTGCCACGCGCCTTGAGAATATCGCGCACCTCATGGCTCAGACGTCTACGCAACTCGCCATCCAGGTTGGAGAAGGGTTCATCGAGCAACAACAGTTGTGGCTCCGGTGCGAGCGCCCTGGCCAGGGCCACTCGTTGCTGCTGCCCACCGGACAACTCGTGAGGGTAGCGTTTGCCCAGGGCGCCGAGGTTGACCAGTTCAAGCAACTCGGCGACTACCTGATCCAGCCGCGGGTGGTTGCGAATGCCGAATGCGATGTTCTCGGCGACGCTCAGGTGCGGGAACAGCGCGTAATCCTGAAACACCATGCCGATGCGACGCTTCTCCGGTGCCAGAGTCCAGCCCGGACGGGAAATGACTTCGCCCGCCAGGGTTATCTCCCCTGCATGTATCGGCTCGAAACCGGCAATCGCACGCAGTGTGGTGGTCTTGCCGCAGCCCGATGAACCCAGCAGGCAGCCGATATCACCCGCGTTAAGGTGCAGATTCAACTCCTGCACCACGCGCTGATTCTGGTAGCCGCACGCCAGATTGCGCAGGTTCAGCAGCAACTGGCTCATGCGCGCTGATGGGACGGCGCGACGAGAAACTCCAGCAACGCTTTCTGTGCGTGCAGGCGATTTTCAGCTTGATCCCACGCGACCGAACGCGAATCATCCAGCAGATCTACACTGATTTCTTCGCCACGGTGGGCAGGCAGACAGTGCATGAACAGTACGTCCTTGTCGGCCAGGTCGAGCAAGGCGCGCGTTACCTGAAACGGTGCGAACAACGCCATGCGCCGAGCGGTTTCCTCTTCCTGACCCATGGAGGTCCACACGTCGGTGCTGACCAGGTGTGCGCCGGCGACCGCTGCTTTCGGGTCGCGGACAATGGTCACTCGCTCACCGGCCAGCGCCAGGAACTCGGGGTTCGGCTCGTAACCGGCAGGGCAGGCCACGCGCAACTGGAAGTCGAACTGAATGGCCGCTTCTATATAGCTATTGCACATGTTGTTGCCATCGCCGATCCAGGCGACGGTCTTGCCTTTGATCGAGCCGCGATGCTCCAGAAAGGTTTGCATGTCGGCCAGCAACTGGCATGGGTGCAGGTCATCCGACAGACCATTGATAACCGGAACGCGGGAATTGGCGGCGAATTCGGTCAGATTACTGTGCGCGTAGGTACGGATCATTACCGCATCGAGCATGCGTGACATCACTTTTGCGCTGTCGGCAATTGGCTCGCCACGGCCCAATTGGGTGTCACGATGGGACAAAAAGATGGCCTGGCCACCCAACTGAATCATCCCTGCTTCAAAAGAAAGACGGGTACGTGTCGAGGATTTCTCGAAAATCATCCCCAATACCCGGTTCTTCAGCGGCTCAAAAAGCTCACCGCGATTTCGCAGGTCTTTGAGCTCTACGCCACGACGGATCAAGCCCAGGAGTTCATCTGGGGTGTAATCCATCATCGAGAGAAAGTGCCTGGCGTTCATGATTAACTACCTTTTTTGCAACAGACCGCAGGTTATCAAAGCCGGTTTTTATCGGGAAAACGGGCGAGACCTGCGGCGGAAGCCGCACGAGGCGACGAATAAGAAAGGCGCGATAGTATAAAAAAATGTCGCGTCTTACCAATAGCATGCTGTTTTCTGAAACACCGATGTCACTGGCGCTCCCTTTCAGGGGGCACTGTTATTCTTTGTTGACGAGTTAAAAACTGGCTAAGCTGATGAGGCCAATAGCCATCTCTGCTTTTTCCGAAGGCAGCATTTGTACACTGCTCAAATAGCGCTTGGCAATTAGTACCAATCCTGCAACAGTCCGGGTTTGCGCGGGTGCGCTGAATGCGACCCGCTTCACGGGCTGGAAACAAGGACCGTTTCTTTAATGCCGGGCGTAGGTTATAAATCGTTGCCGATACATTACTGATCGAGGGGTGGGGAATGGACTCAAAAGAGCGTCAACTAACGGAGTTACTCGGGCTGACCGCCCGCACGCTTACCCATCTGACCGCCTCAATGACCTCGATGTCCTTTGAGTTGCTGCGCAGCGAGGACGAAGTCACGCGTAATGCGGGGCGGCGCATGATTGATCGCATGGCGACCATCAGCTCAGGGCTCGACGAGCACTGGCGCCTGATCGGTGACCTGACCGGTGTTCACCTGGCTCAGGAGCAGGTCGAAACCGTCACTGAAATCCAGCTGCAGCGCAAGGTCGTCACGCCTATCGGCGGCTGATACGGTCTACTCATCGGCGCGCCTGATGCTCCCCGATTCACATGACAAACGTCAGTGGCGCGGGGTATTGGCAGCGGCCATAGTGCTTGTCAGGCAATCAACCGGATTGCCACGACAAGATCTGAGGCTGTGATGACCCGGACTGAACACTACCGCGCCTGCCACCTGTGCGAGGCCATTTGCGGTCTTGCCATCGAGACCGTTACCGAGCCGGATTCCGCCCCGCGCATCACCTCGATCAAGGGTGACCCGCTGGACACTTTCAGCCGTGGCCACATCTGCCCCAAGGCTGTTGCGCTGCAAGACATTCAGAACGACCCCGACCGCTTGCGACAGCCGATGCTACGCAGCGGTGATCAGTGGCAGCCGATTGCCTGGCAGCAGGCGTTCGATCTGGTGGCGGAGCGGCTTTACGCCATTCAGCAGCGCCATGGGCAGAACGCGGTAGCGGTCTATCAGGGCAACCCCAGCGTGCATAACTACGGGTTGATGACCCATAGCAATTACTTTCTCGGTCTGCTCAAGACCCGCAATCGTTTTTCGGCGACGTCGGTCGATCAGTTGCCGCACCACCTCACCAGTTTCCTGATGTATGGCCACGGCATGCTGTTGCCGATTCCGGATATCGATCACACCGACTTCATGCTGATCCTGGGTGGCAACCCATTGGCGTCCAACGGCAGCATCATGACCGTGCCGGATGTTGAGAAGCGTCTGAAAGCCATCCAGCAGCGCGGCGGTAAACTCGTGGTCATCGACCCGCGCCGCAGTGAGACGGCGGCCATCGCCGACCAGCACCTGTTCGTGCGTCCGGGCGGTGATGCAGCGCTGCTGTTCGGGCTGCTCAATACTCTGTTTGAAGAAGGCCTGACTCGCGAGAGTCACTTGCCTATCGATGGCCTGGATCAGGTGCGACACGCCATTGCAGGTTTCACTGCGCAGGCCATGAGCCCACGCTGCGGCATTGCCGCCGAGCAGATCCGGCAACTGGCGCGGGATTTTGCTGCAGCCGACAAGGCGGTCTGTTATGGCCGAATGGGGGTGTCGACCCAGGCCTTCGGCACGCTGTGTCACTGGTTGGCGCAACTGATCAATCTGGTGACCGGCAACCTGGATCGCGTGGGCGGAACGCTGTGTACGGAGCCCGCAGTTGACCTCGTCAGTTCGACTTCGGGCGGCCATTTCAATCTATGGCAAAGCCGGGTGTCCGGCCTGCCTGAGTACGGCGGCGAGTTGCCGGTTTCAGCGCTCGCCGAGGAAATGCTCGTGGACGGGGAAGGGCAGGTTCGCGCGCTGGTGACTGTCGCGGGTAACCCGGTTCTGTCCACCCCCAATGGCCGTCAGTTGGAACAGGCGCTCGAAGGTCTGGAGTTCATGCTCAGCATTGATCTGTACATCAACGAAACTACCCGCCACGCCGACTTGATCCTGCCGTCCACCTCAGCGTTGGAAAACGATCACTACGACACCACCTTCAATACCCTGGCAGTGCGCAACGTCACTCGCTTCAATCAGGCCATTTTCGACAAGCCCGAAGGTGCGCTGCATGACTGGGAGATCTTTGTCGGTCTGGCCAGATCATTTGCAGCCCAGGCGCAGCGTGAACTCAAACCGACCCTGCCACCCGCGCAGATGATCGATCGCGGGTTGCGCGCAGGCTTCTATGGCGATGCATCGCCGCACAAACTGTCACTGGAAACGCTGGCCAGTCACCCGCATGGGCTTGATCTGGGCGCGTTGAAGCCTAACCTCACCGAACGCCTGAAAACCGCCAATGGGCGGATTCAGGCGGCCCCAGAGGTCATCATGGCCGACCTGACGCGCTTCGCTGCCGATCCCGCTCCCGATTCCGGAGCGTTGTTGCTGATTGGTCGTCGACACGTGCGCAGCAATAATTCGTGGATGCATAACTATCACAGGCTGGTAAAAGGCAAGCCCCGGCATCAATTGCTGATGCACCCTGACGATCTTGCCTGTCGTGGTTTGAGCGATGGCCAGCAGGTTCGGGTCAGCTCCCGGGTCGGGACGATCGAGGTGCAAGTGTTGGGCAGTCTGGACATGATGCCCGGAGTGGTCAGCCTGCCGCATGGCTGGGGGCATTCGCGTGCGGGGGTGAAAATGGATATTGCCCGGAGTCAGCCAGGGGTGAGCGCCAATGACCTGACCGACGAACGGCAACTCGACGTACTCTCCGGCAATGCGGCGTTGAACGGTGTGTCGGTACAGGTGGCTGCCTGTTAAGGCTCAAGACAGAGCGTCATGCTCGGGATTTCGTTACAATGCGCCACCGTGCCGACAACTGAGTCGGATATTTCAGCCGAGGTGCTCCATGGATATCATCGAAACGATCAAAGAGCAGATTGCCAACAACACCATTCTGCTTTACATGAAAGGCGCTCCGAATGCCCCTCAATGCGGCTTTTCGGCCAAGGCTTCCCAGGCATTGATGGCGTGTGGCGAAAAATTTGCCTACGTCGACATTCTGCAAAACCCTGAAATTCGCGCCAACCTGCCAAAGTACGCCAACTGGCCGACTTTCCCGCAACTGTGGGTGGCTGGCGAACTGGTCGGCGGTAGCGACATCATCACCGAAATGATGGCTGATGGTTCGCTGCAAACGCTGGTCAAGGAAGCATCGGCCGCCAAAGCCGAGTAAAGCCTTGCGCTGCAGCGTGGGCACGATCGTCGAGATTATCGTGCCCTGCGCTCAAGCCTGGTTTTACGCACAAGAAAAAGCCCGCTCTCGATTGAGGCGGGCTTTTTCATTGCAACGCAACCGGTAAATCAGTCGCCCATCTGCGACTGCAGGTAGTTCTCGATACCGACCTTGACGATCAGACCCAGCTGGGTCTCGAGCCAGTCGATTTGCTCTTCCTTGGGCTCGAGGATGTCTTCCAGCAGTTCACGGCTGCCGAAGTCACCTACCGTTTCGAAGTGAGCGATGGCCGCTTTCAGATCAGCCAGGCCTTTCTGCTCGATCTTCAGGTCGCACTCCAGCATTTCCTTGGTGTGCTCGCCAATCAGGATCTTGCCCAGATCCTGCAGGTTTGGCAGCCCTTCAAGGAACAGCGTGCGCTTGATCAGCTTGTCAGCGTACTTCATCGCATGGATGGATTCTTTGTACTCATGGCCGCCGAGCTTTTTCAGACCCCAGTCTTCATACATGCGCGCATGCAGGAAATACTGATTGATGGCGACCAGCTCGTTTCCGAGGATCTTGTTGAGATGCTGGATGACTGTAATGTCGCCTTTCATGTTCGAGGTCCTGCCGGTGGCTTGTGTATATAAGCGCCGAGTGTGAGCCGCGCTTAAACGCCTGTCAAACCTAAGTTGTTGAATAATAAGTGAATTTAAATAGGAATAAGAATGTTTGAGTTCCGCATCTTGACGCTAAGCGCTTGAATTACAGGCATAAAAAAACCGGGCAGGGTGCCCGGTTCTTTAAAAGAGGGGTATTCAGGCGGCTGAAAATTCTGCTGGATAGGCCAGCGATGCCTGAGTGGTTTGCAGTTCTGTCAGCGTGTCACGCACCACTTCCTTCGCAAGGCAGGCGCATTTTCCGCATTTACTCGCAACACCCAGCGTTTCACGGACTTCACGATAACTGCAGCAGCCTTCCAGAATTGCATCCCGGATTTGACCGTCTGTGACACCTTGGCAAAGACAAACATACATAAGCTATTGACCGTCGCTGGTTTATTGCTTGGTGCCGAGGAGCTTAATGTTAATGAGAATGCTTGTCAAAACTGTTTTTGGTTCGATTCAGGTAGAACGATGAGTGGTTGTTTTCAGAGTCAGCGTATCCAGATATCCCGTTCCAGACAGGCATGAAAAAACCGGCGCGAAGCCGGTCCGTTCACTGGCGTGCCGACGTTAGTCGTCGAAGTCTTCCCAGCCGCCCATTTCCTTCCAGCGGTTGACGATGCCGCAGAACAGCTCTGCAGTCTTCTCGGTGTCGTAGCGAGCCGAGTGGGCCTCGCGGCCGTCGAAGTCGATTCCGGCAGCCTGGCAGGCCTTGGCCAGCACGGTCTGACCGTAGGCCAGGCCTGCGAGGGTAGCGGTGTCGAAGCTTGAGAACGGGTGAAACGGGTTGCGCTTCATGTCCATTCGCGCGACAGCGGCATTGACGAAGCCGAGGTCGAAGCTGGCGTTGTGGCCGACCAGCACGGCGCGTTTGCAGCCATTGGCCTTGAGAGCCTTGCGCACGCCGCGGAAGATGTCGTTCATTGCGGTTTCTTCGCTGACCGCCATGCGCAACGGGTGATCCAGCTTGATACCGGTAAACTCCAGCGCAGCGGCTTCGATGTTGGCACCTTCGAACGGCTCTACGCGGAAGAAATAGGTGTGTTCCGGGAACACGAAGCCTCTTTCATCCATGCCGATGGTCACGGCAGCAATTTCCAGCAGTGCGTCGGTGGCTGAGTTGAAACCGCCGGTTTCTACGTCGACGACCACGGGCAGGTAGCCGCGAAAGCGTGCTGCCATCGGGTGACGAGAACCGCCGCCACCGCCGTGGCCTTCGTGTTCGTCGTCAAAATGATCTTCACTCACGCGTGTTCCTCCAGACGCCAGCGCAGTTTTTCACCAGCGCGCAGCGGGATAACGGTCAACTCGCCAAACGGCAGGCTGGCAGGGGCGGTCCACTCGTCACGCACCAGCGTGATGGTGTCCTGATTGGCGGGCAGGCCGTAGAACGCCGGACCGTGAAGGCTGGCGAAGCCTTCCAGTTTGTCCAGAGCGTTACGCTGCTCGAAAGCTTCTGCATACAATTCGATGGCCGCGTAGGCGGTGTAGCAACCGGCGCAACCGCAAGCGTTTTCCTTGGCGTGTTGGGCGTGCGGTGCCGAGTCGGTACCCAGGAAGAACTTGCCGCTGCCACTGGTGGCGGCGTCGAGCAGGGAGGCCTGATGCGTATTGCGCTTGAGAATGGGCAGGCAATAGAAGTGCGGGCGAATGCCGCCAACCAGCATGTGATTACGGTTGTACAGCAGGTGATGCGCGGTGATGGTGGCCGCGACATTGGCCGATGCTTCATTGACGAACTGCACCGCTTCACCGGTGGTGATGTGTTCAAACACCACTTTTAGCGTCGGGAAGCGTTCGACTACACGACGCAGGTGCTCATCGATGAAAACCTTTTCGCGATCGAATACGTCGATCTCGCCGCGTGTCACTTCCCCGTGTACCAGCAGGAGCATGCCGACTTCAGCCATGGCTTCGAGGGCAGGGAAGATCTTGTCGATGCTGGTGACACCGGAATCGGAGTTGGTGGTTGCACCGGCCGGATACAGCTTGGCGGCGTGCACGAAGCCACTGGCTTTCGCGGTACGGATGTCTTCAGGCGTGGTCTGGTCGGTGAGGTACAGCACCATCAACGGCTCGAAGCGGCTGCCGGCCGGGCGTGCAGCCAGAATGCGCTGACGATAGGCATCGGCTTGCTGCGCGTTGCGCACCGGAGGCACGAGGTTGGGCATGATGATTGCGCGGCCAAAAGTTCGCGCTACGTCAGCAACGGTATGAGGCAAGACAGCTCCGTCACGGAGGTGAATATGCCAGTCGTCGGGACGCAGGAGGGTCAGGCGGTCAGACATTGGGGATTCCAGGCGGGTCAAACTCGCTGGGAATGCTACCGGAAAAGACTCTCTCAGGCATCCGCTATCAAGTTTTGCACGAAGTTACCGATAGCCCCCTTGTCAGTCAGTCATTTTTTGTTTCGCGTTTATTTCCAGTGGAGCCTCCCGTGCGCCAGCGATATTTAGCCCTGCTCAGCATGTTTGCCAGCCTCCCGGCGATGGCTATCAGTTTCCAGACACGTCTGGAGAGCATCGAGTGGAAGGTCGAAGGCGATCAGTTCGAATGCCGCCTGACTCAGCCGATCACCGACTTCGGTGCCGGTGAGTTCGTGCGCCGTGCCGGTGAGCAGGCGACGTTTCGCCTCAAGGCTTCATACAACATGCTGGGCAACGGTTCCGCAACGCTGCTGGCCGCCGCAGCACCGTGGCAGCCGGGGCGCGGTGATATCAATCTGGGTTCGGTGCGCGTCAGCAATGGCGACATACCCTTCAATACTTCCCAGGCACAGGCCGGGCGCCTGATCAGTGGTCTGATGGACGGTCGCAGCCCGCTTATCCGTCACTACACCCGTGACGGTGGCCAGATGGAAGTGCGCCTGCTGCCGGTCAAGTTCAGCAAGGCGTTCAGCGATTACCAGGCGTGCACAGCCAAACTTCTGCCGATGAACTTCGATCAGGTCAAACAGGCTGAAGTAGGATTTCCCGGTGGCGGTATTGAACTGGATGCCCGTGCCAAGGCGCGTCTGGACAACATGGTGGCCTATCTGAAGGCCGACCCGACGGTTAACCGTATCGAGCTTGACGGCCATTCGGATAACAGTGGCAATCGACTCACCAACCGTGACCTTTCCCGCCGCCGTGCGCTGGCGGTCATGGACTACTTCAAGGCTCAGGGTATCCCCGAGCAGCAAATCACCCTGCGTTTTCACGGCGAACGCTACCCGCTGGTGCCCAACACCAATGAGGCCAATCGTGCGCGCAACCGCCGCGTGAACGTGCATCTGGAGCGTGTTGCGCCCGATGAGCGTCCGGTACCTGTAGCCTCTGCGGTCAGTGCAGCGCACACGTCCTGAGGGCTGCATAACGCTCCTGCCAAACGTCGCCTTGTCGTCACAAGCTGTCGCGCCCCTGTAAATTTGCTGGTTTGAACGGTAGAATCAGCGGTTTTCCGTACAACCCGGTGGAGTGATGGCATGGCGGACGTAAACAAGGTAGTTCTCGCGTATTCCGGTGGCCTGGATACTTCGGTAATCCTCAAGTGGCTGCAAGATACGTACAACTGCGAAGTGGTGACCTTTACCGCTGACCTGGGTCAGGGTGAAGAAGTCGAGCCGGCGCGCGCCAAGGCTCAGGCCATGGGCGTGAAAGAAATCTACATCGATGACCTGCGCGAAGAGTTCGTGCGTGATTTCGTGTTCCCGATGTTCCGTGCCAACACCGTCTATGAAGGCGAGTACCTGCTGGGCACTTCCATCGCTCGCCCGCTGATCGCCAAGCGCCTGATCGAGATCGCCAACGAAACCGGCGCTGATGCCATTTCCCATGGTGCCACCGGCAAAGGCAACGATCAGGTGCGTTTCGAGCTGGGCGCCTATGCGCTCAAGCCAGGGGTCAAAGTGATTGCTCCGTGGCGTGAATGGGACCTGCTCTCTCGTGAGAAGCTGATGGACTACGCCGAGAAGCACAACATTCCGATCGAGCGCCACGGCAAGAAGAAATCCCCGTACTCGATGGATGCCAACCTGCTGCACATCTCCTATGAGGGCGGCGTGCTGGAAGACACCTGGACCGAGCACGAAGAAGACATGTGGCGCTGGACCAAGTCCCCTGAGGACGCGCCGAACGTTGCAACTTATCTGGAGCTGACCTACCGCAATGGCGACATCGTTGCGCTGGACGGCGTTGAGATGACGCCTGCCACTGTGTTGGCGACCCTGAACCGCATCGGTGGCGAAAACGGCATCGGACGTCTGGATATCGTTGAAAACCGCTACGTGGGCATGAAGTCCCGTGGCTGCTACGAGACACCGGGCGGCACCATCATGCTGCGCGCTCACCGCGCCATTGAATCGATCACCCTGGATCGTGAAGTCGCCCACCTCAAGGACGAACTGATGGCCAAGTACGCCAGCCTGATCTACACCGGTTACTGGTGGAGCCCGGAGCGTCTTATGCTGCAGCAGATGATCGACGCGTCTCAGGCCCATGTGAACGGTGTTGTACGTCTGAAGCTTTATAAGGGCAATGTGATCGTCACCGGTCGCAAGTCGGACGATTCGTTGTTCGATGCCAATATTGCTACCTTTGAAGATGACGCAGGCGCCTATGATCAGGCTGATGCGGCAGGCTTCATAAAGCTCAATGCCTTGCGTATGCGTATTGCTGCGAATAAAGGCCGCAAGCTGTTCTGATGCTGCTGGTTGTTCGATGAGTGCAGCCCTTGCGGGGCTGCACTTTAAACCCGGGTTCCCCGTCACGCCTGTAAAGCGTCAACGCCTGTAGCCATTTCTCGAATTCAGGCTCCCTGACAAGTTACTCATTGTTCATGAGTGTTTCGAAACCGTCCTGCCGGACACTCAATGTGTTTTCGGTGTTGCAGTGCGCGTTTGATATTGACAGCGTATTTCCTTCGGCAAGTCATGTAAGAAGTCTTTAGCCGGGTGCAGGCGATCATGTACCACCGCCTATGTACTCATTAAATCCGTTCTTACCGTTCATGGCGAAAAGCGCAGGTGTGCTTTTGGTTTTTTCCTACAGTAGCTGTCGAAGTTAAAAGCAAGGGGCCTGGTGCTTTCTGCGTGGCAGTCGAAACTTATGCACTCGGTACCTGTTTTAGAGTCTGGCCTCAGGGCGTGTCGCTCTCGCGTTGTTGCCTGAACTCGAATCGATAGGCTTTGCCGATATTCCATACCTGGCGAAGGCTCAGGTCCAGTAGCTGGGCAATCTCGGCTGCGGTATAGCCCAGCGCCGAGTAATGCATGGCGTGGCCGGCCACCACGTCGTCGATATCCGTAGTGTCATGACGGGCGTCCCTGCGGGTGGTGAGCATGGGCTGACTGACAGCGATCGTCACACCGTTTTCGGTGGCCAGTTGGCGAACGTCTTTTTTATTCATGCGTAATGAATATTGCAGCGCTGTGAAGCCTGCGCCCTTGGCGGCCAGGTATTTGAGTTGTTCAAGCTTGCCAGCGTGTTCAGGCCCGTCTGGCAGGGTTGGCGCTGTATCAGTTGAGGAAGGGTTTGATGCGCCTGCCACCTCTCCATCGGGTATGACTGCAATAATACCGCCTTTGGCAACAAAGTTTTCCACAGCGGTGATTAACTCAGAGGCGGTGGGTATTGATGAGCGCGTGCGCGCATATCTAGTATTCATGGTGTGTCCCTTTTTGAACATGGTTATACACAGAGCCCATTCAAAAGAGTTGCCAGGCACTCAGTGTTTGTCACGCAGCAGCTCGCCTGATGAGCCGTGTACGTAACACCTGAATTCAGCCGGTTCGCGTAATACACCGAGTTCGTGTAAACGCGCCGCTCATGAACTGCAAAGCTGTATTACCTAATGATAGGGTTTCATAGGGCTGCACATAGTTAATGGCAGTAAATAATAAAGTTTCTGTTAAAAAAGTAACGACTGGTAATAAAATTTGCAAGTGAAAAATGGCGTGTCTCCAGAATTGATGTGTCGTTCTTTATAAAGTCTTACGTGTTGTAATGTTGCGTCCGTGAATTTTGTAGTACGTTTCCTATTCGATTCCCTGTGTCTGGACCTGAAATAAAAAATGGTATTTGCTACTTGCTGAAGGAGCTACTTATGGTCTTGAATGATGTAGGGTTATGCTATGGTGTGTGTAAGATTTTGCGACAGTTCAAGGGTCGGTGGATTACCATTATTTAGCGTTTGTCGGCAGTGGCCCAATATGGCAGGCCGCGTTTATGTTGTGCGCTTCCGTTGTAGGACTTTTCTTTCAGGCCTGTAGGGTGTGTCCTTAAATAAATATTTGTACGAAATTCCGTAATGGATGTGTAATTTTTAATCCCCGTTTACGTATGTAATGCGTGGTGTGTATTCACTGATTTTCCATCATGGGGTTTCGGGTAAGGCATCCGGATGCAAGGCCTCTATAGTTGGCTGGCTATCTGGATAAAGGCTGTAATGCCTGCCAGCGCCCTATATCGATGTGCGAGCGGCGAGACAAAGATCGATGAAAACTGATGGCAGTCCTGCATTTTCCTGGCGTACAGGTAGTGGCCTGCCTTCAAATGATTCAGCTCAAGGGTTTTCAACTGTTTTTGCTGGCGATAAGCCATGTGTCAGGCGTGTTCTGACGGTGATGCAAAAATAGTGTGGCGATACTTTTAACAGATGCAGCAAGGTCATTTTTGAACGTAAAAGTTTGGCCGGGTTTTGCTGCATGCATTTACTGACTGGCGCTGCGATGCTTATGCCGTAGCCGCCAGCAATAAAAAATCACCAGATTCCGAAAAGGAAGGCTCTGTGAAAATTAATAAAAAATGTACGTTCCTGCCGAGTTTTGTAGGAAGTTTCTGCTGTAATTGTAGGAATGGTCTTTGGCTGTCAGTCCACAAGGGTGAGCGCCATGCAAAGCAGTAAACGACTAAGTTATTGTGCTGGCTCTGAAAATTCGAATAGCGAAAAATGGACTGCCCATGAATAAAGTGCTGATCGTGGATGATCATCCCGTCATTCGCCTTGCTGTACGCATGCTGATGGAGCGTCATGGCTATGAGGTCATCGCGGAGACTGACAACGGTGTGGATGCGCTGCAACTGGCTCGTGAGCACCTTCCTGATATCGTCATTCTTGATATTGGTATCCCCAAGCTCGACGGGCTGGAAGTCATTGCCCGCCTGTCAGCCATGACATTGCCGTTCAAGGTCCTGATTCTGACGTCTCAGGCACCCGGCCACTTTTCCATGCGCTGCATGCAGGCAGGGGCCGCCGGATATGTCTGCAAGCAACAGGACCTGACCGAGCTGCTCAGCGCTATCAAGGCGGTACTCTCGGGGTACAGCTACTTTCCCAATCAGGCGTTGCATACTGTTCGCTCCAGTATGGGCAACGCGAGCGAGTCGGACATGGTTGACCGACTTTCCGGCAGGGAGATGATGGTTCTGCAACAACTGGCCAGAGGCAAGACCAACAAGGAAATTGCAGACGGTATGTTTCTGAGCAATAAAACCGTCAGTACCTACAAAACGCGTTTGCTGCTCAAGCTCAACGCGCATTCACTGGTCGATCTGATCGAGCTCGCCCAGCGTAACGGGCTGGTCTGAGTAGCCGGCCTGTTTGAGAAGGGCGTGTGCCTGATGTCCACGTGTGTGGAGCGAGTGACGAGCAGCCATCTCACGTATTGAAGCCTCTTCTGCGAGAGGCTTCAAATGCCAGAGTAGGACGTTAGGTGCCAGGAAGCCGGTGCGAGGTTTTGCGCTTGTCTAGAAGTCGAAATCGTAATCGGCCAGTTGTTTCTGCAAGCGCCGCTCTTCAAGCAGGTTGTCGATGGTGCGTCGTTTGCTCAGATTGGTCTTTGCCGGCTCTACGGTCGCAGTTTCGGTTTCGTCCGTATCGACGGCAACAAGGTCATCGTCCACGTCCAGTTGCTCGTTGTCAGTGCTCATGAAGTCGACTCCAGGGCTTGGGCTCTCTGGCGCTTCTTATATCGACAATCCACAAGCGGGTAAAAAAGATTTTTTCAATCGACAGGGCAGCAATTACCTGGCTGGCTCAATCGTCGGACGTTTTCTCCTTGTAATCGCACAGGTCTTCTATACGGCAACTGCCGCATCTGGGCTTGCGTGCCTGGCAAACGTAGCGTCCGTGCAGGATCAGCCAGTGGTGCGCATCGAGCAGATAGTTCTTGGGCACAAATTTCATCAATTGCTTCTCGACCTCCACCACATTTTTCCCTGGTGCGATGCCCGTACGGTTGCTGACGCGAAAGATGTGAGTGTCTACAGCCATTGCGACCTGACGGAAAGCGGTGTTGAGCACGACATTGGCAGTCTTGCGTCCTACGCCCGGTAAGGCCTCGAGCGCTTCTCGGGTCTGCGGTACTTCGCTGTTATGCAACTCCACCAGCATCCGGCAGGTTTCAATTACGTTTTTGGCTTTGCTGTTGTAGAGGCCAATTGTCTTGATGTACTCGGACAGCCCTTCAACGCCCAGGTCATATATGGCTTGTGGCGTATTGGCGACCGGGTACAGCTTCGCCGTGGCCTTGTTGACGCTCACGTCAGTGGCCTGGGCAGAAAGGATAACGGCTATCAACAGCTCAAAAGGCGTGGTGTAGGCCAGTTCGGTTTTCGGGTCCGGATTGTCCTCATGCAGCCTGCGAAAGATTTCCTGACGTTTTGCAGCATTCATGGGCGGAGATTTTCCTCAGGATGAGTCTGTGCGGGGGCTTGCAGAAGCGCTGCAAGTGCCTGTTCGGCTGCTTCATATTCGCGTTGCAACTCCACGAGCCTGGCGGCCTGCTCGGCAATCGGCGGATGGCCGAAAGCCTTGAGCGACTTGTTGAGCTGCGCACGACTCATGGCCACGGCAATCCGGGCTTTTTTCAGGGCCTCGTCCGGCGTGGCAGGCTTGTCGTTCTGGACGTGTCTGGCGGCGGACTGTAAAGCGTCACGACTTGGTTGAGCGCGCTGTGACCGGGCGATACGCTCGGCCAGCCGGGTTTGTTGCTCGCGGTACAAGCGTGCATTGCGTGCTTCGAAACGCAGCCGGGCGTGGGTACGCTTGCGCAGACGAGCTTGTTGCAGATCAGGGGTGGGCGCCAGGCCGCCTACAATGGGTGTGACACTCGCCAGCGGCAGTGGATGCATTTCAATGCAGTCCACCGGGCATGGCGCAACGCACAGATCGCAGCCGGTGCACTCATCGACAATCACGGTGTGCATCAACTTTGCAGCGCCGACAATGGCGTCCACGGGGCAGGCCTGAATGCATTTGGTGCAGCCAATGCACTCTGCTTCGCGAATGAACGCAACCTGCGCAGGGGCTGCACCGCGTTCCATATCCAGCCTCAGAACCGGAATAGCAAGCAGCTCTGCCAGTTGGGCTATTGTTTCGTCCCCGCCCGGTGGGCATTTGTTGATGGCTTCGCCGCCGGCAATGCCCTCTGCGTAGGGCTTGCAGCCGGGGTGGCCGCACTTGCCGCACTGAGTCTGCGGCAGAAGGGCGTCGATGCTGCGGATAAGGTCCACGTCGGGAAGCAGGCGAATCAATTCAGTCATGATCTTGCCAGGTGACCAACAGGTGTTCTGTCTATCGAGGGTGCAGCATTATCGGACAGATCGGGAGGTTTGCGAATGCGCAAAGGCCCGGTATCCGCCTGATGGCTGGATACCGGGCCTTGTCCGGGTTTACTTGATGCGCTGGCCGGGTTTTGCACCACTGTCCGGGCTGAGCAGATAGATCTCCTCGCCGCCAGGGCCTGCCGCCATCACCATGCCTTCCGAAATGCCGAAACGCATTTTCCTTGGCTTGAGGTTGGCGATCATCATGGTCAGACGGCCTTCGAGCTCGGACGGGTTCGGATAGGCGCTTTTGATGCCGGAAAAGACATTACGTTGCTCGTCGCCGATGTCCAGAGTCAGGCGCAGCAACTTGTCGGCACCCTCCACATGTTCGGCCTTGAGAATCAGGGCAACGCGCAGGTCTACAGCGGCAAAAGCGTCAAAGTCGATTTCCGCCGACAGCGGGTCTTTGGCGAGTTCGCCATTACCGGCAGGCGCACTGCTCGCGGTAGCGTCGGTAGCGGTCAGGTCTTCCTTGGAAGCAGCAGCCATGGCTTCTACCTTGAGTGGATCTATGCGGGTCATCAGTGCCGAGAACGGGTTGAGCTGATGATTGCCCAGCAAGGTCTTGTGGTCTTCCCAGGTCAATGGTTCGACGTTGAGAAACTTCTCTGCGTCGGCGGCCAGATTCGGCAATACCGGTTTGAGGAAAATGACCAGTTGGCGGAACAGATTGATACCCAGCGAGCAGACTGCCTGGACTTCATCCTGTTTGCCTTCCTGTTTGGCCAGCGCCCACGGCGCTTTTTCCGCGATATAGGCGTTGGCGCGATCCGCCAGAGCCATGGTTTCACGCATGGCACGGGCGAAGTCGCGGGCTTCATAGGCGTCGGCAATGCTCGGCGCGGCCGCCAGGAATGCATCGGTCAATTCGGGAGCCGCATTGGCCTCGCCCATCACACCGGCGTTGCCTTTGTGAATAAACCCGGCACAACGGCTGGCGATGTTCACGACCTTGCCGATCAGGTCAGAGTTGACCTTTTGCACGAAGTCTTCGAGGTTCAAATCCAGGTCGTCGACGCCACGACCCAGTTTCGACGCGTAGTAATAGCGCAGGTACTCGGGTGGCAGATGGTCCAGGTAGGTGCGTGCCTTGATAAAGGTGCCACGTGACTTCGACATTTTCTGTCCGTTTACGGTCAGGTAGCCGTGAACGTTGATGCCGGTCGGTGTGCGCAACCCTGCACCTTCCAGCATGGCTGGCCAGAACAGGGCGTGGAAATTGACGATGTCCTTGCCGATGAAGTGATAGAGCTCGGTGGTCGCACCCTTGCCCCAGTACGCGTCGAAGTCCAGGTCCGGACGACGTGCACACAGGTTCTTGAAGCTGGCCATGTAGCCGATCGGCGCATCCAGCCATACGTAAAAGTATTTGCCTGGCTCATCGGGGATTTCAAAGCCGAAATACGGCGCATCGCGGGAGATGTCCCACTGTTGCAGGCCGCTGTCCAGCCATTCGGCGATCTTGTTGGCGACGGCGTCCTGCAGGGTTCCGCTGCGCGTCCAGCTTTTCAGCATCGCGTCGAATGCAGGCAGGTCGAAGAAGAAGTGCTTCGAGTCCTTGAGTACCGGTGTGGTCCCGGAAATTGCCGACTTGGGGTTTTTCAGGTCGGTCGGGGCATAGGTTGCGCCGCACTTTTCACAGTTGTCGCCGTACTGATCTTCAGCCGCACATTTCGGGCAGGTGCCTTTGATGAAGCGGTCGGCCAGGAACATTTTCTTTTCCGGGTCGAAATACTGGGTCACCGAACGGGTTGCTATATGACCTGCGTCGCGCAGACGCGTGTAGATCATGCTCGACAGCTCGCGGTTTTCGTCCGAGTGCGTCGAGTGGAAATTGTCGAAATCCACCAGGAAGTCGGCGAAGTCGGCGCTGTGTTCGGCCTTGACGTTGTCGATGAGCTGTTCTGGCGTAATGCCTTCTTTTTCAGCGCGCAGCATGATTGCCGAACCGTGAGCGTCGTCCGCGCAGACATAAATGCATTGGTTGCCGCGGTGCTTCTGAAAGCGCACCCACATGTCGGTCTGGATGTACTCGAGCATGTGGCCAAGGTGGATGGAGCCATTGGCATAGGGCAGGGCGCTGGTAACGAGAATCTTGCGTGGCTCGGACATGGGGCTCGGCTACTTGAAGTGAAACGGAGACCGGCCACTATAAAGGTCTGAGCGATTTTTTTCACCCCGCTCGGTTGTGGGAATACTCCTGAGTGGTTGGGCAGGGTTCAGTGAAATCATGTCGGCTACGGACAGAACAGGTACGATAGTCGGCTGTTTCACTCAGTCTTTTACGGAGTAAGCCCATGAGCGCAGTCAATCGCGCAGCGGTGGAGACGATTCTTCGCCAGTACACCGACCCTTATCTGAATCAGGACCCGGTCAGTGCCGGTTGCGTGCGGTCCATCGATATCCAGGGTGCACAGGTCAGCGTGCAACTCGAACTGGGCTATGCCGCCGACCTGTTCAGGAACGGCTGGGCGCAAGTGCTGAAAACCGCCATCGAGAACCTGGACGGCGTCAGCTCGGCCACGGTTGCCATTAAAAGCGTGATCAGCGCGCACAAGGCACAGAGCCAGATCCCTGGTCTGGCCAATGTGAAAAACATCGTGGCCGTTGCCTCGGGCAAGGGCGGTGTCGGCAAGTCCACCACGGCGGCCAATCTGGCATTGGCACTGTCTCGCGAGGGCGCACGGGTCGGTATTCTCGATGCTGATATCTACGGGCCGAGTCAGGGTGTGATGTTCGGTATTGCCGAAGGCACGCGGCCGAAGATCAAGGATCAGAAGTGGTTCGTGCCGGTCCAGGCTCATGGCATTGACGTGATGTCGATGGCGTTTCTGACCGATGACAACACGCCTATGGTCTGGCGCGGGCCTATGGTGTCAGGGGCGTTGCTGCAACTGGTCACGCAGACTGCCTGGAATGATCTGGACTATCTGGTTATCGACATGCCGCCCGGCACGGGCGATATCCAGTTGACGCTGGCGCAGAAGGTCCCGGTTGCCGGTGCCGTGATTGTCACCACGCCTCAGGATCTGGCCTTGCTGGATGCGAAGAAGGGTGTCGAGATGTTCCGCAAGGTCAACATCCCGGTGCTGGGCGTTGTGGAAAACATGGCGGTACACATCTGCTCCAATTGCGGCCATGCGGAGCATCTGTTTGGTGAGGGCGGCGGTGAGAAGCTGGCGTCGCAGTACAACGTCGAGCTGCTGGCATCACTGCCGTTGTCGATGCTGATTCGCGAGCAGGCAGATGGCGGCAAGCCTACCGCTATTGCCGAGCCGGAAAGTCAGATTGCGATGGTGTATCAGGAGCTGGCACGTCACGTAGGCGCACGAATCGTCTTGCAGGAAGCTGCAAGCCCGGCGATGCCGACCATTTCTGTCAGCGACGATTGATTCTGTAGCGGTGCTCTGGCGGGGAGGCGCAGCCAATTGACGTCTCTCGGTCAGGCTTATGCGTGGCTTGATGGGTAAGCAAATGCTCAAACGACAGGCAATAAAAAACCCCGCTTTTAAAGGCGGGGTTTTTAAGCGAATCAGTACAAGTTAGATAACTTGAACTTCTTCAGCTTGCATGCCTTTCTGACCGCGGGTAGCGATGAAAGAAACCTGTTGGCCTTCTTTCAGGCTTTTGAAGCCGTCGGATTGGATAGCTTTGAAGTGCACGAACAGGTCGTCACCGGATTGTGGAGTGATGAAGCCGAAGCCTTTTTCATCGTTGAACCACTTAACGGTACCAGTTTGGCGATTGGACATAGTATATCTCCTTGGACAAAGTTAACTGCGGCGTAGGAAGAGCCCTGGCCGAGACTGAGTGCAAAGAGCTGGAAAATTCATGGAGATGGTTGGATCGAAATTCAACATCGTGTAGAGATTCTCAGTGACACAAGCAACACAGTGACGCCACCTTAACCCTTTTTTCCGAACGTGCCAATGGTCTGTTGATGATTATTTCCATTCGCAGCGAAAGAGCCCGGTTCGTCACACAAACTCGCTATCTGTTGCCTTTGAACCGTCGGCCCCGGCCCGGTAAGATGCCGGATATCTTTTTTACCTCGCTATTCAGGACACCGCCATGAGCATCAAATCGGACAAGTGGATTCGCCGCATGGCGCAGGAACACGGGATGATCGAGCCCTTTGTCGAGCGCCAGGTACGTGGCGAAGGAGCTGACAGGGTGATCTCCTTCGGCGTGTCCAGCTACGGCTACGACGTGCGTTGCGCAGACGAATTCAAGGTGTTTACCAACATCAATTCGGCCACTGTCGATCCGAAAAACTTTGATGAAAAAAGCTTCGTCGATATCAAGAGCGACGTATGCATCATCCCCCCCAACTCGTTCGCGCTGGCACGCACCGTCGAATATTTCCGCATTCCGCGTAACGTTCTGACCATCTGCCTGGGCAAAAGCACCTATGCGCGCTGCGGCATTATCGTCAACGTCACGCCGCTTGAACCAGAATGGGAAGGCCATGTGACGCTGGAGTTCTCCAACACCACGACATTGCCGGCCAAGATCTACGCCAACGAAGGCGTGGCACAGATGCTGTTCCTCGAGTCCGATGAGGAATGTGAAGTGTCCTACAAGGATCGAGGCGGCAAATACCAGGGCCAGCGTGGCGTCACCCTGCCACGTACCTGATTTGCCGGTCAGGTGATTAGTGGAATTGAATTAATACTCTATTTCGCACTCTATCTGCTCACATGCTTTCGCATAATCAATATGTGCGACGGCCTTTGATCTGGAGTGCCCTATGAAGACTACTTTCAAAATCTCTGAACAGGTTCAATCTCCGCTTAACGAGATCGGGTTGCTTGCCTGGTCATTGATGGCTCATTCGGATCTGCTTCCCGAGCTTAATGTGGTCGGTGGTGGCATTCCGGGTGATCCAGGGCCAGATACTCCCTATCCGGAGCCCACTGAGCCAGGTGGACCTACCGTTCCTGACGAGCCGCCACCTGCGCCGGTTGCCTGATTACCAGTTCCCTGCTTCTCCTTGTGAGGGGCAGGGCCTCGTATGCGGCGGCTAGCGACGCTATACCACTCGCCACACGGCATCACCGCCTGTCACATAGACTGAGCAGTCCTGCGCCGGACGAATCTGAAACCCGCCCGTAAATTCACCGAACGCTGGCAGCAGGCTGACGCGTTGGCCCAGGTAGAAGCACGCCAGTCGCAAGCTTTGCCTGCCACGCCCGTGCAGCCGGTAAACCGGGTGAACGTGCCCGGCCAGTACGTGCAATTGCGGGTGTGGGTCAGGCTCGTGTTGCAAGGCAAAGGGCCCCAGCGTCAGGGGTTCGGGAACTACATCTATGCCCAGATAGGCGGGCGGGTCGCCCGCCCGTTTGTCATGGTTACCGCGGATCAGGGTGATGCGCAACGCCGGGTGTTCGCCCCGCCATTGTTCCAGTGCCGCGAGCGTGCCCGCTGCGTGTGATTCCGGCGCGTGCAGAAAGTCGCCCAGAAAGATCAGATGATCGCAGGCATACGCATCGAGCAGGCTGTCCAGTCGTCGCAGATTGGCTTGAGTGGTGCCGTGTGGCACTGGTTGACCCAGCTTGCGGTAGGCCGCTGCCTTGCCAAAGTGCGCATCGGCAATCAGCAAGGATCGTTCTGCGGGGTAGTAGATGGCCTTGTCGGCCAGCAGCCACAGCTCTTCTCCCGCCAGTGTTATCGCGACGTACGGTTTCATTGCTCATGCTCCGGACCTGCGGCTTTCTCCAGATCACGGACCATGCGCGCAATGCGGTCAGCGAGTTTTTCCGAACTGAGACTTTCGCGAAAGCGCTCGACCAGCAGTGGAAACGCCAGCGGGGTTGCGCGTTTTATCGCATGCAGGTCCAGCCTGCGACTGTTGATCTGGCGTAATGTCAGCTCCAGACGCTGCAGATCCAGCTCCTGGCGTAGCACTTCCTGTTCGGCCTGGGTCAGCAGCATGTTGTCAGCGTCGTATTGCTTGAATACCTCAAAAAACAGCCCGCTCGATGCCTGAAGCTGTCGATTGCTTTTCGCCGCTCCCGGGTAGCCGGAAAACACCAGCCCCGAAATGCGAGCGATTTCGCGAAAGCGCCGCAGTGCCAGTTCGCCCGCATTCAGGCTGGCAATAATGTCGGCCAAAAGATCCGTCTCGCTGAACAGGTCAGCCCGCAACGCCTGGGCCCAGTCGATCTCGCTGGCACTGAGCAACTCCAGCCCGTAGTCGTTGACGGCGATGGAAAAGGTCAGCGGCCGATGCCGGCTCAGGCGCCAGGCCAGCAGGCTGCCCAGCCCCAAATGCACATGACGACCGGCGAACGGGTAGAGGAACAGGTGCCAGCCTTCACGGGATTTAAGGGTTTCAGCCAGCAGCGTGTCACGTTGCGGTAGCCCGGACCATTGTTGCTGCACTTCCAGCAAGGGTTTGATGGCTTGCATTTCAGGGCTGGTGAATTCACCTCGCGCCGCCGCATCGAACTTCTCCACCACGGCGTCTGCCAGTTCGCTGGACAGGGGCATTCGCCCACCGTTCCAGCGTGGCACGGCGGCTTTCTTGCCAGTAGCCCGCTTGACGTAGGCGGTCATGTTTTCCACTCGGACCAGCTCCAGCAAGCGCCCGCCGAACAGAAAGCCGTCACCAGGCTTGAGCCGGGCGATGAAACCTTCTTCAACACTGCCCAACGAGCCGCCACCGCCGCCTTTTTTCCAGTACTTCAGGTTAATGGTAGCTTCGCTGACGATGGTGCCGACGCTCATGCGGTGTCGCCTGGCAAGACGCGCATCGGGTACACGCCAGACACCCTGTTCATCCGGTTCGGCGCGGCGGTAATCGGGGTAGGCCGTCAGTGAGTGACCGCCGTTGCGCACAAAGGCCAGCGCCCATTGCCATTGCTCGTCGCTGAGGTCTCGATAGGCCCAGGCGCTGCGCACTTCGGTCAGCAGTTCATCGGGCAGGAAGCCACCGCCCAGTGCGATGCTGACCAGATGCTGGACCAGAACGTCCAGCGGCTGCTGCGGCGATTCGCGTGGCTCGATCATCCGCGCGGCGACGGCGTCGTGGGCGGCGGCTGCTTCGACCAGTTCCAGGCTGTGGGTTGGCACCAGCGTGACACGCGAAGGGCGGCCCGGCGCATGGCCTGAGCGTCCGGCGCGCTGCATCAGGCGTGCGACGCCTTTTGGCGAGCCGATTTGCAGCACGCGCTCCACCGGCAGAAAGTCCACGCCCAGGTCCAGACTGGAGGTGCACACCACAGCCTTGAGTGCGCCTTCTTTTAACGCGCGCTCGACCCAGTCTCGGACCTCTCGCGCCAGCGACCCGTGATGCAGGGCAATCAACCCGGCCCAGTCGGGGCGGGCTTCCAGTAGCGCCTGATACCAGATTTCCGATTGTGCCCGAGTGTTGGTGAACACCAGACAGCTCGCGCTGCCTTCCACCTCGGTGACGACCTGCGGCAACATGCGCAAGCCCATATGCCCGGCCCACGGGAAGCGTTCGATGGAAGGCGGCAACAGCGTATCGACCTGTAAGTCCTTGACGATCTTGCCTTGCACGGTCACGCCGCCGTCGCCGATCAGCACCTGCTGCGCATGTTGCTGATTACCCAGCGTCGCGGAAATGCCCCACACGATCAGTTGCGGATTCCATCGCCGCAGGCGCGCCAGGGCCAGTTGCAACTGCACGCCGCGCTTGTTGCCGATCAGCTCGTGCCATTCGTCCACCACCACCATTTTCAGTGTCGACAAGGCAACCTGAGCGTCGGCACGGGTCAGCAGCAGTGTCAGGCTCTCTGGGGTGGTGATCAGCGCTGAGGGCAGCCGCCGGCTCTGGCGGGCGCGTTCGCTGCCGCTGGTATCGCCGGTGCGCAAGCCCACCGACCACGGGATATCCAATTCGGCCAATGGTGCTTCGAGGGCTCTGGCGGTATCGGCGGCCAAGGCGCGCATGGGCGTGATCCACAGGACACTCAGCGGTTCAGCGGGCGGTTTGCGTTTACGAGGTTTGTTGTCAGCGGTGAGCGTATTGGCTTTGGCGAAGCGGTTGAGCGCGGCGAACCATACGGCGTAGGTCTTGCCCGAGCCAGTACTGGCATGCAGCAGGCCGGACTCACCCTTCTTCACCGCCGCCCAGACCTCCTTCTGAAAAGCGAACGGCTTCCAGTCCCGGGCGAGAAACCATCGTCGAGCGAAATCGGTGGGTCTGCTCATCCGTTTGCGTGTGCTCTGAGTGGCGTTAAGTCAGAGACAGCGAAGAAAGGGTAATAGTTTTAAATGGTTATATGGCTGGAGCATGCGGAATCTCAACGATCGTGCGGCGCTGCGCGTCGCATGCGTTTCCGGACGCTCTGCGTCCTCCTGGCGACGCAGAGCCTCTAGCACTGCATCCCCACGCTGGAGTGGGGACTATAGTCGTGGATATTTCAATATCGTGCGTCGCTCCGCGTCGCATGCCTTTCCGGACGCTCCGCGTCCTCATGGCGACGCAGAGCGTCGAGACCTGCATTCCCACGCTGGAGCGTGCGGAACGATGATCTCAATATCGTGCGCCGCTCCGCGTCGCATGCCTTTCCGGACGCTCCGCGTCCTCCTGGCGACGCAGAGCGTCGAGACCTGCATTCCCACGCTGGAGCGTAGGAACGATGATCTCAATATCGTGCGTCGCTCCGCGTCGCATGCCTTTCCGGGCGCTCCGCGTCCTCTTGGCGACGCAGAGCCTCTAGCACTGCATCCCCACGCTGGAGTGGGGACTATAGTCGTGGATATTTCAGTTCCGGTTACCAGGCGTTTCCGGCTTCATACACAAAAAGCGCTACTTCAGATTTCCACTCAAAAACTGCTGTAAGCGCTCGCTTTTCGGATTGTTGAGCACCTCGTCCGGGTGGCCGGATTCTTCGATCTGGCCTTGGTGCAGGAACACCACCTGGCTCGCAACCTTGCGCGCAAAGCCCATCTCGTGTGTCACCAGAATCATGGTCCGGCCTTCCTCGGCCAGGCCCTGAATGACCTTCAGCACTTCACCGACCAGTTCCGGGTCCAGTGCCGAGGTAGGTTCGTCGAACAGCATGATTTCCGGCTCCATTGCCAGCGCACGGGCAATGGCCACGCGCTGTTGCTGGCCGCCCGACAGGAACGCCGGGTACTGATCGGCGACACGCTCCGGCAGCCCGACCTTTTCCAGGTACTTGCGCGCGCGGGCCTCGGCTTCGGCCTTTGGCACGCCCAGTACGCGGCGCGGCGCCATGGTGATGTTTTCCAGCACGGTCATGTGCGCCCACAGGTTGAAGTGCTGAAACACCATCGCCAGCCGCGTGCGGATGCGCTGCAGTTCATCCGCGTCGGCAACGCGCATGCCGTCCTTGTCGCTGACCATGCGCACTTGCTTGCCATCCAGGCTCATTGCCCCGTCATTGGGCTGTTCGAGAAAGTTGATGCAGCGCAGAAAGGTGCTCTTGCCGGAGCCACTGGCGCCGATCAGGCAGATCACGTCACCGCTGCTGGCCTTGAGCGATACGCCTTTGAGCACTTTGTTGTCGCCATAGCTTTTGTGCAGGCCATCGATGGTCAGTTTGTACATGACAGGTCCTCAAGGAGAAAGTAGATAGCCGCTGCGATAGGCCTGGGTGCCAGCGATGTGCGCAATGACCATGCCGGCAGTCGCCATGCGGCGCAGCGAGCGGGCGTACAGCAGGCCCGCGTTCAAGGCATGGATGCAGGCCACGGTGTCGCTGATCGGGTCGATGACCTCGGCAATCAGTTGGCCAGCCTCGACGTGTTCGCCGGGCATCGCGCAGAACACCAGCAGGCCGCCGACTGGCGTGGTCACCGGTTCGACCGCTGCCAATGGCGTAGCGGGATAGAGCAGTTCGGGCAGCGGCTGGCGTTCGCCGTCGATGATGCCTGCGTCGATCAGGTAATGAATGATGGCCTGACAGTCACGGCTGGCGAGGGCATGGTTTACATCGCCTTGCCCGCGCAACTCCAGTGTCACCGAGAAGCTGCCCATGGGGATCGGAAAGCGCTCACCGAAGCGTTGCTGCAATTGCCACCAGACCAGCGTGAAGCATTCGTCGAACGACTGGCCACCCGAGTCGGTCGCCAGCAGGCTGGCTTGCGCGCCCAGGTAGCGCGACAGCGGCTCGACTTTCGGCCAGGCTTCGGGCGTGGTGTACAGATGCTCGACCGATTCGAAATCACAGTGCAGGTCCAGCACCATGTCGGCATCGCAAGCCAGGCGCTGCAGGGTCAGGCGCAGCGATTGCAATTGGGTGTTTGCGGGTACGGCATCCAGCGCCGCTCTCAGGCTGTCCCGCACCAGTGCGACGTTGTGCTCTGCATCAGCAGTCAGCCGGGCTTCGATATCATCGCCGACCTGCGCGCCAAGGTCGCTGAACCAGCGATTGAAGTTCTGGCCGCTTTCCAGCTCGTAGCGGCCCAAAGGTGTGTCCATCAGGACCTGTTCCAGACCAATCGGGTTGGCGACCGGCACCACGACGACTTCACCCAGCAGGCGCCCGGCACTTTCCAGTTCTGCCAGACGTTGCTTCAGGTACCAGGCAACCAGCATGCCCGGCAGTTCGTCCGCATGCAGCGAAGCCTGGATATAAACCTTGCCGGAAGCGTTTTGCGGGCCGTAGTGAAAGCTGTGGACCTGCCGGGCAGTGCCTGGCACTGGCGACAGCAAGTCATGGGTGTGATGGTGCATGTTCAGTCCTGATTAATGGGCCGGGCCGAGAAAGGCCAGCCAGCGGCGTTCGGCAAGGCGGAACAGCCCGACCAGAATGAACGTCACGGTCAGGTACATGACGGCGGCGATACCGAAGGACTGGAAGGTCATGAAGGTCGCAGAGTTGGCATCCCGCGCCACTTTCAATATGTCCGGCACCGTGGCGGTAAAGGCCACCGTGGTCGAGTGCAGCATCAGGATCACTTCATTGCTGTAGTACGGCAGCGACCGGCGCAGCACCGACGGCATGATCACGTAGGCGTAAAGCTTCCAGCCGGTCAGGCCGTAGGCTTTGGCCGCTTCGACTTCGCCGTGGGCCATGCTGCGGATCGCACCGGCAAAGATCTCTGTGGTGTACGCACAGGTGTTCAGGGTGAAGGCCAGGATTGTGCAGTTCATCGCATCGCGAAAAAACGCATCCAGCATCGGCTGTTCACGCACCGCAGCAATGCTGTAAATGCCGGTGTAGCAAATCAGCAACTGTATATAGAGGGGCGTGCCGCGAAACAGGTAGGTGTAGAACTGCACTGGCCAGCGTACCCAGCGGTTTTTCGACACCCGTGCAATCGACAGCGGGATCGACACGCAGAAGCCGATGGCGATAGAGGCGCTGAGCAGCCACATGGTCATGGCCAGCCCAGTGATATTTACGCCGTCTGTATAAAGGAAGGGTTTCCAGTATTCCTGTAACAATTCGATCATCGCTGTGCCTCCCGGCTGCCTGCGGCATAGTGCCGTTCAGCCCAACGCAGGGCGAAGTTCGAGGCGCTGGTGATCAGCAGGTAGATCAATGCCGCCAACACCAGAAAGTAGAACAACTGGTAGGTGCTTTTGCCGGCGTCCTGCGAGGCCTTGACCAGATCAGCCAGGCCGATGATCGATACCAGCGCCGTAGCCTTGAGCAGTACCTGCCAGTTATTGCCGATCCCCGGCAGTGCGTAACGCATCATTTGCGGGAACACAACGTAGCGAAAGCGCTGGCCGCGTTTCAGTCCATAGGCCGTCGCTGCTTCCACCTGACCGCGAGGCACGGACAGAATCGCGCCGCGAAACGTCTCGGTGAAATATGCCCCATAAATGAAGCCCAAAGTGATGACACCCGCGCCAAACGGGTTGATCTCGATGTATTCCCATTCCATCGCGTCGGTGAGCATGGTCAGCCATGTTTGCAGGCTGTAGAAAATCAACAGCATCAACACCAGGTCCGGGATACCGCGGATCAGTGTTGTATAAATTTGTGCCGGCACGCGCAGCAGCGCCGAGCTCGACAGTTTGGCACTTGCCCCGATCAGCCCGAGCAGGATGCTCAGCGCGAGGGACAGCACAGCCAGTTTGATGGTCATCCAGGTGCCTTCCAGCAACAGCGGGCCAAAGCCCTTCAGGCTGAATGCCGAGAGTCCCAGGTTTTGCATGAGTGCATCGAGCATGGATAGGCCTTGCTTTCAAAAACAGAGACGCCCATCGATTGGGCGGCGAATCATCGCCGAAATCGATGGGCGTCGGGGTGTTATTTGCCGCTGTACAGGTTCAGGTCGCCAAAATGCTTTTTCTGGATTTCGGCGTAGGTGCCGTCGTCGTGCATCGCTTTGATGCCTTTATCCAGCAGCGCTTTCAGCTCTTTGTTGCCCTTGGCGATGCCGATGGCGGTTTTGGCTGGCAGCAATTCGCTGTCGATAGGCTTGCTGACTTCGTAATCAGCACCGGCTGGCGATTTCAGGAAACCCAGTTCGGCTTGCAGCATGTCCTGGATCGAAGCGTCCAGACGACCGGAAGTCAGGTCGGCGTAAACCTGATCCTGGTTGGCGTAGGCCTTGGTGGATAAACCGGCCTTGTCCAGTACGGCCTTGGCGTAGGCTTCCTGGATAGTGCCTTGCTCATAGCCAACGGTTTTGCCTTTCAGGCTGGCCGGGTCGGCGGTAAAGCCTGCACCTTTCTTGAACACCAGCGAAGTAGGGCCGGAGAACAGTTCGTTGGAGAAGTCGATGACTTTTTCGCGAGCAGGGGTCACGGTCATCGAGGAAATAACGCCGTCGAACTTGCGTGCCTTGAGGCCGGGAATCATGCCGTCGAAATCGCTTTCAACCCATTTGCAGGTGACCTTCAGCTCTTTGCAGATCGCGTTGCCCAGATCGATATCGAAGCCGACCAGGCTGCCGTCGGCGGCTTTGGATTCAAACGGCGCATAGGACGGATCAACGCCGAAGCGCAGTTCCTTGTATTCCTTGGCCATCGTATTACCGGCGGCGAGGCACAGAGCCAGTGCAGAAAGAGTCAGCCATGCTTTTTTCATTGTTCAGTCCTTAAAACCTTAAATGGGGCGTTGGGAACACGCGAAGCTTGCTACCGGCAAGTGCCAGACTGGCAGAAGGTAGCAATTTCCGAACCAGAGCGATGAACGTGCGTTTGAAATGTAAGGCGTTGTCGCTATTTCGTATAAATGGCTGGCAATCTGCCGCCTTGGCATGTTTATGGGCGGGATGTTGTTCTCTGTGACTTAAACCACACCCCCATCAGGCTCGCGGCGAGCGGCAGAATGGTAACGAAAGAGAACGGTTGTTGCGGGCAGGCAAACCCTGGTGGCAGGCCGTGTTTCAAAAAGGTGCACGTCAATTTGCGTGCACTTTTTCGGTGCGTCAGTTCAGCAGGTCCTGTAATGACGCCAGGCTGTCGGCTTCGGCCACCGGCTTGTCCTGCCGCCAGCGCAACATGCGCGGGAAGCGCACCGCAATGCCGCTCTTGTGGCGCTTTGACAAGGCAATGCCTTCAAAGCCCAGTTCGAATACCAGCGTCGGCGTGACGCTGCTCACCGGGCCAAATTTTTCCACGGTGGTTTTACGAACGATGGCGTCGACCTTGCGCATTTCCTCGTCGGTCAGCCCTGAGTAGGCTTTGGCGAATGGCACCAGCGTGCGCTCACTGGCGTCGGGCGGGCCGTCCCACACCGCAAAGGTGTAGTCGCTGTACAGACTGGCGCGTCGGCCGTGGCCACGTTGCGCGTAGATCAGCACGGCATCGACACTGAACGGGTCGATTTTCCATTTCCACCACACGCCCATGTCCTTGGTGCGACCGACGCCGTACAGCGAGTCGCGGGCCTTGAGCATCATGCCCTCGACGCCCAGACTGCGAGAGGCTTCACGTTGCGTCGCCAGATCAAGCCAATCCTTGCCAGTGAGTACCGGGGAGGGCATCAGCACCTCGCTCTGGACGCTTTCGATCAAGGTTTCCAGTTGCGTGCGACGTTCATGTTGCGGCCGGCTGCGCCAGTCATCGCCTTGCCATTCAAGCAGGTCATAGGCCAGCACTACCACGGGAACGTCGGCGAGGATCTTCTTGCCGAGTGTCTTGCGGCCAATCCTCTGTTGCAACAGGGCGAAGGGCTGAACCGAAGGTGACGCTGTGGTGGCATCACCGTTCAACGCAAATTCAGCGCTGCCATCGGGGCTTGGGTCGGGAGCTTTCCAGACGACGATTTCGCCGTCGATTACCGTGCCGTCAGGCAGGCACTGCGTCAGGCTGTGCAGCTCGGGAAAACGGTCGGTGACCAGCTCTTCGCCACGCGACCAGATCCACAAGCGTCCGTCACGTTTGACCAGTTGTGCGCGAATACCGTCCCACTTCCATTCCACCTGCCAGTTCTCGGCCGCCCCGAGCAACTCCTCGAACTGATCTGCGGGCTGTTGCAGGGAATGGGCAAGAAAAAACGGATAAGGCTGACCGCCACGTTGTGCGTGCTCATCTTCGGATTCAGGCGCGATCAGTTTCAGGTAACGCTCTGCGCTGGGCCGATGCGACAGGTCGGTATAGCCCACCAGCCTTTGGGCGACGCGCTTACTGTCGATGTCCGCCAGCGCAGCCAGTGCGCGCGTCACCAGCAGTTTCGACACGCCAACCCGGAAACTGCCGGTAATCAGTTTTATACAGACCATCAGGCTGCTGCGGTCCAGTTGCGACCAGAACATCGGCAGGCGTTCTGCCAGCTCTTCGGGCGGCAGGCCGCGCAACGGCAGCAGCTTGTCTTCCATCCAGGTGGCCAGGCCCTCGTCATTGCTGTGATCGGCCTGGGGCAGCAACAGCGACAAGGTCTCCGCCAGATCGCCGACCGCCTGATAGCTTTCTTCGAACAGCCACTCCGGCAGATTCGCCAGTGTCATTGCCTGCTCGCGCAACACGCGGGTCGGCACCAGTTGCCTAGGGCGTCCACCGGACAGGAAGTACACAGCCCAGGCAGCATCCTCTGCAGCCGCTTTCTCGAAATAATCACGCATCGCGGCGAGTTTGGCGTTGCTCGATGTGGTTGCGTCCAGTTTTGCGTAGAGTTCCGCGAAGGCTTTCATGACTGAGCCTCCCTCGCAGTTACCGCCTCAGGCTCTACCGTCGCCGGATTGCTGTCTTCTTCATCGCCGTATTCGGTGCTGAAGCCTTGCGCATCCAGCCCCAGTTCGCGCAGATAACGCACTAATATGCCGACCGAACCGTGGGTGACCATGACCCGCTCGGCACCAGTCTGTTCGATGGCCCACAGCAAGCCCGGCCAGTCAGCGTGATCGGATAGCACAAAGCCGCGATCCACGCCACGCCGACGTCGCGTGCCGCGCAGCATCATCCAGCCGCTGGCAAACGCATCGCTGTATTCGCCGAAGCGCTTCATCCAACTGCTGCCACCGGCCGAGGGCGGGGCGAGAATCAACGCCTGACGCAGGGCCGGATCAGTCTTTTTGAAATCGCCAGCGTATTGGGTTTCCGGAATACGAATGCCACCTTCGCGATAGACCCGGTTCAACGGCTCGACAGCGCCATGCACCAGAATCGGCCCGATCTGCGAATCAATGCCATGCAGAATGCGTTGCGCCTTGCCGAACGAGTAGGCGAACAGCACGCTGGCCTTGCCTTGGGCCGCATTGCCACGCCACCACTGGTTGATGCCTTCGAAAATCTGCGACTGCGGTGCCCAGCGATAGATCGGCAGGCCGAAGGTCGATTCGGTAATAAAGGTGTGACAGCGCACCGGTTCGAACGCCGCACACGTGCCGTCGGGTTCGACTTTGTAATCCCCGGAAGCCACCCAGACTTCGCCTTGGTACTCCAGCCGCACCTGCGCCGACCCCAGCACATGCCCGGCCGGGTGCAGGCTGAGTTTTACCCCGTGATGGGTGATGGTTTCGCCGTATTCCAGGGTCTGCAGGTTGATGTCCTGGCCAAGGCGCGAACGCAGAATGCCCTCGCCACTGGCCGCCGACAGGTAATGCTGATTGCCGGTACGGGCGTGGTCGCCATGCGCATGGGTAATGACGGCCCGTTCGACCGGGCGCCACGGGTCGATATAGAAATCACCGGGCGGGCAGTACAAACCTTCGGGACGAGCAACGACAAGATCCATGAGGCAACCGTATGGATGGGCTTGTTAGCTATGAGCCGGGGCAGGGCGGGAAGTTCGGGGAGTTTGCGTGAGGGCTGCGTAGCGTGAGGTGCGATAAATGTCCAAAAGAACACTATCGTGCATAAAAGCGCTTTGTTATCACGATGGCACTGACGACGCAGAGTGCGACCTTAGTGACGGCAGAGTCCTGGCGCTGATCCGGGGGGTAGCCTGGCAGGACGCCAGGCTAGCCGCACCGGGCCATGGATGGCCCGGTGCGGCGACCCCCGGATCAGTGTCAGGGCGAAGGAACCCGACGAAGTCGGGCCGGAAACAGGAGCGAGGGGATTTGCCTACTTTGGCCCCATCAAAGTAGGTCGCCGAGGGGCCAAAAGGTGACTCAAGTCGAGCCTGAATCTCACTGAATCGCAGAACTGTGTGACGCAGGGCGTCACGAAATGCATTACCACGCGGAGCGTGGGAACGATAGGCGTTCGGGATATTGCCGCTGGAGCATTCGGAAGGATAGGCGTTCGGGAGCCTGTTCCGTGTGGCTATTCCCGCTGGAGCATTCGGAACGATAGGCGTTCGGGAGAACACTATCGTGCCCATGCTCCGCGTGGGTACGCCGTTCTGGACGCTCCGCGTCCGGTTTTCGGCGCCTACTTGCCCGGCGTCAGTGTCAGGCGTTGCTTGCCGTAGCCCTTCTCATAGTTCTGCTGTTGCAGCGGGATCGACATGTATTGCCCCTTCTGCCACGGATCAATGCTGTTGGCGTAATACGGGCTGGCCGGGTTGCCGGACTGGCCGGTGCTGATCAGGCCGGTCATAGGCTCGACAAGGCTGAAGTCGACGATCATGCGCAGGCCGGGGGCCACGTGTGTATCGAAACCTTTACCCCACTCGAAACCGGACACGTTCAGCGTGCTGTGGTCACCACCTGCCGGTGAGGCACCGCGATTGAACTCGCCGCCACCCAACTGTTTGGCGAGCGGGCTGGTCGAGGTCCAGTTGTCGCGGTGCAGTTTGCCCCATTGCCAGGCCTTGTGATCGCTGCCCAACAGGCTGTCGCCCCTGGTGACAGCAGCCGCCAGACTGCGCGCCAGGATGGCTGGCTTGTCTTCTTTCTGCGGAGTTTTGACGTCATCCCAGTAAGGGCTGTCATCACGGCCCAGCAAATGGTCGGCTTGCGGCGAATACGACGAGCTGGCGTTGGCCACCAGCGCCTGCCAGGCAGGACTGGTTTCCGGGCCTAGCTCATCAAGGAAAATCTGTTTGGCGCTTTCCTGCAGAAACAGCTCGTACAGCGCAGCGTCAGCCGACGTTGCGCTGAGCTTGCCATCAAATGCCATCAGGCGCGTGAACGCTTCGCGGGCCTTGTTGCGATCCGCTTCCGGCAGGGCGTCGATAGCCTGCTTGAGCGGCTTGCTCATGCCCGGTGCCTGGAACATGGTCTTGAGTTTGGCCGCGAATGTCGTGGTCTGGTCGTACTGCATGGCGACGGTGCTGCGCAGGTCCTGCTTGCCGCTGTTGGCCAGCTCGGCAATGCGCTCGGCGCGCTCCGGGTAGCCCCACGAGTTGGAGAGCTGCATGCCGTAGCCTTTCGGAATGGTGCGCTGGTTGGCCGCCGCGAGCCAGCCCTGGCGCGGGTCCTGGTCGTAAGGATGGAGCATTGAGTCGGCGAAACCGTCCCAGTCATATTTGCCATCCCAGCCCGGCGAAGGCAGCAGGCCCTGGCCTTCACGGCGGTTCGGGAAGCGGCCGGTGACCTGCCAGCCAATATTCGAGGTATCGGCGAAGATCATGTTCAGGGTAATCGCACGAATCTCGCGGCTGGTATCGAACGCCTTCTCGACGTTGGGTGCACGGGACAGATCAAAGAACGCATCCAGGCTCTTGTCGTCCTTGAAGTTGGGCACTTGCAGCGCCAGGCTCAAGCCATTGCCGGGCGGCGTTGCGCTGGCATTGAGCAATGCACCATGACGCGTCTCGTAAACTGTTTCACGAATTGGGCTGCCGCCTTTGACCAGAAAGGTTTCCTGGTGAGAGGCTGCCGGCACCCACTTGCCATCCGCCATATAAGAGACGCGGTTGCCTTCGCGCTTGATTTTCTCCAGAAACAGGTCCTGGTTGTCGCCCTTGACGTTGCTCATGCTCCACGCCAGCTTGCCGTTGAAACCGCTCAGGACCAGCGGCAAGCCTGCGATGGAAACACCGGACACCTGATATTTCGGTGCCCGGATCTGCACGAAGCTCCAGGCGGAGTTGAGCCCGGCAGGCAGTTGCATGTCGCTGGCCAGCAGGCTCTTGCCGCTTCGGCTGCGTTGCGGCGCGATGGCCCAGTTGCTGGAGGCTGCAACACCAAGCATGTTCAGGTCCGAGAGCTGCAAGGCGATCTTGTTCAGGTCGCTCAGGTCGTTGACCTGATTATTCAGGTTCAGGCCCTTGAGCTTGTCGGCTTCGGCAAATGGCAGTTCTTCGTCAGGGTAGGTCGGCAGCAGCCAGGCAAGTTTGTCTGCCCCGACTTTCTGCGCCAGCACCAGTGCCGAAAGCTCTTCCTGCAGGTTCACCGACAGGCTGAAATTGAGCAGGCTGAAGATCAGCGCCGAGTCTTCCGGTTTCCAGTATTCCGGCTTGTAGCCCGAACTGGCGACATCGGCCGGCAGCTTGTCGCGGTAGCGGAACAGGTAAGCGTTAACGCCGCGCGCATAAACGTCGAAGAAGCGCTTCAAGCGAGGCGAGGCGGCGTTATACAGGTCGCTGGCGTTTTGCTTGAGGTTGACCGAGCGCATCAAACGGTCGACTTCCAGCGCGTCCGCCCCGGCCATTTCCGACAAACGGCCCTGCGCAAGCAGGCGCATTCCGAGCATCTGACCGATGCGATCACCGGCATGGATGTATCCGAGGGTGAACAGCGCATCGTGGTACGTACTGCTTTCTATCAGCGGCATGCCCATGTTGTTGCGGCGCACGGAAACGTTTTGCGCCAGCCCTTTGAGCGGGAACGTCCCGGAAGCAGGCAGTACGGTCTCGGGATCACCGCCGCCCAACTGGCAGCCGGCAAGGCTCAGGAAACTCGCCGCAGCGGCGGCAGCGCCGAATCGGGGTAGAAAATGACGAAGGGCTGGCGAGGCCATGGGCAAGCTCCTGGAGGGGTAACGTACAAAAGTCGCTACGTTAGAGAGCAGGCCGTCAGCGCGCAAGCGGGGAGGGCGAGTTTATTTCAGGATTTTGCAGAAGCTGGCCACACGCCTCTTGTTCCGCCGCGTTTGAAGATGCGCGCAAATGAAAACGGCCTGCTTATGCAGGCCGTCACGAAGAACGCTCAACGCTTTACGCGCCGTGGCACTTCTTGAATTTCTTGTCGCTGCCGCACGGGCAAGGATCGTTGCGACCCACATCTTTCAGGGTGTTGCGCACCGGTTCCTGGTGGGCGTGCCCGCAGTTCGGACCGTGCACATGGCCATGCTGGTGGTCGTGATGATCGTGGTCATGGTCGTGGTTGCAATCGGGGCCATGAACATGGGCTTGCTGGTTCATCGGTTTTACTCCGCAAATAAATCTGGCGAGCATTATCCAGCAAATCGGGACGAAGCAGTATCGGCATATTTCGATTCACATATGATTGCAAATTTAAGTATGCTTATTTTTTTCGGGCGTTTTTCAGCGTCTTTGTATTCTCATGCGCAGAGCCAACCTTATGACCCGACAAGAGCGTATTGCCAAGGCAATTGCCGCCAGCGGCATGAAGAAAGGGGAAATTGCCGCACAGTGCGGCGTTGCCAATTCTGCCGTCACTCAATGGATCAGCGGCGAAAGCAAAAGCCTGCGGCCAGAAAACCTCTATGCACTGGCGCGGGCCACGGGCTTTCGTGCCGAATGGCTGGCGATTGGCGAAGGGCCTGAAAAGGAAGCCCCCTTTGACGCCAACGTTGCTCTGATCGATCAACCCAACATGTCCTTTCGTTATCCGGTAATCAGCTGGGTGTCGGCAGGTTCCTGGGAGGAAGCCGTCGAGCCTTACCCCGACGGTTTTTCCGATCGCTATGAAATCTCCGATTACGACTCCAAGGGCCCGGCGTTCTGGCTGGAGGTCAAGGGTGACTCGATGACTGCGCCCACTGGCGTCAGCGTGCCAGAGGGGATGATGATTCTGGTTGATACAGAAGCCGATGTGCAGCCCGGCAAGCTCGTTATCGCCAAGCTGCCCGCCAGCAACGAGGCGACCTTCAAGAAGCTGGTCGAGGACGGCGGCACGCGTTACCTGAAGCCCTTGAATCCTGCGTACAAAATGATCGAGTGCGGTGCCGACTGTCGCATCATTGGCGTGGCCGTGAGAATGACCGCCAGGCTATGAGCCTTGTTGTACAAGGCTTGCGGACGTTATCCGTCGCGACGTGAAGCGGAGCGCGTCCTACGAAGTGCTTGCGCAGGTCTTGCAGCTGGAATACTGTATTTATATACAGTTATTTCCGGGAGGCAGTCATGACTGGCACTCGTAATGGGCCGACGGGCGCGTCGTCTTATGAACAGATCGGCAAGCGTATTCAACGGCTGGTATCTGCGCCGAATGTTCAAAAGACCCAGTGGGTCATCGTAGCCCGACGCGACGATGAACCTGAGGACAGCTGGAACGTGGTGCTCCGGGAAATCCAAGAAACCGAAGGTATCGAGGTCGATCCTCAGCCAGACGGTTCGGTAAGGATCGGCTGGCAGCGCTATATCGATAACTGAGCGTTTATAAGGTGCTGCTCCACGTTTGATGGCAAGCGTTTCACTTTATTTTTAAGCATGCTTAATTTTTAGGTTCCAGTTTCATATACCGCCGCCGCATCGACCCGCAATACGCGCAAGGAAGCGATCAAGGGCAGGGCGGGCCCGAACGTCAACCAGGATGACCCTCATCAACCCGTTCCCTGCCATTCGAATGGCAGGCTCTCAGCGTCTGAATTTCTGTGTTCGTGAACGGCTGTATCTCTTGAGCGGAGTAAGGTCCGATGGATATCTTGAATGGTTTGGCAGACAGGGGCGAATGGCTGGTCGCCGGTCTGGTGGGTGCAATCATCTCTGGCTGGTGGCATAAGGCAGGCTTGCTCGACTGGCGTGCCTGGCTGGTTTTCTTGATCACTGGCGTGGCCTGTGCGGTGTTTCTCACCGGCATTGCCAGTGATTATCTTGGAGTGGCCGACCCTCGCAACACCACAGGCGTTGGCTTTCTGCTGGGCTCGTTTGGTGGAGCGCTGATCAGCGCAATCAATCGCGCATTGTGGGCGGCGGATATCTGGAAGTTTCTGTTGGAGCTGATCAAGGGCAAGCTGGGCGGTTAGGCCGCCTGCTTATTTGCGTTGAATCAGCTCCTCTGGTGCCACATCGCCGGTTTTGCCGATCCGTACGTTGTGCCTGAACAGCATGCCGGTCTTGAGCTTGCCTTCAAGCCGGTAATGGATCAGCTCATCAGGTTTTTTCAGCAGTTGAGCGATGTATTTCGCGTACCGCCAAAGGTTGGTACGAACAGGCACCACAAAGGTTTTCCGGCTATGCGCATCGACGAAAAACCAATCACTGAATTGGTCGTCTGCGAGCACAACGTCATTGAGCGAGATCTTGTAGTTCAGGCCGCGCACGAACAGGTCCGAGTCGTTGGGGTTATCGACCTCGAAATACAGCTTGAAATCCTGTTGTGTCAGCCTTGCCTTGACCACCTGGACTTTGAGCAAATGCACTTCCGGATCCTGGACGCTGTCAAAGCTCAGTAACGAGCATCCGCTGAGACCGAACATGACCAGCGCGAGGCTAATGATTCTTGTAATGTGCGCCTGAAAAAACATGGATGTGCTCCGTTTGACGCCTGAGTCTACCAACTCGACGGTCAAGGGTAACGCGCTTGTTGCGCTGTCTGACGCTACGCCATACTTTTTATTGACGTGCTTACCGGTGTCTCCATGAGTGTCTACGAAATTGTCTTCAGTGCCGAACTGGTCGCCGGAGCCCAGCCCGAGAAGGTCAGGGCCAACCTTGGCAAGCTATTCAATGCCGATGCCGAGCGTCTGGAGCTTCTGTTCTCCGGGCGCCGACTGGTCCTGAAAAACAACCTCGACGCGGCAACCGCTGAAAAATACCGCGCAACGCTGGAGCGTGCAGGCGCACGGGTCCATGTGCTGGAAATGAATACCCCGCTGCCCATGGAAGAGGTCGAACTGGCACCGCCGCCCGACGCTCCTACCTGGTTGCGTAAATCCCAGGCCACCCCGCAGTCGGGTACGGGCCGTCTGCAGATCAAACCGCGTGACGCGTATATGGCTGCTTTCGAAAGTGTCGATGCGCCGAATTATTCGGTGGCCGAAGCGGGGGTCGACCTGCTGCCTGCCAAACCTCAGCCCGCTGCGCCGCTGCTGGATCTTTCCCGATTTAGCCTGGCACCGGTGGGCAGCGACATGGGCCATGTCGAAAGGCCCGAGTCACAAGCTGCTCCCGATACTTCTCACCTGAAGGTCATTGCGGAGTAATGCCGCAGGCCAACTGAATCCTGAAACGGAATTATTTTCAATCAGCTCTGTTACTTTCGAACTTTCGCTCGGCTAACAGGCATTGAGAAATATTCCATCAGGAGTTGCCCGATGTCCCGTTCGTTAGACACCCTTCTGCGTCCCAGTCTGTTGGCCGTGGCGATTGCACTGTGCACGCCTCTGGTCAGCCCGCTGCTGATGGCCGCGCAGCAGGCCAGCGTGGTTGCCTATGACCTGCCTGCAGGCCCTCTGGCGACCACGCTGAACCAGATTTCCAGCCAGGGTGGTCTGGCATTGAGCCTCGATCCTGCGCTGGTTGCTGGCAAAACAAGCGCGGCGGTAAAGGGGCATTTCGACGCTGCGACAGCCTTGCGTGAGGCGTTGCGTGGCAGCGGCCTGCAACTGGTGCAGAGCAGCGCCGGGACCTACACGCTGATGGTCATGGAACAAAACGCCTTGAACCTGTCGGATGTGAACATCAATGCCAACAGCGCGCCCGCCGAAGGTTCGGAAGCAGCCGGTTATCGCAGCGAGAACATCAGCAGCGTCGGTGCACTGGGCGGCATGAAACTGCAGGACGCGCCTTATTCCATCAGCGTGACGCCTCAGGCTCTACTGAAAAACATTCAGGCCACCTCGCTGGACGATGTCATCAAGCACAACCCATTCACCCAGATGTACTCGCCGACCAGCGCCGGTTATGCCAGCGCCGTCAACATTCGTGGTTTCAGCAGCGCGGGCAGCCTGAACATCGCCAATGACGGCTTGCGCTTTACCAATGGTGCTGATGGCAGCAACTACATTGAAGAGATGGAACAGCTGGAAGTCATCACCGGCCTGACCGGTTTCCTGTATGGCCCGGCCTCGCCAGGCGGGCTGGTCAACTACGTCATCAAGCGCCCCACTTACGAACGCTATAACAGCGTCACGCTGGGCAATGCCGGTGGCGAAAACTACTACCTGCATGGCGATTTCGGCGGGCCGATCGACAGCGAAGGCAAGTTTGCCTATCGCCTGAACGTGTTGACTCAGGATGGCGAAACCGCTGTCGACATGAACAAGCGTCGTCGCGAAATGATTTCCCTGGCGCTGGACTGGAACGTCTCCGACGACCTGCTGGTGCAGTTCGACGCTTCACACAAAAAGACCGAAATTCGCGGCCTGACCAGCTATTGGTACTTTGGTGATCAGTCGTTACGCCCAAGCGCAGCCTCGCTGGACAACGACAAACTCTACAGCCAGAAGTGGTCGTTTTCCGATTATGAATCCGACAAGGCGGGCGTACGCGCCAAATGGCGCTTGAACGATACATTCACCTTGCGCGCGGCCTTTGCAGCCCAGCAGTACACTTCGGAAAACACCTACACCGGGCCGACGGTTTACAGCGCGGGTCTGTATTCGCAACCGTTATACGCCTTCGCACCGATCGAAACCGAAGAAAAGACCGGCTCGCTGTTTCTGGATGCAGCATTCGATACCGGTTTTCTCGGCCACAAAGTCACGATGGGGTACCAGGGCAACACATCTCGCCAGAAGCAGTACGAAGACCACATCCCGTACACGCCTGGTCAGCCTGGTCCGCAATACACCTCGCCAGTCGGCACGATACCGCTCGACCAGACACCTCAGGTCGGCAAACCGTCGTACTCGATTGGCCACGGCAACCAGCGTCTGGCCAATAGCTCGGAGAGCAACAACTTCCTGATCGGCGACATCATCACCTTCAACGAGCAATGGTCGGCAATTCTTGGCGTGACCAACACGCAGATCAAGACTTACGCCAACGAGTTCGTTTACGCCAAGGCTTTCGGCTCCGCAGAGACCGAGACCAAATACAACGAAAGCAAGACCTCGCCGAATATCTCGCTGGTCTACAAGCCACTGCCGTGGCTGACCACTTACGCCACCTATATAGAAGGTCTGCAATCCGGAGGTGTCGCCCCGAGCGGCGCAGCCAATGCCGGCCAGGCATTCGCACCGGAAGTCAGCGAGCAATACGAGATCGGTGCGAAGGCGACGTTGGGTGAAACCCTGTTTACCCTGGCGCTGTTCAACATCGAGAAGCCCAACGGCTACACCACGGCCTCGAATATTTACGTGGTGGACGGACGTCAGGAAAACAATGGCCTGGAGTTCAGCGTGACCGGCAAAGTCGTTCCGGAGCTGACACTGGTCGGCGGCTTTACCTTGCTGGACCCGAAGATCAAGAAAACCGGCATTGCCGCGGATGAAGGCAACGCACCGACCAACGTCGCCAAGCAACTGGCCAAGGTCTATGCCGAGTACGACATCAACCCTGTGCCTGGGCTGGCAGTAACCGGTGGAGCGTTTTATACCGGCAAGCAATACACCGACCAAAGCAACGAAAACGACCTGCCGTCCTTTACCACCTTCGACGCCGGTGCCCGCTACCGCATGCGCGTCTCGGAAAACGACCTGACCCTGCGGGTCAACGTCAGCAACCTGGCCAACAAGGAATACTGGCTCAACAGCAGCTACCTGGGCGACCCGCGTACTGTAGCGTTCTCGGCGCAATTGGAGTTCTAGGTCGACTTGTGTCCACCGGAGCGTGACCTTGACTATCGTGCGACGCTCCGCGTCGTCATGCCGTTCTGGACGCTCTGCGTCCTATCTTGACTGTGCGGTGCGGCGCAGATCTGTGACGCGGAGCGTCACGCACGGCATTCCCACGCTGGAGCGTGAGGAACGATAATCTCAACTATCGTGCGACGCTCCGCGTCGCATGCCGTTCTGGACGCTCTGCGTCCGGTCTTGAGCGTGACGGTGCGGCGCAGGGCGTCACCCACGGCATTCCCACTCTGGAGCGTGCGGAACGATCATCTCGACTATCTCAAACCACGTAAGGCGAGCAGCATTTCTTGAATTTCTGTTCGCTGCCACACGGACACGCGTCATTGCGGCCGGCCTTGAGCGGGACCGTGGAATCGATGAAATACCAGCGGCCCTGATTCTGCACGAACGACGAGCGTTCCTTGTGGCTGTTTTCACCGTTACCGTCGTGCCAGCGGGCAGTGAAGGTCACAAAAGCATGCTCGGGCTTGCCGCCGAATACCTCAGAACTTTCTACCTCCAGCCCCAGCCATGTGCTCTGCGCGCTCCACTGGGCGATGGCTTCACGGTTCAACCCGCTTTGCTGAACAGGCAACGTCGTCTGGACCAGATAATCAGTCAGCCCCAGCACGTAGGCGCTGTAGCGCGAGCGCATCAGCTTTTCCGCGCAGGGCGCAGGCTGACCTGCGTGATAGCGACCGCAGCAGGCCAGCAACAGATCGCCGCTGCCGCACGGGCAAATAGCACTACTCATAGGTCACCACCAATACTTTCCAAAATTCTCCGGGTTGGCCCAATACTTCGCGTTCAGCCAGTCGGGCACCTGTTTGTATTCGCGCAGGTCGTAGGTGAACAGGTTCAGCACTTGTTCGTCGCGGGTGAAGCGTTCGCTGGATTGCAGGGCCAGCGAGAAAAAGTCGGTCTCCTGCCAGCCGCAGGCCTGCAAGTCGGCCAGCACCGCAATGCGGCTGGCGTTAAGGTTGCGGATACCGCCCAGCAGCTCCAGACCGGTGCGCTTGGGGATGTGCTCCAGGCAATCGACCACCAGCGCCAGGTCGAAACGTTGCGCCGCCAGATTTGCGGGCAGGGGGCCGGGTTCGGCCAGCGCCACCTCGGTCTGCGGGTGTGCTTCCTGAAAGGCTTGCAACGCAGGGAACGCCTGAGCGCCGATCAACAGCAGACGCTGGGGGGCGTAACGGTCGAGCAGGGCCGCCAGCGCTTGCTGCGGCGTGCGGGATGAGTAGCCGACGGTCATCGAAAGTCCTCTGGTTGACTGACAAGACTAGCCTGCCGGACCCGCTCTGAACAGCCGTCAGTATCAGGCGAACGCCCACAGACTGACGACAACGATCTATGCTTGATCTTTTTCAATACACTGCTGGCATATTCGGCGTACAGCACGTCTACTGTGCGGCGACGAAAAGCGCGCGCAGACTGCGCTTTCGTAACGGATCATGACAAGGGGGGCAGGCGATGAAGGTGTTTTGGGGGCTGGGAAAAATCTTGATGCTGGGCTTCTGGCTGGTAGTCCTGGCCAATGCGATTATTGAAGCGCCCAGCCCGTTTGGCGTGATGATCGACATGGCCGGTGCCGTACTGTTGTTGACTCACTTGCTCGAACTGATCCTGTTCAACGGCAGCCTGCGCGGTCGCAGGCATCCCTGGCGCGACCGGGGCAAAATCATCCTGTTCGGCATTTTTCATGTTCAATCCATCGGCCGTTCGGCCACAGGGCACTCTCATGCGTAAGCTCGTTCTGCTGGCAGCACTGTTCAGCCCTCTGGCCATGGCTCAGGCGATTATTGTCGCGCCACACTCGCTCATGCGTCTGCCTGGCAACAGCAGCGTTCTGCAGGTCGAGCGCCTTGAAGTGGCCGACTACGGCACCCTGCTGATCCCGGCCGGTATCGATGACGTGAAGATCGGCGAACTGGTGCTAGGGCACGAAGCGCGGATTGCCATCGTCCCCGGTGTACAGGCGTTCAACCTCGTCGTGGTGCATGGTGAATTCGGCACCGGCAGCCAGATCACTGCGCGAGGCGCTCCGGGTACCTTCGAGAAGCCGGCACTGCCGGGGCGCAACCTGACCCTGCGTCTACAGAGCCTGAATGCCGAACAACTGTCGATCGATGCACGCGGCGGCGCGGGCAGTCCAGGCTACGCCGGGCTCGATGGCGGCACGGGCGAAGAGCCAGGCTGTACCTGGGGCCAGGCTGGGCGTGGTTACAACGGCGATAGTGGCGGCAACGGCCACGACGGCGCAGCAGGTGCGCAGGTTCGTCTGGAGCTGCCACAGAGCTTTCCGGCCGAACGTATCAAGGTGAATGTTGCGGGTGGCGCGGCAGGCAAGGGCGGTGAAGGCGGCAAGGCAGGCAAGGGCGGCGCTTCGAAGGGCTGCATCGTCTACCGCGCGGACGGCGGCAAGCCAGGCAGACCGGGCGAACCCGGCCTGCCTGGTGTTGCAGGGCCCGCGGGCAGTTTGATTCTGCAGCGCCTGTAATCTTCAACAGCTGTCATTCTTGAGAGGCAGCCCGGATCAGGCGCAAGGCCACGATCCGGGCAGTCATTACGGCAGCGCGCTTACTGCGGTACGCCTTTTTCCCAGTTCTTCCAGTCGCCGACAATGGCCTGCACCAGCGGATTACCGGTGCGGTACAGGTTTTCCAGTGCCGGTACGAAGGCACCCTGGTCGGCATACTTGAGCAAATTGTCCACTTCGCTGTAACCCGGATACGGACGGTCGAAATCGGAACCTGCGCGCACCACGGCCAGCCGGTTGACGTCTACCTTGCCTGCCTTGCTGGCTCGCAACAGGGCTTCGTACGTAGAGTTGTCCTCCTGCTGGGTGGTGCAATACACGCCTTTGCCGTCGGTCAGCAGCTTGGTCCAGACTTCCGCCCGCTCACTCAGACGCGTTCCGGAAAACCACGTGTTGCCCGCCAGCGTATCGCACTGCGTCACCTGCGGCGGCTGATTGGCCGGGGCGTAAGGGTACTTGACGCGCCAGGCGGCGGATTCCTTGCTCTCGCTGAGCGTCACTTTTTGCGACAGGGCGAAGGCCTTGGCCTGAAGTTTGGGGTTCAGCTCGAAGACTTCAGTCTTGTAGTCCAGCGGCGGCTTTTCGTTCGGACCTTTGGTGTTGATACCCAGGTAACCGGTCGGCCAGTCCTTGGGCACGTCGCGCGAATCGATTTCCCACTGCGTGCCGAACTCCACCAGATAATGCGCCCACGCAGTGGTGCCGAGCGTGCCGTGGTGCGGGTTGATGCCGGCAATGCCAGCAACGATGAAGTAGGTCTTGCGCAGATCGAATTGCGGCGACAGGGCCAGGGCCAGAGTCGATGCTGCGGCATTGGTCTGACCCATGCCGGTGACCATCAGGCAGACGTCCTGAGCGTTGCAGCGGATGGCCGGATACTCGGCGGCAAGGCCGGGCACCTGGATCTCCTTGGTCAGATGCAGCCGGTCGATCCAGTTCTGCGCTTCGGGCGCAAACATGGCGACCAGCATGACCTTGGGCGTGACTGGCGCGGTGGCTGCCCAGAGGGCAGGGCTAAGCAGGGCCAGTGTGGCGCCAAGTGTGTTGCGGGTGATGTGTTTCATGAAAACTCCTGTCGTCATAATCAGTTTCAGAACTGGTAACCCACGCCTGCGTAATATCCCCAGCCGTCGGAGCGCGCACGGAAGTTGCCTTCGCCGAAGTTCAGCTCGCTGCCGTCCTGCCAGTTGCCGCCGTTGTGGAAGTAACGACCCACCAGGGTGAAGCGCAGGTGCGTGAAGGCGTAAAGCAGCACGTTGGTGGCGACTGTGGAGTTGCCGGTGCGTGCCGGATCGTTCTTGAGGTCCGAGCCGAAATCGAAGTTGGTGAAGCCGATGTACGTCAGCGAAGCGCCGTTGTCGAATTTGCTGATCGGTACGATGTATTTGAGCTGGGCGCGATAACCATCCCATGAATATTCGTTGCTGGCACCGTAGTTCTCCCACTGGTAGCGGCCATAGAAGTTGGCCGACAGATTGACCCGCGAGTGGGTGTCGATGTCAGTGCCAAGGCCGCTGTACAGGGTGTTGGCACGGTTGGCCGAGTTGCTGCCGTGGTCGTAGATCCAGTCAAAGGCGACGTACCATTCCTTGAACGGCCCGACGGCCAGACTGCGCCCGGCCAGATAGTCGATGGAGATACGTGGCTCATGCTCCATGAACAATGGCGAGCCATGATCCCAGACGCCTTTGTCATTATCATTGCCGATGCCGAGGATCTTCGGCACGTCGACATAGCCATAGAGCTCAAACGGCCCCTTGCGGCCGAAGTACTCGTACTCCAGATAAATGTCATCGTTGGGCTTGGGGCCGAAGCTGATGTCCTTGCTGCCGATCAGCGTCAGGTCCTGGTTGAACCAGTCTGAAAAGTACGCGCCTTTGCCTTCCTTGGGCGAGGCGGGCGGGCTGAGTGCTTCGCCTTGAGCCGAGTCTTCGGCAGCGGGCTGTGCCAGGACGCTGGTGCATGGCAACGCCGCAGCGGCGGCGAACAACAGAGGCATGAGGAATCTTGAGGGCGTTGCGGATCGAGTGAATGGCGGCTGTGGCATTGAAGCTCCTTTTCGTGGGCGCGTACTGCTGATCGCAAACGTTTGCACAGCCCATGCCAAAGTGTTTCAAGATGTTGAATGGCTTGGATATCAGGCACAGAAGATGACCGATCGGGCAGGAAACTGCCCGCAAGCTGTGCGCAGTGTCACCGCCAGTGCCCCGCGATGTTCCGTTTTGCCTCAAAGGCCCGGACGGGCGGCTGCCAATATCACCACTGCCAGGCCGATAATCAGGTTGATTCCGACCAGCCGGCGAATGTGACCGAGTGCTGCTGCGCCTTCGGCCCATTGTTCGGCGTCCACGGCGCGACGCAACTCCGGCAACTGCAATGAATGGATACGCAGGAACAGCGCAACCATCACCACGTACAGGCCCATCATGATCTGCACATAGCGCGGCGCAGTTTCAAAGCCGGTGAAGTTCAACTGGATCATGCCGATGCCGGTAATCGGCAGCAGCACCACGGCTGCCCAGACCCAGACGAAGAAGCGTCGAAACACCTGGACCCACACTTTCAAGCGAGAAGGGCCTTCAAGTGCTGCAATGACTGCTGGACGCAAGACCATCCAGGCGAAAAACATCCCGCCAACCCACACCAGGGCAGCCAGCAGATGCAGCGTGTAGACAGTAGAAAAAGCGGTCATCGGACACTCCGTTCTGCGCGGATGGATTTAGCACGCTATGATAGCGCCCACTCAGAACTACTGAAAATTTATCCAGCCTTTTTAGCCGTGCCCCCGAACCGAAGCCAATGATCAGTACCGAACTCAAAACCCAGATCCAGGGCGCCTACTCGCGTTTCCTCGAAGCCAAGAGCCTCAAGCCACGCTATGGCCAGCGATTGATGATCGCTGAAGTTGCCAAGGTGCTGGGGGACATTGACACCGATGAAGAGGGCCGTCGTTCGGGCGATCCTGCGGTAGTGGCCGTCGAGGCCGGGACGGGCACCGGCAAGACCGTGGCGTATGCCATCGCGTCGATCCCCACCGCCAAGGCGGCAGGCAAGCGGCTGGTGATCGCCACCGCGACCGTCGCCTTGCAGGAGCAGATCGTCTACAAGGACCTGCCGGACCTGATGCGCAACAGTGGTCTGAATTTTACCTTCGCGCTTGCCAAGGGCCGCGGCCGTTACATGTGCCTGTCGAAACTCGACGCGTTGCTGCAGGAGAGCGACGCGACCAACGCGACTGCGCAGCTTTTCGAGGAAGAAGGCTTCAAGATCGAGGTCGATGAAGCCAGTCAGAAGCTGTTCACCAGCATGCTGCAGAAGCTGGCGGGCAATAAGTGGGACGGTGATCGCGACAGCTGGCCTCAGGAACTCGCCGATCAGGACTGGGCGCGGCTGACCACCGATCACAGCCAGTGCACCAACCGGCATTGCCCGAACTTTCAGCAGTGCGCTTTCTATAAGGCGCGCGAAGGCATGGGCAAGGTTGACGTGATTGTCACCAACCATGACATGGTGTTGGCGGACCTCGCGCTGGGCGGCGGCGCCGTGCTGCCCGACCCGCGTGACACGCTGTACGTGTTCGACGAAGGCCATCACCTGCCCGACAAGGCCATCGGCCACTTCGCTCATTACACCCGACTGAAGTCCACCGCTGACTGGCTTGAACAGACAGCCAAGAACCTCGCCAAGCTGCTGGCCCAACACCCGCTGCCCGGCGATCTGGGCAAGCTGATCGAGCAGGTGCCGGAGCTGGCCCGCGAGATCAAGGGGCATCAGCAGTTCATGTTCGGTGCCTGCGAGCAACTGGCAGATTTCCGCGCCGGTGAAGACATGCAGGGTCGCGAGCGGCCCCGTCACCGCTTTGTCGGCGGTGTGATCCCCGAGCACATCCGCGAGATGGGCATCGAGCTCAAGAAGGGCTTTGCGCGCCTGGACGACCTGTTCACGCGCCTGACCGAGCTGCTCAAGGAAGGCATGGATGGCGAAGTCAACATCGGTATCGCCAGCCATCAGGCTGAAGAGTGGTACCCGCTGTTCGGCAGCCTGCTGGCCCGCGCCCACGGTAACTGGGAACTGTGGACCGCCTTTACCGCCGAAGACCCGGAAGACAGCCCGCCCATGGCGCGCTGGCTGACCCTGGCCGACAGCGGTGCAATGTTCGATATCGAGGTCAATGCCAGCCCGATCCTGGCGGCGGAAATGCTGCGTCGCAACTTGTGGAACATCGCCTATGGGGCGCTGGTGACTTCTGCGACACTGACCGCGCTGGGCAAATTCGACCGCTATCGCATGCGTGCGGGTCTGCCCAAAGGGGCTGTTACCGCCGTGGTGCCAAGCCCGTTCCATCACGCCGACGCTGGTGTGCTGCGCGTGCCGGACCTCAAGGCCGACCCGCGTGACTCGGTGGCCCATACCGCAGCGATCATTCGCGACCTGCCCGGGCTGGTGGAAGGTTCGCGAGGCACGCTGGTGCTGTATTCGTCGCGCAAGCAGATGCAGGACGTTTTCGACGGCCTGGACCGTGACTGGCGCAAGCAGGTGTTCATCCAGGGCAACCTGTCCAAACAGGAAACCCTCAACAAGCACAAGGCCCGCGTCGACAGCGGCGAGTCCAGCGTACTGTTCGGACTGGCCAGCTTCGCCGAGGGTGTGGACTTGCCCGGTGCGTACTGCGAGCACGTGGTCATCGCCAAGATTCCGTTCGCGGTGCCGGATGACCCGGTCGAGGCCGCTCTGGCCGAGTGGATCGAAGCGCGTGGTGGCAACCCGTTCATGGAGATCGCCGTGCCGGATGCCTCTTTGCGTCTGGTACAGGCCTGTGGCCGCTTGCTGCGTACCGAAGAGGACCGCGGCACTATCACGTTGCTGGACCGACGTGTCGTCACCCAGCGTTACGGCAAGGCGATTCTCAACGCATTGCCGCCGTTTCGCCGCGAGATTTCCTGAATAACAGCTGTCGGTTGACTCGGGTCTGTTCCCAAAGCGCCCGATCGCTGGAACAATATGCGCCCATTCGGCCTGTCATCAGGCCCAGTACCGTCAGTCAGGAGTCAGCCGTTGCAGATCCAGGGTCATTACGAACTTCAATTCGAAGCAGTACGTGAAGCCTTTGCGGCGCTCTTTGACGACCCTCAGGAGCGCGGCGCTGCCTTGTGCATTCAGGTCGGCGGCCAGACCGTCATTGATCTGTGGGCGGGCACGGCCGACAAGGACGGTGCCGAGGCGTGGCACACCGACACCATTCTCAACCTGTTCTCCTGCACCAAGACCTTTACCAGCGTGGCGGTATTGCAGCTGGTTGAAGAAGGCAAGTTGAAGCTGGACGAACCCGTCGCCAGGCTCTGGCCCGAATTCGCCGCGGCGGGCAAGGCATCGATCACTTTGCGTCAGCTGCTCTGCCATCAGGCCGGTTTGCCTGCGCTGCGCGAGCAATTGCCTGCCGAAGCGCTTTACCAGTGGGACACCATGACGGCGGCGCTGGCGGCCGAAGAACCTTGGTGGACGCCGGGGCAGGGTCACGGTTACGCGGCAATCACCTATGGCTGGCTGGTAGGCGAGGTGCTGCGTCGGGCCGACGGTCGAGGCCCTGGGGAATCCATTGCCGCGCGTATTTCTCGCCCGCTGGGGCTGGATTTTCATGTGGGCCTGGCTGATGACCAGTTTCATCGTGTCGCCCATATCGCGCGCGGCAAAGGCAATGCCGGTGACGACGCTGCCCAGCGCGTGTTGCAGGCGACGATGCGTGAGCCGGCTTCGATCACTGCCAAGGCGTTCACCAACCCGCCGTCGATCATGACCAGCACCAACAAGCCGGAGTGGCGCCGCATGCAGCAGCCAGCGGCCAACGGCCACGGCAATGCGCGCAGTCTTGCCGGTTTCTATAACGGTTTGCTGGATGGCAGCCTGCTTGAAGCAGACATGCTCAACGAGCTGACCCGTGAGCACAGCCTCGGTCAGGACAAGACTCTGCTGACCTCGACCCGTCTGGGCCTGGGGTGCATGCTTGACCAGCCGACCGTTGCCAACGCGACCTATGGTCTTGGCCCCAAGGCGTTTGGCCATCCCGGGGCAGGCGGTTCGGTCGGGTTCGCCGATCCTGATTACGAGGTCGCTTTTGGCTTCGTTACCAACACCCTGGGGCCGTACATTCTGATGGACCCGCGTGCGCAGAAACTGGTCGGGATCCTGCGTGAGTGTTTGCAGTAAGTATCGGCCATAAGTGCTTGTTTCATACCGACTGTCAGTTAAATGGCTGTAACAGGAACCGTACGACGGTTTCTTTTTCCAACTGCATCTTTATGCATGTTATACCGGCGTAGTCACGTCCTTCTGTCTGATCAAAACCGTTGCGGGTTATCCATGTCGTCTAATAAAAGCCTCGTTCTCGCCCTGTGTATCGCCGTTACCGGCTGTGCTCAAACCCCTCAATCCGACTCTGCTGCAACCGGAGGCCATTGGTGGCAGTTCGGTTCAGGCAGCGAGTCTGCTGATGCAGGTACTGCTGCAAAGGCTCCGGCACCAAGCCCGGCACCTGCTCCGGGCGCCAAGGCCGCTGCGGCACCAGCAGCACCTGCCGCTGGCGCTGAAAACAGCGCGCCTTGGTACTGGCCGTTCGGCTCGAAAGATAACGCGCAGGCCAAACCTGATGCCGTGGCCGACAAGCCTGCCGACAAGCCGGCTGCGCCTGCCTTGGTAGCCAAGTCGGAAACCGACAGCAAGTGGTGGTGGCCGTTCGGTAGCGAGGGCAAGAAGGACGAGCCTAAAGCGCTGCCGATGCCTGATCCGAAAGTGACCCAGGCCTGGCTGGACGAGTACGAGCCGCGTCTGCGCGCTGCAATCAAGGACAGCCCGTTCCAGCTGGAGCGTCGCGAAGACCTGCTGGCAATCACTGCACCGGTCGACAGCTCGTTCAACCCTGACCGTCCTGCGATGCTGCTGCCCAACACGCTGGGCCCGATCACGCGACTGGCCAAGGTGGTCGAAGGCGATCAGAAAACTGCCGTGCTGATTCTCGGTCATGCCGACACATCGGGGCCTACCGAAGCCAACCAGAAGATCAGCCAGGAACGCGCGCAGTCTGTTGCCGCGATTTTCCGTCTCAGTGGCCTGGAGCGTAATCGTCTGAGCCAGCGTGGGATGGGTGCCGTGATGCCACGTGCCGCCAACGACAGCCTGCAAGGCCGTGCACTCAACCGTCGTGTTGAAATCCTCATGACGCCGCAGGACACCATGCGCGCGCTGATGGCCCGTTATGCGTTGCCGCCGGTTGCTCCAGTCATGGTTGCCACCCAGGACGTCAAGCCAGTAGCGCCAGCACCTGCTGCCGCGCCTGCCAAGAAAGCCGCCGTGGCGAAGAAAGACACTGCCAAGAAAGCGCCGGCCAAGGCCAGCACTGCCAAAAAGGCCGCGCCTGCCAAGACCACTGCAGCAGCTAAAAAACCGGCAGCGACCAAGGCCCCGGCCAAGGCGCCCGCCAAGAAAGATGACAGCCAGGCCAGTAACTGAGGCCTGGTTACCTCACGACTTTCGTCTTCACGCTCCGCGCTTTGCGTTGTGCACAAGTCCTGAATAGCCCGAAAAACAAGGCTTTCAGGCTTCTGCCCGGAGGGCGTGGGAGCGAACTTGTTCGCGAAAAGGTCGGTACAGTCTCCGAAACGTATCGTCTGAATCACCGTCTTCGCGAACAAGTTCGCTCCCACGGCCTTCGGCCAGAATCAAAAACGAATGTGTGATAACGGCGAGCGCTGAGCCTCGTAACGAGAGTTAGCTAACGTTCATGATATCTGCGCAGGAATGAAACCATGACTCAGACCCTGGCCGACATGCGCCGTGATTACACCCGCGACGGGTTGACCGAAGCGCAATCACCGGACGAGCCCTTCGCGCTCTTCCATACCTGGTTTGACGACGCTGTAAAGACCGAACAACCACCTGTCGAGGCCAATGCCATGACCCTGGCAACGGTTGATGAGCAAGGACGTCCGCATTGCCGTGTCTTGCTGCTCAAGGGGCTGGACACGCAGGGTTTCACGTTCTTCACTAACTACGAAAGCGCCAAGGGCCAGCAACTGGCTGCACGTCCATTCGCGGCCATGACGTTCTTCTGGCCAACGCTGGAGCGTCAGGTGCGTATCGAAGGCCGGGTCGAGAAAGTCAGCGCGCAGGAGTCCGATGCTTATTACCAGGTGCGTCCTCTGGGCAGCCGTTTGGGGGCTTGGGCCTCACCCCAAAGTCGCGTGATCGCAGATCGTGACGAGCTGGAAGGTCTGATCAGACAGACGGAACAACGCTTCGCAGACACCCAGCCACACTGCCCCGAGCACTGGGGGGGCTACCGCCTTTTGCCTGAGCGAATCGAGTTTTGGCAGGGTCGCTCCAGTCGACTTCACGACCGTTTGAACTATCGTTCGGTAGACGGCAGGTGGACGCGCGAGCGCCTTGCGCCCTGATTGAATTATTCGTCCGGGCCATCGTCTGAGCGTTATGCAGGTGGGCCGCTGTATGCCGCCTGAATGAACTTAAATTGCAGGATCGGGGCCGTGACAGCACCTTTGTCAGGTAGTCTAATGGCCACTGATTCCTCTGGAGATTCCCTTATGCGCAAGTCCGCTCTTCTGGTTGCTTCGTTCACTGCCATGGCATTGATGCTGGGCGGCTGTGCCTCAAACCTGACCGGTGATTCCTATTCCCGCGATGAGGCCAGGACCGTACAGACCGTCCGTATGGGCACTATCGAATCCTTGCGTCCGGTTAAAATCGAAGGCACCAAGACGCCGATTGGCGGGGCTGCGGGTGCGGTCGTCGGCGGCGTAGGTGGCAGCGCCATCGGTGGCGGTCGCGGCAGCATCGTGGCTGCGGTAATCGGCGCGGTGGCCGGTGGTCTGCTGGGTTCAGCGACCGAAGAGGGCCTGACCCGTACGCAGGGTGTTGAAATCACCGTGCGTGAAGACGACGGCAGCATGCGTGCCTATGTGCAGCAGGTTCAGGAAAACGAGATTTTCCGTGTCGGCGAGCGCGTACGCATCATGAGTGTCAACGGCACAAGCCGCGTCACTCACTGATTTGCAGCACCGCACAGCAAAACCCCGAGCCGCAATGCTCGGGGTTTTTTATTGCCAGGCGTGAATATCGTGCCAATGCTCACGAATACGATGTATCGAACGCCCTATTTCTTGGGGGTGTCGCGGCCTCTTCGCGAGCAAGCTTGCTCCCACAAGACTTATGTATAACGATGGTCATTCTGAGGTCAGCCCTCAATCCCCAGCATGTCCCGCACCAATGCTTCGGCAACCCGAATGCCGTCTACGCCAGCCGAGAGAATCCCGCCCGCATAGCCAGCGCCTTCACCGGCTGGGTAAAGGCCTTTGGTGTTCAGGCTTTGCAGGGTCGGTCCGCGGGTAATGCGCAGCGGGGCCGAGGTACGGGTTTCGATGCCGGTCAGCACCGCATCGTGCAGCGAGAAGCCTTTGATCTGCTTGTCGAACGCAGGCAATGCTTCACGAATGGCTTCAATGGCAAAGGCGGGCAGGGCGTCGGCCAGGTCCACCAGTTTCACGCCCGGCTTGTATGAGGGCTCAACGCTGCCCAGTGCTGTCGAGGCCCTGCCAGCGATAAAGTCGCCGACCAACTGCGCCGGCGCTTCATAACTGCTGCCGCCGAGCAGATACGCATGAGACTCCAGGCGTTCCTGCAACTCGATACCGGCCAGCGGGCTGCCGGGGAAATCCTGTTCCGGAGAAATACCGACCACAATGCCCGAGTTGGCATTACGCTCGTTGCGCGAATACTGGCTCATGCCATTGGTGACCACGCGCCCCGGCTCTGAAGTGGCGGCTACGACAGTGCCACCAGGGCACATGCAGAAACTGTAGACCGAGCGACCGTTGCTGGCGTGGTGCACCAGTTTGTAGTCAGCTGCGCCCAGCTTCGGGTGCCCGGCGTATTTGCCCAGCCGCGCGCGGTCGATCAGCGACTGCGGGTGCTCGATACGGAAACCCACCGAAAACGGCTTGGCTTCCATGAACACGCCACGGCCATGCAGCATGCGGAAGGTGTCGCGGGCACTGTGGCCCAGCGCCAGAATGACGTGCCGGGATTCGATCTGCTCGCCACTGTCGAGCTGGACGCCCAGCAATTGGCCGTCCTCGATCATCAGGTCGGTCACGCGCTGCTGAAAGCGCACTTCGCCGCCCAGCGCTTCTATCTGATGGCGCATGTTCTCGACCACGCCAGTCAGGCGGAACGTGCCGATATGCGGCTTGCTGACGTAGAGGATTTCTTCCGGTGCACCGGCTTTCACGAACTCGTGCAGCACCTTGCGGCCAATAAACTTCGGGTCCTTGATCTGGCTGTAAAGCTTGCCGTCAGAAAAGGTCCCGGCACCGCCTTCACCGAACTGCACGTTGGACTCGGGGTTGAGCACGTTTTTGCGCCACAGCGCCCAGGTATCCTTGGTGCGCTGGCGCACCTCGGTACCACGCTCAAGGATGATCGGCTTAAAGCCCATCTGCGCCAGCAGCAGCCCGGCAAAGATACCGCATGGGCCGAAACCCACGACGATCGGGCGCTCTGTCAGCCCCTCGGGAGCGTGACCGACCACTTTATAGCTGACATCAGGTGCCGGGCCGACGTGGCGGTCATTGGCCAGTTTGCGCAGCAGTGCCTGTTCATCACTGACCTGAAAGTCGATGGTGTAGATAAAGCACAGCTCGGATGACTTTTTGCGCGCGTCGTAACTGCGTTTGAAGAGGGTAAAGTCCAGCAGTTCGCTGCTGTCGATGCCCAGGCGCTGCAAGAGTGCAACGCGCAGGTCTTCTTCCGGGTGATCGATCGGCAGCTTGAGTTCGGTGATTCGTAACATTAAGGGGTCCAGTTTTCGGGCCGCAGATTCAGCCCGACAGCACTACAAGACCGGCGATTATAAGCGCTGAACCCCTTTGGCGGCGAGCCTGCCTGATCACTCGTCGCGCGAACCGCCATAATAACCGCAGCCACGCTGGGCCTGGCCGTTGATACGCAGTTCGGCCGTCAGGTGTTGTACCGAGCCATTGACGCTGTCAACGCAGCGTTGTGGCGCCACCCAGATCTCGATGCGCTGGTTGTTGGCTTCGCTGCTGACGCTGAAGCTGCCGTCGGGCAGTTTCTCTTCCACGTAAGGCAAGGCAAGCGGTGCAAGACCTTCGCGCTCCAGCACCATGCCCTTGCCACTGACGTTGACGTTCCAGGCGGGTTTATTGCCATTGACGTGCAAGGTCAGACGTTTGAAATTGGCGTCTTCACAGGCCTGGCCGGGACGCTCGACGCGGTACAGCTGATGCAGGTCCAGCTGACCATCGCTGTTGGCCGCTTTGCTCGCAGCAAAGTTACCGCGCAGATCGGCGAATACCGTGCCCTTGCTGTCTGCCAGTGAAGCAGCTTCCTGCAAGATGCCGGTATTGCCGCGATCCTTGACCACATAGCGCCGCTGCTCGTTGCACGGTTTGAACAGCAACTGGCCATTGCTGCCCGTCAGGTCGCCCTGCATACGGAGCATGCCTGCCGTGGAAACCTTGGGTTCCTCGGTCTGTTTGCCGAGCAGTTGGCACCCGGCGAACAGTGGCAGAAGGGCAAATACGAGGACGGAACGGGCAGCAAACATGGTGTGGTCTCCAGACAAGTGTCGCCACGTTACTCAGACTGGAGGTGCATCACAAGGGGGAACGGCCAGACCTGCGCCGCAGTGTGACGCGGAGCGTCACGAAAGGCATTACCACGCAGAGCGTGGTAATGAGAATCATCGTGGCCCATCCTGGTTCTGAACGTTAATGCGCTTCGCAGCGCTTACCCGCCCAGATACGCATCCCGCACTTTCGGATCGACCAGCAATTCTTCGCCGGTGCCTTGCATCACCACACGACCGTTTTCCAGTACATAAGCGCGGTCGGCGACTTTCAGCGCCTGATTGGCGTTCTGTTCGACCAGAAACACCGTCACACCATCGCGACGCAACTGTTCAACGATCTCGAAAATCTGCTGGATGATGATCGGAGCCAAGCCCAGCGAAGGCTCGTCGAGCAACAGCAGCTTGGGCTTGCTCATCAACGCACGACCGATGGCCAGCATCTGCTGTTCGCCACCGGACATGGTGCCACCGCGCTGATTGAAGCGTTCCTTGAGGCGCGGAAAGAGCTGCAGGACCTTGTCCATCTGCTCCTGATAATCAGCCTTTTCCGTGAAGAAACCGCCCATCGCCAGGTTCTCTTCAACGGTCAGGCGCGCGAACACGCGACGGCCTTCCGGTACTACGGCGATACTCTTGCGCATGATGATCGACGACTCCAGCCCGACCAGTTCTTCGCCCATGTAGCGAATACTGCCGCTGTGCGCTCGTGGTGAGCCGCACAGGGTCATCAGCAGCGTGGACTTGCCTGCGCCGTTGGCGCCGATCAGGGTGACGATTTCGCCTTGACGTACTTCAACGTTGACGCTGTGCAGCGCCTGGATCTTGCCGTAGAAAGTGGAAACGTTTTCGAACTGCAGCATTTACGCTTCCCCCAGATAGGCTTTGATCACATCAGGATTGTCACGAATCTGTTCCGGCGTTCCGTCTGCCAGAGGCGTGCCCTGATTGATCACCACAATGTGGTCGGAAATGCTCATCACCAGTTTCATGTCGTGCTCGATCAACAGGACCGTAGCGTTGTGCTCGCTGCGCAACACGCCGATCAGGGCTTTCAGGTCGTCGGTTTCTCTGGGGTTCAGCCCGGCTGCCGGTTCGTCGAGCATCAGAATGCGCGGGCGCGTCATCATGCAGCGGGCGATTTCCAGACGGCGTTGCTGACCGTAGGCCAGTGTACCGGCAGGGCGGTTAGCGAATTCCTTGAGGTTGACGGCTTCCAGCCAGTGCTCGGCGTAGTCCATGGCTTCGCGTTCGCTGCGACGGAACGCCGGGGTTTTGAACAAACCGGCGAGGAAGTTGGTATTCAAATGCCGATGCTGGGCAACCAGCAGGTTCTCTACAGCGGTCATTTCCTTGAACAGGCGCACGTTCTGGAACGTACGCACCACGCCCTTGCGAGCAATCTGGTGACCGGCCAGGCCTTGGATGGGCTCGCCGTCCAGCAGAATAGTGCCTGCGCTTGGCCGGTAGAAACCGGTCAGGCAATTGAAAACGGTGGTCTTGCCCGCGCCGTTGGGGCCGATCATCGACACGACCTGCCCTTGATTGACGGTCAGGGCAACGCCATTGACCGCCAACAGGCCGCCAAAACGCATGCTCAAGCCGGTGGCTTGCAGTAATGGGCGGCTCATTTCGGCAGCTCCGTTTTCAATTTCATTTCAGGCCGTTGCATTGGCAGGAAGCCTTGAGGGCGCCAGATCATCATCAGCACCATCAGCGCGCCGAACATCAACATGCGGTAGTCGCTGAACTCGCGCATCAGTTCAGGCAGCAGAATCATCACGATGGCGGCCAGGATCACGCCCAGCTGCGAGCCCATACCGCCGAGCACGACGATGGCGAGGATAATTGCCGATTCGATGAAGGTGAACGATTCCGGGGTGATCAGACCCTGACGTGCGGCAAAGAAGCTGCCTGCGAAACCGGCGAACGCAGCGCCAAGGGTGAACGCCGAGAGCTTGATCACGGTCGGATTCAGCCCCAGCGCGCGACAGGCGATCTCGTCTTCACGCAGCGCCTCCCAGGCCCGGCCGATCGGCATGCGCAGCAGGCGGTTGATGACGAACAGTGCCGCCAGCGCCAGCAGCAGGGCGATCAGGTAAAGGAAGACGACCTTGTTGATCGAGTTGTAAGGCAGGCCGAAGAACTCGTGGAAGGTCTGCATGCCCTCGGCAGCCTTGCGCTCGAACGTCAGACCGAAGAAGGTCGGTTTGTCGATGTTGCTGATGCCGTTCGGGCCACCGGTCAGCTCGGTGAGGTTGCGCAGGAAGATGCGGATGATCTCGCCGAACCCCAGCGTCACGATGGCCAGATAGTCACCGCGCAGGCGTAGCACCGGGAACCCCAGCAAGAACCCGAACAGCGCCGCCATCAGGCCCGCAATCGGCAGGCAGATCCAGAAGCCGAGCCCATAGTAGTGGGACAGCAAGGCGTAGCTGTAGGCACCGACTGCATAGAAACCGACATAGCCCAGGTCCAGCAGACCGGCCAGACCGACCACGATGTTCAGGCCCAGGCCGAGCATGACGTAGATCAGGATCAGCGTGGCGATGTCCACCGCACCGCGCGACCCGAAGAATGGCCAGATGAACGCCAGCACGATCAATGCGGCCAGGCCCCAGCGTTGGGTTTTCGGCTGAGTCAGGAAATCGCTGGTCTTCTGCGAGATCAACGGCTTTTCGGTACCGCGGCGCATGCTGCCGATCTGTTCTGCGAACAGTACGCGCAAGAACAGCATGACCGAACAGAAGGCAATAATGGTCAGGGTCAGCGGGCTGGCGTTCTGCACTTGCAGGGTGACGCCGGAAAAGGCCAGTTTCAGGCCGAACACCGGGTAGGCCACGGCCCAGACCAGTGCGGCGCTGAACAGCGCCTGTTTGAAAGACTTGCTCATACTTTCTCAACCTCCGGACGACCCAGGATGCCGGTCGGTCGGAACAGCAGCACCAGAACCAGCAGGCCGAAGGCCACGACGTCCTTGTACTGATCACCAAAAATGTCGGCACCGAAGGCTTCGGCGACGCCCAGTACCAGGCCACCGAGCACAGCGCCCGGGATCGAACCGATACCGCCCAGTACGGCAGCAGTGAACGCTTTCAGGCCGACCAGAAAGCCGGCGCTCGGGTTGATCACGCCGTACTGCATGCTCAGCAGCATCGCCGCGACGGCAGCCAGTGCAGCACCGACCACGAAGGTCAGGGCAATGATGTTGTTGGTGTTGATCCCCAGCAGGTTGGCCATTTTCATGTCCTCGGCACAGGCACGGCAGGCGCGGCCCATGCGTGAGCGGGAGATGAACAGGGTCAGGCCGGTCATGGCCAGCAGGGTGACGACAAAGACCACGATCTGCATGTAGGAGATCAGCACTTCCTGAGCGCCACCGGGCCCGAACGACAGGCTGCCGGGCAGCAGGTTGGGGATGGCGAAGTTGCCGGAGCCCTGAGAAAGCTGAACCGAGTTCTGCAGGAAGATCGACATGCCGATTGCAGAAATCAGTGGAATCAGACGGTTGCTATTGCGCAACGGACGGTAGGCCACACGCTCGATGCTGTATCCGTAGGCACTGGTTACGACGATGGCTGCGGCGAAACCGGCAATCATCAGCAACGGCAGGCTGTGAATACCCAGCATCGCCAGACCGGCGAGCGCCATGAAAGCTACATAGGAACCGATCATGTACACCTCGCCATGGGCGAAGTTGATCATTCCGATGATGCCGTACACCATCGTGTAGCCGATGGCGATCAATGCATACGTACTGCCAATGGTCAGGCCATTGACCAGCTGCTGCATGTAGTGGAATAACTCGGGCATTTACCGCGCTCCTAAAAACCTGATCTGCATTTCTCTGACCTGCGCCGGGGTGGCATTCTGTCGATGCGTAGCCTGTTGCGCTGTCAGGGAACCGCTGTTGACGGTTTTAAGATTTTCAGGGGGCCTCGTGCATGCAGTTCGGGTCGCCGAAATGTGCGTACGGGCCTGGATTCGTAAAACAAAGCCCACTGCGCTGGCAGTGGGCTTTGAGGGTTAACGCAAGCAGCTTATTTGGCGGCTTCGGTCTTCGGTTTGCCGAAGTGCCACTCGTAAACCACGAACTGGAAGTTCTTCAGATCGCCTTTGTCGTCGTAGCTCAGCTCGCCCATCGGGGTCTTGAAGGTGCCAGCATGGATGGCAGCAGCCACCTTGGCGGTGTCTTCGGACTTGGCGGCGGCGATGCCATCAGCAATGACCTGAACGGCGGAGTAGGACGGGTAGACGAACGGGCCGCTCGGGTCTTGTTTCTTGGCCTTGAAGGCTTCGGTCAGAGCCTGGTTGGCCGGGTCCTGGTCGAAGGATTTTGGCAGGGTGACCAGCAGGCCTTCCGAAGCATCGCCGGCGATCTGCGAGATGGACTCGTTGCCGACGCCTTCAGGGCCCATGAACTTCGCGTTCAGGCCTTTTTCCTTGGACTGGCGCAGGATCTGACCCAGCTCCGGGTGGTAGCCGCCGTAGTAGACGAAGTCGACGTTGGCTTGCTTGAGTTTGGCAATCAGCGACGAGAAGTCCTTGTCACCTGCGTTGATACCTTCGAACAGAGCAACCTTGACGCCTTTTTTCTCCAGCGTCTGCTTGACTGCTGTCGCGATACCTTCGCCGTACTGCTGCTTGTCGTGAATCACAGCAACGATTTTCGGCTTGGCGACGTCGGCAATGTAGTTGCCTGCGGCCGGGCCCTGGGCGCTGTCGAGACCGATGGTGCGGAATACCAGTTTGTAGCCGCGTGCGGTGATTTCCGGGCTGGTGGCAGCCGGGGTCACCATGATGATGCCTTCGTCTTCGTAAACGTCGGACGCTGGCTGGGCGGAGCTGGAGCACAGGTGACCGACCACGTATTTCACGCCGTCGTTGACCACCTTGTTGGCGACCGCAACGGCCTGTTTCGGATCGCAGGCGTCATCGTATTCGACGGCTTCAAGCTTTTTGCCATCCACGCCGCCTTTGGCGTTGATCTGCTCGATGGCCATTTTGGCACCGTTGAACTGCATGGTGCCGTATTCGGCAACCGGGCCGGTCTTGGGACCGGCGATGCCGATCTTGATGGTGTCAGCTGCGAACGAATGGCTGGCAACCCCCGCCATAACCAGTGCGGCAAACAGCCTTGAAAGCTTATTGGTACCCTTAGTCATGATGCTCCACTCTTGCGTTGTAGTTTTTATAATCCTGATGGCCAAGGCTCCAGGACCGGATTCGATCACCGGTTCTCCCACGCCGCCAACTGTACCGGAACAGTTTAGAGTGCCGCTTGTTGGCTTGGAAAGCCGGGCGTTTGGGGACAAACCGATGCGTGTCGCTTAATCGAAAGAAAGTTACAGAATCAAACCGCCTGAGGCCCTGAAATCGCTTCAGATCCATAAGGTTATCTGCACTTTCCCGCGATAAATCACCTGCTTCTGGGCTTGCCGATGGGAAAGTCGGCGCTATCATTGCGCCGATTTTCTTTCTGGTGAAACCCATGACGCAAGAACCTAGCACCCTCTATGCCAAACTGCTTGGCGAAACCGCATCAATCACCTGGACTGAATTGCAACCATTCTTTGCCAAGGGTGCCCTGTTGTGGGTCGAACTGCCTCTGGATTTGATCGAAGTTGCCGAGGCCGTGGCCGAAAATGATGCAGTGAGGGTGTCTGCATGGCTGGCTGAAGGACAGGTCGGCAAGGTCTCGGAAAGCAAGGCGCTTGAGCTGGTGGAGACCGATCCTTCGCTCTGGGCTGTAGTGGTGGCACCTTGGGTTCTGATTCAAAACAGAGCGCAGGATTGATTTGCGCACCATTTAGGTGCCTGACGATTTGCCGGAGTGAGTTGGAAGGTAACTGTCCCGGCGTCGACGTAGCGTAAAACCACACCTGCCGACCAGTGACTACAGAGCGTAGCGTCAGGTACGGACGGGCCTGTGACTGGCAAATTCGTCATTGTCGGTCAGGTCGGCAAACACATCGGCAGGTTCTGCAACGTCAATGTCCGGGCCGTGCATGTGCGGTGGTGGCAGGGCAGACCAACGGGTAGTCGGTTCGCGCTCGTTCATCTGTCTGGCAAGGGGCAGGATTCGCTCCAGTGGCTGAGGCTTGCTGAACAGATAGCCTTGTACGTAATCACTGCCGAATCGGCTGAGAAACTCAAGTTGAGCCGGGGTTTCCACGCCTTCCGTGACGACTTTCAGGTGCAGGGTATGAGCCATGACGAGAATCGCCTGGACGATTTCCATATCCTGTGGAGATTGGGGAATATCAATGATGAATGATCGATCGATCTTCAGCGTGTCCAGTGGCAGCCGCTTGAGATAGGCAAGCGATGAGTAGCCGGTGCCGAAGTCGTCAATCGACAGGGAGACCCCCAGGCTGCGAATGTGCTTGAGCATCAGAATGGTATTGCTGATATTGCCCATCAACGCATTTTCCGTCACCTCCAGTTCCAGTCGGCCAGGTGCAACGTCGGCGTCGGCCAGTGCCTGCTCGACCTCTTCGACCAGTTCGTCGCGGCCCAGCGTGAGTGCCGAGCAGTTGACCGTGATGATCAGCTGTTCCAGCCCTTCCTGACGCAGTGTGCGCAGGTCGTGACAGGCGCGGCGCAGCACCCAGTTATCCAGCTCGGCGATCAGACCGTTGGCCTCGGCAATGCCGATGAAGCGCCCGGGAGCCAGCAAACCGTGTTGCGGGTGATTCCAGCGCACCAGTGCCTCCAGCTTGGCAACGTGGCCAGTATGCATGTCGACGATAGGCTGATAGTAGACCTGCAGGCCGGTCTCTTCGCGCAGGGCATTGCGCAGTTCCTCCTCCAGATGCAGTTCCAGGCTGGCCCTGGTCTTGAGCGCGGGGCTGAAGAAATTGACCCTGTTGCGTCCGTTGCCCTTGGACTGGTAAAGCGCGAGGTCTGCGTGTTTGAGCAGTTCATCACAGGTCGAACCGTCGCGCGGGAACACGGCGATACCAATACTGGTCGTCATGACCATGCGCCTTCCTGCCAGCGCGATGGTCTCCTTCATTTTTTGCATGACCCGATAGGCCAAGTGTCGTGCCTCCTCGTAGTCCGGAATGCTCAGCAGTATGCAGAATTCATCGCCCCCGAAACGGGAGACCACGTCTTGCACACGGGTGGCGCTGCGGATGCGTTCGGCAATCACCTTGAGCAGTTCGTCACCGGCGTCATGGCCCAGACTGTCGTTAATGCGCTTGAAGTGGTCGATGTCCAGAAACATCACTGCAAGCATGCCGTTGTTGTAGGTGTGCTCCTGCAGCTTTTCGGCGAATATCTGATTGAAGCCCCGGCGGTTGATCAGGTTGGTCAACGGGTCGTAATGGGCCACCTGCTGAAGCGAGACGCGGGCCTGATCCAGCTGGCTGAGCAGCGCGTTGACGCGTTGCAGGTCGTGCTCCTTGCCTTGCAGTTTCTTGTCGGCCATTGCCGCGCTGATGCTGCCGGCGATGATAAGCAGGGTGATGGCGGCAATGGTAAGCCCAAGCTGCTGGCTGTTTTCGGTGCCGGGGATGTGCAGCGCAGCGCCTTCGGGCATGACCAGTCGCAGTGCCCTCATGCCCATCAGGTGCATGGTCAGCAAACCCGCACCCAGCAGAAGACTCACCCCGTAGCGGAACATCTGATGAAACATGCCGTTGTACTGACGCAGATGCCGGGACAGTGTCAGCAGAGCAATGCTGGAAAGGACGGCAACCACGATCGACAGCGCGAACATCCGTGGTTCGTAGTACTGCGTGGCAGCGGAGCGCATCGCCGACATGCCCAGATAGTGCATGACACTGATGCCGGTCCCCATGACCAGCGAACTGATCAGACAGCGCCTGAGCGTCAGCTCAGGGATGGTCAGGGCTCTCATGGCCACCAGTGCAGTGATCAGCACGATCAGCAGGGAAGCCAGCGTGACTGTCAGGTCGTAAGAGATTTTCAGCGGGGCCTCAAACGCCAGCATGCTGATGAAATGCATCGCCCACACGCCGCCCGCCAGGCATAACGCGCCCAGTGCTTTCCACAGGCGACGGCTCTTGATGGCGTCGACCTGAATGACGCGGTCGGCAATATCCAGCGTGGCGAAGGATGCGGCGCAAGCCACACCGTAAGCCAGCGCTACCAGAAACAGGTTATGACTGCAGTCGATCAATAATTGCCCGTCCGCTGGGAGGCCAGCGAATACGTTCAAACCCAGCCACTCCATAGCGCGCCCTATTCTCACTACAAGAGCGCCAAGCCTCAGGACCTGGCGATTTGAGCTGAGTATAGAAGCTGTTTACAACCTGCCACCCCTGCGAGCGGCCATTTTGATATCGACTCAATAACGAATAGTTATAAAAGGCCATCATGTCCTATGCGTAGTTACGAATGTTTACAGACAGACAGCGCTTCTGCTTCTAGATTGAAGTGACTGAGAGTCAAGGGATGGATGCCTTATGAACACGCTCCAGGCTGAAAACGCTACTCAGGCTGCCAATGCCTGGCGCGTGCTGTTCCTGCTTTTTCTGGCCAATCTGTTCAACTTCTTTGATCGCACCATCCCGGCGATTATCGTCGAGCCCATTCGTCTGGAATGGCATTTGAGTGACTTTCAACTGGGGTTGCTGGGGACCGCATTCACGCTGGTCTACGCTTTCGCTGGTCTGCCATTGGGGCGCATGGCCGACAACGGGTCGCGCAAGAAGCTCATGGGCTGCGGTCTGGCGGTCTGGAGCGGGTTGACTGCGGTCAATGGCATGGTGGGCAGTTTCTGGACCTTCCTGCTGGTGCGCATGGGCGTCGGCATAGGTGAGGCCAGCTACGCGCCTGCTGCCAACTCACTGATCGGTGATCTGTTTCCAGCCCATCGGCGTGCGCGGGCCATGGGGCTTTTCATGCTGGGTCTGCCTTTGGGTCTGCTACTGGCGTTCTTTACCATCGGCGCTATGGTCAAGGCGTTTGACAGCTGGCGCGCACCGTTCTTTATCGCTGCGGTTCCTGGTCTGTTGCTGGCCGTGTTCATCTTTTTCATCAAGGAGCCCAGGCGCGGCGCGGCTGAAAGCGTGCGGATGTCAGAGGCGAAGATTCAAAAGCCGATCCGCTGTGTGCTGTCGATTCCGACCTTTCGTTGGCTGGTGCTGGGTGGTCTGACCTTCAACTTTGCGACTTACGCCTGCAATTCATTCATGGTGCCGATGCTGCAGCGCTATTTTCTGCTGCCCTTGCAGGAAGCTGCAGTGGCGACCGGGGTTATTGTCGGCGTAACCGGGCTGATCGGTCTGACGCTTGGGGGCTGGATAGCCGACAAACTGCACCAGCGCTTTTCCAATGGACGGCTGTTGTTTGCGACCATCAGCATGTTGATCGCCGCACTGGCCACAGGCTATGCGCTGCATGCAGGGCAGATCGGGATCGGTGTGTTCGTGGGGGTGTTCAGTCTGGGCTGGCTGTTCGCTTACAACTTCTATACCTGCGTTTACACCGCTATTCAGGACGTAATCGAACCGCGCCTGCGGGCCACGGCCATGGCGCTGTTCTTTGCCGGGCTTTATTTGCTGGGTGGAGGGCTGGGGCCGGTGGTGGTCGGTTTGCTGTCTGATCACTTTGCCCATGCTGCGATGGGCGTTGCAGGTGTCGAGGTGATGAGCGAAAGCTTTAAAGCCATCGGTTTGCACGATGCCATGTACCTGATCCCGGCAGCGCTGTTTCTGACCTTGCTGTTCCTGTATCAGGCTTCGCGCTGTTTCAGCCGGGATGCCGAGCGGATGAAGGCGAGAATGGCGGCTGACGAGCCGGTGGAGGAGTTGGCGCAGGGAATTGTGGTGGCCAGGCAGTGATCGCGCTGATGCAAGAACGGACGCAGAGCGTCGCACGATAGTTGGATTATCGTTCCTCACGCTCCCGCGTGGGAATGCCGTGCGTGACGCTCTGCGTCACAAATCTGCGCCGCACCGCACACGCAAGATCGGACGCAGAGCGTCCAGAAAGGCATGCGACGCGGAGCGTCGCACGATAGTTAAGGTCATCGTTCCGCACGCTCCAGCGTGGGAATGCCTTGCGTGACGCTCTGCATCACAAATCTGCGCCGCACTGCACACGCAAGATCGGACGCAGAGCGTTCAGAACGGCATGCGACGCAGAGCGTCGCACGATAGTTAAGGTCATCGTTCCTCACGCTCCAGCGTGGGAATGCCGTGCGTGACACTCTGTATCACAAATCTGCGCCGCACCGCACACTCAAGACCGGACGCGGAGCGTCCAGAAAGGCATGCGACGCAGAGCGTCGCACGATAGTTGGATTATCGTTCCGCACGCTCCCGCGTGGGAATGCCGTGCGTGACGCTCTGCGTCACAAATCTGCGCCGCACCGCAAACGCAGGATTGGACGCGGAGCGTCCAGAACGGCATGCGACGCAGAGCGTCGCACGATAGTTAAGGTCATCGTTCCGCACGCTCCCGCGTGGGAATGCCGTGCGTTATGCTCTGCGTCACAAATCTGCGCCGCGCCGCAAACACAGGATTGGACGCAGAGCGTCCAGAAAGGCATGCGACGCGGAGCGTCGCACGATAGTTGAGATTATCGTTCCGCACGCTCCAGCGTGGGAATGCCTTGCGTGACGCTCTGCGTCACAAATCTGCGCCACGCCGCAAACGCAAGATCGGACGCGGAGCGTCCAGAACGGCGTACCGACGCAGAGCGTCGGCACGATAGTCATCTAAAGACTTATGGATAACGCGGAGCGTATCAAGGCTTCAACCCGCTACCAGTACCCGGATCGCTTCCAGGCGCAGGGCTGCTTTTTCAAGCATCGCCAGGCCTTGTTCGCGCTGGCTGCGCAGGGCGACCAGTTCACTGTCGCGCACGGTCGGGTTGACCGCTTGCAATGCCGTCAGGCGAGCCAGTTCCTCTTCAGTGTCGGCTGCCAGACGACGCTGTGCTTCGGCGACGCGTTCTGCGTGTCTTGGGGTGATTTTCTCTTCGCCCGCATTGATTCTCGGGGTCAACTGGTCACGTTGCGCCTGGATGAACTTGTTGGCGCTGGCACGAGGCACGCTTTCGAGCTGATCATTGAGGGTGTTGAACGACACACGGCTCGACAGATCGTTGCCATTGGCGTCGAGCAGGCAACGCAGCGCGGCAGGAGGCAGGTAGCGCCCCAGCTGCAACGAGCGAGGAGCAACCACTTCGCTGACGTAGATCAGTTCCAGCAGGACAGTGCCCGGCTTGAGCGCCTTGTTCTTGATCAGTGCCACGGCGGTGTTGCCCATCGAGCCGGACAGCACGAGGTCCATACCGCCCTGAACCATCGGGTGCTCCCAGGTGATGAACTGCATGTCTTCGCGAGACAGCGCCTGGTTGCGGTCGTAGGTGATGGTCACGCCTTCGTCGTCGCCGAGCGGGAAGCTGGCGTCGAGCATTTTCTCGCTTGGCTTGAGGATCAGGGCGTTTTCCGAATGGTCTTCGCTGTCGATGCCAAAGGCGTCGAACAGGGTTTCCATGTAGATCGGCAGGCTGAACTGATCGTCCTGTTCCAGAATGGCTTCAACCAGCGCTTCGCCTTCGCCGGCGCCGCCGGAATTGAGTTCCAGCAAGCGGTCGCGACCGGTGTGCAGTTCGCTTTCCAGGCGTTCGCGCTCGGTGCGGGCTTCGTCGATCAGACTTTGCCACTCGTCGTCGTCACCGCTTTCCAGCAGCGGCAGCAGGCGCGGGCCGAACTGATGCTGCAGGGCGTTACCGGTCGGGCAGGTATTGAGGAACGCATTGAGCGCCTCGTGATACCACTGGAACAGGCGTGCCTGCGGGCTGGTTTCCAGGAAAGGTACGTGCAGCTCGATGGTGTGCTTCTGGCCGATCCGGTCAAGACGCCCGATACGCTGCTCCAGCAGGTCCGGGTGCGACGGCAGGTCAAACAGCACCAGATGGTGAGAGAACTGGAAGTTGCGGCCTTCGCTGCCGATTTCCGAGCAGATCAGGACCTGAGCGCCGAATTCTTCGTCTGCAAAATAGGCCGCTGCGCGGTCGCGCTCAAGGATGTTCATACCCTCGTGGAAGACCGTGGCTGGAATGCCGGAACGTACGCGCAGCGCGTCTTCCAGGTCCATGGCGGTTTCGGCGTGGGCACAGATGACCAGCACCTTGACGCGCTTGAGCATTTTAAGCGTGTCGATCAGCCAGTCGACGCGTGGGTCGAAGCGCCACCAGCGCTCTTCTTCGCTGACTTCTGACTGCGACTGAAAGCTGACTTCCGGGTAAAGATCGGCGTGTTCGCCAACCGGCAACTCAAGGTATTCCACAGGGCAGGGCAGCGGGTATTGATGCAGCTTGCGCTCCGGGAAGCCCTGCACCGCGGCACGGGTGTTGCGGAACAGCACGCGGCCGGTGCCGTGACGGTCCAGCAGTTCGCGAATCAGGCGCGCCTTGGCTTCGTCGTCGCCGGTATTCACGGCCGCCAGCAGTGAATCGCCCTCGGCACCCAGGAAGCCATGAATGGTTTTCTGAGCCGCAGCGGACAGCTTGCCCTTGTCGAGCAACTCCTGAACGGCCTGAGCCACCGGACGGTAGTTCTCGCTTTCGGCGCGGAAGGCCTTGAGGTCGTGGAAGCGGTTCGGGTCCAGCAGGCGCAGGCGGGCGAAGTGGCTGTCCTGACCCAGTTGCTCCGGGGTTGCGGTCAGCAGCAGTACGCCGGCAATGACTTCGGCCAGTTGCTCGACCAGCGAGTATTCGCGGCTGGCCTTGTCTTCGTGCCAGACCAGATGGTGCGCTTCGTCGACTACCATCAGGTCCCAGCCTGCCGCAAACAGGGCGTCCTGGGCTTTTTCGTCTTCGACCAGCCATTCCAGGGCAACCAATGCAAGCTGGGTGTCTTCGAACGGGTTGCCTGCATCGCTTTCCATGAAGCGCTCGGCGTCGAACAGCGCGACCTGCAGGTTGAAGCGGCGACGCATTTCCACCAGCCACTGGTGCTGGAGGTTTTCCGGGACCAGAATCAGCACGCGGCTGGCGCGGCCCGACAGCAGTTGGCGATGGATCACCAGACCGGCTTCGATGGTTTTGCCCAGACCCACTTCGTCGGCCAGCAGAACGCGCGGCGCGATACGGTCCGCGACTTCGCGAGCGATGTGCAACTGGTGGGCGATAGGCTGTGCCCGCACGCCACCCAGGCCCCACAGCGAGGACTGCAATTGGCGGCTGGTGTGCTCCAGCGTGTTGTAGCGCAACGAAAACCAGGACAACTGGTCGATCTGGCCAGCGAACAGACGGTCGGTAGCCAGGCGGAACTGGATGAAGTTCGACAGCTGGGTTTCCGGCAGTGTCACCACTTCGTTCTGCGCGTTCAGGCCGTGGTAGACCAGCAGGCCATCGACATCGTCGACTTCGCGTACGGTCATCTTCCAGTTTTCGAAATGTGTGATCACATCGCCTGGGGAGAAGCGCACGCGGGTCAGCGGCGCATTACGCAGTGCGTACTGACGTGTTTCGCCAGTGGCCGGATAGAGCACGGTCAACAAGCGGCCGTCCTGTGCCAGAACGGTGCCTAAACCCAGCTCGGCTTCGCTGTCACTAATCCAGCGTTGCCCCGGTTGATACTGCTGCGCCATGCTGCCTGTCTCCCGCTTGAAAAAGCTGAGTATGTTAACGGAACGCGCACCGAAGGCCAAAGGCAGCGTGAAAAAACTCATCTTCAGCGCTGATAACCCATCGAATTTTTAGTTCCATGACACTAATTTCACTGTCAGCGGTCGAAAAAGATCTTATAAACATTTGCTGACTATTTTAGCCCGGTTCAAGTTGCCTCGTGCACGGCCGACACCCCGGTAAGAGGAGATAAAACCATGCTGCAACCTATGCTTCCGCTAAGTGTGGTGCCTGTGACATCACAGATGGACCCGGCCAAACGCATGCCGGACATCCCGCCTGTCGCACCGGTGCAGCAAAGCTCCAACGAGACCTCCATCGACCTGCGCAACGAAGATACCGAACGCAGCGCGTTGCTGTTGCGCGAAGAACAGCAGCGTCAGCAACAGCAGCAGGGTCGAACCTCTGAAGAGGCCGAGGAATATCAGGGGTTGGTCGTTCCAGGGGATTCTCTGAACGCTGACAACACCGTTCCTGTCGTACCGCTCATCGACGACGAGCCGCGTCAGGGTCTCTGGGTGGATATTCAGATCTGATAAGCGGGAAAGCCCGGTTCTTCGCTGGTCATGGCCGCTGCGATTAAGCATTATTGGCATTGATTTCCAGTGTTCGAGAGCGGCAAGCCATGAGCGACGATGAAAAATTGATCGACCTGGGCGCAGAGCGCGCCAGACGCGTTCACGATTTGAACGACAAACGCCTCAACGAAGTGCGCAATGCCTTCGAACAGGCGATGCCTTTAGGCAGCAAAAAGCCAAAGAAAAAGCCTAAAAAACGCTGATAACTCCTTTCTGCATCATTGATCTGGATCAAGGTGCCTTCGTGCAGCTGCGTTTAACCTGATGCCATCAAATACGGCGCAACACGACGACCAGCCAGTCGTCGCCAGCGCAGTATCGGCGGCATAAAAAAGAACGACTGGCCAGGGCCAGTCATTCTGTCAGTGAGCACGCAAGGCATTTCGGGCGACCCAGGTCGCCCTTTTTTTCGTCCGTATTTCAGCCCAGGCCTTTAGGCCACTGTTTTTGCGCCGGCATGAGTCAGGTTGTAGGCTCTGGCCTCTTCGGCTGTTTTCACGTCCCGGTTATAGCTCGGTGACCAGGCGGTCAGCGGTGATTTCTGAGTGAAACTGACGTTACTGCCGATGTCTTTGAAGTGGGCGTCGCCGTAGTCATCCAGCACGCCGGAGTTACTTGCCTTGTTGGAGACATCCACGCCTTTTGCGAAATAGTTGGACTGCGACAGAATCGTTGCATCCCCCGTCGCAGTGAAGCCGAGGTGGAATTTGTCGATGGAGTTATTGAACACGTCAAATTGCCCGTGACGCATCAGGCCGGGGGCCCGGACATCCAGGTTGCTGAAGACGTTGTTGGCAATGGTCATTTGCGGATAACCCTTGTAGGCGGCTTTGGCCGCCGCAGAATCATCGGGCTGGCCCAGAATCACCCCATATTCGTTGTTCTGAAACTTTGAATTGGTCAGGCTGACATTATCTGCCGTCCCGCCAACGTAGAGCAGCTTATCCAGCCCTTTGGGGTTCTGATCCTTGGTGCCTGTGTAAGTGTTCTGATCGATCCAGTACTTCTTGCCGCTGCTGATGAACATCTGCATGTCACCGTTTTCACGGTAACGGCTGTCATGGTTGAAGTTGAGGTTCTGGAAAATATCATTGCTCGCGGTTTTGCCACTGGCCAGATAGATATTGTGCAGGGTGTTGCCCTTATCGGTGCCCAACAGGGTTTTGTTGGCTCCGAAATTGATGGTCACTTTGCTGTCGGCAGACAGGTTGGCTCCCAGACGCACCGTACGAGCCGTGTCGTCTTCCATGTTTTTCTTGAGTTCCGCCACGGTATTCACAGTGACCACTTGACCGCCGTTACCGCCGGTCGTGCCAGCGTCTTTGGCGAAACCCACGATGCCCGACATGTCTGCGCCCTGGCCGTGCGCAGCCGGTGTGGCGGGTTTTGCTGCTTTAACCGTGTTATCCGGTGTGGCGGTGGTGGAGGTCGAGGTTTTCGGCAACGCAGGTTCATGGACCACTGCTGGTTTTACCGCATCGGGCCTGGTCGGTGTCTCTGGAGGAGCACTGCTTCGCTCGGCGGTGCGGGGGGCAGTGTGTGACGGTGGTGTTTGTGAAGGTGCTATTTGTGAAGGTGCTATTTGTGAAGGTGCGGTGGGCGTCGACTCTGTATTTTTTTGCAGTGATACAGGTTTTTCTGAAGGGTGATCGTTCTGCACTACAAAGGGTTTTTCTGCGTTGCCCTGAGGCGTCGAAGGCGACGATGACGATGAGGAAGAGGGCGATTGAGCGAGCGTCGGCGCCTGTTCGTGTTGAGTCTGTGCAGGCGGCGTAACGTCCTGTTGCTGATTGCCGCGCAAGAGAGAGAACAGTTCCTTGAGGAAGTTACGAATGGCTTCCACAAGTTTGTTCAGTACTTGCTCACTGTTACCGCCCAGCATGTTTGAAGACGCGCTTGTATCAGTCGGCTGGACTCTGGAGCTTAGTGTGTTCAGCGAGGAGTGCGGACCATTGGCCTGTTGTGTCAGGCCGAAGTCGATCAGGTTGCTATTGTGGCCCGGCTTGATGCCTTGGCCTTGCGACTGCGCTTGATCGGTCTGTGCAGTGGCATCCTGCGCAGGAATCCCGGAGACGGGGTAATAGTTTCTGTTGATCATATTCATGGCTGATTTCCCCGCCTGTAGGATGAACAATTCTTGATCCGGATAGAGAGTGCCGCTGGTTTCCTGAGTGGAAAGCGCAGCAAAGCAGTTCCGGATGCATCATGAATTTTTTTGTTCAGGCCACTGGCGAGTCTGGCGTGCGCATTATGTGGCGCACGCCCATGCGCGGTATCAGCCGAAGGTGATCTCGGGCAATACGGTCAGGTCGACGGTCTGCTGCTTGCGCGGGGCGAGGATCTCGGCTTCGCCGTCTACAACCAGCTCATCGTTCTGATTGAAAACGCGGGTTGCGATGCGCACTCGGAACTTTGGCAGTTTTTCCAGGATTTCCAGGCGCACAGTCAGAGTGTCGCCCAGTTTTACCGGTTTCTGGAAAGTCATCTGCTGACCGATGTAAATAGTGCCCGGCCCAGGCAGCTCGCACGCAACGGCCGCACTGATCAACGCACCACTGAACATGCCGTGAGCGATGCGCTCCTTGAACATGGTCTTGGCGGCATATTCGGCGTCCAGGTGAACCGGGTTGTGGTCGCCGGACATGGCGGCGAACAGTTGAATGTCACGTTCTTCCACTGTCTTGCTATAGCTGGCGGTCTGACCGACTTCAAGGGCTTCGTAAGGCGTGTTGGTGACTTGAGTCATGTGGCTGTCCTGACAATAAAAATGGATTGAAGCGGGCCGGTTCGTGCAATCCGACTTAGCCTTGATTTGTAACACTTGATGACCTGCCGCCGCCATTGCGCGGACAAGATCATTCAGACGCTTGCCGGGGCTGCCCGGATCACATTCAAGGCAAATAATAAGCGAATGTCATGAGAATACTGCTGTTGCGGTATCGAGAGTCTGTTGATTAGCAGGCCATCTGCAATTGGAAGTGTATCGTCGTCGGCAGATTTCAGTCTGAACGGAGGCAAGATTCATGCAGCTGATGACGCTCGGCCGATTATTTGCCTGAGACGTTTTAACTGCTAACGTCGGGCCAGGCCTACGCAGGGAAGAGGATAAAAATAATGCAAAGTGATTTCTGGGATGACAAGCGTCCGGCAGGTGTCGACTCCGAGGTGGACTTACAGACCTATCAGTCGGTCATTGAAGTATTTGAGCGCTGCTGCAGAAAGTTTGCAGACCGACCTGCATTCAGCAATATGGGCGTCACCCTGACCTACGCCGACCTTGAGCGTCACTCTGCCGCTTTCGCAGGCTATCTGCAGCAGCATACACAACTGGTGCCGGGTGACCGTATTGCCGTACAGATGCCCAATATCCTGCAATACCCGATTGCCGTATTTGGTGCGATGCGTGCAGGTCTGATCGTGGTCAACACCAATCCGTTATACACCGCACGCGAGATGCGCCATCAATTCAAGGACTCTGGTGCCAGGGCGCTGGTGTACCTCAATTTGTTCGGCAAGCTGGTGCAGGAAGTGCTCCCCGACACTGCAATCGAACACCTGATCGAAGTGAAAATGGGCGACATGCAGTCACCTGCCAAGGGATGGCTGGTCAATACCATCGTCGACAAGGTCAAAAAGCTGGTCCCGTCATTCCATTTGCCTCAAGCCGTCGGCTTCAAGCGTGCGCTTCGCCTGGGGCGTGATAGCCGTATGCAGGTCGTACCACGAGGTCTGGACGACGTTGCCGTGCTGCAATACACCGGTGGCACCACGGGGTTGGCCAAGGGCGCGATGCTCACTCACGGCAATCTGGTCGCCAACATGCAGCAAGTCTATGCCTGCATGCGCCAGCAGCGTCCCGAAGGCGGCTCGCTGTTTGAAGAGGGCACAGAGGTGATGATCGCGCCGTTGCCGCTTTATCACATCTATGCATTCACGGCGAACTGCATGTGCATGATGATCAGCGGCAATCACAACATCCTGATTACCAACCCTCGCGATATCGGCGGTTTCATCAAGGAGCTGGGCAAGTGGAAGTTCACCGCCATGATCGGCCTCAACACACTGTTCGTGGCGCTCATGAATCATCCACAGTTCAGGAGTCTGGATTTCTCGGCGCTGAAAAGCACCAATTCCGGCGGTACTGCGCTGGTCAAGGCCACGGCCGAGCGCTGGGCGCAGATCACCGGCTGCACAATCGTCGAGGGTTATGGCCTGACCGAGACTTCGCCTGTCGCCAGTGCCAATCCTTACGGTGCTCTGGCTCGTCTGGGTACGGTCGGTATTCCGGTGCCGGGTACTGCGATGAAGGTTATTGACGACGACGGTGCCGAATTGCCCTTCGGCGAGCGAGGCGAGCTGTGTATCCAAGGGCCGCAGGTCATGAAGGGCTACTGGAACCAGCCGGCTGCCACCGCCGAGTCACTGGATGCGCAAGGCTGGTTCAAGACTGGTGACATTGCGGTGATTGGCACCGACGGATTCGTCAGTATTGTCGACCGCAAGAAAGACTTGATCATCGTGTCCGGCTTCAACGTTTACCCCAACGAAATCGAAGACGTGGTCATGGCCCACCCGAAAGTCGCCAACTGCGCCTGTATCGGCGTGCCGGACGAGCGTTCGGGGGAGGCCGTAAAACTGTTTGTGGTGGCGCGAGAGCCGGGGTTGAGCGTTGAAGAGCTCAAGGCCTTCTGCAAGGCGAATTTCACGGCGTACAAGGTACCCAGGCATATTGTCCTGCGGGAATCGTTGCCGATGACGCCGGTAGGCAAGATTCTGCGCCGGGAGCTTCGTGACATTGCCTGATTCCCCCTAATCGTCTCGAATTGTGTAAATGACCCCGTTTGCAGAGTGCTGCATGCGGGGTCTTTTTTTTGAAAAGCCGCTAATTATGAGGTTGACCGCTCTGTTCCGGTGCTTTCGAGGTGGTAATTAATATTCTTTTGATGTTTTAAAAATGACTGATTTATAGATTACGGTCTTTTTGGTGACTGTGTGGCCTTCTTATGCCTCTAGTCGACGTTTGGCAAAGCTGCTACTCTCGGCGCGCTTTTTGATCAGTCATAAAGCGAAAAAAGCGTCTACTGCATAATTCCAAGCACAAGAAAATCATCGCTTCAGGCGATGTGAAGAATTCGCTATCGCTACGGAGCCGACTGAATGATTGAAAACTTCTGGAAGGACAAATATCCGTCTGGTATCCCCGCCGATATCAATCCTGACGAGTATCCCAATGTCCAGGCTGTCCTGAAGCTGTCCTGCCAACGCTTCGCCGACAAACCGGCGTTCAGCAATCTGGGCAAGACCATCACCTACGGCGAACTGTATGAGCTGTCCGGCGCGTTCGCCGCCTGGATCCAGCAACATACCGACCTGCAGCCGGGTGATCGCATCGCTGTGCAGTTACCCAACCTGTTGCAGTACCCGATTGCCGTCTTCGGTGCCATTCGCGCCGGGCTGATCGTGGTCAACACCAACCCGCTGTACACCGCGCGGGAAATGGAACACCAGTTCAATGACTCCGGCGCCAAGGCGCTGGTGTGTCTGGCAAACATGGCGCACCTGGCCGAAAAGGTCGTGCCCAAAACGCAGATCAAGCATGTCATCGTCACTGAAGTGGCTGACATGCTGTCGCCGCTCAAGCGTTTGCTGATCAACAGCGTCATCAAGTACGTGAAGAAAATGGTCCCGGCCTATCACTTGCCTAAAGCCGTCAAATTCAACGATGTGCTCGGCAAGGGGCGTGGCCAGCCAGTGACCGACGTGTCGCCCGGCAGCGCCGATGTTGCTGTGCTGCAATACACCGGCGGCACCACCGGTGTGGCCAAGGGCGCAATGCTGACTCATCGCAACCTGATCGCCAACATGTTGCAGTGCCGGGCGCTGATGGCTTCAAACCTTGGCGACGGGTGTGAAATCATCATCACGCCCCTGCCGCTGTATCACATCTACGCCTTCACCTTTCATTGCATGGCGATGATGCTGCTCGGCAATCACAACATCCTGATCAGCAACCCGCGTGATCTGCCAGCGATGGTCAAGGAACTTTCGAAATGGAAGTTCAGCGGCTTTGTCGGCCTTAACACGCTGTTTGTGGCCTTGTGCAATAACGAGGGTTTCCGCAACCTCGACTTTTCGGCGTTGAAAGTTACCCTGTCCGGCGGCATGGCCCTGCAGCAGTCCGCTGCCGAACGCTGGAAGCAGGTCACTGGCTGCCAGGTCTGCGAAGGCTATGGCATGACCGAGACCAGCCCGGTGGCTACGGTCAATCCCGCTAAAGACGTGCAGATGGGCACTATCGGTATTCCTGTGCCGTCGACGCTGTGCAAGGTTATCGACGATGCTGGCAACGAGCTGGCGTTCGGTGAAACCGGCGAGTTGTGCATCAAGGGCCCTCAGGTCATGAAAGGCTACTGGCAGCGCCAGGAAGCCACCGATGAAATGCTCGACAGTGATGGCTGGCTCAAGACCGGTGACATCGCGATCATCCAGCCCGATGGCTACATCCGGATTGTCGATCGCAAGAAAGACATGATTCTGATCTCCGGTTTCAATGTATACCCCAACGAACTTGAAGACGTGCTGGCCACGCTCCCGGGTGTGTTGCAATGCGCGGCGATCGGCGTGCCGGACGAGAAGTCAGGCGAAACCATCAAGGTTTTCGTCGTGGCCAAACCGGGCGTTACCCTCACCAAGGAACAGGTCATGGAGCACATGCGCGCCAACCTGACCGGCTACAAGGTGCCGCGTAGCGTGGAATTCCGGGAGGTCCTGCCCACCACCAACGTCGGCAAGATCCTGCGTCGCGAGCTTCGTGATGAGGAATTGAAGAAGCTGGGCGTGAAGAAGTAGGGCGGAGCGCCGCACGATAGTTGAGATTATCGTTCCGCACGCTCCAGCGTGGGAACGCAGGTCTCGACGCTCTGCGTCGCAAGAGGACGCGGAGCGTCCGGAAAGGCATGCGACGCGGAGCGCCGCACGATAGTTGCGATTATCGTTCCGCACGCTCCAGCGTGGGAATGCAGGTCTCGACGCTCTGCGTCGTCAAGAGGACGCAGAGCGTCCAGAACGGCATGCGACGCGGAGCGTCGCACGATAGTTGGATTCTCGTTCCCACGCTCCAGCGTGGGAATACAGGTCTCGACGCTCTGCGTCGCAAGAGGACGCGCAGCGTCCGGAAAGGCATGCGACGCGGAGCGCCGCACGATAGTTGAGATTATCGTTCCCTACGCTCCAGCGTGGGAACGCAGGTCTCGACGCTCTGCGTCGCAATGAGGACGCGTAGCGTCCGGAAAGGCATGCGACTTGGAGCGCCGCACAATAGTTGAGATTATCGTTCCGCACGCTCCAGCGTGGGAATGCAGGTCTCGACGCTCTGCGTCGCAAGAGGACGCGGAGCGTCCGGAAAGGCATGCGACGCGGAGCGCCGCACGATAGTTGAGATTATCGTTCCACACGCTCCAGCGTGGGAATGCAGGTCTCGACGCTCTGCGTCGCAATGAGGACGCGGAGCGTCCATAAAGGCATACGACGCGGAGCGCCGCACGATAGTTGAGATTATCGTTCCGCACGCTCCAGCGTGGGAACGCAGGTCTCGACGCTTTGCGTCGCAATGAGGACGCGGAGCGTCCGGAAAGGCATGCGACGCAGAGCGCCGCACGATAGTTGAGATTATCGTTCCGCACGCTCCAGCGTGGGAATGCAGGTCTCGACGCTCTGCGTCGCAATGAGGACGCGGAGCGTCCATAAAGGCATACGACGCGGAGCGCCGCACGATAGTTGAGATTATCGTTCCGCACGCTCCAGCGTGAGACG
>NZ_JAWHPL010000018.1:0-999 GCF_032587875.1 Pseudomonas syringae group sp. 243L2
GATCTGGACGATCAGTTTGTCCATTTCGCAGGAAGGGCCATCGCTCAGTCTGCCGCTGGTCATTGTAAGAACTCCTTGTTCTGGCGCCGCAACGCGTCTTCTTGCCACTGGTTTAAACCGAACGTCACTTGAGGTTGGGGCGGTTGCCAATCAGGTGCGTGTGGATTGCGAACGTCGAACCAGCGCTGCTTGCCTTGTGCAAGGTCCTCCCAGGTGCCGCCGTACCAGCCAAGCCTGGAAATAGGGCCGAACCACTGGGCGATGGATTGAGGCGCATCAACGGTAAAGAAGTAGCTGGCAGTGACAGGGTGTGAATAGCGCAGCACGCCTCGGCGCTGCCCCTCGAACCTGACAAACAGAATGTGCCGCAGATGGCCGAGCAACACGTCGGCGGGAGAGGGGCTTTCGATGATCAGGCCGGGCCAGGATTCTGGCTCTTCATGCATTGCCTCAACGAGGGTATTGCTGCCTGATGTGTTCAAAAAAAGCGGACTTTTCTCCCGGTAGGTGGCCAGCTCGGTCTTGTCGAATAACACGGCTGGCGCTGGATCGGGCAGCCGTTGGTAGAGTTGTTCCAGCAGCGAGTCGGTGCGCTCCAGCAGCACGTAAACGTTCATGCCCGACCTCTCGACAGCAACGCCCCGCGACAGCCGCAATCGGCAAGCGGGCAGTCCATGGGCGTTCCGTTCCTGGGTTTCTGGCACAGCTCTACTATCGGGCCTGGTTCACCCAGGCGCTGCGTCAGCAACTGCCCCGGCCCATTGTCATCTGCCTGTTTCACAAGCCCAGGCAAAGCGGGCGATGCGCCGGTGCCCAAGGTTGGCTTGCCCCCCGAGTTGAGTTTCATCTGAGGGCCGGTAATGCTTACGCCACTGGCGTCGATCTTGATAAAGGAATCACCCGCTTTGACCGTGATCTCGAGCCCCGCCTCAATTACCACGTTATTACCGGCCTTGAGATGAATTTCCTGCCCGGCGTGTGCCAGTAACCCATCAACTA